>NZ_CP039456.1:0-600000 GCF_006974145.1 Changchengzhania lutea | reverse complement strand
ATTGCAATTGGTTAATCCAGCTACATAAAGCTTTTCTTCTGGTAAATAAATACCCATTGTGGTATAGCCAAAAATGCCGCCACCATGTTGGTAGGCGTTCGACCCATTTACATCATCCTCAAACCAGCCATAGCCGTAAGAAATATGTTTGCCAGAATTTAGTTCTGACCCACGGATCGCTTTTTCTAAACTTGATTTTTTAATGAGTTTATTATTAACAATGGCATTTTGCCAGATTAATAAATCATCTACAGTAGACATGATAGAACCTGCCGCATAAGGCAGTGTTAAACTCAAATAATCGGCATTTACGTAACCATTATCAGCCATACTATACCCCGTAGCGCGATGCTCTATAATTTCTTTTTTACTACCATAATATGAATTATACATGCCTAACTTTTGGAAGATTTCTTTTTCAATAAAATCCTCATAAGTCTGTCCAGAGGCTACTTCTATAATATATCCCAATAAAATATATCCCGAGTTATTATATCGGAAATCTTCACCGGGATCAAAATCCATAGGTTCGTTTTTAAAGACATCAATCAGTTCAAGTGGGGTCATATCTGTAGCGGCCATCTTTCTAAAATCCTTCATTCCTGTATAACTTTTTATCCCCGACGTATGGTTGAGCAAATGATGCACGGTAACGGTTTTGCCCATGGTAGGATAGTCTGGAATAAATTTAGTAATGATATCATTAATATTAAGTTTCCCTTGCTCTTCCAACATTAAAATGGCTACTGCGGTAAATTGTTTGGTGATGGAACCAATTTCAACTACATTTTGTGTAGTCATAGGCACATTAAGCTCTAAATTGGCTTGTCCGAAGGCTTTTTTGTAGATGGTTTTTCCATCCCTAGCAATTAAAACCGAAGCTCCAGGTTCATTAGCTTTATATTCTGAAGCCATAAAGGCATCAATTTGTTGTTCTAAGTTTTGGGCTTCTGAAAGATAGGATATGCCGAGGGTAACTAGTAATAGGAAAAGTGTTTTTAATGATTTGATGGGTGTCATAGTTGTTGTTTTAATTTTTTTGATTGATTTAAGATACGAATTATTTATATGACGACCATTGGCAAATCTAGTTACAAAAAACCCGCATTGTTTATACAAAGCGGGTCTTAATATTTTTAATGCACTGACTATTTGTCGGTTTTAATTTACTGAGATTAAGTTAATATCAAATATGAGTACAGAGCCTCCCGGGATGCCTCTAGTATCACTGTTGCCATACCCTAAGTGCGCTGGGACTAATAATTTACCGCTACCCCCTTTTTTGAAGTACGTAATACCTTCCGTCCAGCCTTTTATAACTTGTTGTAAATTAAACGAAATTCCAGCGGAAGTGCTTTCATCAAACACATTGCCATTCGTATAATAGCCCTTATAAGCTACGGTAACGTTACTGGTTGTGATAGGTTGTTCGCCGCTGCCCTCAGTTTCTATAACATAGTAAAGTCCTGTGTCACTTCTAACAGCATTTAAATTATTATCGGCTATATAGGTGGTTATCTCTTGTTCGTTTTTAGCCTTAAAATCGATTTTATCATCGCTAGAGCAAGAAGCCATAAGTATTACTGCTAAAATAAAAAGTGTGTTTTTCATCATGTGAATTTTTTAGAGACAAATATAGGTAAGTGTTAGAATACTAATTTACTTCTAAAGTTAAAATTTAGACTGCAAACAAAAAACCACCTTGGTTGTACAAGATGGCTCTTTTTTTGAGTTTATGATAATTTTAGATAAACATAAGTTGTGTATTGTCACCTTGTGCGCGATTATAAAAATCGCCAACCGTTAAAACGCCGTCTAAATCATCTATTAATTTATCTTCATTTAAATGGAACATGTCCATAGCTAATTTGCAGGCCCAGAGTTTTGTTCCTGATGCTGCTAAGATTTCTAAAAATTCCCCTACAGGCGGAATATCTAGTTTTTCCATCTCGCTTTTCATCATTTTAGTGGCAAAGGCTTCCATCCCTGGTAATCCGCCAACCATCGTTGGAATGTGCATGCCGGGGTTGCCAACGGTTGCTACTCTTAAATGTTCTAGTTTCTTTTTAGTGATGGCTTCCAAACCGAAAAACGTAAAGAATATTTCTGATTCTATGCCTTCCATTCGTGCACCATTAGCTAAAATAAAACATGCATACACATTGTCTATGGTAGCTTTAGACAGAATAAGCATCATTTTTTTTATGGGCTTTTTAGAGGTGTCTTCTTTTTGTTTTATGGGACTTTCGACTATATTTTCCATTATAATTTTTTTATAGTTATTATGTTATTAAATACAACTTACAGGTTTTGGAATCCCTGCAATTCTGCTTGAAATTTTTAAAGGTCCTTTAGGAAATAATTGATAGAACTCCTTAATGCTTACCACATTACTTTTGCCTACCTTTCTGACACTTAGTGGTACCTCTTTTCGGTATTGGTCTTGAAGGTATTCAATCACTTCCCAATGCCTGTCGGTCATTTCAATATCTTCCTCTTTTGCTATTTCGGTCCCGATGTCACGATTCCATTGATTTAAATCGGTTAAATAGCCTTGTTCATTTGTACTGATTGCTTGTCCTGCATATGTTTTTTCCATGGTATTCATTTTATATTATTTTAATGTGTTGTTTCTTCTATTTGTTTGCCTGATGTCTGCATGGTTGCCGATACAAAGGGAATGTGTTTTCCTTTGATTAGCATATTCCAGTAAATCCATTTAAAGGCTAATTTGCCCATATGATTCATATGTGTTTCCTTTAATAGGCTTAGTGGACCAACTCCAGGAAACGGAAATGTTCCCTTAACAGGTTCTTGTGTATAATTAAAATCGATGAGCAATGCTTTGCCGTGACCAGTTTCAATAAAACAGTTGGCATGTCCGTCGAATTCTTTTTTAAGTTCTTTTCCGGCGATATAACGTTGTATGTTCTCCGTTAAAATTTCTGCCTCAAAATGTGCCACAGAACCCGCCTTGGATGCTGGTAAATTTGTAGCATCACCAATAGCAAATATATTATCTTTTATTTTGGTTTGCAAGGTGGCTTTATCTGTAGGGATATAATTGAGTTCGTCACCAATTCCAGAGCGTTTAATCATAGGGTCTCCCATATTTGTGGGTATGGTTACCAATAGATCATAGGCAACTTCTTCACCTGCATAATCCATGATTTTATGGTTTGGGCCATCTACAGATTCAATATTAAAATCTGGAATAACCTTTATATGCTTTTGTTCCAAGAGGTAGTTAAGTGCCTCTGTAGCTTTCGGTTTTGTAAAAGCACCAGACATGGGTGTTACAAAACTAATTTCTACTTGATCTCGTATGCCTTTATTGGTGAAAAAAGAATCGGCTAAAAATGCAAATTCCAAGGGTGCTACAGGACATTTAATTGGCATTTCAGAGATATGGACAACGAGTTTTCCCCCTTTCCAAGTTCTTAGTTTATCACGTAAATTTTTGGCACCCTCATAAGTATAAAAGTCGAAAACCGATTTATGCCAATGCGCTCCAAGCATGCCTTCAATTTCTTGGGGTGCAATGTTGGTTCCTGTCGCAACAATTAGAATATCATAACTTAGAATGGTATTGTTTTTTAGAACAACTTCATTCTTGTCCTTGTCAATACGTTCTATCTTTTCATTTATTAGTTTAACCCGTTTTGGTATGAACTTGTCTATTTTCTTTTTTACATCTTTGGTTTTATATAAATCAAAAGGTAAAAACAAAAAACCAGGTTGGTAATAATGTGTTTCCTCTTGGTCAACTATTGAGATGTTCCAAGAATCTTTAGGCAAGACTTTATTTAAATGATTTGCCATCATGGTTCCCGATGTACCTGCGCCAAGTATGAGTAACTGTTTCATTTTATTTTTTTTAATTAGATGTTAGTCTCTGAATCTTTTTTTTGAAATTTATAACTAATGCCTACCATTACCATGGATGTTGTCATGTCATAGGAAACTGATGATCCAGGAATCGCTCCTAATGGATTTGACGTTGAGGCTGCTAATGGGCTCAGTATTTGTCCCGAAGTTGCCCCATCGCTAGCAGCATAATGGTAAACGCCGTCAATACTCCAAGCATCGTTTACTTGATAGCTTAAACCGAACTGATATGAATGCTTAATAATAGCAGTTGCCGGGATATTAAAAAATGTAACTTCCTCTGGAATTGGATTAGAGTTATAGGTATATCCAAAACGTAATGGTAATTTATTAATGCCTTTGTATTGTAGGCCTGCTGCCAGAATTGAAATATTTTTCCAACCAAAACCAGCAACAGATGCGGTTGGAGTCCAACCAGTTTCAGAAAATCCGTCGGTGTTTTCATAATCAACTCTTCTAAAATCCAGTGCTAAATCTATATTTCCTATTGAGTATCCTAATCCAAGAGAAAAGATTGCTGGATAATCCATTTGGAATTTATTAGTAGCACTAGTGTCATCTAAATAGGTGTTATCAAATTCAAATTCACTGAATTTTTGAGTTGTTTTATATGATGCACCAAGTTTTAATCCAAAACCTGAATCGAAGAATAATCCAAACTGAGCACCAAAACCAATGGAAGAGGCTTTGTCGGACGATGGGTATCCTGCCGTTGTTGGGTTAGCTGTTGGATTGGGCATCAACTCTAACGCTGCGTAATTAATATTTGGTTGTACACCAACAGATAATTTATCGGTTATTTCATAGGCATAGGATAAACTTACTTGTAATAGCATATAGTCAGATTCTATATGTCCGAATCCATTTGCAGCTTGAGGATAATTAAGAGGATTTGAATTATCTAATGGATTAAAATTAGGATTCAAGGGATTGTTGTCTTCTTCTGGAAACGTAACACCAAAGCCACTAATACCAAAGGCGGAAGCACCAAACGTGTGTTTGCTGCCTTCTTTGCCCCATAAGTATCCTAAGTTAGGCATGATAGAAGTGCCTCTATCATCCTTAGTAGTACCACTTACACCAGGAGCTCCTGGTCCTAACATTCCAGCAGGTAAAGAAGAAGATAATTCTGGCGAAGAAAAGAATAATCCAACATCAAGTTTTAAAATTTTATCATCAAAGGTTGAGATTGCTGCGGGATTCCAGTGGAGTGCTCCTGAAATATCCAGTGGTTGTGCCGTCGCAGCACTACCCATTGACATGTTTACAGCACCAACCCCTTGCATTATATGACCAGATTGTGCAATTGCTGCTGTTGAAAAAAGTAGAATGAATACATTTGAAATAATTGATTTCATGATTATATAGTTTGTTGCAATATTTGAATAAACGGTATCAAATACCACATGATTGTCATGCTTTTATCATACTGTAAAATTATAACAAGACATCAAAAATAAACATGATAATTATCATGAGGTTATGTAACAAATGTTACATAATACTGGGCTTTCCGAGACTTTCCGAGGCTTTTGACCATAAAAAAACCACCTTGATTTTACAAGGTGGTTTTAATATTATTTAAAAGGGTCTCGTCTCTCTTTACTATGAGTTAAAGCTATGTTTCTTTGAAAAAACAAATCTTATTCTAAATAAAGGGATTGCCACGTCCTGTATTCTACCAATGACACTATTACTTTATCATTTCGTAACTGCGTTTAACAAAGTTTGTTAATTCCTCTCCTTTAAGCAAGCCTTGAGACAAGCGTGCTAAATCTAAACTCTGGTTTATTAAGCGTTCTTGTTTCTTTTTGGTTTTAGTGGCTAAAATGTCTCCAACCAATTCAGAATTAGTGTTCACTATAAGATTGTACATTTCTGGCATATTACCCATGCCGAACATACCACCGCCACCACCAGTAGCTTGCATTTCTTTCATTCTACGCATAAATTCAGGTTGCGTAATTATAAAAGGTGAGGCATCACTATCCATAGCTTCCAATTGCACCATGAATTTTTCAGAAGGAATCACTTCTTTTAAAATTTCATCAAGAGCTTTCTTTTGGTCATCACCTAATTTAGAAATAGTGTTTTCGTCTTTCTTAATTAAATTATCAATATGATCGCCGTCTACACGTGCAAAAGAAATGTTCTCTTTTGTTGTTTCTAACTTCTGGATTAAGTGCGATACGATTGGAGAATCCAATAACAAGACTTCATAACCTTTCGCTTTTGCAGCTTCAATATAACTGTGTTGCGCATCTTTATCTGAAGCGTAAAGAATCACTAACTTATCATCTTTATCGGTTTGACTCGCTTTTATTTTATTGAATAATTCTTCGTAAGTATAGTATTTACCATCAACCGAAGGGTACAATGCAAAGGCATCTGCCTTTTCAAAGAATTTATCTTCAGAAAGCATCCCGTATTCTATCACGATTTTAATATCATTCCATTTTGCTTCAAATTCTTCACGATTATTGTTGAATAGCGATTTCAATTTATCAGCTACTTTACGGGTAATGTAAGATGCTATTTTTTTAACCGCACCATCTGCCTGTAAATAAGAACGAGATACATTTAAAGGAATGTCTGGTGAATCAATGACACCACGAAGCATGGTCAAAAATTCCGGTACAATGCCTTCCACATTATCTGTAACATACACTTGGTTTTGATACAGTTGAATGCGATCTTTTTGAACATTTAAATCCTGACCCATTTTTGGGAAATACAAGATACCAGTTAAATTGAACGGATAATCTACATTCAAGTGAATGTTGAATAAAGGCTCTTCAAATTGCATAGGATACAATTCTCTGTAAAAGTCTTTATAATCTTGATCTTCTAATTCTGCTGGCTGTTTGGTCCATGCTGGATTAGGGTTATTAATAATATTATCTACTGTAATTTGTTTATGTGGCTCCGTAGTTTCTTTGCCATCTTTATCTGTAGTCGTTTTAGGCGTAAAGTCAGGATCGTTAACTTCCTTGGTTCCAAATTTAATTGGAATAGGCATGAATTTGTTGTATTTTAATAACAATTCACGGATTCTACTTTCTTCTAAAAACTCTGTAGAATCGTCCGCAATATGAAGTATGATCTCAGTACCACGTTCTGTTTTATCAGACTGCTCTATAGTAAATTCAGGAGAGCCATCACAGGTCCAATGTGCTGCGGGTTCATCTGTATAAGATTTGGTGATAATTTCTACTTTTTCGGCAACCATAAAAGCGGAATAGAACCCTAAACCAAAATGCCCTATAATTCCTGAATCTTTAGCAGAATCTTTATATTTATCCAAAAACTCTTCTGCACCAGAAAAAGCCACTTGGTTAATGTACTTTTCTACTTCCTCGGCTGTCATACCTAAACCTTGGTCAATAATGTGAAGTTTTTTGCCCTCTTTGTCTATCTTAACTTCAATATTTGGATTACCATACTCAACCTTAGCATCACCTACATTAGTAAGGTGTTTCAATTTTAAAGTGGCATCCGTTGCATTACTGATAAGCTCACGTAAAAATATTTCGTGATCACTATATAAGAATTTTTTAATAAGCGGAAAGATATTTTCTACCGACACATTAATGTTTCCTTTTGTCATAATATTTATAATTTATTGTTGTTTTCGTTATGGTATAGGATAGGACAACAAAAATGCCAATGTGTTAAAGGTGACAAACTGGCATTGAAGTACATTTATTTTAAGACGATTTAACTTATATTTTCAATCTAAAGATTCTCCGACCCTTGGGTCGGGGTTTCCTGTTTACCTCTCCTTGGGAGAGGTCAGAACTGCCATTTTCAGCAGTTCTGGGTGAGGTAAAATACAAAATTTCGGTTTTTGGCCCCAAGGCCAAAATGAAACCGGCGAAATACCCCTACGGCTTGCCTCCTTTAGTCGGTTTCAAGAAATTTTTTATTATATCTAAAAGATAAAAAATTTATAAAATGATAATTATGAACGTAATTTATTATTGTATTTTCATAATTTCTTAAATTTATTGGCTTGAAATTATTAATATTGACAAAAAGCAAACTATGTACAATTCAAAAATAACCGGTTTAGGTAAGTATGTCCCAGATAATATTGTAACTAATGATGACTTGGCTAAAATGATGGACACAAGTGATGAATGGATTCAAGAACGTACAGGTATTAAAGAACGCCGTTGGATAAAAGAAGGATCTGAAGACACTTCTGCGGTCATGGGAGCCAAGGCTGCACGAATTGCCATAGAACGTGCTGGGTTAACCAAAGACGATATCGATTTTATAGTGTTTGCAACCTTAAGTCCAGATTATTATTTTCCAGGTTGTGGCGTGCAAATTCAGGATATGCTGGATATGCCAACGGTCGGTGCACTTGATGTTAGGAACCAATGTTCAGGGTTTATATATGCGATTTCTGTTGCAGACCAGTTTATTAAAACGGGGATGTACAAAAACATTTTAGTTATTGGTGCTGAATACCATAGTAATGGTTTAGATAAAACGACACGTGGTCGAGGCGTTACGGTTATTTTTGGCGATGGGGCTGGCGCCTGTGTGCTTTCAAGGGAGGAAGATAATAGCAAAGGAATTTTGTCTACGCATTTACATAGTGAAGGAAAATATGCCGATAAATTGATTGTTGCATCTCCAAGTATTGCACATTGGGTTCCCGAAATTATAGAGGCAGGAGAAGAAGATGTATCTTATTTTCCATATATGGATGGCACATTTGTATTTAAAAATGCTGTGGTACGTTTTAGTGAAGTGATCATGGAAGGCTTAAAGCAAAACGGATTGCATAAGGATGATATTGATATGTTAATTCCGCATCAGGCTAATTTACGTATAGCACAGTTCATTCAGAAAAAATTTGGACTGCGCGATGACCAGGTTTTTAATAATATTATGAAGTACGGTAATACCACAGCGGCTTCTATAATTATTGCCCTAACCGAAGCTTGGGAAGAGGGTAAGATTAAAGAAGGCGATAATGTGGTTTTAGCAGCTTTTGGTAGTGGCTTTACTTGGGGAAGCGCTATCATTAAATGGTAATTAATTCCTGCGAAAGCAGGAATCTCTTTATATGTAAAGTTTAAATAGTTCTCAAGTGTTAGTTTTGCTATTTCTTTGTTCTTCTGCCTTGATGCACTATTTAGCTTTTTTCGAGTTCGATTCATATCCTGCAAGGTCTTATTTTGATCTTGTAGGTATTAGAATTACAAAATAAACCTACAAGGTTTTCAAAACCTTGCAGGATTTCAATAACCAATTGATAGTCAGTTTTAGGGATTTATTTGTTTTGAGACATGAGACAGTAGATCATGGATTTAGAACTCAAACTGACACTAACTTCTTTATCCATTGTTCAAGTTAATTGAATTATAAAAAACGAAAAACCCGAAATGTAAATTTCGGGTTTTTCTAGCTATTAATTAACTTCAACTAACACTATTACTGATGTGAAGAATATTATATACTTAGACGTAAAAAAGCAATAATTATTGCATACGCATTTAAACTTTAACTTTTTTTAACAATATTAAAATCAAAAGCTCGAAATATTATATTTCGAGCTTTTACTTTCTTATACAAATCTTCATATTACGAATTTATTATGTGAAGGTGACTAACTCTAAAATAATTACAATATTCGTTTTGGTTGACCGTATAATACGTTTAACGCTAACATCTGTCTTTTTATTGTTTAAATTTGAAAAAAACAAAAAAAGAAACCCCTAAACGCAAATGCCTAGGGGTTGATATTTAATAGTTTGACACTAATAGTAACCATCAACTAAGATGTAAACTATTAAATAATCTTATAAAAATCCTCCACCAGATTTTTCATTGTTATCACGACGTTTTCTTGATTTGGCACGGTATTTTCCGCCGCCAAAACGATAAGACAAACTCACGTTCCATGTATTGCTTTCCCAATTGAACGCCCCATTTTGAACAAAAGGCTTTTTGCCTTTGAAAGCAAATTCCATAGTGTCAAAAATATCATTATAGTTTAGGCTAACAGTTCCTTTTCCTTCAGCAAAACCTACGCGAGCTCCCACATTAACAAAATACATGGGTTCCATGTTAAACTGCAAGTTTTTGTTTTTTCCTCTATAAAAACCAAATGCAGTAAAACTTAAAGTTTTAGTTACTTTAAAATTGTTGAACATTCTAAAATTCCATGCTACATTATCAACTTCATCAATATTAGTTTCAATATCATCAATCGTGGCCGTTTCGATGGGCGCTGTTAAATTTTCTGCAATACCTTTTTGGGTTTGCGAATACAAGTCAAAACTAGAATTTATACTCCACCATTTTGTTGGTTTGTAATTGGATGATAACTCAATACCGTATGCAGACGTGTCATCAAAATTATCATGGGTTAAGATAATACGCCCCGAGTTCACATCTGTTCTATCAATAAATAGTGCTCTATTAATCTCATCTGAAATTATTCTATAGAAAACACCACCGGTAATACTTCCTTTTTTGTCTTTTAATGTTCTTGTATAATTTGCTTCAAATGAATTGGTAAATTGAGGTCTTAAATCTATATTTCCAAAAGAAGAAATCAAAGGTGTGCTCCATTCTTTAATCGGGTTTACCTGTCCGATCCCAGGTCTATCAACACGGCGGCTATAACTTAATTGATAGGAATTTTTTTCGGAAGGGGTATAAGTGAAAAAAGCGGATGGGTACAATTCAAAATAGTCATTCACAAATGTTTGAGTACTTGCAGCTTCAGAGGACAGTGCCAAAGCATCTTCTTTCACACTTTCGGCGCGCAATCCTATTTGATAGGTCCATTTTTCAAATTTTTTGCTGAATGTTCCATAAGCAGAGTAAATGTCCCTAGTATAATCAAAATCATTACTGGGCGTGGGTCTTAAAATCCCTTCTTCATTTAAGGTCTTCCCCGTTGAAGCATAAGCAATATCCGAATTGAATAAACGGGCCTGTAAACCTAATTCTAATTTTGTGGTTTCAGATAACGGGTTCACATAATCTAAGTTTATGGTAGTGCTACTTCTGTCTGTATTATTGAAATCTTTGTAATCTTCATTTGAGTCGAGTAAAAACCTGAAATCTGCTGGCGTAACATCTTCAAAAACATTATAGTCGATTTCTAATTCTATATTATGGCCATCTTCTGAGAAATCATGCTTATAATCAAAATTGTATTGTGATGATTCGTTATCACTTTCAGCAAGAAAAATTTGACTTTGATTAAACGTAGGATTATCATAAAATAATGCTTCAGTTTGCCCTTCGGTACTACTATCAGAGGTGTTTTGAGTTGTAAAAAATGAAATAGTATTTTTATCATCTAAATAAAAATCCACACCTACTTTAAATAAATGGGATTGTCTTTTATCTAAAAACTTAAAAAATTGTTCCGAGTTATTTTCTGGTCTAAAGATATTTCCTCTATTTCTGTTTTTAGAGATGTTGTTACTATAGCTTCCGTATAAATTGAATTTTCCGTTACGATAGTTCATATCTAAAGAACTGTTGAACTTCGCTTCTATTTCATGAGTTAATCCCACATTAAAATTACCATTAAAGCCTATCATGGTGTTTTTGTGCAATACAATATTAATAATACCGCTCATACCTTCAGGATTATATTTTGCTGAAGGATTGGTTATTAATTCGATGGATTTAATAGCTGTTGATGGAATTTGCTTTAATAATTGAGCAGTCGGAATATTAGATAATTTACCGTCAACCATTACGCGTACGTTCTGATTGCCCCGTAAACTAATCTCCCCGGTTTGGGCATCAACACTTACAGATGGAATACCTACCATGAGTTCTGAAGCACTTCCTATAGCGGCTAAGTCTTTACCAATAGTTATTACCTTTCTGTCTACTTTTTGTTGTATTGTTGAGGTTTCGGCTATAACTGTTACTTCATCTAAACCTTCTGCAGATTCTTTTAAAAGAATAATACCCAAATCAATTTTGTAACTGCCTTTTCCTATAGTTACATTTTTAGATTCGGTCTTATAACCAATATATTGAATACTAATAATAAAGCTGCCTTCAGCAATTTTATCCAGTTCAAAAGTGCCATCTTCTAGAGTAATGGTTCCAGTTATGGTTGTGCCATCTGTATTTTTAAGGATAATATTGACATAGGGTAAGGGTTCGTTAAGCGTTGCGTCTAAAACCTTTCCAGTTATAGAGCCAGTTTTATCAGATTTTGTTTTGGGGTCTGTGTGCGCATTTATAGAAATTGTTAATAATAAAGCACACAAAAAGAGTAGTCTTTTCATTAGATTTGATTGATTTTTGATTGATGATTTACTTTAACTTGTAGACGCTGTAATTCAATTTCTGTTACTATATTTAGCCTTTATTAACATTTTTTTAACATATGAAAAAGAAAACATTAGTGCTTGGAGCCTCATTAAAACCGAATAGATATTCGCATTATGCTATACAACGACTTGTAAGTCATAAGTTTGAAACACTTGCGATTGGTTTGCGGTCTGGAGAAGTTTCTGGAGTTACGGTTGATACTACATTGAAAGGTTTTGAAGACATAGATACCGTGACCATATATTTGAATCCAAAAAACCAAGTGCCGTATTACGATTATATCGTATCCTTAAAACCTGAACGGGTTATTTTTAATCCCGGGACAGAAAACCCGGAACTGTATAAAATATTACGAGAACATCATATTGAGTTTGAAACAGCCTGCACACTCGTGTTACTTTCTACGAATCAATATTAACCCTAAAAAGGTGAGTAGGCCATTAATTATTAATATTTCAAACCCTATTTGATAACCATTTAATAAATCTACTGAATATGCATTTATGAGATAAGACACCATAGGGGCGATAATGGCAATAATCCAAACGTATTTATCTTTAAGCTCGGTTTTGGTGAAAATCCCAAAAGCGAATAGACCCAATAGCGGGCCATAAGTATACCCCGCGGCTTTAAATAACTCCCAGATTACTGAAACATCCTTGAAAATAGCATCAAATAAAACAATAACAATAACCAATACGATGCTAATAAAAACATGAGTCTGCTTTCTTATACGTTTTTGTGAGGCCTGTGGTTTTTTATCTAATTCAATAATATCGATGCAAAAAGATGTGGTTAACGAGGTCAGTGCCGAATCGGCACTAGAATAGGCCGCAGCAATAAGGCCTAGTAAAAAAAAGGCTGAGGTTATAACACCAATCTCCGGTAACATGGCAATAGTTGGAAATAAGTCATCTTTTTTTGCTGTAATGCCATGTTGATTGGCATATTGTGTGAGTAGAAGCCCCAAAACCAGGAACAATATATTCACAAAAACAAGTACCACGCTAAAGGAAATCATATTCTTTTGTGCTTCCTTTAGATTTTTACACGCTAGGTTTTTCTGCATCATATCTTGATCTAATCCTGTCATAGTTATCGTGATAAACATGCCTGCCAGAAAGCTTTTAATAAAAAATTGAGCATCGTTCACATCATCAGTAAAAAACACTTTGCTCAAAGCACTTTCCTTTACATTGGTATAGACTTCAGATACGCTATTCAAATCTAGAGCTGATGCCAAAAAAACAATGGTTATCACAACAGAAATGAGCATAAACAAGGTCTGCAAAGTATCGGTAAATATGATGGTTTTAATACCGCCTTTAAAGGTGTAAAGCCAGATAAGCGCTATGGTAATAATCACGGTAACGGTAAAAGGAATATGATACTGGTCAAAAATTAAAAGCTGAAGCACCTTGGCTACCAAAAACAATCTGAATGCAGCACCAACAGTTCTTGAAATTAAAAAAGCCACAGAGCCTGTTTTATAACTCGTGTTTCCAAACCGATCTTTTAAATAGGTGTAAATTGAAGTTAGATTAAGCCTGTAGTAAATTGGCAGTAAGACATATGCTATAACTAAATAGCCAAAAAAATAGCCAAAAACAACCTGCAGATATCCAAATTGTTTGGTTTCAACGGCGCCAGGAACTGAAATAAAGGTTACGCCCGAAAGTGATGCTCCAATCATCCCGAAAGCGACTAAATACCATGGGGCAGATTTGTTTGCTTTAAAAAAAGCATCGTTAGAATCTTCTTTTCCCGTAAGGTAGCTTATCACTATTAAAACAACAAAATAAGCAAGTATGAGTAGGAGAATTTGTGTGGGCGTCATAAAACGTGATTTTCAAGTTTCAAATTACAAATATTAAATTCCAATTTCCAAATGCTATGGATGTAATTTAAAAGAGTTCTTGAAAATTAGCGAAATTGGTGTCTAAATAGTAATTTCGCAGCTATGGAATTTTCATCAAAACTTCTAGAACGTGCTGTAAATGAGATGTCACAGCTGCCAGGTATTGGTAAACGAACGGCATTACGTTTGGTGCTGCATATGTTAAGGCAGCCCAAGGAACAAACCTTGGCATTATCAGAAGCTTTACAAACCATGCGTAACGATGTTAAATTTTGCAAATCTTGTCACAATATTAGCGATTATGATGTTTGTGAGATTTGCTCCAATCCCAATAGAAATGAATCATTGATTTGTGTGGTTGAGGATATACGTGATGTGTTGGCTATTGAAAACACCAGTTCCTTTAAGGGTTTGTATCATGTGCTTGGTGGTAAAATTTCTCCCATGGATGGGGTTGGCCCACATGATTTAAATATTGAAACCTTGGTAACTAAAGTGAAATCGAATAAAGTGAGTGAGCTTATTTTTGCACTGAGTTCTACAATGGAAGGCGATACGACTAACTTTTACATCTATAAGCAAATTCAAGATTATAATGTGTTTACATCTACGATTGCCCGAGGGATATCTGTGGGGGATGAATTAGAGTATGCAGATGAAATTACTTTAGGTCGAAGTATTTTAAACAGAATTCCCTTCGAATCGTCTTTAAAATTATAATTTCTGCTGACTGGATAATGCTCAGTATAATAAAATCTCTATTTTAGGCACTTGAAACTCTCCATCGTCATTTTAAATTATAATGTCCGTTACTTTTTAGAACTTTGTCTAAAAAGTGTAGAAGCATCACTTATCAATATAAATGCAGAAATTATTGTAGTCGATAATAATTCTGAAGACGGTAGTTGCGAAATGGTGAAAACGACTTTCCCAAATGTTAAGCTAATTGAGAATAAAGAAAACTATGGCTTTTCAAAAGGTAATAATATTGGTGTCGCCGAGGCAAAGGGATTATATATATGTATTCTTAATCCAGACACTGTAGTGGCCGAAGATACCTTTTTAAAACTTTTAGCCTTCGCAGATAGTACTGAAAATCTTGGAATTGTTGGATGTAGGTTGATTAACGGTGCAGGAGATTTTCTGCTAGAAAGCAAACGCAATACCCCTTATGTAAAAGCGGCGTTTAAAAAGTTGATTGGGAATCCTGAAGATTATTATGCCAATCATTTAAAGGATAATGACATTGGAAAAACCGACGTTTTAGTGGGTGCTTTTATGTTACTAAAAAGAAGCGTTTTCAACGAAATTAATGGATTTGATGAAGATTATTTTATGTATGGTGAAGATATTGATATGTCTTACAAGTCATTAAAAGCGGGATTCGACAATTATTATTTTGGCAAAACGAGCATTATCCATTTTAAGGGCGAAAGCACATTAAGGGATAAGTTTTACGCAAAACGCTTCTATAGTGCCATGCAAATTTTTTATAAAAAGCATTTTAAGAAAAACATATTATTTGATATGTTTGTATGGTTCGGAATTCGGTTCGTTTATGTTTTTAGAAAAAAACCAGTTAAGCAAGAGAATCATATAGAAAGATATTATTTCGTTTCGGATACTTTGAGTAAAAAAGTGAGTAAAAAATTGCGCAAAGATGTCATTTTTAAAATGGTTGTAAAGGATATCGAGCCTAATTCTGAAATTATATTTGATGCCAATTATATAAGTTATAAAGAGATAATTAGTAATATAGGTTGTAAAAACCAGAATCAAAGCATAACCTTTAAAATCTTACCCTGTAAGTCCGATTTTATTATAGGAAGCAATGACACAATAAGTAAAGGTGAGGTTATAAGTATAAAATAGTCTTTATTACAAAAAATTTAAAGAAATCAATGCTTTTTTATTAATTTTGCAAACGAAATATAAAAAACAGGTATTACATTATTGATATGGCAAAGTTTGAACTCAAATTACCGAAAATGGGAGAGAGTGTTGCAGAAGCAACCATAACCTCTTGGTTAAAAGAAGTTGGAGATACTATAGAACTTGATGAAGCTGTTTTAGAAATCGCTACAGATAAGGTGGATAGTGAAGTGCCCAGTGAAGTGGATGGGATTTTGCTTGAGAAATTATTTAACGTTGATGATGTGGTGCAGGTAGGGCAAGTAATTGCTGTAATTGAAACCGATGGTGAAGACAGAGAGGCAACACCAGATAAAAAGGAAGAAGATGAAGATATAGTTGAAACCAAAGCTGTGGAAACTGTTCGAGAAACTTTAGTCAATGCCCAAGCAACTGTGGCAGCAGTTAAGTCCAGTGATGAGCGTTTTTATTCACCTTTGGTTAAAAATATAGCAAAACAGGAAGGCGTCTCTCAAAATGAGTTAGATGCTATTTCTGGTACAGGTAAAGATGGGAGAGTTACAAAAAACGATATTCTTGAATACATTGAGTCAAGAGGAACGTCGAAAGCTGAAACGCGTACAGAAACTAAACCTGCTGCGCCGTCCAAATTGCAAGACCAACCAAAACAAAACGCAGCTCCAATTGTTGCGAGTGGAGACGATGAAATAATCGAGCTTTCCAGAATGGGCAAAATGATTGCACATCATATGGTCGCATCTGTACAAACTTCTGCGCATGTGCAAAGTTTTATAGAGGCAGATGTAACGAATATATGGAATTGGAGAAAGAAGGTTAAAGATGGCTTTATGAAGCGTGAAGGGGAAAACCTTACGTTTACGCCTATTTTTATGGAAGCGATTGCAAAGGCACTTCGCGATTTTCCTATGATGAATATTTCTTTGCAAGGGGATACCATTGTAAAAAAGAAAAATATCAATCTGGGTATGGCCGCGGCGCTTCCAGATGGTAATTTAATTGTTCCTGTAATTAAAAATGCAGATCAGCTCAATCTCGTTGGAATAACAAAACAGGTCAACGATTTGGCTAAGCGTGCTAGAATTGGTAAATTAAAACCAGATGATACCCAAGGTGGTACGTATACTGTAACCAATGTTGGTACCTTTGGTAGTATCATGGGGACACCAATTATTAATCAACCACAAGTAGGGATATTGGCTTTAGGCGCTATAAGAAAAGTGCCTGCGGTTATTGAAACACCAGAAGGTGATTTTATTGGGATTCGTTATAGAATGTATTTGTCACACTCCTACGATCACCGCGTAGTAAATGGTGCATTAGGCGGTCAATTTGTTCAAGCCGTTAAAAATTATTTAGAAGCTTGGGATTCTAATCGAGAAATATAATTCTCATATTTATCAAATAGTAAATCCAACACATAAGACGTTGGATTTACTGTTTTAAACGCGAATCATTTCAGTATATTTGTCATTAAATACATTTAAAAAAATGCAACTCAACCTCACAAAACCCATCTGTTTTTTTGATTTAGAAACAACGGGTGTCAATATATCAAAAGATAGAATAGTAGAAATTTCGATTCTTAAAGTTTTTCCCAACGGCACCGAAGAACGCAAAACGTGGTTGGTAAATCCAGAAATGGAAATTCCAGAGGAAGTCATTGCCATACATGGTATTACTAATGAAAAAGTTGCCAATGAGCTCACTTTTAAGGAATTAGCGAAATGTGTTTATAATATGATTAAAGACTCTGACTTAGGGGGATTTAATTCTAACCGATTCGATATCCCTTTGTTGGCAGAAGAAATGTTACGTGCTGAGATTGATTTTGATATGAAAAATCGTTTAGCTGTAGATGTACAAACCATTTTTCATAAAAAGGAACAACGCACTCTAAGTGCAGCGTATAAGTTTTATTGCAATCAAAACTTAGAAGACGCGCACAGTGCCGAGGCAGATACAAATGCCACATTTGAAGTGTTAAAGGCCCAAATTGAAAAGTATGACGATTTAGAGAACGATACCAAGTTTTTGGCTGAATTTAGTTCTAGAAGAAAGTTTGCAGATTTTGCTGGATTTATCAGTTATAATAAAAATGGGGAGGAATGTTTTTCTTTCGGAAAGCATAAAGGAAAACTCATTACAGATGTTTTGGAAACAGAACCAGGGTACTTTGGTTGGTTGCTTAATGCGGATTTTCCGCTGTATACCAAAAAGGTGTTAACAGCTATTAAATTGAGAAGTTTCAACAATAAGTTAGGATAGGATGAAACTTATCTGCATCGGTCGGAATTATACAGACCATATCGTTGAATTAGAAAATGAAAAGCCAACAGACCCAGTGGTATTTCTAAAGCCGGACACGGCAATTCTTCTTAAAAAGCAACCGTTTTTTATTCCAGATTTCTCAGATGATGTACATCATGAAGTCGAGGTTTTGGTGAAAATTAATCGCGTTGGTAAATATATTAATAAGCAATTTGCACATAAATATTATAGTGAGATTGGTTTAGGGATAGATTTTACGGCTCGCGATTTACAAAAGAGCTTAAAGAAAAAAGGATTGCCATGGGAAAAGGCAAAATCTTTTGATGGCGCAGCAGTAATTGGTAAATGGATTTCGGTAAAAGATATAGAGGATGTAAACGCCATTGACTTTTCGTTAAAAAAGAATGAAAAAATTGTTCAAAGTGGAAATACAAGCCATATGCTTTGGGAAATTGATGAAATAATCGAATATGTATCAAAATATTTTACTTTAAAGATTGGAGATATTATATTTACAGGAACTCCGTCTGGAGTAGGCAGGGTTATTGCTAATGATAAATTAAAAGGATTTATAGAAGACAAAGAAATGTTTTCAATAACAGTTAAATAAATGGAGCAACATTATAAATTATATAGGGTACGTGAACTGGCAGATAACGATGAAGCATTCATAGGTGCTTTAGCCGAAGCATTTTTAGAAGAAGTGCCAGAAGATGCTGAACGATTAAAAAAAGCGGTAGCAGAAAAAGATTATTATAATGCCTACCAAGCAGCTCATAAAATGAAACCAACCATCGATTTATTTGAACTTGGAGTACTCGATATTTTAATTGAAGTTCAAGATTGGGGTAAATTTGAAAAGAAGGATTTAGATGTTACTGCTCAGCTAGAAACCATTATCAACGCTGTAGAAAACGCTGTTTCTGAGATAAGATCAGACTTCAAGTTATAATGTTAGCCGAAATAATAACCATCGGCGATGAACTTCTCATTGGTCAGGTTGTAGATACTAATTCCGCTTTTATTGCAAAAGAACTTAATAAGATAGGCGTTTCTGTCTATCAGATCACGTCGGTACAAGATGATAAAACGCATATTTTAAAGGCGCTTAAGGATGCTGAAAAAAGTGTGGATATCATTATATTAACAGGTGGTTTGGGCCCAACTAAAGACGATATTACAAAAAAAACGATTGCTGAATATTTTAATGATACCCTCGTTAAGAATGCGCTTGTTTTAGAAAATATTCAACGTATTTGGAAATTATACATCAGGCAAACCCTATTACAAGTAAATATAGATCAAGCATTCATACCTTCAAAAGCCCAAGTGCTTATGAACAAGTTTGGGACAGCTCCAGGCATGTGGTTAGAAAAAGATAATAAAGTATTTATATCCTTACCAGGTGTGCCTTTCGAAATGAAAGCGTTAATAAAAGACGAAGTCATTCCGAAATTAAAAAAGACCTTCCAATTTCCATTTATATTACACCGCACACTTTTAATTTATGGCTTGGGCGAAAGCACTTTAGCGGCTAGAATTGAAGCTTGGGAAGATAACTTGCCAAAACATATAAAACTGGCGTATTTACCAGGTTTAGGTAGAATGCGATTACGTCTTTCTGCAAAAGGTTTTGATAGTGAAAAGATTAAAAAAGAGGTTCAGAAAGAGATAGATAAAGTGCTTCCATTAGTTAAAGATGAATTTTTTGGTTTTGAAGATCATGATGCGACTATAGAAGCTATAATTGGTAGACAGCTTATAAAAATGGGCAAAACCTTGGCAACTGCTGAGAGTTTTACAGGAGGAAAAATTGCCGAAAGTATTACAGCAATACCAGGAGCTTCCAATTATTTTAAAGGCAGCGCTGTTACTTATGCATCAGATGCTAAAGTGAAAGTTTTAGGAGTTTCAAAACAACTCATAGAAGACCATTCTGTAGTGAGCTCACAAGTAGCAGAAGCTATGGCTAAAAATGCCTTGCAATTATTTGATTCAGATTATGCCATTGCCACTACGGGTAGCGCAGGACCAACAAAAGGCGATTCAGACGAAGAAATAGGTACAGCATTTATTGCTATCGCTACCAAAAATGAGGTTTATTCAGAGCAATTTATGTTGGGTAACCATAGAGTGAGAGTCATAAATAAAGGGGTTAATAAAGCCTTCGAAATGCTGCTAAAAGAAATTTTAAAAAATTGATAATAATTAAGTTGTCATAAATTAAAGATTTTGTATATTTGCACCTCGTTTTTAAACAACAAAAAATTTAAAGTTATATATAATGTCTAGAGTTTGTGAACTTACAGGAAAGAAGGCAATGGTTGGAAACAACGTGTCTCATGCATTAAACAGAACCAAGCGCAAATTTAATGCGAATTTATTAAAGAAACGTTTTTACATTCCAGAAAATGACAGTTGGGTAACTCTAAAAGTTTCAACATCTGCTTTAAAGACTATTAATAAAATTGGTATTTCTGCAGCAATTAAAGAAGCAAAATCTAAAGGATTTTTAAAATAATAGCTGCATTTAATAAGGAAAAGACATGGCAAAGAGAGGTAATAGAATACAAGTAATATTAGAGTGTACTGAGCACAAAGAAACTGGAAAACCAGGAACTTCAAGATACATTACTACTAAGAATAAAAAGAATACGCCAGATAGAATGGAGATTAAGAAATTTAATCCTATCCTAAAACGTATGACTGTTCACAAAGAAATTAAATAATTATAGCGCATCACTAAGGTGATATGTTTAAAGACATTGAATCATGGCAAAGAAATCAGTAGCATCGTTACAGACAGGATCTAAAAGACTAGCAAAAGCTGTAAAAATGGTGAAGTCTCCCAAAACAGGAGCTTATATGTTTGTAGAATCCATTATGGCACCAGAACGTGTTAACGACTTTTTAAGTAAAAAGTAATTAACAGACACCTTATAATATTCTAGCTGCTTTCAATCTTTTTGAAAGCAGCTTTTTTATGTTTTGAAAATGCGTGTCTGACAAATTTTCATACTTGCACTAAAGGCAGCATTTTTGTTAGTACCTTTAGGGCGTTACCATGCAAAAACATGGTCAGGCTTTGGCAGTCGCTCTCTTCCGATATTAATTGGCAGGAGCTTCAGCAAATGCCTCAATTCTTAACGCAACATTGCAGCATGAGTGATGCTTAATTACTCGACATTAAACAACGAATAACACATGAGTTTTTTTAAAAACATATTTTCATCAGAAAAAAAGGAAACCCTAGATAAAGGTTTAGAAAAATCAAAATCAACTTTTTTTGGTAAACTAAGTAAAGCAGTTGCTGGAAAATCTAAGGTAGACGATGAGGTTTTAGATAATTTAGAGGAAGTTTTAGTGTCTAGTGATGTGGGTGTAAATACGACTTTAAAAATTATTGATAGAATAGAGGCCCGTGTGTCTCAAGATAAATATCTAGGAACGGATGAACTAAATCAAATCCTAAGAGAAGAAATAGCAGGACTGTTATCTGAGACCAATGTAGGTGAAGAAACAGATTTTACAATTCCTAAAGATAAACGACCCTATGTCATTATGGTAGTTGGTGTTAATGGCGTTGGTAAAACTACAACAATAGGTAAATTAGCCTATCAATTTAAAAAGCAAGGATTAAATGTTGTTTTGGGAGCAGCCGATACGTTTAGAGCGGCCGCTATAGACCAACTCCAGGTTTGGGCAGACCGGGTTGATGTGCCTTTGGTGAAGCAATCTATGGGAAGTGACCCTGCATCAGTCGCTTTCGATACCTTGCAAAGTGCGGTTACCCAAAATGCAGATGTTGTCATCATAGACACGGCAGGTCGTTTGC
This sequence comes from Changchengzhania lutea, assembly GCF_006974145.1. Classification (NCBI taxonomy): domain Bacteria; kingdom Pseudomonadati; phylum Bacteroidota; class Flavobacteriia; order Flavobacteriales; family Flavobacteriaceae; genus Changchengzhania; species Changchengzhania lutea. Next base: position 577,930 of record NZ_CP039456.1, on the reverse strand, counting down.
ACAATAAGGTAAACTTAATGAATGAGCTTACCAAGGTAAAACGTGTGATGCAAAAAGTAGTCGAGGATACTCCAAATGATGTACTATTGGTTTTAGATGGCTCCACTGGGCAAAATGCATTTGAACAGGCTAAACAGTTTACAGCGGCCACAGAGGTTACATCTTTAGCAGTGACCAAATTAGATGGGACTGCAAAAGGAGGCGTGGTGATTGGAATTTCAGACCAATTTAAAATTCCTGTTAAATATATCGGCGTAGGAGAAGGTATTGAAGATTTGCAAGTGTTTAATAAATTTGAGTTTGTAGATTCGTTTTTTAAATAGACTTATTTTTTTTAGTATATTTATTTTAAATAAATAATAGCTTCATGGCCGTTAATATCTATCATAATCTTCTAATTAAAGCATCACCAAAGCAGGTTTTTGATGCCGTTACAAAACCTGAGCACCTTAATAATTGGTGGTCGCTTAAAAGTTCAGGAAGGCCAGAATTAGGAGCGGAGTACAATCTGAATTTTACTGATGATTTTAATTGGTACTGCAAGGTTTCCGACGTACAAAAGAATACTTCAATTTATTTCAAAATGACCAAATCTGATAAGGATTGGGAAGGCACTACCTTTGGTTTTGATTTAGAGCCAAAAGATAATGCCACATGGCTCAAGTTTAGTCATGAAAACTGGAAAATGCCAAATGACAATTTCAAACATTCCTCTTTTTGTTGGGCAATGCTTTTAAACGGACTTAAAAATTATGTTGAAAAAGGAAAAATTGTTCCTTTTCAAGACCGAAACTAGGTCTTCATAAATTACGCATTAGCTCATAAATCCACAATCATTACGTATCTTTGCGCCCTGAATTACAGATCGTATGAGAACAAAGTCTTTAAAGAAGAATAGAATAAACGTAGTGACCTTAGGTTGCAGCAAGAACGTTTACGATAGTGAGGTTTTAATGGGGCAATTAAAAGCTAGTGGTAAGGACGTAGTGCATGAAGAAGAAGGCAATATAGTAGTCATTAATACCTGTGGTTTTATAAAAAATGCTAAAGAGGAAAGTGTGAATACCATCTTGGAGTATGTTCAGAAAAAAGATGATGGTGATGTGGATAAGGTATTTGTAACCGGTTGTTTAAGCGAGCGGTATAAACCAGATTTACTAAAGGAAATCCCGAATGTTGATGAATACTTTGGTACTACAGAACTTCCCGGATTATTAAAGGCGCTTGGAGCCGATTATAAACATGAACTGATTGGAGAACGGTTAACCACGACTCCTAAAAATTATGCCTATTTAAAAATAGCTGAAGGCTGTGACAGACCATGTAGTTTCTGCGCCATTCCCATTATGCGAGGTAAACATAGAAGCACGCCTATTGAGGATATCGTTATCGAAGCTGAAAAATTAGCAGCAAATGGCGTTAAAGAACTCATTTTAATTGCACAAGATTTAACCTACTATGGTTTAGATTTATATAAAAAAAGAAACTTAGCAGAATTACTAGGGGCTTTGGTAAAAGTTGAAGGTGTGGAGTGGATTCGTTTACATTATGCCTTTCCAACAGGATTCCCAATGGATGTCTTAGACGTCATGAATAGGGAACCTAAAGTTTGCAATTATATAGATATTCCGTTACAGCATATTTCAGATTCAATTCTAAAAAGTATGCGCCGTGGGACTACTAAGGAAAAAACCACGAAACTACTCCAAGATTTTAGAGCGGCAGTACCCAACATGACCATTAGAACGACTCTAATAGTTGGATATCCTGGAGAAACTGAAGAAGATTATCAAACCCTAAAGCAATGGGTTATAGATATGCGTTTTGAACGTTTAGGCTGTTTTACGTATAGCCATGAAGAGAATACCCATGCCTATAATTTGGTGGACGATGTGCCAGAGGATATCAAAATGGCGCGCGCCAATGAAATTATGGAAATACAATCACAGATTTCATGGGAATTGAATCAGGCCAAAATCGGACAAGTATTAAAGGTGGTTATTGATAGAAAAGAAGGTCAATATTTTGTTGGAAGAACAGAATTTGATTCCCCAGATGTTGATAACGAGGTTTTAATTAGCGCGACAGACACGTATCTAAAAACAGGCGAGTTTACAAGGGTTAAAATTACTGAAGCCGAAGATTTCGATTTGTATGCGGAAGTTACTGCATCATTATAGGCAAAATTATAATTGGTTTATTACCAAACATTATTATAAGTCCTTGCTGTAGGTGAATCATCACTACTATCGCTACTGCAATTAAAAAGAAGAAACGGTGCTATAAAAATGATGAGAATTGTTTTTCTGATGTTCATAAGGATTGGTTTAAAATAGATGCTTAAAGTTAAAATTAATCTTTTAATTTAAGTCCTTTTCAATTGCTTTTGTATTTTTTTTATGGCAGACTCAATAGATTTCTCTGGTTCTATAATATTATATTCTCCCCAAAATTCAGGATCTGAGAAACCAGAAACTTTATCGGTCAGAATTGTTGTAGGTCTTAGCATATTCCCTCTTGTTTTTGCTATTCGCGTGTCTATAGGTTTCCAATCTGTAATAGCCATTTCACTATTGAGGGTATAAACACTATTAAAAAGTTTACCCTTCCAGTTCACTTTAAAGGTTAGGGATATGTTGCTGTAAGCATAATGCCATTTACCGTTTTTAGTTCTGTAATTCACACGATAGGAAGCCTCAGTTGGATACACATCGACTTTCCTAGGTTTCTTGCGCACATACATTTGGCTAGATAACTCCCTGTTTTCAACATTCAGGCTGTACACAGCATTTGTAAGCGCTAAGCTTTTAGAATCTATATATAATTTGCCGTAATACAATGGTGTATAGATATTTGGTTTTTGTTTAAAGTTAACTACATAAACCATATTTTGATTGGATTGAATTGGCGTATCAAAGCTAAAGTCATAAAGCAGAATATCTTCTTTTGTGAATATAAATTCAGGGTATTTGATAATGTCGGTATACAAATTACTAAACGGACCACCTTGTAGTTTTATGGCAATCGTATCTAGGCGCGAGTAATTGGTGTTCTTTCTCGCCTTTACTAACTCTATGGCGTCTCTTTTAAGATTTGTATAGGGCTGTTTGTGTATTTGAACCACGGCTTCAGATAATGAGGCGTTTCGACGTCTTTTTTTAATGGTTTCCCTGTAAAACCCGGTCATTAGTGTGTTACCATTACTGTAAAGATCGCTTTTCTTTTTCAGCATGGCTAGAAATAAGCCTTTAGCATCGTTCTCATATTTAGAATTGAAAATGTTTACTTCAGCCAGAGTTGTGACCGCTGGTGCCAATAGAATGGTTTGCTGGTTTTCTAAATCGGAAATCTTTATCTGTGTCGTTTGATATCCTAAATGAGAGATTATTAAAGTTTCGGTTAAAAGATTATTCGGAATTTTTAATACAAACTCACCCTCATTGTTTGTTATAGTGCTGATATTTGAACCATTAACGACAATATCACTAAAAATTAAAGGCACTTTGGTAGCACTATCTAAAACGCTTCCTTTAAACGCTTCAAAGGAGTCATTGTTTTGGGCATTTAGGTTTTGTAAATTACATATGAAAAAAAAACCTAAGACCACGCATGATAAGATTATCTTGTTTTTCATAACATTCTGTATTTTAATTTTTTGTATAGCATAAGATACGAAAAAAACAAATGTTATAGCTTGATTTTGAATCAATTTTTTGCTAGGAAAAACTATAATTCTTCGGCGTTGTTGTTTGTGAAAAAAATGGCATTGACTAAAAATAATTTTCCATTTTCCCAAAAATTTATAAACATGACATCATCAACCCTATAAACCATAGCACCCAGTTTTAGTCGCTCCTTACTAAATACAAGCGATATTTTTAAGTGTGATTTATGTTGTAATTGGGATAACTCTTAACTATATTTTTGGATTTCCAAAATTGAATAGCAGTATATTTGTGTTTAAAATTTAGTAACGTATGCCATCAGACAGTATTTCATTTAAAGACACAGGATATTTTTCAGCACTTATTTGTGATTATCTAGATGAAAAACAGGATTTGAAATCATTTTACAATAGATTTCCAAATCTTGAAAACTTCAAACTTCAAATAGAAGAGAAACAAGTATCCTTTCCGGCACAATCGAGAACTATTTTAACAGATGTTTTAAAAAAGCAGTATCAGAATATAGCCGTATCAGAATCAACAGAACAACATATTGTAAGCTTAAAATCCGACAACACATTTACCATAACAACTGGGCATCAGTTGAATTTGTTCACAGGGCCTTTGTATTTTTTATACAAAATAGTATCGACCATAAATTTAGCCAAGCAATTAAAAAGTAAGTATTCAGAATATAACTTTGTACCCATATATTGGATGGCGACCGAGGATCATGATTTTGAAGAAATTAATTACTTCAACTTTAAAGGAAAAAAATTGATGTGGACCAAAAATGCCAGCGGCGCTGTTGGCGAGCTCTCCACCAATGGTCTTGATGGCGTTTTTGATTTATTTTCGAAGGAACTAGGCGCAGGAGATAACGCCAATGAATTAAGAGCCTTGTTTAAAGAGGCCTATTTGAAGCATGATAACTTAGCCGAAGCAACACGTTTTTTAGCCAATGAATTGTTCAAGGATTACGGATTGGTAATTATTGATGCCAATGATGCGGAATTAAAAAAACAGTTTGTTCCATTTCTTGAAGACGAGTTAGTCAATCAGACATCCCATAACAAAGTTTCTGAAACTAATAAGTGTATAAATGCATTACCGAGAAATTATAAAATACAGGTAAATCCCAGAGAAATTAATCTGTTTTATCTGAAAGATGACTTACGGGAACGTATTGTTTTTGAAGATCAAGCTTATAAAATTTTAAATACAGATATCGTTTGGACTAAGCCTGAGATATTAAAAGAAGTTGCGAATTTTCCTGAGCGCTTTTCGCCTAATGTCATTATGCGTCCGCTTTATCAAGAAGTTATTCTGCCCAATCTGTGTTATATTGGTGGAGGTGGTGAGTTGGCTTATTGGTTTCAGTTGAAATCTTACTTTGATACAAGCAAAGTGACGTTTCCTATCTTGCTACTTAGAAATTCGATGGTCATTCAAACACATAATCAAAAGGAAAAATTGGTTAAATTAGACATTTCAAAAGTCGATATTTTTCTAAAACGACATGCGTTTATCAATAAAAAAGTGAGAGCCATATCAAATATTGATATTGATTTTTCAGATCAAAAAAACCACCTAATAAATCAATTCAAAAATTTGTACAAATTGGCAGAACAAACAGATAAATCCTTTATAGGCGCTGTAAGAGCTCAAGAAGTCAAACAATTAAAAGGTTTGGAAAACTTGGAAAATCGTTTATTAAAGGCTCAAAAAATAAAATTATCGGATCATGTTTTAAGAATTACAGAGTTACAAAATGAATTATTCCCTAATGGAAATTTACAAGAGCGTAACACTAATTTTTCAGAATTTTATTTAGAATATGGAGAGCAATTGATTCCGCAATTGATAGATCATTTAGAACCTTTAAAATTGGAGTTTACACTATTAACTTTATAAATAAACAATGCATAAAATTGATATAGATTTAGTAGAAATGACATTGGATGTCATGAAATATGCTATTGGAAGAATATCTGCTGTAGAAGATAAAATCGGTAAACCAAAAAAGGAAGAAGAGCTTAAAGCGCTTGTTGGCGAGACCATAACTAAGGACGGTATTGGGGGCGAGTATGCCTTTAAGCTCTGGCGAAAATATTTAGCCAAAGCCAATGTGGCTATCGATCACCCAAGGCATCTCGCATTTGTGCCAGCTTCTCCAACTCGAGCAGCTATCATGTTCGATTTGGTAACCTCGGCGTCAAGTATTCACGGAGCCTATTGGATGGAAGGTGCTGGAGGGATTTTTTGTGAAAACGAGGCCATGAAATGGATTGTGTCTTTAACCGGTTTACCAGCAGGAGCATTGGGTGTGTTCACGAGTGGCGGAACAGCCGCAAATCTATCGGCTATGGTAACCGCACGCGAACATTGGAGAGAACAGGAAGAATTTAAAGGAGAAAAAGGGCTCATTATAACATCCATTGGGGCGCATTCTTCCATAAAAGCCATGGCGAAGGTCATTGATGTGGATTTGCTCCTAGTAGAAACTGAAGACCGATTGGAGGGTCCTGCGTTACAACATGCCATTGACGGTTTAACACCGCATCAGAGAAAACGATTATTTGCAGTAGTTGCGACAGGAGGTACTACAAATGCGGGAATTATTGACGATTTAAATGGTGTTGCTCAAATTTGCAAAAAAGAAAACTTATGGTTTCATGTCGATGCGGCCTATGGTGGTGGCGCTTTAGTTGCAGATTCTGTCAAGCATTTGTTTAATGGCATAGAGCACGCTGATAGTATTACCATAGATCCACATAAATGGATGTTTTCACCTTATGATTGTGGAGCGGTTATTTATAGACATCCAGAATTGGCAAAAAACGCACATTCACAAGAGGGGTCTTATCTTGATATTTTTAAAGATGAAGGGGCGCACGGCTTTAATCCCACCGATTATCAAATACAATTAACCCGTCGTGTTCGAGGTTTGCCATTATGGTTTTCATTGGCTACCCACGGCACCGATAAATATAAGGAAGCCGTAGAACGGGGTATCGAATTAGCTCAAATAGCAGGAGAGATGATTGAAGATATGCCACATGTTGAACTTGTGAGAGCACCAAGTTTATCGTGTGTATTATATAGAAGAGTAGGCTGGAAACCTGAAAATTACACACATTGGACTTACGAAAATCATAATAAAGGTTTTGCTTTAGTGACACCTACCAAATGGAAACAAGGCGATACTTTTGAGACCGTATCACGGTTTTGTTTTATCAATCCAGATACGACCGAAAAGGATATTAAAATGATATTGGATACCATGATTTAAATATTGATGAACTGGTTTAAACTTTTTCTGTTTCCTAAAAAATGGCTGAAATTTGCCCATATGTCGTTACTTTTCTTATGCGTAGCTCTGCTATGCCTTGCATAAAGTGCCTCATCTGAATAAATTTCAACTCATTTTCGGTTAAAGACAAAAAGTTTAAACCAGTTCATCAATAAAAATGGCATTCAGGATATGTCAATATAAAATCAATTCCTATTTTTGCGCATGCAACACGACAAGGTCCTTATTTTAGATTTCGGCTCACAATACACACAACTTATAGCCCGAAGAGTTAGAGAACTCAACATTTATTGCGAAATTCACCCCTATAACAAAATGCCCTCTGCGGTTACAGATTATAATGCTGTGATTCTTTCAGGTAGCCCATTTTCAGTAAGAGGAGAAGATGCACCACATCCAGACTTATCACAAATTCGAGGTAAAAAGCCCTTGCTAGCCGTATGTTATGGCGCCCAGTATTTGGCACATTTTTCTGGTGGAGAAGTGGCTCCATCTAATACTAGAGAGTATGGCCGTGCGAATCTGTCTTTTGTAAAAAGCGACGCCGAATTTTTTACAGCCATTAATAAAGGCAGTCAAGTTTGGATGAGCCATAGCGATACCATTAAGCACCTTCCAACTAAGGCTATATTACTTGCAAGTACCAATGATGTTAAATATGCGGCCTATAAAATTGAAGATGAGCAAACATATGCTATTCAATTCCACCCCGAGGTATATCATACAACCGATGGGAAACAACTATTGGAAAATTTTTTGGTTCGCATTGCTGGCCTAAAACAGGATTGGACACCAGATTCGTTTGTTGAGGAAACGGTGGAGGCTATTCAAAATAAAGTTGGAAATGATAAGGTGGTCTTAGGGCTTTCTGGAGGTGTAGATTCTTCAGTAGCTGCTGTGCTATTACATAAAGCCATTGGAAAAAACCTGTATTGTATTTTTGTCAACAATGGTTTGCTTCGGAAAAATGAATTTCAGAGTGTATTAAATCAGTATGAAGGCATGGGGCTTAATGTTAAAGGCGTTGATGCTTCCAAACGGTTTTTAGATGCATTAAGGGGCATTGATGATCCAGAAAAAAAGCGTAAGGCCATTGGGAATGCTTTTATTGAGGTTTTTGATGATGAAGCCCACCATATAGAAGGTGTAAAATGGCTGGCACAAGGCACCATTTATCCAGATGTTATTGAAAGTGTTTCGGCAACTGGAGGGCCTTCAGCAACCATTAAAAGTCACCATAATGTTGGTGGTTTACCAGATTTTATGAAGCTTAAAATAGTAGAACCGCTTAAAGCATTGTTTAAGGACGAAGTAAGACGTGTTGGTGCGACATTGGGAATTGATCCCGAACTTTTAGGACGCCATCCCTTTCCAGGTCCAGGTTTAGCCATTCGTATATTAGGCGATATTACGGAAGAGAAAGTTCGTATTTTACAGGAAGTAGATGCTATATTTATTAATGGTTTACGTGAATGGAATCTTTATGATAAGGTGTGGCAAGCTGGCGCAATGCTTTTACCGGTAAATAGCGTAGGCGTTATGGGTGATGAGCGCACCTACGAAAAATGTGTAGCACTTAGAGCGGTAGAAAGCACCGACGGTATGACGGCCGATTGGGTGAATTTACCATACGCTTTTCTTCAAAAAACATCAAATGATATAATAAATAAAGTAAAAGGCGTTAATAGAGTAGTTTATGACATTAGTTCAAAACCACCAGCAACCATTGAGTGGGAATAAAATACTGCGAGTGCTGTAGTCTTAATAATGTAAGATTGGATATAGATTCTATTAATCATCATTTTTTGGCACACTAAATGCTTATACTCAAGTATAAGAAGTATTTGTTTCTAATCAATATGACAGATTGTGTCTTTGATGACCATAACAAACGTATATAAATATAATAAACACCGATTTATTATATTTACATTCAGCATATAAGAACCCTATGAATAAAATTTTTTTAGTATTAATTTTGATTTTAGCCTTTGGTTCGAATACCGTAAAGGCACAGAATTTTAGCACCCATCAAGTTAAAAAGGGGGAAACTGTCGAAGAAATAGCACAGCGCTATTATATTACTACTAACGATATTTTTAGTCTTAATCCAGATGCTAAAAAGGAGTTAAAACCCAATACGATTTTAATCATTCCTCTTTCAAAAGCTAATAAGCCCATAACAGTAGTAACGCAGAAATTAAATGGGTTTAAAAAGCATAAAACAAGGCGTAAAGAAACTTTGTACAGCATATCTAAAAGGTATAATGTATCACAGGACGATATAAAAAAGTATAATAAATTTTTATATGCTAACCCTTTGCGAAAAGGCGATAAGCTTCAAATCCCTGTCTATATTACAAGCACCACTACAGAAGTTCCAGAAACCTCTAAAACCTATATTGTTCAGCCTAAGGAAGGGAAGTGGCGTATTGCCTATAAATTCGGAATTACTTTAAGTGAGTTGGAAGCGCTCAACCCAAAAATGGGTGAGGTGTTACAGGAAGGACAGCAAATTTACGTACCTAATATTACCGAAACTGAAGAGAAAGAGATAGATGAAAAATATGGCTATTATAAAGTATTGCCAAAGGAAGGATTTTACAGATTAAAACTAAAACTAGGCTTAGAGCAAGAAGCCTTGGAAGCCTTAAATCCAGAATTAAAAGAAACAGGTTTAAAAGAAGGAATGATATTGAAAACGCCATATTCTGAGGCTATCAATTCTTTTGAGGGCATCGATTATAATGCAACAAATTTGCTTAATAGAAGAAAAAGTAAAGACGTTAAACATATTGCAGTCATGCTCCCTTTTCGATTACATAGAGTGGCTGTCGATTCGGTTTCTGGAATGAAATCCCAAATAAATAAAGATCCATATTTAGATGCATCATTAGATTTTTATTCAGGGGTACTCATGGCTATAGATTCGCTTAAAACTATAGGGGTGTCACTTAAAGTAGATGTATACGATACGAAATATCAGGAGGGTGAAGTCTCAGATATTATTGACAGAAATAATTTTGAAAATGTTGATGCGGTTATAGGTCCTTTAACACCCAATACATTTGCAAGAGCAGCCTCTAAATTAAGTCGATTGAATGTGCCCATTGTGTCACCTATTAGTTCAGATTTAAATTTACTTGAAAACGTGTTTCAAACGCGAACAACCGATGAGTTATTGAGAAACAGAATTATAGATTATATAAAATCGGACAGTCTGGTCAATCACGTGGTCATTATTTCAGATTCAAAAAACACCAATATTGCCAATAATCTAAAAGGTCTATTTCCTCATGCTTCTTTAGTCTATTCCAGAAAAGATAAAAAAAATGGAAAGGATGAAAATTATGTCATTGTAGATGATATTCGTGATGCCTTAAAATCAGGTAAAAATGTTGTTTTTCTAGAAACCCAAAATGCAGGTTTTGTGTCAAATGTCACCAGTATATTAGCCTCATTAGCGCTAAGCCCAGAAGCTATAAGCAGCGCATCTGAAGGGTCACAAATTGTATTGGCCACCACCAATATTAATAGCGCGTTTGAAAGCGACGATGTCTCTAATATGCACTTATCAAAATTGCAATTTCATTTTGCAGCGGCATCAAAATGGTTTAATGAAGAAGATAATAATTCGTTTATCAAAAAATACGAAAAAACCTATTTTACAACCCCTAATAAACGGGCCATTAGAGGTTTCGACCTTACTATGGATGTCGTATTGCGCTTAGTAACCTCTGAAGATATTTATCAATCTGTAAATGATGCACCACTCACAGAATATGTAGAGAATAAGTTTGCATACAAGAAAAAACTTTTCGGTGGGTATTATAATAACTCCGTATACTTGGTAAAGCATCAAGACTTACGTATTGTATCAGTAGAATAAAACTAATAAAAGGATGTTTCGATTAGCGGTATACATTGGGTTTTTTCTATTTTTTCAAAAAGACGAACCTGTGATTACGTGGAGCGAATCGTATAAATTATCATGGTCAGATTTTCGAGCGGCGCCAGATAACAAAACCAGTGCTGTAGCAACTACTGCGTCCGGTATTACCTTAGGGTCATCCATACGTCAAACAGACACAGAGGTTATAAGTTATACTGCTACAGTAAAGGCACATTTTTATCCAGATAAATCTTGGTATAAATCTCAGTTGGCCAATGCACATGTTTTGGGTCATGAACAATTGCATTATGATATTACTGAATTATTTGCCAGAAGATTGAGACAGCGAATTTCCAAATTGGAAGTATCCAATGCCATTAAAAACGACTTAAGAAGCCTACATTTAAAAATTAATGATGACCTTGCTCACATGCAAGATACCTATGATACTGAAACCAATTACTCCAGAAATGTGGAACAACAAACAGCATGGCAAGGCTTTATATCACAAGAACTTGATAAATTGGTAACTTTCAAATCCGTTGATTAACGTATGACGCCCGATAAAGACTTTCTCATCAAACTGGCACACACCAAAATGCCTTTCGGAAAATATAAAGGCCGTTATCTTATTGATTTACCTGAACATTACGTGGTGTGGTACCATAATAAAGGCTTTCCCAAAGGAAAATTGGGCGATATGCTAAACTCGGTCTATGAGTTGAAATTAAACGGATTGGAGGAATTGATTTGGAATATTAAAAAACGTTATCCTAGGTAGGTTTTGATTGTTTTTTTTTCTGACAAACTCAAATAAATATCCTACAAACTCCTGTTTATAACTACTATCAATTAAGTAAAAAACAATACGCTATTAACTATTTAAATTTTGTAAATTTGCCTGCGTTTATAAGCGCTTCATGACAACTACAACAACAAAATATATATTTGTAACTGGCGGGGTTACATCCTCACTAGGTAAAGGTATTATTGCCGCATCTCTGGCAAAACTTTTGCAAGCTCAAGGATACCGAGTGACCATTCAGAAATTAGACCCTTACATAAATGTGGATCCAGGAACCCTAAACCCTTACGAACATGGGGAGTGTTATGTCACTCAGGATGGCGCAGAAACCGATCTGGATTTAGGGCATTACGAACGTTTTTTAAACGTCCCTACCAGTCAAGCCAATAATGTGACTACAGGACGCATCTATCAAAGTGTGATTGAAAAGGAACGTCGCGGTGAGTTTTTAGGAAAGACCGTGCAAGTCGTGCCTCATATTACAGACGAAATTAAACACCGCGTTCAAATTTTAGGTAATTCTGGCGATTATGATATTGTAATTACCGAAATTGGTGGTACTGTGGGTGATATAGAGTCGCTCCCGTATATTGAAGCAGTAAGACAGTTGCGCTGGGACTTAGGGGAACATAACGGTATCGTTATTCATTTAACCTTAGTGCCTTATTTATCTGCAGCTGGCGAGTTAAAAACAAAACCCACACAACACAGTGTCAAAACGCTTATGGAAAGTGGGGTACAAGCCGATGTTTTGGTGTGCCGAACCGAGCATGATTTACCCCACGAGTTAAGACGCAAGTTAGCGCTCTTTTGTAATGTAAGAGAAGAGGCGGTAATTCAATCTATTGATGCATCAACCATTTACGATGTGCCTAATTTAATGTTAGAGCAGGGCTTGGATAAGGTCGTATTAGAAAAATTAAACTTAAAAAGTTCGGTTCCAGATATTGCCCAGTGGAATAAATTTTTAAAACGACATAAAAATCCGAAAACAGAAATTACCATTGGATTGATTGGTAAATATGTAGAATTACAAGATTCATACAAATCTATTTTAGAATCCTTTATTCATGCAGGTGCAGAGAATGAGGTAAAAGTTAATGTAGAATCGGTTCACTCAGAATATTTAAAAGGTGATAACGTTAAAGTGAAATTATCACACTTGGATGGTATTTTGGTCGCACCCGGTTTTGGAGAACGCGGTATTGAAGGGAAAATTGATGCGGTAAGATATGTACGTGAAAATAATGTTCCTTTTTTAGGGATTTGTTTAGGGATGCAAATGGCAGTGATAGAATTTGCCAGAAATGTTCTAAACATCGATGATGCGGATTCAACCGAGATGAGTCCAAATACATCAAATCCTGTGATTGATTTAATGGAAGCCCAAAAATCTATTACAGATAAAGGCGGTACGATGCGTTTAGGCGCTTGGGCCTGCGATTTAAAAATGGGAAGTAAAGTTCGTGACATTTATAAGGAAGAAACCATTATGGAGCGGCATCGACACCGTTATGAATTTAATAGTAATTACAAGGATCAAATGGAAACAGCAGGTATGTTGGCAACAGGTTTGAATCCAGACACCGGATTGGTTGAGATTATAGAAATTCCAAGCCATCCGTGGTTTGTTGGCGTGCAATACCACCCAGAATATAAAAGTACGGTAGCAAATCCGCACCCCTTATTTGTCGCCTTTGTAAAAGCAGCGTTGAACCATAAAAAAAAGCGTACTAGTGTCAGTATGTCACAAAATTAAAACTGGATAGCTTTTTGACACTGGGTTAATCATTCTCAACACGTTGCGAATTTTAATGATAACCGAGAGAAAATTTACCAACTCACAAGAATTTTAAATGGAAGAAAAGAAATTAGATATTAATTCGATTATTGGTTTTGTACTGATTTTCGGAATATTAATGTACATGCTTTGGCAAAATCAGCCCACGCCAGAGGAATTGGAAGCAGAAGAAAAAGCAAAACAAGAACAATTAGCAGCAGAGGAAAAGGCACAGGTTTCAGAAGACACGAAGGTGACCACTGCGGCAGATTATACCCCGGGTTCTGTAAATGATTCCATTCAACAAATCGCTTTAAAGAATCAATTAGGGGCTTTTGCCTATTCAGCAACTCAGGTATCTGATTCTGAAACTTTAGTTGAAAGCGATTTGTTGGCATTAAAATTCAGTAATAGAGGCGGATATTTATCAGAAGTTAAATTGAAGAAATTTGTTGACTTTAATGATAATCCAATCTATTTAATTAAAGATAATAACGCATCGTTCAATCTTAATTTTGGTACAACAGATAGCAGAATTCTGAATACTAAAGACTTGCTTTTTGAACCTACCATAACCAAGAACGGACAGAATACAATCGTTTCAATGAAACTGAAAGTATCTGAAAGTAAATTTTTGGAGTACCGTTATGAGCTGAAGGAAGGGGATTATATGATGGATTTCACCATTCGCTCTCAAGGCTTGAATGACGTGATCAACAGTTCACAGGACGTTAATTTAGACTGGAATTTAAAAGCGTATAGGCACGCCAAAAGTATTTCTTATGAAAATAGATATACGGAAGTGGTTTATGAATATGAAGACGGAAAAGACGATTATCTAGGTCAGCAAGAGTCTACAGACGATACTGAAGAGGAAGTAACCTATGTCGCCTTTAAACAACATTTTTTTACCTCTATTTTATTAGCAGATTCACCATTTAAAACAGCCTCACTGGAATCTAGGAATTTAGTGCAAGATGAGGAGATCGATACGGTTTTCACTAAAGCCTTTGCAGTGAAACTGCCTATGGAACTTACTGGCGGCGAATTAAATAAATCCATGGACTGGTATTTTGGCCCTAGTGATTATAAAATTCTGAACGCCTATAAGCGTAATCTTGATGAAATAGTCCCATTGGGATGGGGGATATTTGGTTGGATTAACCGTTATTTATTCATCCCATTATTTGCATTTCTAGGTGGCTTTTTACCTTATGGTATTGCCATTATAGTCATGACCATTCTTATAAAACTTATCATGTCTTTTGTGCAGTATAAGCAGTTTCTGTCCCAAGCTAAGTTAAAGATTCTTAAGCCAGAACTGGATGCTATTCGTGAGAAACACAAAGACAATAAAATGAAAGCGCAACAGGAGACCATGGCGCTTCAAAATAAGGCAGGTGCTAGTCCATTGGCTGGGTGTATGCCCGCTTTGGTGCAGTTGCCGGTATTTTATGCGCTCTTTCAGTTTTTCCCATCAGCTTTCGATTTACGTCAAAAAAGTTTCCTTTGGGTAAAGGATTTATCATCTTATGATACGATTGCAGAATTGCCATTCCATATACCATTCTATGGAGATCACGTAAGTCTGTTCCCAATATTGGCATCGATTGCTATCTTCTTTTACATGCGATTAACAACCGGTCAACAAATGGCATCACAACCTACGCAAGAAGGGATGCCCGACATGAGCAAAATGATGAAGTATATGATGTACTTTTCACCCATCATGATGTTGTTCTTCTTTAATAACTATGCATCCGGGTTGAGTTTGTATTATTTTATTTCAAACTTAATTAGTATCGGTATTATATTGGTTATCAAGAATTTTATACTTGATGAAGATAAAATTCACGCACAAATTCAAGAGAAAAAAAAGAAGCCGAAAAAAGAAAATCGCTTTCAGAAAAAAATGGCTGAAATGATGGAGCAGGCAGAAAAGCAAAAGCAAGCTCAAAGCAGAAAAAAGTAAGTACATTTCAATATTTTATAAACTAAAAAGAGCTGTCTATGAAAATTGGCAGCTTTTTTGTTAGATACAATTTGAAATATATTTATTCGTTCTAATTCTTTTAGTCTTCGGGAAGTGAAATTAAACAAAACTCTATTTATGA
This sequence comes from Changchengzhania lutea, assembly GCF_006974145.1. Classification (NCBI taxonomy): domain Bacteria; kingdom Pseudomonadati; phylum Bacteroidota; class Flavobacteriia; order Flavobacteriales; family Flavobacteriaceae; genus Changchengzhania; species Changchengzhania lutea. Next base: position 562,361 of record NZ_CP039456.1, on the reverse strand, counting down.
AATTCTTTCAGTTCAGTTTATTCTTATTTATAACAGCATGCCTTTCAGCACAAGAAATTAATCAATTTGATGAAAGCGGCAAGCGCCATGGAGTATGGAAAAAGAATTATGATGACACCGATGTTTTACGTTATGAAGGTGAATTTTTTCACGGTAAAGAGATAGGGCTATTTAAATTTTATAAGAATGTAAATAAGAAACCTGTTTTGGCAGCTACAAGACAATTTCATGATGAAGATGATTTAGCAGAAGTGAAGTTTTTTTCATCTAAAGGCAAATTAATAAGTGAAGGTGTGATGAAAAGCAAAACTTATATTGGTACTTGGAAATACTATCAAAAAAATTCTGATACCTTATTGATCTTGGAACATTATAATGATAAGGGGCAATTGAAAGGGGAACGTTTTGTGTATTATCCTAATGGAAAAGTAGCCGAAGCTCAGAATTATAACAATGAACAATTGGATGGGCCTTCTACCTATTACTCAGATACCGGTAAAATATCTAAAACATTTTTTTATGTAAATGGTGAGTTACATGGTATGTCAAAATTTTACAATCTTGAAGGGGATTTAATTATTGAAGGTTTCTATAAGAACGATAAAAAACATGGCATTTGGAAATACTACAAAGATGGCAAATTGGAAGAAGAAAAGGATTTTACATACAGTTCCAACCCAAAAGTAAAAGACTAAAAAAAGTCCCTCGATTGCTCGAAGGACCTCTTTTTCATAGACAATTTTTTAGCTATTAACTAAGCCATTATCTACAATCAACAAACCAAACTAATTTTTTTTAATCATATATTTATTGTGGTAATAATACTTTATCAATTACGTGTACAACACCATTTGTGGCATGGACATTCAATAAGCTGGGTATTAAACCTGCAGCGGGATTAGATCCACTGGCATCTTGAATGGTTAAGCTTCCTAAATTAATTGTAACGTCTTGGTCATTTAACATAGTCACTGCGCCATCACTTAAATCAGACGAAAATACATAGGCATTAGCTTTTACCACGTGGTGTGTAAGGATACCGGCCACAGCTACTTCCGATGCAGCGTTAATTGCTGCAGCATCTGGAAAACCTGCCGCTATAAATGCAGCATCTGTTGGGGCGAATACTGTATATGGACCATCTTGTGAAAAGAAATCGCCTAAACCAGCTTTTGCTAAAGCAGCTGCTAACAACGTAAATTCTGGCGTACTACTTGTTGCAAAACTTGCTACGATTTCATTTATAGTACTTGTTGGAGGAACCAATGTTCTATCAATGACATGTACCACACCGTTAGATCCAGCAATATCTGTAGCTATAACTGTTGTTTTTCCATTTAACATTACGGCACCACCAGCATTAGTTACATATAAGTTTCCGCCAATAGCTTCTACTTCAGCAGCTGCACCATTTGTAGTCGGTAACATAGACGCTGTAATTGTTCCATCAATAACATGATAAGCTAATATAGCATCTGCACCATTAACATCTGTAATTCCTGCAGCTTCGAATGCGGCATTGGTTGGTGCAAAAAGCGTTAAACCATTTCCACTTGGTCCATTACTCAAAAGTAATTCCAATATACTAGGATCTGCAGCTTCAACAGCAGCAATTAACGTTGTAAAATCTATATTGAAATATGCAGGTGCCACAATAGTTCCTACTATAGGTAAAATGGATGGCGGTATCATAACACTATCTATAATATGTACTACACCGTTAGTAGCTACGCCATCTACAGCAATTACTGTAGCGTTTGCTATAGTTACACCACTGCTATTAGCGACTACCTCTGCATTTTCACCATTGGCCATAGTTAGTGTGCCAGATGTTACTGCACTTGCTTGTAGTGCTGCTGTTGCGTATACATGATATTGTAAAACGTTTTTTAGAACGCTTTCTGGAATATCGTCAATAGAATCTTGACCAAGAGCTACCAATAATGCGGTAAAGGCATCATTGTTAGGGGCGAAAACAGTAAAACTGCCATCGGTACTTAAAAGATTTACTAAGTCTGGATACTTAGTTAAAGCAGTTACTAAGTTAGATAATTGTGGTGTTGTCTGAGCAATCTCTACAATATTATTTGTTGGTATGAATGGTTCTGGACCATCATCATCACTACTGCAAGAAACAGTAGCTGTTAATCCGAAAAGGACTAGAGCAATTTTGGTGTAATTTTTTAATTTTTTCATGATAGCTATTTTTTACTGTTTATTGTGTTTAACAAATATATAAAAAAGTTAAACATAAATCCAAATTTTTGTTTCAATATATTTTATAAAACTTAAACAAAAAGTAATATAAGCACTTTTTTGATACAGGTTTGTTACCATAATATTTCTGTAATTATGACTATCTTTGCGCTTTAAAGATGAGTAAAATGAAACGTGTTATAATAGGCCTATCAGGTGGTGTTGATTCTAGTGTTGCTGCGTATTTGCTGAAGGAGCAAGGGTACGAGGTAATTGGTCTATTTATGAAGAATTGGCATGATGATTCGGTAACGATATCCGATGAATGTCCGTGGTTAGATGATAGCAATGATGCGATGCTGGTTGCCGAAAAATTAGATATTCCTTTTCAAACAGTAGATTTAAGTGAAGCTTATAAAGAACGTATCGTGGATTATATGTTTCATGAATACGAGAAGGGTAGAACACCTAACCCTGATGTATTGTGCAATAGAGAGATTAAGTTTGATGTGTTTATGAAGATAGCCCTTGAATTAGGTGCCGATTACGTGGCTACAGGACACTATTGCAGAAAAGGTGTTATTGAAAAGAATGGGGAAAATATTTATCAATTACTTGCTGGAGCAGACGTTAATAAAGATCAGTCTTACTTTTTATGTCAGCTTTCTCAAGAGCAACTTTCAAGATCTTTATTCCCTATTGGAGAATTAACTAAACCTGAAGTTCGTGAGATTGCAGCACAATTGGATTTAATAACTGCGGATAAAAAAGATTCACAAGGTTTATGTTTTATCGGAAAAGTAAAACTGCCAGATTTTCTTCAACAACAATTAAAACCGAAAGAAGGTATTATTGTGGAAGTCGGTAGAGACAGACCTATTTATAAAGAAGATATACAGCATTTTAATTCCGAAAGAGAAAAGCTTCAATACCTATCCAGAAAACCTAAATACACGGTTGAAGACGGCAAGGTAGTAGGGACACATCAAGGGGCTCATTATTTTACAAAAGGTCAAAGAAAAGGTTTAGCCGTAGGCGGTACTGTAGAACCTCTATTTGTTATTGATACCGATGTCATAGAAAATGTAATTTATACGGGTCAAGGAAAAGAACACCCAGGATTATTAAAAAAGGCACTTTTTGTAACCAATGAAGAGTTGCATTGGATACGTGAAGATCTGGCATTGAAAATCGACGAGTCTATGGCTGTAAAAGCTAGAATTAGATACCGCCAGTCGCTACAAGAGGCAACGATACATCGTGTAGATAGTGGTTTATATGTAGAGTTTGAAGACTTTCAATCTGCTATTACAGAAGGTCAGTTTGTGGCATGGTACTTAGAAGATGAACTCATTGGTTCTGGAGTAATTTCTTAATTTTTATATAGCACATGTCAAACAGAATTACAGAGTTGTTTAGAATAAAATATCCCATTATACAGGCAGGAATGATTTGGAACAGCGGCTGGCGATTAGCTTCTGCTGCCAGCAACTCAGGTATTTTGGGGCTTATTGGTGCAGGGTCCATGTACCCAGAAGTATTACGAGAACATATCCAAAAATGTAAACGAGCTACAACGCAACCCTTTGGTGTTAATGTACCCATGTTGTATCCCAATATTCAGGAGATTATGGATATTATTATTGAAGAGGAAGTTAAAATTGTTTTTACTTCGGCGGGAAATCCAAAAACCTGGACGTCTTGGTTAAAAGAACGAGGGGTTACCGTGGTACACGTAGTTAGCAGTGTCAAGTTTGCATTAAAAGCACAGGAGGCTGGTGTTGATGCCATTGTCGCAGAAGGTTTTGAAGCTGGGGGGCATAACGGTAGAGACGAAACTACTACCTTGACTTTAATTCCCATGGTGAAAGAATACATCAGGATACCGCTTATTGCAGCTGGGGGCATTGCAACAGGCAGGGCTATGTTGGCGACCATGATTGTAGGAGCAGATGGCGTGCAGGTAGGTAGCCGTTTTGTAGCTAGCGAAGAATCTTCAGCCGACAGAGCATTCAAACAACTAGTTGTAGATGCTAAGGAAGGAGATACGCAACTAACATTAAAAGAACTGGCACCTGTACGTTTGATCAAGAATAAATTCTATAATGATATTCAAGAGTTGTACAAAACATCACCAACAATTGAGAATCTTAAAGCGCTCTTGGGGCGTGCGCGTGCCAAACGTGGCATGTTTGAGGGGGATTTAGAAGAAGGTGAATTGGAAATTGGACAAATATCAGGCTTAATTCATGATATAAAGCCCGTAGCTCAAATTGTCGAAAATATGATTACAGAATTTGAAGACGCTAAGAAAGAATTACAGCTGGATTTTTAATGCTTTAGAGTATCTAAGTTAAAATGAGTTTTATAAATTCTACTAGCACCATTATCGTAGCGTTCAAATTCATTTTTTAATGCGTCTATATCTATAGGTTTTTTAAATGATGTTGTTGTGTTATCTCTTTTACTGGTGAAATACAAGGTCTGTGTTTTAGAATCAATAAAAGGACAATAGTCCATCTTTTCAGAATTTATCGGCTTTGTCATATTTTGAGATGTACTCCAACCAGATTTAGAACGATAGCTAATGTAAAGGTCACCGCTTCCTAATCCATCTTCCCTATTATAACAGCCAAATATTAAATAACTTTCGTCTGGAGCTATAAAGGCGTTGTATTCATAACCATCAGAGTTTATACTGTCATTTAATGCGATGGCTTTTTCATATTCGCCATTAACATAAGGACTCATGTATATATCATCCCGACGTTTTAAAGTGGGATTATCCCTTGTAAAATATAAGTTTCCGTTATTTGCGATGGATGGATAAAATTCGCCATGTTCTGTATTAATAGGCGGACCCATATTTTTTGGTTTTGACCAACCTTGGTTTAAATCTGAGCGCTCTACATACCAAATATCAAAATCCTTGGCTACTAATGTGGTATCTACTAAAGGCCTGGTAGAGACAAAATAAAGTTTTAAACCATCATGTGAAAAGAAGGGCTCTAAATCGAAATGTTTTCCTGAAAACGAAGCAACTTGTGGTGATTGCCAAGTATCATGCTTTTTCTTAACAGATATTATGGAAGATAGATTACCCATAACACTTTGTGCAGAAAACATAATTTCGTCACCATTGGGAGCTATAGCCAAATCACGTACATTGGGAAATTGCTTCATGATTTTTGGAAATACAGGCGTAATTTCATGTTGTGCACTAACACTAAATATGGTGAGATGAACTAATAGGAATAACTTTGTTTTCATAATTAAATAATTACTCCAATTTAGTAAAATCCAAAAATTTTAATTCCCAATTGAATGTTAATATTAAAGCATGCCATTTTCAATCTAAAGATTCTCCGACCCTTGGTCGGGGTTTCCTGTTTACCTCTCCTTGGGAGAGGTCAGAACTGCCATTTTCAGCAGTTCTGGGTGAGGTAAAATACAAAATTTCGGTTTTTGGCCCCAAGACCAAAATGAAACCGGCGAAATACCCCTACGGCTTGCCTCCTTTAGTCGGTTTCAAGAAATTTTTTATTCCCTTTAAAATGAAATCTAAATGTTTCTATAATGATGTTGATATTTTTTTCTTTTCTAAGGTTTTGTAACACAAGACAATTTAAATATCTGAAAAAGAATAAATTATACGGATTTATTAACACCTAAAACTTATAATGGGTGCGCAAAATTAAATTTAAATAGAAAGTTCCATATCCTTTGCTTAAAGTTTACTTTTGTGTGATGCAATTAAAAGACTATACCAGAGAATTTAAATACAATTGGCAACTGGCTGCACCAGTTATGCTAGGCATGTTAGGGCACACATTTGTTAGTTTTGTAGATAATATCATGGTAGGACAATTAGGAACTGCAGAGCTTGCCGCGGTTTCATTAGGGAACAGTTTTATGTTTATTGCTATGTCCTTGGGTATTGGGTTTTCTACTGCCATAACTCCTTTGGTTGCCGAAGCCGATTCCGAAGAAAACTTTAAAAATGGAAAGTCAGCTTTTAAACATGGCCTGTTTTTGTGTACGGTTCTAGGTATTCTCTTATTTTTATTGGTCTTTTTTGCTAAGCCTTTAATGTATTTGATGAAGCAACCGGTAGAGGTTGTGGAACTCGCTATTCCGTATTTGGATTTGGTCGCTTTTTCATTAATTCCACTTATTATATTTCAAGCATTTAAGCAATTTAGCGATGGTTTATCAATGACAAGATATCCCATGTATGCCACAATTGTAGCCAATGTTTTAAATGTTATTTTAAACTATGTGCTCATATTTGGTAAATTTGGCTTCCCAGAATTGGGCATTGTTGGGGCTGCCTATGGTACTTTGATATCAAGATTTGTGATGGTATGGTATATTTGGTTTCTTTTAAAAGGAAAAGAAAAATCAAAAGCTTTTGTAACCCATATTAAGTTCTTTGTTTTGGATAAATTGATGTTAAAAAAGATCATGAATTTAGGCATGCCCAGTGCCATGCAAATGTTTTTTGAAGTTGCCATTTTTACAGCTGCCATTTGGTTGAGCGGTCTTTTGGGTAAAAATCCACAAGCGGCCAACCAAATTGCGCTAAACCTATCATCCATGACGTTTATGGTGGCTATGGGTTTGAGTGTGGCATCCATGATTCGGGTAGGTAATCAAAAGGGTTTAAAAAACTATTTGGAGCTTCGCCGCATTGCCTATTCTTTATTTTTAATGGGGACGCTATTTGCTTTTATCTTCGCTGTGTTCTTTTTTGTTTTTCACGAACAGTTACCAAAAATATATGTAGATTACGACGATGCCAAAAATTTAGTTGACAATACCGAAGTGGTTAGTATTGCTTCAAAATTACTTATTGCTGCGGCCATTTTTCAAATAAGCGACAGTATCCAAGTGGTTGTTTTAGGCGCACTAAGAGGCTTGCAAGATGTTAAAATTCCAACTATAATTACCTTTATATCGTATTGGCTTATTGGTTTTCCAGTGAGTTGGTTTTTTGGTAAAGAAGACAGTTTGGGCAGTTTCGGAATCTGGTTAGGCTTACTTGCAGGTTTAACTACGGCGGCAATTTTATTGTATATTCGATTTAATTATTTGACTAAAAAACTAATTTTAAAAAAAGAAACGATTTAAATGGCACTTCCTAAATTTATACTTGGTGATAATACCGATTATCCTAACGGAATATTTGTGATTCATACTGAATTTCCTCGATTTATCATCAATCTTGAAGACGATAATGTAGAATGGTTCGAAGATTTTGATAATGAAGATCAGAAGGAATTAGAAACAGAAACCGAAAATATGATCAAGCTCGCTACAGCGTTTTACGATCGTGAAGTTTCTAGATATGATGATTAAATGAGTTCCATATGATTGACCAACTAATCGAACTAGATCAACAGTTATTTATTTTCTTAAATGGATTGGGAAATGTGTATTGGGATGCATTTTGGTTAGCCTATACAGCAAAATTGCATTGGATTCCATTTTATGCCGTACTTGGATATTTGATTTTCAAGCAACAAAACATAAAAATGTTTTTACTCACACTAGTTATCATTGCCTTGATGATTTCGTTTACAGACCAAATAACCAATCTTTTTAAGGGTGGTTTTCAGCGCTTAAGACCTTGTTACGAAGAAGGTGTGGCAGAGGTGATGCGTTTGGTACGTTCATCGTGTGGTGGGCGCCATGGTTTTTTCTCTGGGCACGCCAGCAACTCCATGGCACTCGCGGTTTTTATTGGACTCATTCTTAAAGATAAATTTAAGTATTTAATATACTTGATGGTAACTTGGGCTTTGTTAATGGGGTATAGCCGCGTTTATGTGGGTGCACACTACCCTTTGGATATATTCTGTGGTGCCTTATTTGGAGGCATATCTGGTTACGGTTTTTATAAATTGGATAAGTATATTCAAAGTAGATTTAAACTGAAATAGGCTTAATTAGTATTCTATTTAATTCAAAAAACTATTTTAAAAGATTTAGAAGATAATCTGCTGCTGCAAAGGGCGTTGTCATGTTTGATTCAATAAGACGAAGTTGCTCAGTTAAAGCGTCTTTAATTTTTGAGTGATTGAAAAAATTTGACTTCAACTGATTTTCAATCGTTTGGATAAGCCAATACTTATTTTGTTCGTATCGTTTATCTTCAAAGTGGTTGTTAGCCTTTGTTAAGTCAACAAACTCTAGAATGGTATTCCAGATCGTATCAATGCCTTCATTATTGATGGCACTACAAGTAACTACTTTAGGGTGCCACTGAGAAGGTTTTTCAGGGTACAAATGCAAAGCACTATTAAATTCTACTTTGGCTAGTTGAGCAGGTTTTAAGTTATCACCGTCCGCTTTATTAATGGCAATCATATCTGCCATTTCCATAATACCACGTTTAATACCTTGAAGTTCATCGCCAGCACCAGCCAATTTCAATAGCAAAAAGAAATCGACCATACTATGCACCGTGGTTTCGCTTTGTCCTACACCCACAGTTTCGATAATAATAACATCAAAACCAGCAGCTTCACAGAGTGTAATGGTTTCGCGTGTTTTACGTGCCACACCACCTAAAGAATCCCCTGATGCAGATGGCCTAATAAAGGCATTCTCATCCTTTACAAGATCTTCCATTCGGGTTTTATCTCCTAAAATACTGCCTTTAGTTATAGTACTACTTGGGTCTATGGCTAAGACAGCGACCCGTTTTCCTAGATTGGTTAAGTGTTTTCCAAAGGCCTCAATGAAAGTACTTTTTCCAACGCCAGGAACTCCTGTAACGCCTATTCTTACGGATTGATTCGCATATGGTAAACAGGCTTTGACAATGCTGTTTGCTTTTTCTAAATGTTTTGGGTTTCTGCTTTCAATAAGCGTGATGGCACGACTTAAAGCTGTAATATCTCGGCTTAATATAGCGTCAATTAACTGTTTTTCAGACGGCGAAAACTTTCGTTTTGATTTGATAAGGTCTATAGAAGATTGACTAGTAATTTCTGATATGGAAACACCTTTTTTTTCCTCCAATGCACTTTGCTTTTTTTTAGCCAATCTGGAAATTGTTTATTTTAATGAGTTGTCACGATCTTTAGGAATTATATCCTCTTTTAAAGGCACCTCAATCTTTACATCATCCCAAGCCATGGTTAAAAATAAATTATCTGTTGAATTGTCGAAACCAACAGTAAATTGTTCCACGCTGGTATTAAGCTTTTTAACAGGGACTTCAATATTTATCACATCGTAATTAGGATCCCACATGGGTTTCATTTCATTGTTTACACCCCATGCATATTGCTTCGAGTTAAAAATAACGGTCCATGCGCTATCGCGAGGTACGGTCCAAAGTGTATACTTGCCCCTTGGCAACGGCATGCCTTTTACCATTAAACTCTCATTCGTTTCAAAAGTTGTGGCTTCATTGGCACCCGTACGCCAAACTTGATTAAATGGTACAAGCGCTCCAAAAATTTCACGATCTTTTTTATAGGGTCTGTTATAAAAAACCTTCAATTCTAAATCATTCAGCTCAAACTTAACAGTATCTTTTGGACTTAAACGCTGCGAAAATATATTTTCAACAAAAAAAGAATATAAAAAAAGGCCTAAGGCAACTACGGATAAAAGGATTAAAACGCGTTTCAAAAAGGTGTTCATAAATAGGATGTTATTAGGGTATAAAGATACTTTAAAAACTAATAATTAATTAAATAGAAACGTAGATTTCTTTAGCTTTGTTATGTACATGACAAAAAAATATAGTTTTTTGCAACACTTCGTTTTTTCAGTCGTCTTTTAAACGAACTAACCTTTATCAATAGTATTATAAATAATGCTTTGATAGAATAACCAAAAGTATAGTAAGCATGTTTCAAGTTGATATCATTGAAAAATGTAAGCAAAACAATCGTAAGGCACAAGTGCAGTTATACAACCAGTACTGCAACGGGATGTATATTGTGGCCAAACGGTTTTTGAAAGATGCTGATGACGCCGAAGATGTGGTGCAAGAAGCTTTTATAAAAGCTTTTGAAAAACTCCATCAATATAAGGCTGAAGTGACTTTTGGTGCCTGGTTAAAACGTATTGTTGTTAATAAAAGTATTGATTTCTTAAAATCTAAAAAGCAAAGACTTGTGGAATTGGATGAGGTGCACCTCAAAGTAATTGATACTACAAATGAGGACAAATGGTTAGTAGACGATGCCATTACATTAAACGATGTAAAACGGGCTATAGACAAGTTACCCGATAAATATCAATACGTTGTAATGATGTATTTGATAGAAGGCTATGATCATCAAGAAATTTCAGAAGTTTTGAATATTTCAGAAGTCGCATCGAGAACGCAATTATCAAGAGGTAAAGTGAAATTACAAGAATTATTAAAACATAAACATCATGGCACAGGACATTAGAGAGTTATTTAAAAATGACAAAGTAACCCACGAAGCGATGCCAGAAAATCATCAAGCCCGATTTCTTCAGAAATTAGATAAGGCTTTGCCAGAAACAAAGAAATCAACATTTTCATGGTTTGGTATTGCGGCAAGTATTGTGGTGCTTTTAGGTTTAAGTTTTGGAGCTTACACGCTCTTTGATAAGGACGCGGCGGCACCCACTCAAATTGCGGAAACTAAAACTGTAGATACTAAAACCTTAGGTGATGTATCTCCGGGACTTAAAAAAGTTGAGGATTATTATTTGGCAAGTATCAATTTAGAATTATCTAAAATGGAATACACCTCGGAAACTAAAGACATTATTGATGGGTATCTTACTCAACTTAATGAATTGGATAACGAGTATAAACGTTTGTCTGAAGAGTTAACCGAGTCTGGACCTAGTGAGTTGACGGTAAATGCGCTAATTGATAATTTAAAATTTCGTTTAAACCTGTTGCATCGATTAAGAACACAATTAAAGGATCTAAAAACTTCAACACCTGCGGAAGAAGTCACACAAACAATCTAAAAAAATCAAAAAATGAACAAAACAATCATAACATTGAGACTATTCACCTTAAGCTTTTTAATAGCGGGAAGTGTATATGCTCAACAGAAATTAAATAAAGTATCACAATCAATAAAAGTAAATAAAGATGTGACTATCGATTTAAATACCAGTTACACCAATATAGTATTTGATACTTGGAATAAAAGTACGGTAGAAGTCACAGCTTATATAGAAGGTGATGGCTTAAGTAAAGATGACTTAGAAGCAGCCTTAAAAAATTGGGATGTGGATGTTGATGGCTCGCAAGAACTGGTATCTATTCGTGCCAAGGGTGGGCCTAGAAATGCATGGGATATAGTTCGTATAAATGGTGAGAATGATGATGTGCATGCCGTTATAGAGGAATTGAAATACGAATTGGCAGATCTACCAGAAATGCATTTTAATTTTGAAATGCCGGAGATGCCAGACATGCCAGAGATGCCTGAGCTACCAGAGCTACCAGAACTTCCAGAACTTCCAGAAGGAATTAATAAAATCAATTTTGATTATGAAGCATATAAGAAGGATAAAGAAGTGTATTTAGAAAAATGGTCAAAGAATTTTGAAAAGAATTTTGGTAAGGATTATGCTATGAAAATGGAAGCTTGGGGTGAGAAGTTCGGAAAGGAATGGAGTGAGAAATATGCTAAACAAATGGAAGAATGGGGCGAGAAATTCGGAGAACAATGGGGTGAAGATTTTGGAAAAAAGATGGAAGCTTGGGGAGAACGTTTTGCAAAACAAATGGAAGGACAGGAAGGACGTGCAGAGGCTATGGCTAAAAGAATGGAGATACAGAAAGAACGTATGAAACGCCATGAAGAAGTAGCTAAAGCGCATCGTGAACATTCAAAAGAACGGTCTAAGTTAATGCAAGAGCGTCACGCTAAGATTGAACATTTGGTTAACAGGGAATTACATTCAAAAGTTAAAAAAACCATAGTTATTAAAATGCCAAAAGGCGCCAAATTAAAGGTGAATGTTAGGCATGGGGAGCTGGAGTTTGCGGCTAGTGTAGACCATGTAAAAGCCGATTTATCCCATTCTAAATTAACAGCACTTAGCATTAATGGAAGTACCACTTCCATTAATGCTTCTTATTCGCCCGTTTATGTGACCGATTGGAATTTAGGGGAGTTGAATTTGAAATATGTAGATCATGTTCACCTTAATAATGTAAAACAATTGGTGCTCAATGCAAATTCTTCTGATGTTGAAATAAGTAATTTAATGGGAAGTGCTATAATAGACGGCAGTATTGGCGATTTAAAAATTTTACATATTGCCGATACGTTTTCCAACTTAAATATTATTCTTCAAAATACTGAAGCTATCATTTCGTTGCCTAAAGTTGCTTATAATTTGCAGTATAAGGGAGACCGTTCAAAATTGAAACATCCTAATAAAAACGACAATCAGAATTTATCCTCATTTTCCAATAACAATTCAAGCAGTAATAAAACTATTGTTGTAAATGCAAAATATAGTAACGTCGTTATGCAGTAAGTTTTCTATTTTTGAGGAAATCATTTCAAAATTATGTCCTCAAGTTCTTTTGTCACTTTTCTTAATAGCATCGGTCAAAACCCACTTCACGTTTTAGATGCTTCCATTCCGCTTTCAAAATATACGTCTTTAGATCTATCGAAAAACAATGCTGAACTTAATCGTATTGATGTTTCCTCATCTTTAAAGTTAGGGAATTATATCAATAGTCATATCAAAAATAACCATGCTAGGGTGGCTTATGGCGGCTATAATGAAGTTAGATCCATCTATAATAGAAGTACGCATTTTAAAAATAAGGCTACACAGGATGCTCGTAATATTCATTTAGGTATGGATTTGTGGCTAGAAGCCAATGCAGCGATTTATACACCTATTGAAGGGGAAGTGCATAGTTTTAAAAACAATGATAATTTTGGGGACTATGGCCCTGCTATTATCTTGAAACACACGCTTCATAATATTACTTTTTATACGCTTTATGGCCATTTGAGTTTAGGGTCTCTGGAAAACATTTGTATTGGGCAACGCTTTAAAAAAGGTGATAAAATGGCAAGTTTAGGCGATTCGAAAATCAATGGTGATTACCCGCCACATTTACACTTTCAGATTATTAAAGATCTTCAAAATTATAGCGGCGATTACCCAGGCGTTTGCAATACGAATGATCGGGCTTTTTATTTAGAAAATTGTCCAAATCCTAATCTGTTATTAAAAATTCATTTTTAAGGTTTTTTGATTAAATAACACCAATTATAAATCACATACGATTATATTTTTTTAAAATGTCAATGGTTAAATCATGTGGCAAGGCATAAGCTTTATTGCCGTTAATACCTTCCATGGTTTCTGCTGCTACCATGGCATTGATTACGGCCTCTTCAACCGACTGAACCGTTGCTTCAAACAGTGGCATTAACTGATCATTTGGAAAGGTTTCAACGGTTGCTAAATCATCTCTATTAAAAGCCTTTTCATTCGCTGTGGAAAAAGCGATAAAAATATCGCCAGACCCATTACTACCACGCCCACCAACAATGCCAATACCTAGCGGAACGCGTTGTGCAATTCGTTTTAATTGATGCGGTAGTAAGGGTGCATCTGTTGCTATGACTACTATAATAGAGCCGTCCCCTTCCTGCCTTCTAGACGTTGGTGGTGCATTAAATACATAATTTAAAGTATCTTTTAATTCCTGTCCTATTGGTACGCCAGCTATAGATAAATTTCTTTTGGCGCCAAAATTAGATTGTACTAAAGCACCAACGGTGTATGTTAATTTGCCCATTTTCAGGACCCGTGATGAGGTTCCAGTGCCACCTTTATAACCTAAGCACATCATCCCGGTACCACCGCCAACATTTCCTTCTTCAATCATGCCACTTTTAGAATTGCCAATAGCTTCCAAAACATGCTTTTCTTTTACATGGAAGCCATAGATATCGTTTAAAAAGCCATCGTAGGTTTCAGCTACTACGGGGTAAGTGTACCACCAGTTTTCACCCTTGTACCAATCCGTATCCACATACCATTTTAACACGGCATCCCGCACGACACCAACACTATTGGTATTTGTAATCATAATGGGCGTCTCCAAAAAACCAGATTCTGTCACCCAAGTGGTTCCTGTCATTTCCCCGTTACCATTCAAACTGTACCAATTCGCATAAACAGGACTAAATTTTTTAGCTTTTCCTCTGGGAAAAATTGCGGTAACCCCTGTTCTAACAGGGCCTTCACCAATAACATTTTTACCGTTTCCAGAAATGATGGTACTGTAACCCACTTCAACACCTAGAACATCTGTTATGGCATTAAAATCACCTGTTGTTCCTGTAAATGGAATCCCTAAATCTCTAGCTCTGGGTTTTTGTGAATGTGCTATGGAAAAGCTTAGTATTAAAATAATACATGCAAATAGTTTTTTCATTTTTAATGGCTTAAACGATGGATACTAGGTTGTCTTTAGTTTGCACTAAGTTATGATAAAACCACGAAATATTCTTTTAAAGATATTTGAATCCGTTACATGATATTTGTCATAGTAATTACATGTTGTTTTCTATAATTTTAAGGTATAAATATGAATGTCATGGAACCAAAAAAGAATCCGGAAATAGAAATAGGGCGCAACAGTAGCTTGTATTTTGCAATGGGGCTTTGTCTTATGTTGTTTATTACTTGGCGGAGTTTAGAATATAAAACTTATGAACGAGACAGTATGTTATTGGATATTGTACAAACAGAAGAGGTGATTGAAGAGGATATTCCCTTGATAACACTTAATACGCCACCACCACCGCCGCCACCGCCAGCGGTTGTAGAGGTCATTCAAATTGTAGAAGATGTTGAAGAGGTTGAAGAAACTGTTATTGAAAGTACCGAAATTGGTCAAGATGATGCCATAGAAGAACGCATTGTAGATGTTAGTGATGTTGAAGTAGAAGAGGTCGAGGAGGATGTTGAAGTTGCTTTTGCCGTTATTGAGGATGTGCCCATTTTTCCTGGATGTGAGGGCTTATCTAAAAGCAAGAGTAAGGAGTGCTTTCAGAATAAAATGAAAGAACATGTCAAAAATAATTTTAATTATCCACAGACCGCTTTAGAGATGGGTATCCAAGGGCGTGTGTCGGTAATATTTTCAATTGATAATAAAGGCTATATTACTGGAATAAGATCAAGAGGACCAGACAAGATTTTAGAAAAAGAAGCCGAACGTATCATAGGGAAGTTACCCAGAATGCAACCGGGTAAGCAACGTGGTAGACCCGTGAAAGTGAGTTACGCCGTGCCTATTTTCTTTAAATTTCAAGCCGATTGATATATCAATTTAGTAAAAAGCCAAGACTCTAATAAGTCTTGGCTTTTTTACAAGATTTTTTATTAAAGGTACGATGTTTAACCATGTCATTATGCATAACCACTTTCCTAAAGTCTGTCGGTTTTTTACTATTTAATAACTTTAATCCATCACTCGATTCAATAAGTTGTTGGAAGTTGTCTTCGCTAGCGTTATACTGGTCTTGATTTTTATAAGTTGTAATGAGTATAAAGCTAAAGGGAGACGTTTCATTGGGTATGGTTTCAAGCAATTGATAGCCGGATATATATCCTTTTTCCACAGCTTGAATGCGCAATGCTTGCCAATTATTCTGATAATAAAAAAGGGCTTCAGCATTATTATCATTCAAAACTTGTACATAATCTATCATCGATATAGGATTAGATTCCTGGCTCATACCAAAGTAGAACGATACTGAACATATCAATAGCAATAATTTTTTCATCATTAATCAGTTTTCAAATTATCTAGTTTTTCTTTTGAATAGCTATTTCCGCCACCTGTAATCAGTGCTTTTTCATAGGCTTTTATAGCCTTTTCTTTTTCGTCAACAGCAGCATAATAATCACCCAAAGAGTCATACACGTTTGAATGATTGGGATAGTTTTCTACATTCATTTTAAAAAATGCCAATGATTTTTCATGCATATCTTGCCGTAATAATCCATAACCCATCTGATTTACTAAATCTTCAGGAGGATGTATCGTATAGCCAAGTTTAGCAGAAACTTGATTGAAATGTGCCGTTATTTCCTCTATCACTTCTTTAGCAGAAATCATTGGGTTCATAATTTTTGAAACAATAGCATTATCAATATCGTACCACGAAAAAATAAAACGAAATGCGTCATAGGTTGCTATTAAGGGCACCGAACCATGTGTGTCATTGTAATAGTATTTATAATCGAAATGTAATTGACTTTTTGAATCTCGACTAACGTCAAATTATTATATTGAAAATCAAGAAGTTAAAAAATCGAGATCTTCAGGTTTAATATCAAATTTATTGATTTGTTTTTTAATTCTTTTAACAAGTCCCATTTTTCTTTTTTGATCGAGGAACAGATATTCTGAAGGTGGTTTATACGCTTGTTTTTTAGTGACCATATTCCAAATGATCACAGCAAGTTTTCTAGCTGTAGCACTTACGGCAACTTGTCTTCCTTTTTTAAAAGCAATTTTTCTAAAGAAATTTGATAAATGAGTATCTTTAAGATTTCCTATTGCATTTGCAGCTTGTCTTAATGCTGTTTTGATTCGATTACTGCCTTTTGGAGTTCTGTGACTAAGTATTTTTCCTCCAGATATTTTATTGTTTGGAGCAAGTCTCATCCAAGAAGTAAAATGCTTTGCTGTTGGGAATTTACTAAATCCATCTGGACCAATTTCACTGATGATTGTCAGTACTGTAGAATGGCTTACTCCTTCGATTTCCATTAAATCAATTCCACCAAAGTATTGAAATGCCATTTGATTGAGTTTTATTTTAGGTGCATTTTTATTGACTCTTTTGTATGGTTTAGCTTTGGTTTTGAGTTTTTTTTTACAGGATCAAGATTGATATGTTTTTTTAAGAATTTATCAATTTGGCTGTCACAGTCTTTAATTTTCTTTTGATAAAATTTATAAGATTCAAATTCTTGTTTAAGGCCAAATAGAAAGTCTTGTCTTTCATTCCCTTTTAAAGCCTTGGCTATTTCTTCTTCTGATTTTCTACAATTGAAATGTCTGTGCTTTGCCAATGAACTTGGATCAAGGTTCCCTCTGCAAATATCCTCTATTATTTTTAGTCCAGTAAGACCACAAACATCTTTGACCACTACGTCTAACCTCATATTAAGTAGTTTTAAATATTTCTGCATTTTACTGGAAGCCTCTGCAGCCGATTGTAACCAATTGGTTCTTTGTCTGCAATAGGTGCGCAATATTTCGGTAGTTTCATCAGGTAAGAAACTACTGCTTAGTAAACCAAGAGCGTGTAGTTTTTGTATCCACCTAGCATCTTTTACATCTGTTTTCTTGCCTCTGGCATTTTTGGTAAACTTACCATTGGCAAGCACTAGGTCAAAACCATTTTTAGCCAATTCCGCATATAGATTTTGCCAGTAACTTCCAGTGGATTCCATAGCGACAGAAGTAATTCCATTTTCTTTGAGCCAAAGGCAAATGGCTTCTAAATCTTCAGCGTATACTCCGAATTCTTTCACTTCACTGAGGTCTTGTCCAATTAGCTACAAAATGACTTCTGCTGCCTACATCGATTCCAGCACAGTGAAAATTGATGATGTCCAGTTCCATTTTTTTGTTCATAATATCTATTTTAAATTATAAAAAATGGTTCAAAAGAAGCACTGTATAAATTCTAAAATATCTCGATCGGACTCACATAAAATGCAGTACCACTGGAATTATCACATCAAACTTAATCTAAAGACAAGAATGATAGTACTTCGATCAGAATTACGACCGAGTTTACCAAAAGGTAACATCAGTTAAAAAATCGACCTATTAATGAACCAATATAAAGATATGAAATTCGTGTTTTTGCGCGTCGTTAGCCAAAGGAATTAATCGGATTCTGATGTGGGGAATTGGGAACAACGTTTTTTGAGAATTCTAAAATATCACGAATATGTTGTGTCGTTTGGGTGGTGTCTTTCTTTACGCTGTTCAAATCCATTTTTGGATCCATCGTATTTGCTATCCCAACAAATAAACTTTTTTCTAAAAAATCTTTTTCATTCAAAATGATTTTCGATTCGTTTAAAGTAAATGAATCTGCCCACCACAAACTGGGGTCAATGGCCAAATAACTGCTAAATAATTCTGGACGTTTTAATAAAGTATTAATAACCGTTAAACCTCCTAAGGAATGGCCTATGTACATTTTGTAGGGAGCGGTTGGGTATTTTTCCTCAATATATGGTATCAATTCGGTTTCTAAAAAATCCATGAACTGTTCACCGCCACCAGAATGGCTTTCGTCTGTCTTATCGCCTGCATTGATTTCGGCAACGGGTGTTAAATCGCGCATTCTATTGGTGTTTGGAATCCCTACCACAATCATTTTTGGCACTATCGTATTACCGTTTATGGAGCTCAATTGTTGAATCATGCCCGTTACAGAAGCAAAATGAGCATAGCCATCCAGTAAATACACTACAGGATATTTTTCAGTGGTATTGTTACCTGCATTTGGAACATGTACCCAGATTTTGCGGAGCTCATTGAGTGTTTTGGACTGAATGCTATCGACAGTTCCCATAATTATGTTGCCTTGATTTACCTGTTGTGCATGACTGATAGCGTTGAAATAAGAAATAAATAAGATGATTGGAATTGATAATGTTTTTTTCATGATGACGATGATGATTTTAATTAAATTTTGATTGAATGAGAATAAATATACCATTTTTATAAAATGAGAGAAAGAGTTTAACATTTCAGCTTAAAAAAATAACAGTTCAGTGTGTCTGTTTTTATTAAGTTAAAGTTGTGTCTCATATTTGTACTATAAATAAAATCAACAAAACATTATGAAACACTTTATTATGATTACAACTTTATTAGTGGCTGGGTTTATGCATTCACAAACTAATTATGAAAAAGGTATGCAAAAGGCCTTTGAACTTTGGGGAAATAATAACTCAACGGAAGCCGCCAATGTATTTGAGCGTATCGCTAATGCGGAACCCGATAATTGGTTGCCAGCATACTATGCAGCGCAAATTAACATTGTAACCAGTTTTGGTGAAACTGATGAAGATCTACTCGCCGCAAAATTAAAAAAAGCACAAAATTTGATAAATGATGCCACTGCTATTTCTAAAAATAACCCAGAGATTTTGGTATTGCAAGCTTTATTGCACACCGCATGGGTGGCTTTTGATGGAGCTACTTATGGCATGACTTTATCTGGAAAAGTAGTAGAACTGTATAATAAAGCAGAACAATTGGAGCCAGACAACCCCAGGGTTGTATACTGTAAGGCAGAATGGAACATAGGGGGAGCTAAATATTTTGGTCAAGATACTGCACCATTTTGTAAAGATTTGGAACACGCCTTAGAACTTTTTGCTAACTTTAAACCAGAAACACCATTTCATCCTAATTGGGGTAAAGAACGTACAGAACAAGTGCTTGCATCTTGTAAAGGATAGAACACAACTTAGAATATTATGACAAAATCAAAAAAAAATATTTACGCCAGTTTCATTATTGGATGTGCTATCTTTTTGATTGGAAATTTTTTTTCAGATGGATTTGAATTCGACAGTGTCACCCATTTTTTAATTGATTTTGCTTTTTATCAGTTGTATTCCTTTGTTCTTGGTTATTCCAATATGTTCTTTTTCGACTATATGGAACGACGCCAATGGAAAAAGCGTGACACTATAAAGCGTATTATAGTTGGAATTTTTGGTAGTACAATCATCACTTTAATTGGTTTGTTTCTTCTAAGAATGCTCACGGATTTATTAATGAATGGCAAAACCTTTCAAGAATTTATTTATAACGAAAAATTTGAATACTACCAATTTGGATTATGGATAACCTTAACCATCGTCATCATTTTCCATTTTATTTATTTCTATAATAAGTATCAGCAAAATAAGATTAAGGAACAAAAGGTTATTGCGGGCACAGCAAGTGCTAAGTTTGATGCCTTAAAAAATCAGCTTGATCCTCATTTTCTATTCAATAGCTTAAATGTGTTAACTAGTTTGATAGAGGAAAATCCGGATAACGCACAAAAATTTACGACCTCACTTTCTAAAGTGTATCGCTATGTTTTGGAGCAAAAAAACAAGGAGCTGGTTACGGTAGATGAGGAACTTCAATTTGCAAAAACCTATATGTCTTTGCTTAAAATGCGGTTTGAAGATAGTATTGTGTTTACCATGCCAGAACAGGCATCAAACCCAGAAAGTAAAGTGGTGCCATTGTCGTTACAACTTCTTTTAGAAAATGCCGTAAAGCATAATATGGTGACCTCAAGTAAACCGCTGCACATTACTATTTATGAAGATGCAGATAGCTTAGTGGTCGAAAATAATTTACAACCCAAACAAATTGTGAAAAAGAGTAGTGGGGTGGGTTTAAGCAATATTAAACAGCGCTACGATTTGTTAACAAACAAAAAAGTACAAATTAATAAAGAAACAGCAAGGTTTGCAGTTGCCATACCTATGCTAACTAAGCAAATATCAATTATGAGAACACCAACAGAACCAGAATTAAATGAGAGTTATGTGCGTGCACGTAACCATGTAGACGAGCTTAAAGGCTTTTATTACAGCCTAATATCCTATATTTTAGTCATTCCTTTTTTAATATTTATAAATTACAGGACCTCATGGGGCTTTCAATGGTTTTGGTTTCCACTATTTGGTTGGGGCATCGGTTTGTCTATTCAGGCCTTTAGAGTGTTTGTGAATGATGGTGCTTTTGGCAGAGGTTGGGAAAAACGCAAAATTGAGGAATATATGCGTGAAGAAGAAAAGCAGTGGGACTAAAAATTATCTTAATAAATTACAGATTATGAAACGGCATCAAATTAAAACTAGTAAAGAATCCTTCGGAAAGGAGAATGCTTATTTGCGTGCAGAAAAAAGATTAAAGGAACTAAAAGGTTTTTACTGGCATTTATTCTGGTATTTAGCCGTAAACATTTTTTTAATTATTGTTATACTTGTGAATTCAAATGGTGACAATATTTGGCATTTTGGAACATACACAACACCATTCTTTTGGGGCATAGGCTTGGGCTTTCATGCTTTGAGTGTCTTTGGTAAAAATTTAATTTTTAGCAAAAGATGGGAAGACAGGAAAATTCAAGAACACATGGATAAAGAAAAGAAGCAGTGGAAATAAATTCATTTTTCAGTGACGGGCACAGTTTTTAACCGCTCTTATTATCTTAGCATTTTTATTAGAAAAACAACATATGATAAAAAGTAACCCATGCACGTAATCATTATAGAAGACGAAAAACCATCTGCACGTCGTTTGCAGCGGATGCTTCAAAAATTAGATATTGAAGTGAGTATTATGCTTCACTCTGTAGAAGAATCTATAGTTTGGTTTGAAAATAACACACATCCCGATCTTATATTTTTAGATATTCAGTTAAGTGATGGTTTATCTTTTGAGATTTTTGAAAGTATCGATATTAAATCGGCTATCATATTCACCACGGCTTATGATGAATATGCTTTAAAGGCCTTTAAGTTGAATAGCATCGATTATTTATTAAAGCCCATAGACGATGGCGATCTTGCTGTTGCTGTAAAAAAATATCAAGAACGTGCGCCACAAAAGCAGGCCGTAACCTTAGATTTTAATGATATTAAGAAATTACTTGTAAATCCTATTGATCGCGCATATAAAAAGCGTTTTTCGGTAAAGATTGGTCAGCATTTGAAGCTTATAAATATTGATGATATTGAATGTTTTTACAGCGAAAATAAAGGCACCTATTTATATACTGGAGAAGGGCGGAACTATTTGTTGGATACCACCTTGGAACTCCTGGAAAACGAATTGGAACCCCAGACTTTTTTTAGAATAAACAGAAAGTTTTTTGTGAATATAAACGCTATAAAAGATATGGTGAGTTATACCAATTCCCGACTGCAAATCAAGTTAAAATCCTATAACGAACAAGACATTATTGTCGCTCGCGAGCGGGTTAAGGATTTTAAAGGATGGCTAGAGTAGAATTGGTGGTTTTTAAATGGAATTTACCAATATTGCCTCTGCATGCTACCCTCATGCTTTACCCTTAATTTTGTTTACACATTTTTAATAGAAATTTTTCACAAAGATTGAAACATGAAAAATGAATGTTCTATGAACAGAGTTTATTACAGATGGTTTATTTTAATAAATTAGGCTATATTACTAATAGTCATTATATTACAAGTGTTAGTAGCTAATTTGATCATAATTCTCTCCTCTAAGCTATTATTATATACAATCTAAATATGATTTATAGAATTTACAAAAAGGAGATAGTGTTACCTGTATTGTCTGTTATTTTAATTCTAATACTTACTGGGGCCATATGGAATAAGTTAGTGAAGTCTCATAAGGATTGGGTAAGGGAAAATCTGGCTCAAACGGGAAAATTAGCGTCACAGGAATTTAATTTAGTTCTTAAACAGAGTATAGAAAGTATAGAAAACCTTAAAACGAGATTAGAATATACTGATGGAAAAAACTTTAAATATTGGAAAGATGATGCACAATTACTTTTGGAACAACATCCATCTATTCATTTTGTTGAATGGATTAATTCTAATATGGTTATAAAAAGTATAGTCCCTTTGATTGGTAATAAAAGTGTTCTTGGTTTGGATATTTCTAAAATAGTATATCGCAAAAAGGAATGGGTGGAACATAGCTTTGATGACTCTACTAATATAACGCCTTGGGCAAATATGATACAAGGTGGTCAAGCTTTTTTAATTGATGTCCCCGTGTATTTTCAAAATAGATTTCGAGGCACAATCACCGCAGGTATGGATTTTATGGAAAACCTGATCAAGATTACAGAAAGTCTAGATGGATATCCCATAGAAGTGAGGGATAATGATGGGGCTGTTTTCTATAAATCCAATACACGGGATATTGATAAAAAAACGGATGATTTGGTTTATGAAGAAAAGATTTTAATTGATAAACTTCATGGTAAATATTGGAGTATAAGAATGTACCCTTCTAAATCATCATTTTCACCCAATAGGCTTCATCTCATTAATTATTTTCTGATTACCGGAATTATTTTTGCTTTGTTATCTGGGTTTCTTGTTTATTTTTATTTAAAATCTGAAAAGCTAGCTAAGCGAGCAACAGGCTTTAATAATACATTATAAAGGCTATGAGCAAAGCATTATCCAAGGATCAACTTTATAAACTTTTATTGTCCACTTTGTATAACGACAGATGAGTTCATTCAAAATTTAACAGCTTTAATTTCAATCTAAAGACTCTCCGACCCTTGGGTCGGGGTTTCCTGTTTACCTCTCCTTGGGAGAGGTCAGAACTGCCATTTTCAGCAGTTCTGGGTGAGGTAAAATACAAAATTTCGGTTTTTGGCCCCAAGGCCAAAATGAAACCGGCGAAATACCTCGATGGCTCTGCCGGGGATAGTCGGTTTCAAGAAATTTTTTATTAACAAATAATTCTTTTTCATATCCTGCAAGACCTTATTTTGACCTTGTAGGTATTGGAATTAAGCAACATAAACCTACAAGGTTTTTAATAACCATAACTGAAAATTAAAATGACAATTAGCCTAATGCCCCATGCAATAAAAACATGTTTTCTTGTAATCGTCATTCTATTATACTCATAGGTTTATCCCCAAACTTACAAGAAGTTTACTGCAGTTTTAGATAAAGTCAACTAAGCTTATTTTTTTGCTAACCTACGCATCGCTACCCATTGCTTTAACATATCTCTAGCATCCTGTGCTGGATATCCTAAAACCGTTTCACCAGCTTTAACATCATTCATCACACCAGAGCCCGCACCAACGGTTGCGCCAGAGTGTATGGTGGTATGGTCTTTAATAGAAGCACTACCTCCAATAATAACACCGTCTCCTAAAGTTACCGAACCTGCTAAACCACTATGGCCTGCCATAATGCAAGACCGCCCCATAATACTGTTATGTGCTATTTGCACCAGGTTATCTATTTTACAACCATCGCCTATAATAGTAGAACTGAATTTTGCTCGGTCTACGCAGGAGTTGGCTCCGATTTCTACATAATGCCCTATTATGACATTTCCTATTTGAGGTACTTTTACCAAGCCCCTACCATCGTCACTCGGGCGATAGCCAAAACCATCTGCTCCAATACTTACATTTGTGTGGAAAATACAATGGCTACCAATAATGCAACGCTCTCTAATCACGGTTCCAGACCATATAGTCGTGTGGTCACCGATAGAAGTTTCATCAAAAACACAAACATTAGGATACATAGTTACACCATTGCCAAGAACCACATTTTTACCCACATAACAGTTGGCTCCAATTTTACAGCCCTCACCTATAGTTGCCGAAGCATCCACAACAGCCGTTGGATGAATGTCTACATCGAACTGTGGTGCGGGCGGATTAAATAGTTCAAGTATTTTGGCCATAGCTAAATCGGCATTTTTCACTTTAATAATAGCACGATTATCTTCCGGTTCTACTGTTAAATTATCATTTACTAATGCTGCACAGGCCTTAGAGTCTTTCCAAAGCTTAATGTATTTAGTGCTTCCTATAAAGGTGATTTGGTTGTCTTTGGCCTGTTGTAATTGTTCCGGCCCTGTTATTTTATTTGTAGTATTCCCTAGTAATACGCCATTAACTAGCGTGCTAATCTCTTCAACAGTATATGATTTCATTTCGTGTAGTTAAGTTTAAGTTTAGTGCAATGATGTAAAACTACAGGAAAAAACACAGAAACCCGTAATTATTATTCAATTCTGTTATCGTCAAAAGCTGAGGGTAATAATTTGGGAATAAACTTAATAACTAAAGGTAAGAGTAAGGCGCCACCTGGAAGCAGAAATATGGCGAGACTGGGTATCGTTTTGAAAATATCCAAAAGCTGCTCGTTAACTTTTTTCTGTTCAGCAGTGGTTAGAGGGCGCACAGTACTCTGGGTAAGAAGTCTCATGAGTTCTTTGCTACCTTTCAATTCACGATAAATACGTTTGCTATTTCGTGTTATAAGTTTTATGACAATTTTACTGGAATTATTATAGAAATTCTGCACGATGTTTTGAGAGCTCAACAAGGCCATATTGTTTTTATGTATCTCATAAAAATCGGCTACATTTTTTAGAGACGCTTTTGTTGTGATTTCATCTAAATTCAAATCCTTGCCGAGTTTTAAAAGAAATTTTTGCTCAGAATAATCTATTAGATTATCGCTCCATGTGGCCATTGATGCCAAGTCTAAAAGGTAGCTCTTCTCATCAGTATTGGAAACCACTTTTAAACCCTCATCATAATCAACATCATCGTGATTATGATAGCGCATTGAAGATTCAAATAGTTTTATAAAACCGGTATCGTATTCCTTTTTGTTGGCTTTAGAATTTAGCGCATTGAGAATAATCACTTCAATGGCAGCTTCTAAATTTTTAATATAGACACGCGATAACGATTCGTTTTTTAAGTATTGCTTGTAGGCCAAAACATCAACATATAACAGGGCATTGATACTGTAATAGTTAAAGTTTTTAGATAACATATTGTTATCAATTTGAATACGCCTGTTAATAATGTACTCCAAACTGTGCTTATTATGCCCTCCAAATAAATTATGAAGGAACGAGGTTTTAACCTCATTGATTTCAGAATAAAAATGAGTAATACTACCTATTACAGGACTTTGGCAACCAGCACTTGTATGCGCGTGCATCAGGGCAATAAATAAATTTAGTTTGCATAATTCATCGTCTGTAAGGTCTTGTTTTGGGATTATGTTTCCCACAGAAACCATATTAAAACCGTATATAAAACCACAAGCACGCAGTGCTTCGTAGAAAGTATCTTCGCTTAGATTTAAAAGGAATTCATCTTCCTCAAAACGCTTGATCAATTTTTTTATCCAACCTCTAGCCGAAGGATTCATACATATTAATTATAAAAGGTAAAAGTAAGGTTTTCATCAATTACTTGCTGTATAATTCTTTAACATAAATTTAACAAAACCATTATGTTCTATTTATCGTAGGTATCCTTGAAAGTAAAATAATCCATAAACAAAATTTCAAAAAACATGAACAAATTTCAAAAAGTATTGGCAATTGGGGTAGTCGCTGCGGCTGCACTCTTCGTAATAGCGGCAGATCATATTGATGCTCCAGCTGTTCAAGGTGGTAATAGTGATATTACCGATTTCTATGCGTTTCAAGGTCAAGACGAAAACAATTTAGTATTTGTTGCTAATTTACAAGGCCTCTTGAGTCCATCGACAACAGCAAGTGCGATGTTTGATGAGAACGTCTTAATTGAATTCAATATTGACAACACAGGTGATAATGTTGAAGATTTGGTTATACAAGCTATTCCTAGAGATGGTAAAATGTATTTCTTTGGGCCAGTGGCACCATCGCAAACAGGATTGAATAGTATGGTAATGACAACCGCTTCTGCAAATGGTATGGTTGATATTACAGCTTATGGAGCGTCTGCAAATATTGAAACTAGCGCAGGAATGACTTTTTTCGCAGGACCAAGAGATGATCCTTTCTTTTTCGATTTTGCACAGTATTCAGCGATAATTGGAGAAACTGCTACTGGTTTTAATAGCCCAGGTACAGACACATTTGCAGGAACTAATGTTTTATCTGTAGTAGTTGAGGTGCCAAAATCAATGATTGGTGGATCAGGAACTATTAACACATGGGTAGAATCTAAAAGAAAATAATAACAACACATTAAAATAAGAAACATGAAAAATATAAAAATATTAGCTCTAGCATTATGTATAGTTCTTGTAACGTTCAATTGCTCAAACGATGATGATAAGATAATGATGTCTGAAGAAATTGATTTCTCTGGAACGTATAAACAAGAAGATCAAATGGGAAGGCCTGCTGTAAATACCGTATTCACATCGAAAGGGTCTAAGGATATGTTTAACGTGACTATACCTTCTATGCAAGCAGCAGCTTTTCAAAGTATGTTTCAAACCAACCTAGAGGGTTTGAGTCCTGCATATGCTGATGGTGGAAGAAATGCATTAATGCTAAATTCAGCCGAATTCACGGGCTTATTGGCTACAGATGTATTAAATGTGTCCTTAGATGGAAAAACAACATTCTTTGATGGCGAAAATGTATTAACAGGAAGAGCTTTAGCTGACGATGTTATAACGGTAGAACTATTATTAATATTTGGGGGTGAGGATTTTATGGAAAATCCAACATTATCCAATGATAACGTAGATGCCAACGACAAGGATTTTTTAAGCACATTCCCTTACTTGGCTTCGCCTTGGTAGACTAAAATAACTCTGGATTAGAGTTTATTAAACATACATACATCTTAAAAATACTAAACGATGAACTTGAAATATATTATGATGATTGGTGTGCTTGCCCTAGCGTTTAGTTGCACAACATCTCCAAAGCAAATCACCAGTAGTAAGGACTATATGGCTTACCTGGAACCTACTGATAATATGCACCTAAACATGGCGCAAGAAGAAGTGGATTTCTGGCATCAGAAACTTAAGGACAACCCCAACCAATTTCCTTATTTGGCTAAATTAGGCAGTGCTTACGCTACGCTATTTGCCATTACAGGAAAAATAGAACATTTAAAGCAAGCTGAAAACGCTTACCTAAAAGTCAATGGCATAACCAATTATGAAAATTCTTCATATTTAAAAGCACTTGCTACAAACTATATTTCACAACATAAATTTAAAGAAGCATTAAGCCTTTTGAAAAAAGCTGAATCTAACGGTGATAAACTTGAGGATACTCAAAAAATGCTTTTTGACGTCTACCTAGAATTAGGGAATTACGAATTGGCTAAAGACTATTTAAACCGTTTTCAAGACACAAACGATTTTGATTACCTCATACGTCTCTCAAAATGGTCAGATCATAGAGGCGATTTAGAGACCGCTATAAAATTTATGGAGCAAGCAACTACTATTGCTGAATCTTCTAATTTGCCCGGATTAAAATTATGGGCGTATACAAATTTGGCCGATTTTTATGGACACGCTGGACATATTGAGACCTCCTACGCTTATTTCCTAAAAGCATTGGAATTAGATCCAAATGATGCCTATGCGAAAAAAGGAATTGCTTGGATTGTTTATTCACATGAAAAAAATCCAGATGAAGCTCTACGTATTTTAAACACAGTTACAGAAACTTTTTTTGCCCCAGATTATTATTTATTAAAAGCGGAGATTGCCGAGTATAAGGAAGACCAACATAAGAAGTCAGAACATTTAAATTTATACCTTAAAGAAATGGAAGATATGTCTTATGGCGATATGTATAATGCCTATAATGTGATGCTCCTTGCCGAAGATAATTTGAATTCTAAGAAGGCTATCACATTAGCAGCAACAGAAATAGAAAATAGACCCACACCACGATCTTATGATTTAATGGCATGGGCATATTATAAAAACGGTCATGTAGATATGGCATTGGATATTGTAGAATCTCACGTTGCCAATCAGACATTTGAACCCGAAGCATTATATCATATTGCTGAAATATATAAAGCAAATGGTAAAAACAAAAAAGCGAAAAATCTAAAAAAAGAATTATTGGAGAGTAGTTTTGAGTTAGGTCCTCTTATGGCTAAAAACATTAAAAATATTTAATCGATAAAGTGACTTTTTTTGAATTCTTCAAAACTTTTAACCAAAAAACATTGGCATTATTAATTTGAGGAAATTAATTGCTTACTCATGAAAAAGGAAGGTTGCATTTGCATAAATCATAGCAAATATGATTTAGTTTTTTTGGTTATTTTGTTAGGAAATCAGCCTGGTCATAGCAATATAACTGGGCTATTCCTTATTTAGAAGTAATCGAAAGATGGCTTGAATTTTTCTAATTTGGTGCTATACTAGATGGAGTAATTTCTTTATAATAGTGGGTTATACATCTTTTTCTTATTTATTTAACTATTCCATGATTGATGAGTAAAACTTTTAGACCATATTTAAACTGGCAATACTTTCTAAAAGAATCCAATGAAATAGTTTTTCAATGTCTTGTGTAGCTCGTTTCATGCAGACTAATGCCACCAGTTTCCTAAGAAAATGTGAGGATACTAATCTTCAGTTTAATAATCAACTGGCATTCACAGCACCCAAAGTATAAAGTTGCTCCATGGTTGGTGCGTCGCTTCCACCTGCTGGTTCTAAAGTAATACCAAAGGCTTCACTACTGTTCGGGTTTTTTATTTCAAATATTTTATTGTCATCGGTAATAAAATCGTCAATAGTTCCCAAACTTGTAGGAGTAAGTGGATTAAGTGTCAAAGACCACACTTGATAAACTTTTCCGCGTGGTGGTTCTGGAAGCCCTTGCGCATCTAGAAAAATACGATTGGACGCCTTGTCCCAGTATACTTTTGCATAAGCGCTAGAGAATTCGCCTTGGCCACCTAATGGAATTTCGATAATAGAATCATCTCGCAAAACAGAAATCAGGGTGTTGGCTTCAGCTAAACTATGTTTTGAATTTTCAATTTGCGTTTCTAATAAGTTTTCTTGGGTTTCCGCGGTTTGAATATCAGATTTTAACGTGTTGTTTTCACTTACCGTCCATAATAAACCTGCCGCTAAAATAACTGAGGCTGCCCAACCTGTATACGTGATCCAATTGTATTTTGGTTTTACAATAGAAATTACTTTGGCTTCATCGGTATTAAAACCTAATGTTATTTTGACTTTTTGAAGTAAAGTTTCGATATTTCGTCTTGATGTTGAGGCTGTAAGTTTAACCACTGCTGCTTCAATTTCAAGCACTTCTTGTAATATTTCAGGATGCTGTTGCATAAGCTGATAGACCTGTTCGTTTTCCTCATCAGAAAGTGCGCCAGCCACGTAAAGTTCTAAAATTCCAGATTCTATGTATGCTTTAATATCCATTTAATTCAATACCATGGTTCTTAAATCCTTAATGCAGTTTCTGTTTCTTGTTTTAATAGTACCAATGGGCATCTTGAGCGTTTCAGATGCTTCACTTTGCGTGTATCCCTTGAAATATAAAAGCTCAATAACTTCAATACATTTTTTGGCAAGTTTTTTCACAAATTTTTCAATACCAATAGCATCTGTGGCGTCATCTAAACTGTCATTGGTTTCTAGGATATCTACGAAAAAATCAACATTGAGGTTTTGTTTGGAGTTCTTGAAATTTTTAGAGCGTGTTTTATCTATGGCAGCATTGCGCGCAATATTTAAAATCCAAGTAAAAAAACGACCTTTTTCACTGGAGTAACTATTGGCATTATGCCATGCTTTAATAAAGACATCCTGCATCACCTCTTCTGCAATATCATAATCTCTTACAATATTGTAAATAACACCATGCATACTTTTATGGTACATACCATAAAGCGTTTCAAAAGCCTTCTCGTCTTTATGTTTAAATTTTTCAACTAGGGCTTCTAATTCCATTTTTGGGAACTTAACATTTATGTTTTTAAAAAAACAGCCACTTTAATAAGCAGCTGTTTTATTGATTTTATTTTTTATTGGAAAACCTTATTCAATAATACCGGCACAACTTACCCGTGCACCAGCAGCACCAGAGGGTTGCGAGGTGAAATCATCAGCCCCAGCGTGTACTATGATGCCTTTTCCTAAGATGTTCTTAGTATCATCAGCACAACCAATACACCATTCGTCTGTAGACATAGATATGGTACCATTACCGTTGGCATCGGCAGTAAAATTACCTATATCTCCTTTATGATAGCCTTCTGACGCGCCCCATTTGCCATGTGGTTTCGCTGTAGGGTTCCAATGACCACCAGCAGAACTTCCATCTTCCGAAGAACAATCTGATGATTCATGAATATGGATGGCATGTTCTCCTACCTCCAATCCACTCATAATAGCGGTCATGCTTACGGTGCCATCTTCTTCCGTAAAAACCACATTTCCACTTACAGAACTGCCGCTTTTTGCCGTCAATGCCATTTTTACTTTTTTAGGCGTTTGCATGGCAACTTCTACTTTTTCACCTTCAGTTTCAACTGCTTTTTGTTCTTTTTTATCACTTTTACAAGCTAGGATACTCATTGCAAATATCACTAGGAGAATACTACTTTTTTTCATTTGGTTTGGGTTTTTATTTAACTGGAAAGTTAATGTTTTCATAGACCAATTACAAATATTCCATATGACATATGTCATATTTTTAAACCTATGATTCCTTTAATTTTGAACTAAATAAAGAATTATGTCAAAATTATTGGTGAATAAATATAATGTTGCAGGACCTCGATACACGAGTTATCCTACCGTTCCTTATTGGAATCAAGAATCGTTTTCTTCAAAAAAATGGCAGCAGGTGGTAAGCCAATCGTTTTCTGAAAGTAATTCTAAAGAAGGTCTTAGTATTTATATTCACCTTCCATTTTGTGAAAGTATGTGCACGTTTTGTGGTTGCAACAAGCGAATTACCAAACGTCATGATGTAGAGCATCCATATATTAATGCGGTTTTAAAAGAATGGGCATTGTATTTAGATTTATTTGATGAAAAACCAGTGATTAAGGAAATTCATTTGGGTGGAGGGACGCCTACATTTTTTAGTCCAGAACATTTACAGTTGTTAATCAACGGTATTTTAAGGTCATCTATTCTCGCTAAAGATTATCAATTTAGTTTTGAAGGTCATCCAAATAATACAACGAAAGAACATTTGCAAGCCTTGTATGATGTTGGATTTAGACGGGTCTGCTATGGTGTCCAGGATTATAATCTTACGGTACAAAAAGCCATTAATAGGATACAGCCATTTGAAAATGTAAAAAGGGCTACGCAAACCGCACGGGAGATTGGATATACTTCTGTAGGACATGATATTATTTTCGGACTGCCCTTCCAAACTTTAGAGCACGTTAAAGAAACCATTTCGAGAACCCAAGAATTGCTGCCCGATAGATTGGCATTTTATAATTATGCCCATGTACCTTGGATTAAAGGTAACGGACAGCGCGGGTTTACAGACTCCGATTTGCCATCAGTATCCCTTAAAAAAGAACAGTATGAGTTAGGTAAACAATGGTTAACCAATATTGGCTATACAGAAATAGGAATGGACCACTTTGCCTTACCAACAGATGCTTTATATCAATCTATGGTGTCTGGCAGTTTGCACCGAAATTTTATGGGATACACACCACTTAAGACACAAGTCATGATTGGTTTGGGGGTGTCTTCAATTAGTGATAGTTGGTACGGTTTTTCTCAAAATGTTAAGGGCTTAGAAAGCTATTACAATTTATTAAAGGACAAGATTCTACCCATTTCTAAGGGTCATATTTTAAATGAAGAAGACCAAATTATCAGAACCCACATTCTTAATTTAATGTGTCAATTTAAAACCTCTTGGACAACAAATGATTTATATTTTGAAAACTTACCTCAGGTACTAGCTAGCTTGCAAGAAATGGAGAAAGATGGATTACTAAATATAAAGACTAATACTATCGAAGTCACCAAAAAAGGACGTCCTTTTGTTAGAAATATATGTATGGCTTTTGATATGTTATTGCAACGAAATAAGCCTAAAACACAGCTATTTTCAATGACTGTTTAGTCAAATTAATACACTTTGGTGAAGGTCGCCGATGTGTCATTTATAATTGTCATTCTCGTGATTGAGCTGAACTTGTTTCAGTAAATATGAGAATCTAAAACCTAAGAAGATGAAAAGGATAATTGTACCCATTGATTTCTCTGAACATTCAGAATACGCTTTAAAAACAGCAGCGGCACTAGCAAAACGATACCATGCTGAACTGTTGGTGTTACATATGCTTGAAATGTCTGATATATTGCTAAATGCATCAGACGGACTTCAAAATGAAAAGACTAATTTTTTTCTCAAATTGGCAGAGGAAAAGTTTAAAGGATTTTTAAATAAACCATATTTAAAAGATCTGAAGATAATACCAATAATTAAGCATTTCAAGGTGTTTAGTGAGGTTAATGACGTGGCTATAAAAAATGATGCCGATTTAATAGTTATGGGGTCTCATGGCGCACATGGCGTGAAAGAATTTTTTGTTGGCTCAAATACAGAGCGCGTTGTTAGATATGCAGACATTCCTGTATTGGTGGTTAAAAATAACATTAATAATGTAAGTTTTGATGTAGTCGTATTCGCTTCAGATTTTGCAGAAGAAAGTATTACGTCTTATTTAAACGCTACTAAAATGTTTGAGGCTATGGGCTCTAAAGTCTATTTGGTTCATGTGAATTTACCAAATGATCGTTTTCAAAATTCCCAAGAAATTGAAAGACGCGTGGTTAATTTTTTCACTAAGGCTGATGGTAATCTAGACAGAATGGAAGCTGTTCATTATGTATCTGATTATACTGTTGAAGATGGAATTCTTAATTTTTCAATGAAGGTTGGAGCCGATTTAATCGCGATCCCGACCCATGGGAAAAAAGGATTAGCACATTTTTTTGAAGGCAGTGTGGGTGAAGATGTTGCAAATCATGCAAATTTACCGGTTATGACGTTTAAAATTTAAATTAATTCATCTCCGCGTTTGAAACTGCTAATACATTAAATAAGCTTGCCTTGGCTTTCAGAAATTCATTTTGTACGGATATGGCCTTTAATTTGGCATCTATCAGCTTAGACTCTCTAGTGTTTACAAGAAATAATGAGCTTTCACCTAAAAAAAATTTTCGTTCTTCTGCAGCTAATAAGGTATTGTAATCATCAACAATAATATTTGTAAAATCATTTTGCAGAATGAAGGATTCAAGCTCTTGACGAATAGCCTTTATTTTGTTTCTTAGGGTTACCCGTGTTGATTGAATTTCAAATTGGACGTCTTGCATTTTTAGTCTGGCCAATTTTAAATCGCCACGTTCTTTTCTCAGAAATAGAGGAAAGCTAATATTTAGACCGCTTTTATAGGATGCTGTGTTAAATGATCGTGCTATATCTGGAGATTCTGATAAAAAATTATATTGTAAATCGATTTTTGGGAGCAGGTTGTTGAGTTTCAGTCTTTTCTCGATGGTTAACCCTTGAAATTTATAATCTAACGATAATAATTTAGGATGTGTTGCCAAATCTACATTCTCAACATCTAATGATGATGTGTTCAAAATGGTATCGATAGTTTCAAATGTATGTGTATTAGGTACGGAGCCCTCATTAATTTCAATAGGAATATTATCGCCTAGCCAAAGATAATTAGACGACTCTAAGGCAGCCTTGATGAATTTAATTCTTGATTTTTCTAGATTAAATTTTCTGTTATTCAGTGTTATACGGGCTTCTAAGGTGTCAATAGCAGGTCTTTCACCTACTTCATAACTCTTTTTTATACCTCTAAATCTCATTTCAGCATTAGC
The DNA here is from genome assembly GCF_006974145.1 of Changchengzhania lutea. Taxonomy (NCBI): domain Bacteria; kingdom Pseudomonadati; phylum Bacteroidota; class Flavobacteriia; order Flavobacteriales; family Flavobacteriaceae; genus Changchengzhania; species Changchengzhania lutea. Next base: position 527,708 of record NZ_CP039456.1, on the reverse strand, counting down.
CAAAAAATCTTCAAAAACGCGTTTTTCATTATAGGCTTGAAGCCAATTCAAATAACTAATGGTCGCTTCGTATAAAATATTATTTACCAATAGTTGTCTGTCTGCTTCAACTTGATTTATAAATAATTTTGCCTGCTTTAACATAGCCATACGCTTGTTGATAAGCAGACCTCGAGCCACAGATACAGAAACACCAACGCTGTACAGCCCATCTAACGGCACTGTATCTTCGGGATTTAAGAAGTCACCTGTATGCTCTTCAAAATTTCCTTTGAGCTCCACGCCATACCAAGTTGGTATTTTAAATGATGTATTTAACTTATCGTAATACTCCGAATTTTTAAACTTTTTTCTATCGTAATCGACTTCCAGTTTCGGGTCGAATGCACCACGGGCTTTCATAAGATTTGCCTCGCTTTCATTTATGATTAAATTGGCTTGTTTTACAATTGGGTGAAACCTTTTAACATAACCTAGGTATTCTGATAATGTCATTACAGATTTGGAATCTTGAGCTGTTGCACAGGCGCTAATTAGTATGGTAATAGCTATTAAAAAGAGTCTCATTTTTTATCTTTATTTAAAGCTGAATCTTTTGTTTCAGGTTGATAATAATTTGGAGGAAAACTGTTGATTTGTCGCCATAATTCAAACCATATGGGCACATCTTCAAGCAGCGCAATAGTTCTAGAGCCAGAACCTACCCTTATAGCTTTTGGCCATGAGTGGTCTGTTTCATCTGGTGCTAAAAGCACGCGGTATTTGCCATTGTCGCTAATAAAATTTTCGATGGCAACTACTTTAGCGCCGTAGGTTCCGTAAGACACATTGGGCCATCCGCTAAAAACGATGGCAGGCCAACCATCAAATTGGACGCGTACCTTTTCATTAATGTGGAGTAACGGTAAATCAATAGGTTTTACAAATGTTTCTACAGCTAAATCGTATTGTGAGGGCATGATGCCAACCAGTCGTTCACCCTCTTTAAAGGTGCCCCCTATACCGCCACGAATCGCTTTATTGATATAGCCGCTTTGCGGAGCTGTAACAAAAAGTAAACTATTTCTTTTTTTATAATTCGTGTAATCATTCTCTAATTTGGTTACTTGTGCAGTAGCATCAAACTGTCCCGATTGTGCGGTGTACATGTCGCTTTGGGATTTTGAGATTTTATCAGCATATTCAGCTTTAATACGGGACAATTCAATTTCAGCATTGATGAGTTCATTTTGACTTGCTAGGTATTTATTTTCTTGAGAAATTAATTTGGCCTGGGTTTCTTGTAATTTTAAACGTTTTTCTTCTACATCCCTAACGGCCTTTAAACCTTCTTCTTGTAACATTTTTATACGGTCGAATTGTCGCTCAGCAATGATGGTATTTGTTTTCGCTGCTTCAAAATCAATACTATCACTCTTTACTTTTAATCGAGATTGAAGGAATTTGTTTTGGGTTTGCTGAAGTTTTAAGCTTTGCTCATTTTTTAAAGCAGAAACCTGTCTGTTTAAAGCACTAACTTTACCCTGATAGGCTGTAACTGAGGAAGATTTTGCTTCAATTTGATTCCCCGTTCGCTCTACAAGTTTATCATCAAAATAATCACTTTTTACTTCAGAAATTCTTAAAATAGTATCGCCGGCTTTTACAAAATCGCCTTCTTGTACAAACCATTCTTCAATCCGTCCAGGTATTTGAGATTGAATGGTCTGAGGCCGCTGGTCTAGCTTAAGCGTAGTCACTAAACCTTGACCGGTAATGTTCTGGGTCCAAGGTAAAAAGAGAACGATTATACCAAGGATAGCAGCGAGCAACAAAAATTTATTGAACAGCTTATAATAGTCCTTATCAAAAATTTTAGAACCAGACTTGTAACCCTTAAGTGTTACTTTTTTATTCAAACTATTGTGAGATATATTAAGCATGTGTCCTTTTTTTAATTTCACCCTTATCTAAACTAATAATCTCTGTACATCTATTCGTCCAAGTGTCATTACCACTGACAACTATCAAAGCCCAAGGCCTATCTTTATGCGTGAGATAATCTATAATGGCATTGGTTTCTTTTGGGTTAAAACGATCCAATGCGTCCTCTAGAATGAGCAGTTTAGGCTTTTTTAGAATGGCTCTTGCGAGTACTAATTTTTTAGAAACGGTATGCGACATTTGCTTGCCATCAGGATACAGTATGGTCTTTAAGCCTTTGGGCTGCTCCTTAATAAAATCCAACAGACCTACTTTTTCGAAAACCTCATAGATTTCTGTATCTGTGATGTTAGCATTTCCAAAAGTCAAATTTTCTTTAATCGATCCCTCAAAAGGCGTTTCCTCTGTGAGCGATAATCCTAATTGTGCTCTATAATGGTTTAAATTCAAACTGCTAATGGATAAATTATTGACATATATATGCCCAGAAGTAGGTTGATTAATGCCTGATATAAGCCGTAATAAAGATGATTTTCCAGAACCACTTTCACCTGTAACCAATATGCGGCTTTTAGCATTTAATGCTAATGATATATTGCTAAGAATGGGTTTTTCTCTGTTGGAAACTTTGTAATGTACCTCATTTAGTTCGATATGAATGTCATTGTTAAAGACTGGTTCCTCACCATCTTGATCTTCTAAATCCTTATCCACAATTTGGCCAATTTTCTCAATGGAAGTTAATACATCATAAAAAGCTTCTAGTCCAACAATGAGTTTTTCTACCGAAGCAATAACGATAAGAATGATAATTTCCGCCGCTACAAATTGTCCGATATTCATTTCTTGATTTAAAACAAGAACCCCACCAATTAATAGCAGACTTGCCGTAACAATAACCTTAAAGCTTATCATTTGAATGAATTGAATAACTAAAATCTTAAAATGACTTTCTCGGGATTTTAAATATTCATTGACTAACTCATCATTCTTTTCCAAAGCCAAATTGGTGCTCCCGGAAAGTTTAAAACTAATTACGGTACGGGCAATTTCTTGAATCCAGTGGGCCACTTTGTATTTGTTTTTGGACTCTTGTAAGCTGGTTTCAAGACCGCGTTTAGCCGTGAATTTGAATACAATAAAAATAAGGACTAATAGTAGAATACCGAAAATTATAAAAAAGGGATGGTAAAACGATAGCAATAGCAATGCAAACAAAATTTGTAAAACTGCGGTGGGCACATCAATTAATATTTTAGACAAGCCTTTTTGAATGGTTAACGTATCGAAAAAGCGATTTGCTAATTCCGGTGGATAATAATTACGTAATTCTATCATTTTTATTTTTGGAAACCGATAACTCAATTCAAATGATGACCGTACAAATATGCGCTGTTGGATAGTTTCTATAATGCGCAATTGCATAAGTTGTAAGGCTCCAGCAAAAGCAACACCTAAGGTGACTAAAATAACAAGTACAATCCACGATGTGGAGATCTGCGCGCCTTGTATCAAGTTGATTATAGCCTGGATACCAAGCGGTAAAGACAGGGATACAATCCCCGAAAAAATCGCATAGTAGAATATTTGAAGGATATCACGTTTTTCTAATTGTAACAAGCCAATAAAGCGTCGCCACGGTGAAAGTTTTGGTTGTTCCATAATTTATGAACCTAATGTATTTGTAACGAGATTTGTAAAAAAATGATTGGGAGTAACGTCTGCCTTACAATCGGTGATAGAGCTAAAATGATCTTTTAAAAAATGCTGGTGCAAGCTTCCTTCTATTACGGTGCTTGCTAAGGAAGCTGCGTATTTGTATTGCGGCTGGACATCTTCAATCATATCACGAAGGCGTTGTACAACCCGTTTATAGATAATAAAATAGCCGTCTTTATTTTCTTGATCGACCTCTTTGGTTAAAAATGATTTTGAATTTTCATTGATGATAATCCTATTTAAAATCACTTCATCAATATGTGAAAAATTAGAGTCTTCTTTGGTCGTTTGTGTTAAAATTTCAATTGCTTTTTCCAATTTTTCTTTTTTATCTGAAACACTATGGGTTTCAATAACCAATTGATATTCCAACCATGCCCAATACCATGAAGATAAATAAAGCAGGAGCTTATGTTTACTTTCAAAATACCTATATATGGAACTTTCGTTTGAACCAATTAGTGCTCCCAGCTTCTTAAAGGTAAAAGCATCAAACCCGATGTCATCAATTAAAATTATGCTATGCTCAACAATACGCTTTCCCAGAGCGGATGATCCTGGATCTTTAATATAGATTTTATCAGGTACCGCTATCTTTAAATTCGAAAGTAAATTTTTCATAATCAATTTATTTAATTGCAAATATAATAGTAATACTATTAATTACGCAAATTAAATCGTTGTTTTATTTTAGAATAAGGAAACCTAGCGTCATGGCGAGGACGCAGGACGAAGCAATCTGTTCATTTTTTACTGGATGTTAATACTTTCCGCCATTGCGAGGAGTCCCGATAATTATCGGGACGACGTGGCAATCTGCCTATAGTTACCTAAAAGCCAAATGCAATACTTCTTTAAGCCCTAAAGTTTAATTTCAAAAGATTGCTTCGTACCTTGCAATGACAGTTGGATTCAAGATTGCAAGCACAAAAAATATTATATTTAGTGTATGAAAAAATCACACATGTATTTTATGACCAACAAGAATAATACTGTTATTTATGTTGGGGTGACAAGTAATTTATTAAAGCGTGTATATCAACATAAAACTAAAACCCATAAAGGTTTTACATTTAAATATAATTGTGATAAACTCGTTTACTTTGAAGTGTTTAATGATATCAACCAAGCCATTACAAGAGAAAAGCAAATAAAAGGAGGCAGTAGAAAACAAAAAGAAGATTTGATAAATTCCAATAACCCAGAATGGAAAGACCTATCTGATGGATGGTTGTTCTATTTTGATTAGATACATCATTTTATGAGATTGCTTCGTACCTCGCAATGACAGTTGGATTGTTCATTGCGAGGAGTTGTGACGTGGCAATCTGCTAAATCTGTACCGAAATCAAAACGATAAAGTTTCATTTAAAAAATTGCATTGCAACCGTTAACGCAATTTCTTGCTAAGATTGTTCTGAGAAAGGGAGCAAAAGTAAATTATGAATACCCAGATCTTAATGACAGTTTATATCACTCGTCAACATATCAAAAACTGGAGCGGGGGAGATGTAAGGAATCCCTAAACCTAAACCTCGAAGAATAAACAAAGCGCCAATAAAAACAACAAAAACAGGAATTGCTTTTTGTATCTTTTGTCTTGCTGTGCCTTTTAAAAAATGGCTAAAATAAATCGCTGTAGTCATTAAGGGGACGGTTCCCAAACCAAAAACGGCCATATATAAACTACCGTTCATCGCATTTCCGCCAGCAATTGCAGCAAATAAGGCCACATAAACCAGACCACAGGGCAAAAATCCGTTTAGAAAACCAATAGTTAAAAAGGTGTCTGCTGTTTTCTTTTTTAAGGCGCTACCTAAAGCCGATTTTATTTTGGAAATCGCTTTAAAAATAGGTTTTGAAAAGTTATACTTATTAAATATTTTTTTGGGAATCAAAATAACCAAAATCATCAGGACGCCAATGGCTATAGAAAGCTGTTGCTGAAATCCAAACAGGTACAAACTTTTTCCAATCAGTCCAAAAATCAAACCTATAATGCTATAAGCCAATAGTCTACCTATGTGGTAAACAGTAATTTGTGATATTTTTTTTAAGGTGTTCGTTCGGTCTACAGGTAGCATAAAAGCAATAGGGCCGCACATTCCCACACAGTGAAAACTTCCAAGCAGTCCTAATATAAATGCAGATAGTAGCATATTAATAATGTATAGATTCCTTAAATAAATAAGAATGTCCGTTATATTGCCAATCCACAGTAATGTTCCAACGACCATCTACCAAACGTTTGTCAGGTATGAGCAAATTTGAAGTAGACAATGAAATAGCAGTATCAAAGTCTAACCGTTTGTTAGATGGTCTATATAGGAACACTTTACCAGTGATTTTTTTGTAATCTAAGCGCTCAGGAAAAACAATGGTTAAACCTTCGCTCGTCTTTATATAGGAAATATTTTCTTCTAGATTTTTAGCATTATTCAACTTATCAATCGCGTCTTGATACTTTAACTCCACACCATAATAATCTTCAGTAACCAGTTCGTGTTCAAACCTATTGTCCGTACACATGGTAATAATAAAATACAGAATAAAACCAATAAAGCCAATAAACGCCAATATAATTCCAGTTCCCCAATTAAATTTCATGATTTCTATATTTTGTCAATCCGAATTCATTTCAGATGTTTATCATTCTTATTTTTATGGCATTTCCCTTCGTACCTCGGGTCGGGCTTTCCACTATATCTTTTTTGCTTTTAATGGCAAAAAAGGATGCCGCTTCAATCCCTAATGCACCCATCAGCCAACTTCACAGCAAACTTCAATCTCCAGGTTTTCTTACTTTTTCTATACCTACAAGGTTTTCAAAACCTTGCAGGAGAACCTTTATCATAAGAGTAAGCACTGTAAACGGCCAACTGAATACTGCCAACTTATTTATAGCTTCTTGGGCCTAAAAAGTTAGCCGTCGTTGTTTCAATTAACTTATCCCCAGAATACACACCTATTTTTATTTTATTTCTGTCACCTGTTAATGCCGAATTATTTATTTCTACAAACAAAGTCCCTTTAGCAATCCCTTGATTTGGTACCACAAAATTATCACTGGTAGCAACAAGTTTCAATTCACCTTTGTGGGACATGAGTTTAAAACTCACATTTTCAATATCTTTCGAGGTTTTATTTACCAGTTTATATGTAAATACATTACTAATAATATTGTTGTCTTTATGTTCGTACAACTGCCCTGGTAACCTTAAAATATTTGCCTCAACATCGTTTCTTAAAAATAGCATCCCTGTAAGTAACCCAACTAAAATGGCTAAAACGGCTATATAGCCTTTCATTCTTGCAGTTAACCTAAACGGAACATTTTTTTCTATTTGTTCTTCACTGGCGTACCTTATCAAACCTTTAGGCAAATTAATGCTTTCCATAATATGGTCACATTCGTCAATGCATGCGGTACAGTTTACGCACTCTAGTTGCGTGCCGTTTCTAATATCAATACCAGTTGGACAAACATTTACACACTGAAAGCAATCAATACAATCCCCATGTCCTAAAGCAGCGCGATCTTCGTTTTTTCTAAATTTCTTTCTACCTTTTTCGGCTTCCCCACGTTTATGGTCGTACGCCACTACAATCGATTTTGTATCTAGTAATACGCCCTGTAATCTTCCGTAAGGACATGCAATGATGCAAACCTGTTCTCTAAACCACGCGAATACAAAATAGAACACCGCCGTAAAAATAAGTAACGAAATGAGTGTACTTATATGGCTCAAAGGCCCTTCTGTAATATATGCTATAAGGGTATCACTTCCTATTAAATAGGCTAAAAACACATTAGCAATTATAAAAGAGATGAATAGGAAAACAAGAAGTTTTAAGCCTTTTTTTCTTATTTTTTCTGCGTTCCAAGCTTGTTTTGCCAAGCGTATTTGCTTGCCTCGATCCCCTTCTATCCAATATTCAATTCTACGAAACACCATTTCCATAAAAATGGTTTGCGGACAAATCCATCCGCAGAAAATCCGTCCGAAAGCAACCGTAAACAGGGCAACAAATACCACCCCAATAATCATTGAAATAACAAACAAGTGAAAATCCTGAGGCCAAAACGGAAATCCAAAAATATTAAAGCGACGCTCTAAAATATTAAACATTAAAAACTGGTTTCCATTGACCTTTATAAATGGAGCCAGTAATAAAAAGGCCAACAAAAAGTAACTCACCCACTTTCGGTACTTATAAAACTTTCCACTGGGTTTTTTAGGAAATACCCAAGCCCGTTTACCTTCTTTAGTAATCGTGCCAATAGAGTCTCTAAAGTTTTCGCTGTTTGGGGTTTCCATTTTTTTCTTTTCCTAGAGGTTTTTGAAAACCTTATAGGTTTTTATTTTTTATTATTTTGAAACCTGTCAGATTTTTGATCTCGATAATTATTGAGACTGAAAGGTATTATGAATTTTAAGCTGTTTATAGACCTACAAGGTTTTTAAAACCTTGTAGGTCTGACTAAGATTACTTATTCATCCATAATTACCGAATCTGTTTTCACTTCTATAGTTTCAGTCGGAATAGCGGTTTCTTCAGCTTTTTTTAATCTACCCAAATATCGCCTTCTGCAGCTTTTGGGTTTGCTGGCGTAGTACCTTGAAATGTTAAAACATAACTTGATACTTGAGCCATTTCTAAAGGTTTTAATTGTTGTTTCCAAGCAATCATGCCTTTTCCGGAACGTCCTCCTTCCGATACGGTTCTAAAAACACTTTTAATATCACCACCTAAAATCCAGTGTTCGTCAGTCAAATTTGGACCAATACCACCGCCACCATCTGCCATATGGCAAGCCACACAGTTCGCTTCAAAAATAGCCTTTCCAGCTCCAAGATCTGACGCTTCTGTTAATAAGGTCACCGTATTAATATCTACTAAATTTTTGGCAGTTTTCTTGTAGTCTTCAATAGCAACTCTGGCTTCTGCCAATTCGGTTTCTAATTCATCAATCTGATTATCGCCATTAAACACATGGTATTTTAATAAATATACCGCAGCAAATATGATGGTAAGATAAAAACCATACAGCCACCATGGCGGTAAGTCGTTATCTAACTCTTTAATACCATCATAATTATGGTCAAGTATAATTTCGCCTTCTTCTTCAATAGGTTTAGATCCTAAAAGTTTCTTATACGTTTCTTTTAGCCAAGTAAATTTGTACTTGCTTTCTTTTTGGGCTAAAAAACGGGCCTTATCTTCAGCATTTAATTTATGAAGCATAACGTTTTCTAGAGCACCAATAATGGCTTCAATAGCAATAAGGATTAATAGTACAAGAAACAGAAATAAGAGTACTACTGGATATTCTATAAAGGCAGGTTTTTCCCCAGAATCAATAAAGAATTCTACAATTCCAAAAATAATAAAGAAGGCTATAGGAATTCGAACCCATGATGGAACTAATTGTCGCATAATACATCGTTGTTTTGGTTGTCTAATGGCAGGTTACTCACCCTTTTTATATAATCTTTTTTAGCAGTAATGACCCACCAAAAAAGTAATACAAAAAAAGTGAAGAAGATAAGGAGGGAGATTACAGGATAAATTTCTATTCCCGTAATACTCTCCATATGATTTTTTACAAATTTCAACATAATCTTTAGTTTTTTTAATGGTTATTTCATAGTTGTTTCTACATTGATATCAGTTCCCAGACGCTGTAAATAAGCAATAAGCGCTACAATTTCCCTATTTTTCATTTCTATGAATACTTCGCCATTTTCAGCAGCATATTTTTTGTCTGCTTCATAGGTAGTCACAAAATCTGGATCGGTGTAGAGGTTTTGCTCAATCTGTGCACCTTGTTCTAACATGTTTTGCTGGGCATTGGCAATGTCTTCATTGGTATAAGGAACACCAAGAGTCACCATGGCTTCCATTTTTTTCTCGGTCATAGACTTATCCAATAAACTGCTTTTACCGGTAATTAACCAAGGATAACGTGGCATAATAGAACCTGATGAGGTACTCTGCGGATCGTACATATGGTTAAAGTGCCAGTTATCTGAGTACTTAGCACCAGTGCGATGTAAGTCTGGTCCCGTTCGTTTACTTCCCCAAAGGAATGGATGGTCATAAACATATTCACCAGCTTTAGAGTATTCACCATAGCGTTCCACTTCATGCCTAAACGGGCGTATCATTTGAGAGTGACAACCCACACAGCCTTCACGGATGTAAATATCACGCCCTTCCAGTTCTAAAGGCGAATAAGGTTTCACACTAGAAATAGTTGGAATATTAGATTTGACCATAATGGTTGGGATAATTTGAATAACACCACCAATTAAAATAGCTACGGTAGCCAAAAGGGTTAATTGCACGGGTCTACGCTCTATCCATGTATGCCATCCTTCGCCAGCAGTACGCTTTTTAGTGACACGTTCTAAAGCAGGCGTTTGTGCAAGTTCGTCCTCGACTTTGCTTCCTTGTCTTACAGTCATAATAACATTATAAACCAAGATGAACATTCCAATAATATACAGCGTACCACCAATGGCACGCATCCAGTACATGGGGATAATTTCTGTAACGGTTTCTAAAAAGTTACCATACACTAAAGTGCCATCTGGATTGAACTGTTGCCACATAGAATATTGTGTGAAGCCTGCAACATACATAGGTAAGGCGTACATAATAATCCCTAATGTGCCTATCCAAAAATGTAAATTTGCCAAGCCTAATGAGAACATTTTTGTTTTAAATAATCGAGGGATGAGGTAGTAAATGATACCAAAAGCCATAAAACCATTCCAGGCTAAGGCACCCACGTGAACGTGAGCAATAATCCAATCCGTATAGTGCGCTACGGCATTTACACTTTTTAATGATAAGGTTGGTCCTTCAAATGTTGCCATCCCATATCCGGTAATGGCTACGACTAAAAATTTTAAAACAGGATCGGTTCGTACTTTATCCCAAGCTCCACGAAGTGTTAGTAATCCGTTTATCATACCACCCCAAGATGGCATTAAAAGCATTACAGAGAAGGCAACGCCAAGGTTTTGTGCCCATTCTGGTAGCGCAGTGTATAATAGGTGATGAGGGCCTGCCCATATATAAATGAATATGAGTGACCAAAAATGCACAATAGAAAGTCGATAAGAATACACTGGTCTATTGGCCGCTTTAGGAACAAAATAATACATCAGCCCTAAAAAAGGTGTCGTTAAAAAGAAAGCTACAGCATTATGACCATACCACCATTGTACTAAGGCATCTTGAACTCCCGCGTAGACGGAGTAACTTTTCATGCCACTAACAGGTAATTCTAAACTATTAAATATATGAAGCACTGCGACCGTAACAAACGTGGCGATATAAAACCAAATGGCAACATATAAATGGCGTTGTCTTCGTTTTAAAATGGTCCAAATCATATTCACCCCAAAAATTACCCAAATTAACGCGATGGCAATATCGATGGGCCATTCTAATTCAGCATATTCTTTAGAGGTTGTGTAGCCTAAAGGCAAACTTATAGCTGCTGCGACAATAATAAGTTGCCAACCCCAGAAGTTTATATTACTTAAAAGGTCGCTAGCCATACGCGCTTTCAACAAACGTTGCAGTGAATAGTAAATTCCGGCAAACATAGCGTTCCCAACAAATGCAAAAATGACGGCATTGGTATGTAATGGTCTTAACCGACCAAAACTTAACCATGAAATACCATCAGTAAGGTTTGGGAATAGGAACATAAAAGCCAGTAGCAATCCTACTGCCATCCCTACCACGCCAAAAATTATTGTAGCATAAAGGAATTTAGTAACAATTTTGTTATCGTAATGAAACTGTTGCATCTCCATAATTTAATTATTATTCTTTTTTGGTTAGTATTGTTTTATTAGTTTTTGTCTTAACAATTTCATCTTCAAATAACATGCGTACAGATGGTGTGTAGCTATCATCAAATTGACCATGCCTAACTGCGACAATAAAGGCAATAAAAAAGCCTATAGCCACAATAATACTTATTGCTAGTAAAATATATATAACACTCATACCTAATTGAAGTTATGGTTCAAAAGTACTTTCATCTGTTTTTTAAAAAAATGACTTTTATCATGTTCTAGTTTCAATCTACTTTTTTGCCCAAAATATTGGTGGTAATTGTTGTAAATGCTACGATACTTATAGAACTTAAAGGCATTAAAATAGCAGCTACAACAGGTGCCAATTGACCAGTAACGGCAAAATAGAGACCAATAATATTATAAATAAATGAAAGCACAAAACTCCATTTAATAATTTTTATAGCCGATTTTGATACTTTTATATAGTTGTACAACTGATTAAATTTTGAAGCATCTAAAATGGCATCGCATGCAGGGGAGAATACGTTTACATTTTCTGAAATGGCAATGCCCACATCGCTTTGCGCTAAGGCACCGGCATCATTTAATCCATCACCAATCATCAATACTTGGGCGCCTTCATTTTGATGATGTTTTATGTACTCTAATTTGTCCTCTGGTTTCTGATTAAAAAGGAGTTTGGTCTTAGTGGGAAGTAATTTAGCTAAATTATCCTTCTCACCTGCATTATCACCCGAAAGAATAACTAAATCATATTCTTTTTTTAATTGATTGAACAATTGCGACAATCCTGTTCTGTATTTATTATAAAATGTGAATTTTCCTTTATATGCACTATCAGCGCTAATATGTACTGTGGTGTTTAAGTTTGCGGGTTCTGTTGAATATCCCACGTAAGACGCAGATCCAATTTTGATATTCTGGGTTTTATATTGCGCTTCAATGCCTTTGCCTAAGTGCTCCTCATAAGTATCTAAGCTTAGAATGTTATGCTGATCTAAGAGATGATAGAGCGATCTGCTCAATGGATGGTTTGAGCCTCTTAAGGTACTTTTTAGTAATATCTCTTCCGCTTCAGATAGTTTTGAACCATCGTAATGTATTTCATCTGTTTCATTGTTTGTAATAGTACCCGTTTTATCAAAAATGATTGTGTTTATTTTAGCCAATTGTTCAATAACCTGAGCATTTTTTAAATAGAATTTCTTCTTTCCTAAAATGCGTAAAATATTTCCGAATGTAAACGGTGCAGAAAGCGCAATAGCACACGGGCAAGCAATAATAAGGACTGCGGTAAATACGTTTAACGCTTTGCTAGAATCTATAAAAAGCCAGTAGGTGGTGGCTATAAAGGCTATCAGTAGAATCGTTACAGTAAAACGTTTACTAATGCTATTTGTAATGTTTGTAAACTCTAATTCTTTATTATTTTTAAATACATCATTACTCCATAATTGCGTGAGATAACTTTGTTCAACTGTTTTTAAAACATCCACTTCTAGAATACCATGCATCTGCTTACCACCAGCAAATAGTTTATCACCCGATTGTTTTGAAACTGCTTTAGATTCACCTGTTACAAAACTATAATCAATATGTGCCTTTCCTTTTATTAATATACAATCAACAGGAATCAGTTCTTCATTTCTAATGAGCAAACGGTCACCTTTTTTAATGTCATATACTTGAATAGATGTTTCTTTACCTTCTGATGAAATTTTGGTTATTCCAATAGGGAAATAAGATTTATAATCCCGTTCAAAGGACAAGAACTTATATGTTTTTTGCTGAAAGAATTTCCCGAGCAGCAAAAAGAAAATAAGCCCAGTTAAGCTATCAAAAAATCCAGTACCTAGATTTAAAATGATTTCGGCCGAACTTCTTATAAAAAGTACGGTAATGCCCAGTGCAATGGGAACATCTATGTTTAAAATATGAGCACGTAATCCTTTATACGCGGAAATAAAATAATCCTGCCCCGAATAGAAAACAACGGGAAGCGAGAAGAAAAACATGAGCCATCTAAAAAGTGGGGCATAGGTTTCTATCCAAAAACCTTGTACTTGAAAATATTCAGGAAACGATAAAAACATAATATTCCCAAATGCAAAGCCTGCCACACCTAATTTATAAATTAACGACCTATCGATGTGTGTTTTGCCTACATTATAGTCGTCTAAACTAATAAATGGTTCGTATCCTATACTGGCTAGCAACTCTACTAATTGCTTTAGCGAATAAATCTCACTATTGTATGTAACGCGCACGGTTTTCTTTCCAAAATTAACAAAGGAAGCGCCAATAGATGGGTTTAATTTATTAAGGTTTTCAAGAATCCAGATGCAAGAACTACAGTGAACATGGGGAATGTAAAGGGTTACAATTTGAGTGGTATCATTGTTAAATTCTAATAATTTTTCAACAATTTTAGTGTTATCTAAAAAATGATATTTGCCAACCAGTTTATTTGGTGTTGCTCCTGGCGCTTGTTGTAAATCGTAATAACACGTTAAATCATTTGCAGAGAAAATCTCGTAAACAGTTTTGCATCCGTGACAGCAAAATGATTTATCATCAGCTGTGATATTAGAATTGGAAGCATCTAATCCACAATGGAAGCATGCGCTATCGCTCATTATAATTTGCTCATTTATACCTGTAACAAAAGTACAAAACAAGTCGCCTTATAATATGATATATGTCATGTTTTCTTTATTTTTACACAACAACAAATTTTACTATGAGTAAGTGTGAACAATGTATAATTAAGCAGTTTAACTCGTTAAAGTCTTTAACAAAGGATGAGTTAATGCGTATTTCTAGTTGTAAAACGTCTAAAATTATAAAAAAAGGGGAGGTTATTTTTGAAGAGGGTGAGATATTAAATGGTGTTTATTGCGTAAAAGATGGTATTTGTAAACTTTCAAAATTAAGTGCCAACGGTAAAGATCAAATTGTTAAAATGGTTGTAAAGGGTCAGTTGTTAGGCCAGCGCTCATTAATTAGCGATGAAAGTTCAAATTTACAAGCCACCGCTTTAAATGATATGGAAGTTTGTTTTATTCCAAAAAGTGAGATTATTGCAGATCTTCAAAAAAATCCAAAATTCTCTTTTGATGTCCTAAAAGATATGGCGCATGATTTAAAGGAAGCGGATGATATTATTGTTAATATGGCACAAAAATCCGTGAGACAGCGTCTTGCAGAAAGCTTAATTTATATACATGATAGTTTTGGTAAAAATCCAAACGGCACATTGAGTGTGTTATTATCAAGAGAGGATTTTGCCAATATTGTGGGTACCGCAACAGAATCTGCAATACGTGTTTTATCTCAGTTCAAAAAGGAAAAGCTTATACGTACAGTTGGCAAGCAAATTATAATTGAAGATTTAGAAGGTTTAAAACGCGTTGAATAAGCTGTTATTCTAGTTATTGAAGTATAAATAAATACAATAAGCACTTTACTCTTTTTTAATATATAATATTTTATTTTTATCCTACTATGATAAGAAATAATTCTCACAGAAAGGGGTTCGTTTTTAAAACCTACGAAGCGCCAAATCAATCCCCTTTCGATAAACTTTTTGAAATTTTTAAAGAGCTTATAACCCATACTTCGGGCGATTTTGACGAGGCCATTGATTGGTTGCGCGAATTGGATAAGGAATATGAACTCACCACGTCAGAATATACTATTGATGACTTTATTGAAGACCTTAAAAAGAAAGGCTATATAAGAGAAGAAATTGATAATGATGGTCACGGCGGTATGGCTATTACGGCAAAGACAGAGCGTGCTATTCGTCAACAAGCCTTAGATCATATTTTCGGAAAAATTAAACGCAGCGGCCAGGGAAATCATAAAAGTAAAAGCCCGGGTCTGGGCGATGAACATACGGGCGACTTTAGGAATTATCAATTTGGCGATGCTCTAGATAAGGTTTCTATGACAGAGAGTTTGAAGAATGCGCAAATTAACCACGGCATATCCGATTTCAAATTATCGGAAGAAGATTTGGTGGTTGAGGAAACCTTGCACAAATCCCAAATGAGTACCGTACTCATGATTGATATAAGTCATAGTATGATTCTTTATGGTGAAGATCGAATCACACCAGCCAAAAAAGTAGCGATGGCACTGGCAGAACTCATTACAACCCGTTACCCAAAAGACACCTTGGATATTTTGGTCTTTGGTAATGATGCGTGGCAAATAGAAATAAAAGATTTACCCTATTTAAAAGTGGGACCTTACCATACCAATACTGTAGCAGGTTTGCAATTGGCCATGGATTTATTAAGACGTAAACGAAATACGAATAAACAAATTTTCATGATTACAGACGGGAAACCAAGCTGTTTAAGGTTGCCAGATGGTCAATATTATAAAAACAGTAACGGTTTAGATACCCACATTGTTAACAAGTGCTATGCTATGGCCCAACAGGCAAGACGCTTGCATATTCCCATTACCACTTTTATGATAGCACAAGACAACTACCTCATGCAATTTGTAAGAGAGTTTACGCATGCCAATCAAGGGAAAGCCTTTTACACGGGTCTTAAAGGTTTAGGTGAAATGATTTTTGAAGATTATGAAACAAACAGAAAAAAAAGAATTAGAGGGTAGTAAGCCCCACCCGACCTCCCCGAAGGGGAGGAGCCAATGACGTAAAACACCTTTAATAATATTTAGTAAAATTATAAAGTTAAATTATATAAAAAACCCACAACAGTTCCCTCTCCTTTGGAGAGGGTTAGGGAGAGGAAAATGAAAAACATAGATACACTAGGCGAATTAAAGCAAGCAGGCTATACAAGCAAATCCATAAAAGACGAATTAAGAGATAACCTAATTGAAAAAATAAAAAATAAAGAAACCACATTTGAAGGCGTTCATGGCTATCAAACTACAGTAATCCCAGAACTGGAGCGCGCGATTTTATCAAGACATAATATCAATTTATTAGGATTACGTGGGCAAGCAAAAACACGACTGGCCCGCTTAATGTTAAATTTATTGGACGAATATATTCCTGTTGTTGAAGGTTCCGAAATCAATGATGATCCTTTAAAACCCATTTCCAGATATGCCATTGAGCTGATTAAAGAGCAAGGCGATGAAACAGCTATAACATGGCTACACCGAAGTGAGCGTTTTGCTGAAAAATTGGCCACACCAGATGTGACCGTGGCTGATATTATTGGTGATGTAGATCCCATAAAAGCAGCCAATTTAAAACTAAGCTATGCGGACGATCGCGTCATTCATTACGGCATGATCCCAAGAGCGAACCGGTGTATCTTTGTTATTAATGAGTTACCGGACTTACAGGCAAGAATCCAGGTGGCCCTTTTTAATATTTTACAAGAAGGTGATATTCAAATTAGAGGCTTTAAGTTGAGGTTGCCTCTGGATATCCAGTTTTTATTCACTGCCAACCCTGAAGATTATACAAACAGAGGCAGTATCGTTACGCCATTAAAAGATAGAATTGGGTCACAAATCTTAACCCATTATCCTGAGGATATTGAAACAGCACGTTTAATTACCGAACAAGAGGCAAGGCTACTGGAAAGTCAGAAGCAAATAGTTGTGGTTCCAGATTTAGCTAAAGATTTATTAGAGCAAATTGTTTTTGAAGCACGTGAAAGCGAGTTTATTGATGCAAAAAGTGGTGTGAGTGCTAGATTAAGTATTACGGCATATGAAAATTTACTAAGTACCGCAGAACGACGTGCTTTAATTTCTGGTGATGAAACAACCATACTTCGCTTATCAGATTTTGTAGGTATTATCCCGTCGATTACGGGAAAGGTGGAGTTGGTTTACGAAGGCGAGCAGGAGGGTGCTGCTGTTGTGGCCTACAATCTAATAGGTGAGGCTGTTAAATCCTTATTTCCGGAGTTTTTCCCAAAGATTGGAAAATTACAAAAGCAAGATGAAGAAAGTCCGTACGACAATATTGTCTCGTGGTTTTTTAACCAAAAAGATGGTTTTGAATTGTTGGAAGACTTACGTGATAAAGAATATAAAAGTTTACTTGATGCCATTTCACCATTAGATGATTTGTTGGGAGAATATCAACCAAATCTCACCAAAGCAGATAGTTGTTTTGTTAAGGAATTCGTGTTGTGGGCCTTGGTGGAATATAAACTGCTAAGCAAGCACCGGTTTACCGAGGGTATTCAGTTTAAAGACCCTTATGGCAGTTTTATAAGTGGTATTTAAATGCATCTCATTCCACTAGTTTTGTAATAATTTGAGTTTTGCTATGCAAGGTTTTATGAACTGGACATTTATCGGCGATGAGCAATAATTTTTTTCTTTGAGAATCATCCAAATCCCCTGTTAATTTGATTTCACGGGTAAAGGTGTCAATTTTTGAAGTTTCGGTTTCGCATTCCTCACAATCGGTAGCATGGTCTTTACCATAACTGATATGGACTTCCACATTTTGGACATCCCATTTTTTGCGTTTTGAATACATTTGTATAGTCATTACTGTGCATGCCGATAATCCAGCTGAAATTAAGTCGTAAGGGGTAGGCCCAAAATCATTACCCCCAAAAGCTATGGGTTCATCGGCTGTCATATAATGATTGCCCACTTTCATTTGTGTTGTAAATCCGTCACTCTGATCTAAACTTGCAATCACTTGGTGCGCGGTTTTCAAAGTATCTGTTTCGGGAATATTTACATAGCGTTTTGCCCAACTTGAGATGATTCGTCCCGCAAATGTTGAATCATTCTTATTCATAAGTAAATGGTCAGCACCATCTAGCGATACAAAACTTTTAGGGTGTTTGGCAGCCTTATATATTTCTTCGGCATTAATGATGCTTACTATTGTATCCTGCGGCGAATGCATGACTAGCAGTGCTTTATCGAGCTTCTTTACAGTATCAGGCAGTGATTTGGATTCGATATCATCTAAAAATTGTTTTTTAATGGTGAAATCCCTACCACTTAAATTTACAATCGCTTTACCGTTTGCTATAATATCATCGACGCTGCTCTTTAGTAAATGTTGCACATGTTTAGGATTAGAAGGCGATCCAATCGTTGCGACAGCTTTAACAGAAACTAATTGCGCTGCAGCAAATAGGGCGGCAGCACCTCCTAAAGAGTGGCCGATTATTAATGTTGGCGATTCGTAATTTTTGGTTAGATAATCTGAGGCACTAATTAAATCTTCAACATTTCCAGAAAAGTTGGTATCTGCAAAATCGCCATCGCTTTCACCCAGTCCTGTAAAATCAAAACGCAATACTCCAAAACCTTCTGATGTCAATGCCCGACCAATGTTTTTGACAGCAGATAAATTTTTATTGCAGGTAAAGCAATGTGCGAATATGACGAAGTTGTGTGGCAATTGATTTACGGGGAGTTCCAGTCTGCCCATTAATTGTTCATTGTTATTATTTTTAAAAGTGACTTTTTGAATATTCATAGGTGATATGTTTTTTTTGTTGGATCGTTTTAATTGACATTAACTTTCTAAAGTCAAAACAAGTTAATAAGAACCTCTTGTTTTAACATTGGCTTCACAAAGTTGAATAATTTCTGCGATGCGTTTAAGTCTTGTCGCTTCACGTTTGGCTTGATTCAACCAATACAAATAGCTTTTTCTATAGGATGGTGCGAAGTTTTTATAATTTTTAAAAGCCTGCTTATTCATATCAAAAGCCTGTTTTAAATCCTTTGGGATAATACCTTTTTCAACAGCATCTAGAGCCGACCAGCTTCCATTTTCTTTGCCGATAGTAATAATTTTCAATCCACTCTCGTGTATCAAATTAGCTTCAGTTAATTCCTTTATATATTTTTTATTGAGCGCACTCCAAACACTTTTAGGATTACGCGGCGTAAAATATTGTTTTCGCTTTCCATCACCCAGACTTTTAACAGTAGAATCTATCCAGCCATAACAGAGCGCTACTCGGACCGCTTCTTCCCAGCGCATACTTTCATTTTCATGGGACACTTTATAGAATATTAGGTAGACACCTTTGGCAGCGTTATGATTTTCATGCAACCATGAACGCCATTCGGTATCTGTCTTAAAATAAAGTTCAGGATATTTCACTAGGTTTAAATTTTTTTCGAGTAAATGTAAAAGTTTGGGTCAATTTGCAACTCATTATTTTCAGATTCCAAATTCATAGTTTTCCATGCGGCTTTCGGGAACAACCACTGTACCTTATTATTGAGTGTAATCAAAACTGGCATATCAAAGTTTTCGATAGTATTCGTCCATCTGTATTTTAGCGACTTGTTTTCCAATGCATATTCCAATGTTGGAATTTGGGTTGTTCTCAGATACTGATTAAAAAATTCAGTTAAATCGTAGCCTGTTTCCTTACATAAATAGTCTTCAACTTGTTGCGTAGTTACGGTTTGATGGTAAAATGTTTTATTCATTCCCCTAAGCATCTGTCGCCATTTTTCATCATCTTCAATGAGCTGTCTTAAGGTATGTAATATGTTGGCACCTTTATAATAGATGTCTGAACCAGATCCCGTTTTATTAACATTATAGGATCCAATAATAGGGATGTCATTTTGAATTTTGGAACGTGTACCAATCACGTATTCTGAGGAAGCTTCCTTACCGTAATAATAATCTATAAATAAGTTTTCAGAATACGCTGTAAAGCTCTCATGGAGCCACATATCGGCGACATCTCTATTGGTAATATTATTGGCAAACCATTCGTGACCAGCTTCATGAACAATAATAAAATCAAACTTTAGTCCCCAGCCCGTACCGGACAAATCTGTTCCCAAATAGCCGTTTTGATATTGATTTCCGTACGTTACAGAACTTTGATGTTCCATACCCAAATAAGGGACTTCAACCAGTTTAAAGCTGTCTTCGTAAAACGGATAGGGGCCAAACCAATGCTCAAAGGCCTCCATCATTTTTGGAGCATCTTTAAAGTGTTTTTTAGCTTTTTTAAGATTATCTTTTAGTACATAATAATTTAAATCTAAATCGCCTTTTTCTCCTTCATAAACTTCAGAGAAATTGGCATAATCACCTATGTTAATATTTACCCCATAATTATTAATGGGATTAGCTACAAACCAATGATAAGTAGCTGTGTTATCATCGAATTTTTCAACGCCTCGCAGTCTTCCATTGGATACATTTGTTAGGTTTTTAGGTACGTTCACACTGATGAGCATACTATCTACCTCGTCATACATATGGTCTTTATTTGGCCACCAGACACTGGCACCAAGACCTTGACAGGAAGATGTTACAAAATGATTCCCATCTTTATCTTTTTTCCAAGAAATACCGCCATCCCAAGGTGCTTGAACCGCTTCTTTTGGATAACCTTTATAATGTACTTCTATGGTATTGAGCGTGCCTGTTTCTTGGTTTTTTTGAAGGCTTATAAAATGCGCATTGCCTTCATGTTTTACTTCTAATAATTCGCCATCTTGAAGGACTTTGGTGATTTTTAGCGGAGGTTGCAAATCAATTTGTAATACTTGATAGGGCTCTAAAACTTTGTACTTAATGGTGTTCTTTCCAGAAATAAATTTTTTATCAGGGTCTACTTTAATGTCTAAATGGTAATAGGTTAAATCCCACCATGCGCGTTCTGGAGTAATACTACCTCTTAAAGTATCTTGTCTAGTAAAATCAGTTTTTTCAGCTAGTAGGTTTTGTGATTGACCAATTACGTAAAAAAACAGAAAAATAAAAACGGATAGCGCATACTTTTTCATACTAAGATGTTTTAACAAATATAATTAATCCCTGAAAATAGTATTAGGGAATATAACAGGACTTTCATACCCGTCTATTCCAATTGAGGCTATGCCGAAAAAATAATTATCAATTACAATACCATCCAATGTATATTCAGAAATATTGCCAACATATCTGCTGTAATCCCAAGTTGGTGAGGTGGTATCTCTCCAATAAATTTTATAGCCAAGCGCACCATCAACTTTCTCCCATCTAAATTTGACCGAGGGTTCAACAACACCGCCTATAGCAACATTTTTAGGAGGTGGAGGCGAGGAAGCTAAGCTAGCCAAATTAATGGCATTGACAGCCGTTAGTTTTTTTGCGTAATTAAAATTAATATGTTCAATAACATCACCGTATTTAATCCCATGTTCTTCGCGAATATCTTGGTGTTGCTGAGTGTAATTTTCATGAGCCTCCATAATTCTAATACCAGCATAACCTAAATCGTTAAAAGGCCTATGATGCCCGCCACGACCGAAACGGTCCAACCTATATATCATCATAGGATTCATTTCTGGCATGTATGTTTTTGTGGTTTTGTATACATATCGAGCTAATTGGCGAGAAATACCATCCACTTCACCACCATAAAAACGACGTCTCTTTCTTTGCTCTTCTGTTTCATTAGAGGATACTGGCTCTGAAAAAATTCTAAAGGTTCTGTTATCGATCACGCCATCTATACCTTTTATGTTTCCAATCATGTCATTGTTTAAAACCCCAATAATATCCCAACCATTGTCTTTGGCATATTTGGCTAATCCTGCACCACCAAAAAGGCCCTGTTCTTCACCAGATAAACCCACGTAAACAATACTGCTTTCAAATTTATATTTTGAAAGTACTCTAGCAACTTCAATAGTTCCTGCCATACCCGAGGCATTGTCGTTTGCCCCAGGCGCATCGGTTTTAAAATCCATGGTATCACTTGCGCGAGAATCGATATCGCCACTCATAATGACAAATCTATTTGGGTACTTTGTGCCTTTTTGAATGGCTACTACATTTACCACCCAGGCATCATGTGGTACACGGCTGTTTCCTGCTTTTGTAACAAAATCTTTTTGATAGAAAACCGTTAAGCAATTGTTGCAACGTTTAGAAATAGTTTCGAACTCATATTTTATCCAACGTCTTGCAGCACCAATGCCCCGGGTATTTGAAAGGGTGTCGCTAAAGGTGTTTCTCGTACCAAAATTGGTAAGTGTTCTTACATCAATTCTTAGGTGCTCTTCGGAAATGGCATCAATAATATTATATATTTTTTGATTAGTTTGCGCAGATATTTTAAACGAGACTAGGAATAAAATTATCACATATAAAAACTTCATAACTTGTTATTTTTTGTAATTAAATTTGGTGGATTCCATAGAGCCTTCTCCCTTGTATTTGTTTAAATACACGTTCATTTCATTCGGACTCACTTTTTCAAAGATAATCTCTTCTTTTCCTTTGAAAATAACTTTATTAGAAGTGATTTCTTTTAAAGGAAAATCGACCGTTTCATCTTTTGTTTCCCATCCTTTTAAATCGTTAATGAAATGTTTTAATTGAAGAATGAGCGTGTTTTCTAATTTGCGGATAATTTCAATTTCATAAAACGACACTTTATTATCGTTGATAAGTTTAAAGTTAGCCATCATCGATTCGCCAGAGGGTTCACTCCAGTTTTCTTCGGTTTGTCCACCAAAAGCTTCTCCTTTCCAATTGCCTGAAATCCATGAGACGTTTTCTAGTTTAGGGGATAATGTTTCAGATTGAGCTGTTTTTACAGCATAAGATAATAGTGTGAATAATAAATATGAAACTTTCATAATCATATATTTTCCACTAAATTAATAAAAATAAAAACGTTTCGAAATTTAGGAATGTTTTGCACTTTCATATAATTATTTTGACTTTTTATTTTTGTCCAAAACCATGCTAAATATTGCACTTGGGCAGGTTATTATTGTTATTTATTTGAAATTTTGAATTATTCAATTTTAAATTAATATATTATTGAAAATTTTCTTGTATATCCGTTTAATGTCCATTAGCTGTAATGCTAGCAATAATAAGCCTATCAAAGATTCGTTCTCCAAAATACCTGCGGTTGAGCTTATAAACAAACTCGTTCAGATATAATTGCAAATATTTCTTCTTGATTTTATGATAAGTTCCCGCAAAGTTCCTTTTAGCATTGCTTATTGCTATATGCACCCATTTGAGTGTTTCTTTGGTGGTTTGTTCGTTTGATTTCTCTGTCATATGTATTTCTACATAGTCTGCAATATTTACATATGAAGTACTCTTATCTGTAAATATAATAGTTTGCTCGTCATCAATAGCGTCTTTGAAGCTTTGGTCTGTGCCATCTGCCTTGTGGTCTTCTAATACCTTAGCTTTAAAATAACGGCATTGTCTATCTACTTTTCCTGTTTCTATATCTTCCAGTATGGTGCTTTCTGCCATAATCATAACATTGGATTTAGTTTTGCTCCCTCGACCTGCTTTTTGGGTTTTGTGTGCTTGTTCCGAGGCTTCAATAGTAAAATAGCCTTCATCCATTTCTATCATTCCTTCCAATGTGTACCTGTCATCACGATCCCCCATTGCTCTACGCAGTTTATGGACCATTGCCCAAACTGGCTCATAACGTTTTAGCCCCAACTGGCGCTGTATCTCTTTACTGGAAAATCCTTTTTTTGTGGTGCTCATCAAAAAAATGGTCTTGTACCAAACCAGAAATGACAATTTAGAGCTTTCCATTATGGTGCCACTGCGCAATGATGTCCTTGAGTTGCAGGATTTACATTGATAGCTCCATTTATTGATCAGCCAATAGTGGTCTGTACATCCGCAACGCTTACAAACAACACCTTGCTTGTCCCTTTGCTCCTTGAAATGAAGCCTGCAACTCTTTTCATCTGTGAAATGAACCCCAAAAGAAAATATATCCATAGCTAACTGTTTTTGAATCAATTAAATATACAAAATATTAATCAATATAGGGGTGTTTACGGATATACAAAAATTTTCTCTCCAAATATAAATTTACTAATAAAAATCAGTTATTAATCTTAAACCAATTAAAATGAAATTATCAAAACCAATTATGCTAATATTTTTAGCAACATTTCTGTTTTCTTGTGAAAATGAAATTATTGAAATGAATGAATCATCGGTCGAATCGAATTCTTCCGTTCAAGGAAAAAACGGTAATGTTAAAGGGAATTCTAACAGTTCTTTTATGGTATTATCAAAATCAGAGACTCTTGCAAGTGATTTTATAACGTCTGTCTCTAAATATGGAAAAGTTATTAGAACGATTCCAGAAATTGGAATTGTGGTTATGAAGTCTAACGAAGCTAATTTTGAAAAAAATGTATCTAGCATAGCAGCCGTAAAGTCTGTGGTTCCTGATTTGTCTATAAATTGGATTAAACCTATAGATGTTAATCCTTTAGCAAGTCCTGGTGATGGTGAATTCTTCTTTGAAAACGGGTATTTATGGGGACTGGATGATATAGATGTGCCTGAAGCTTGGGATGCTGGTTATACCGGTTCTGAAGTGAGAATTGCAATTTTAGATAGCGGTATTAATAAAGACCACCCAGATTTGAGTCCAAATTTAAATACCGAACTTTCTATGTCCTTTGTACCTGGTGAAAATTGGTATGTTAGAGAAAATGGTGGTCAATCATTTTTTAATCATGGTTCTCATGTTGCCGGTACCGCTGCTGGAGCCGATAGTGATTATGGGATTATTGGCGTAGCACCTAATGCAGAAATCATGGCAATAAAAGTATTATCTGAATTTACAGGATCGGGATCTTTTAGTGGGATAAATGCTGGAATTGTGTATGCTGCTAATAATGGAGCAGATGTAATCAATATGAGTTTAGGTACCACTTTGAATAAAGACGGTAAGTTTTATGATGACGATGGCATTTTTTTAGGGAAAATACCTTCTAAGTTTATTCAAGAGATTGTACTGGCTCAACAAAGAGCAATCGATTACGCATACAAAAATGGTGTTACAATAATAACCTCTGCTGGTAATGATGCAATGAATGGAGATGGAAATGGATCTACTATAGTTTTACCTGCAGATTTAAACAATGTTATAGCAGTTGGTGCAACAGGTCCAGAAAATACTTCTGCATCATATTCTAATACTGGAAGATCATTAGTTGATATCGCTGCTCCTGGTGGTGACTTTGTTTTTTCATTTTCTGTTGATAGTATGATATTAAGCGCAGGAGGAGGAGGGGCCTCATTTTATTATGCTCAAGGTACAAGTATGGCAGCACCTCATGTTGCTGGTGTAGCTGCATTAATTATTGGAAAAAATGGAGGAGAAATGGATCCGCATGAAGTAGAAAAGCAGTTATTTAAAAGTGTAGATAAAATTGGCACTAATGGAAGTAGTGTGTTCTTTGGTAAAGGGAAGGTTAATGCTTATAAAGCCGTGAGCGAATAATATTATCAATTTAATATAGATAAAAAATGCTCTGAAATTTCAGAGCATTTTTTATTTGAATTAGTCACTTAAATTTGAGTTATACTCAAAAACAATATTTATTTTCTTCTTTTACTTTTTCGGCAATTTCTTTGCGTAAATCTACAATATCTGGGTAGTTTGCATATTTGGTAAAGCGCTTAAGACCTGTTAGTAGCATGCGTTGCTCATCACCTTCTGCAAAGGAAATGATACTTTCTTTTCCTTTTTCTTCAATAATATCTACAGCATGATATAAATATAATTTAGACATCGCTATTTGAACAGACTGAGAGGCTTCTCCGGAACGTTTCACATTCTTTTCAGTTCTTAAAATGGCCGATTCTGCCATGTAGATTTCAATTAAGATATCGGCTGCAGCAATTAAAAGCTGTTGGTGATCTTCCAGTTTCTGACCGTATTTTTGAACGGCTCCACCAGCAACCATCAAAAAAGTCTTTTTTAACTTCTTGATCATTTCTTTTTCTTCTGAAAACAACTCAGAATAGTCTGGTGTATCAAAAGAAGGGATACCCATCAATTCTTCTTGAACGGCTTGTGCAGGACCCAATAAATCGACATGACCTTTCATGGCTTTTTTTACGAGCATCCCCACAGAGAGCATGCGGTTAATCTCATTGGTGCCTTCGTAGATGCGCGCAATACGAGCGTCTCTCCAAGCAGCTTCCATAGGCGTTTCTTCTGAGAATCCCATACCTCCAAAAATTTGAATGCCTTCATCTGCGCAGTTTTGAACATCTTCAGACACGGCTACTTTTAAAATAGAACATTCTATAGCATATTCCTCAACGCCTTTCAATTCGGCTTCTTGGTTAGAGTTTCCTGCCGCTTCACGCAATGCGATACGATCTTCAATATCTTTAGAAGCTCTGTAAGTGGCCGATTCTCCAGCATAAGCACTCGTCGCCATCTCTGCAAGCTTCACTTTAATAGCACCAAAATCTGAAATACGAGTTTTAAACTGTTTCCGTTCGTTGGCATATTGTACTGCTGTGGTTAGAATGCGACGTTGCGAATCTAAACAGGCTGCAGCCAATTTTATTCGGCCCACATTAAGGGCATTCATGGCGATTTTAAAACCTTCGCCACGACCAGCCAACATATTTTCTACAGGAACAACAGTATCATTAAAGAATACTTGACGCGTTGATGAGGCACGAATGCCTAATTTGTGTTCTTCTTCACCTAAAACGATTCCATTAGGATGCTCTTTATCAAATTCAACAATAAAACCCGTGATGTTTTTATCGTCCTCAATCCGGGCAAAAACAATCATTAAACGACAAAATCCTGCATTTGAGATCCACATTTTTTGGCCATTTATCTTGTAGCTTTTTCCATCTTCAGAAAGTTCAGCAGTCGTTTTACCCGAATTGGCATCACTACCAGCGCCTGGTTCTGTTAAACAGTATGCTCCAAACCATTCGCCTGTAGCTAATTTTGGAACATATTTTTGTTTCTGCTCTTCCGTACCATATAAGGTAATGGGCAGGGTGCCAATGCCTGTATGCGCACCAAAAGCGGTGCTGAATGAACCTGTTCCGCTAGAAATATAATCGCAGGTAAGCACCGTGGAAACAAATCCCATACCGAGTCCGCCATAAGCTTCAGGTACAGCGACACCTAAAAACCCTAATTCCCCAGCTTTACGCATAACTTCTTCGGTTAAAGCATAATCCTTCGCCTCAAAGCGCGGTTTGTGTGGAATGATTTCACGGTCGTTAAATTCCATAACCGCTTCTTTCATCATATGTTGTTCTTCTGAAAAATCTTCAGGAGTGAACACATCTTCGCAATTGGTTTCTTTTACCAAAAATTGCCCACCTCTTAATAATTCTTTTTCTGTTGCTCCCATTACTATGTTTTTAGATTAGAGAAGAAAGAGAATAGAAAATAGACTCTAATTGAGACCATTTTGAAATCCCATGGTCATTTTTTGGAATTCTTCTATTTTTTCTTCTAGCATTTTTAATGTTTCGTTATTTATATATTTTCTATGTTGCGCTACTAATAATTGTGTGCCTAATTCGAAAGAAGAACCTAAAGAAATGTCTAAAAAATGACTGAAGGATTTATCTGTTCTAGCAGAACCTTCAGCAATATTACTTGGCATTGAAACCGAACATCTACTTATCTGTGAACTTAAATCAAACTGTTCGTGTTTTGGGAAATCTAACAACATATCAGAAATATCATTTGTAATTTCCAAACCGAGTTTCCAGATTTTTAAATTCTTATAATTATGTCTCTGCTTAGCACACATTGTCCTTTTTCTTTTCTCTCTATTCTCTTGTCTTTCTAGTTAAGAAACTCAAAAATCCCACATGCCCCTTGCCCTGTACCTACGCACATGGTTACGGCACCGTATTTTCCTTTCATATCGCGTTTTCGCATTTCATCAAACAACTGCACAGATAATTTTGCACCTGTACAACCTAAAGGGTGTCCTAAAGCGATGGCACCGCCATTAACATTTATGATATCAGGATTCAAGTCCAGTTCTCTAATAACCGCTAATGACTGAGAGGCAAAGGCTTCGTTTAATTCTATCAATTCTAAATCTGATTGTTTGAGTCCTGCTTGTTTTAAAGCTTTTGGAATGGCTTTTACCGGGCCAATGCCCATGATACGAGGTTCTACACCTGCAGCAGCATAATTAACAAGTCTAGCAATAGGCTCTAAGTTGAGTTCTTTTACTAAATCTTCACTCATAACCATAACAAACGCAGCCCCATCACTCATTTGCGATGAGTTTCCTGCCGTGACACTACCGCCAGCGGCAAATACGGGACGTAATTTTGCTAAAGCTTCTTTGCTAGTGCCTGCACGTGGCCCTTCGTCTTTTGAAACGGTATATGATTTTATGGCTTTCTTTCCGTTTGAATCAATATAAGTTTGCTCAACATCTATAGGTACAATTTGATCTTGAAAACGATCTTCAGCTTGTGCTTTTAAAGCTTTCATGTGTGAATTAAAAGCAAATTCATCTTGGTCCTCACGAGAGACCTTGAACTGATTTGCTACAGCTTCGGCCGTATTTCCCATGCCCCAATAATAGTCTTCATGACCGGCTCTAACTGTATCGTAGTTTAACTCAGGTTTAAACCCCGTCATTGGTACAGAACTCATGCTTTCAGCACCACCTGCAATAATACAATCTGCCATACCTGCTTGAATTTTAGCTGTTGCAATTCCAATGGTTTCGACTCCTGAAGCGCAAAAGCGATTCACGGTTACACCAGGAACATCTACACTATCTAGACCAATCAATGAAATAAACCGTGCCATATTCAATCCTTGTGCACCTTCTGGCATGGCGTTTCCAACAATAACGTCATCAATTCGTTTCTTGTCTAAATTTGGCAATTCCTTCATCATATATTTGATGGTTTCTGCAGCCAATTCATCTGTTCTTTTAAAACGGAAAACACCTTTTGGCGCTTTACCAACTGCGGTTCTGTATGCTTTTACTATATATGCTTGTTTCATTTTCCTCTCCCTAACCCTCTCCAAAGGAGAGGGAACTTTTTGGGTATGTTTTTTAGTTATACATTTTGTTTTTATTTCCTAAATCCCTCCCCTTTGGGGAGGTTAGGTGGGGATTAATTACGTAATGGTTTTCCTGTCTTCAACATGTGCTGGATACGTTCTAGGGTTTTGCGTTCGGTACATAAGCTCAAAAACGCTTCACGTTCTAAATCCAATAGATATTGCTCACTGACTAAGGTAGGTTCAGATAAATCGCCACCTGCCATAACATAGGCTAATTTATTCGCTATTTTTTGGTCGTGTTCACTTATATAATGACTTGCTTCCATGGCATCTGTTCCTACTAAAAACATACCTAAGGCCTGTTTTCCGAGAACTTTAACGTCCTTACGTTTTACGGGTTGCGTATAGCCTGCATCTGCCATTAACATAGCATGTGCTTTGGCAGTTGCAATTTGTCTGTCTTTATTAATAACGACAACATCTTTTCCTTTTTGAAGGATGCCCATATCAAAAGCTTCATAAGCTGATGTAGCCACTTTAGCCATACCAATAGTTAAGAAGTATTCCTGTAATACATTCAATTCTACATCCCCTTTATTAAATGTATCTGAAGCTCTTAAAGCCATTTCTTTAGAACCGGCACCACCTGGAATAACGCCCACGCCAAACTCAACTAAACCAATATATGTTTCGGCTGCTGCCACAACTTTATCGGCATGCATGGATAACTCACAAGCACCACCTAGCGACATACCATGGGGCGCAGAAACTGTTGGAATTGAAGAATAACGCATGCGCATCATCGTATCTTGAAAATATTTGACTGCAGCGTTTAATTCATCATATTCTTGCTCTACAGCCATCATGAAAATCATACCAATATTTGCACCAACTGAGAAATTGGCACCTTGATTTCCTATCACTAAACCTTCAAAGTTTTTTTCTGCTAAATCGACTGCTTTATTTAATCCTGCTAAAACATCACCACCAATGGTGTTCATTTTAGATTGGAATTCACAATTTAAAATACCGTCACCTAAATCTTCGATTACCACACCAGAATTTTTGAAAACTTCTTTCGATTTTCTGATGTTATCTAAAATGATAAAGGCATCTTGACCAGGAATTTTTTCTTGTGTCTTATTCGGAATATCATAAGCATAGGTAGCGCCATTTTTAACCGTGTAAAAGGATGAACTTCCAGATGCCAACATCTCATTAACCCAAGCCGCAGGTTCTAAACCTTCTGCTTTCATCATTTCGATGCCTTTCTCGACACCAATGGCATCCCAAATTTGAAAAGGACCATGTTCCCAGCCAAAACCGGCTTTCATGGCATCATCTATTTTATATAAATTATTGGTGATTTCTGGTATTCTATTTGAAACGTAAGCGAATAATGCCGCGAAACTTTTTCTGTAAAATTTACCAGCTTTATCTTTTCCAGATACCAGTATTTTAAAACGGTCAACAACTTTATCAACGGTTTTTGTTAACTCTAAAGTTGCAAATTTCGCACGTTTAGCCGATCGATATTCCAAGGTATTTAAATCGAGGGATAAGATTTCTTTTTGTCCATCTTTAGAGACGTTCTTTTTATAGAAACCTTGACCTGTCTTGCTTCCCAACCATTTGTTTTCCATCATGGTACCGATAAAATCTGGTAGTTGGAATAATTCTAGTTGCTCGTCTTTCGGACAATTTTCCCTAATCCCATTGGCAACGTGGACCAAGGTGTCTAAACCAACCACATCAACGGTTCTGAAGGTGGCCGATTTTGGTCTACCTATAACAGGACCACTTAATTTATCAACTTCTTCGATGGTTAGGTCTAAATCCTTAACGGTATGAAATAAACTCATGATGCTAAAAATTCCAACTCTATTGCCAATAAAGGCAGGTGTATCTTTAGCAACAACCGAAGTTTTTCCTAAGAACTTTTCACCGTAAATATTTAGAAAATCTAAAACATCTTGAGATGTTTTTGGACCAGGAATAATTTCGAATAACTTTAAATAGCGTGCTGGATTAAAAAAGTGGGTACCGCAAAAGTGCTTCTGAAAATCTTCACTACGTCCTTCACTCATGAATTTTATAGGAATCCCAGACGTATTGGATGTAATCAATGTGCCAAGCGTTCTATGCTTTTCAAGATTTTCAAATACTTTCTGTTTGATGTCAAGTCGCTCAACAACAACCTCCATGATCCAATCGACATGTGCCACTTTTGAGATGTCATCTTCTAAATTACCCGTGGTAATGCGATTAGCAAATTTTGGATGGTAAATGGGTGAGGGCTTTGATTTTAAAGAGGTGGCTAGCGCATTATTTACAATACGGTTTCTTACCACTTTATCTTCTAATGTTAAGCCTTTATCTTTTTCTACGTCTGTTAATTCTCTTGGAACAATGTCCAGTAACAACACGTCTACTCCAATATTGGCGAAGTGACAAGCAATGCCACTTCCCATGATGCCTGAACCAATTATGGCTACTTTTTTAATTCTACGTTTGCTCATATTTTTAAACTACTATTCTATTTTAAATCTTCGAACTCGATATTTCTTTTTGATTGAAAATCTTTTTGTTAGCTATTAATTCATTGATGGTTTCTGAGACTTCATAAAAATGCTTCAGTTTTTCTTCCGAAATATGATTCTTTACAGCCTCATTAAATGTCAGTACTTTTTCCTTGGAATATGCTCTTTTTTCAATACCAAAATCGGTTAAGCTAATAATGACACCACGTCCGTCATCTGGATTGGGATGTCTCTCAATTAAACCCTTTTCCTCCATAGTTTTTAAGATTCTTGAAAGGCTGGTGGCTTCCATGCCCATTTTGGGTCCTAATGCTGTTGAAGGCGTGCCTTTTTCAGGATCTATACTTAACAGTGTAAATCCCGTTGCCATGGTACTTTCAAACTTCGCAGCTTCCTCGTTGTACATTTTCTGTACCGCTAGCCAAGTTGTTCTTAAAATATACTCTATGGTTTTATCTTTCATATAAATGGGTTGGTGACCAAATATAGGAAAAATTTATTATGCACGCATAATAAAATAATAAATTTTGGAAGTTATTTTTATCTTATAATCAATATAACTTATTAGAAATGAATTTGATACTAACCTCAATATTTAAGGTCTGTATATTTTTTCTATAAGTGTAGCGTACTTTTCTTTGATAATCTTGCGGCGCATTTTCAGGGTAGGGGTTAAATGCCCGTCCTCAATAGTCCAATTATCTGGGGTAATTTCAAACTTTTTAATTTGCTCCCATTTTCCAAATTTCTCATTGGCGGAATCAATTTCTTCCTGAATGCGTTCATGCAACTGCTCATTAGAAATCAAATCGTCTTTATTTTGAAAACTCAAATCATGGCGTTTCGCCCATTCCTCTACAAATTCATTATTAATTTGTATGAGCGCAGCTGGCATTTTTTCACCTTCACCTATAACCATGATTTGCTCAATAAAGCGTGATTGTTTAAATTCATTTTCTAAAAGTGCTGGTGCTACGTACTTTCCGCCAGAAGTTTTAAACATTTCTTTTTTACGATCGGTAATCTTAAGAAAACCATCGGCGTCAATTTCGCCAATATCACCGGTATGAAAATAATCGCCAGTCATGACTTCGGCTGTTTTTTCTGGATCCTTATAATAGCCTAACATGATATTTGGACCTTTAGCTAAAATTTCACCATCATTTGCAATTTTAACTTCAACATGATTGATAATTTTTCCAACAGTACCAATTCTGAATCCACCATTTCTAAGATCATTAACTGATATTACAGGCGATGTTTCGGTGAGACCATAACCTTCCATGATGGGTAATCCAGCAGCTGCAAAAACACGAGTAAGGCGTTGTTGTAATGCGGCGCTTCCTGAAACCATAAGCTCCAAATTGCCACCAAGACCTTCTTGCCATTTACTAAATATTAATTTTCGAGCTAATTTAAGTTGTGTTTCATACCACCAGCCATTTTGTCCATAGGGTTCAAATTTTAAGCCCAGATTGACCGCCCAAAAGAACAGTGCCTTTTTTACACCGGTTAAGTCACTCCCTTTTGCTATTATTTTATCATAAACCTTTTCGTATAATCTAGGAACAGCAGTCATCACATTGGGCTTAATTTCCTTGAGATTATCACTCATTTTCTCAATAGATTCTGCGAAATATATTTCGACGCCGCAGTACTGATATAAATATAAAATCATGCGTTCAAAGACATGGCAAATTGGAAGGAAACTCAATGCTTTAGATTCGCCATAGCGAAAAGGGACACGTTGTTCACTATCTAAAACATTGGATACTAGGTTTTTATGGGACAACATGACGCCTTTAGGTTTTCCTGTGGTTCCAGAAGTGTATATTAAGGTCGCTAGGTCATTAGGTTTAACGGATTCCTTTCTGGCTTCAACTTCATTTTGATTGCTTTCATCATGACCTAAATCTAACAATTCCTTCCAGTGATTTTCTCCTTCAATGCCATCAAAAGTATACACGCCTTTGAGTTTCGTATTCGATTTAATACTATTTAGTTTTTTTAACACTTCAATATCTGAAACGAAACAATAATCAGCTTCAGCATGATTCAAGATGTATTCATAGTCTTCCGCAGCAATGGTTGGATAAATAGGCACATTTTGAGCGCCAGTTTGAAGGACTCCAATGTCTACAATATTCCATTCGGTTCTGTTTGTAGAAGAGATTACCGCAACTTTATCGTCCTTCTTGATGCCTAATCGCAACAGGCCTCTGCTTATGGCGTTGGCTTGATTTATATAGTCTTTAGTTGAAATGGATTGCCATTCACCATCGTATTTAGTGGTTAAGGATTTTTCTAAATTATAGGTTTCTAGTTGGTAATGTGGAAAATCGAAAATGCGGGTTACTTCGGTCATTTGCTGTTAAAAAGTTTCTAGAGATGCAAAGTATGAAATTAAATAAGATTATCAAATTATGCTTAAAAAAGATGTAAATATTAAATATAGCGTGCTTATTATGAGAATATGCTAAAATAGTATCGCTAATTGATGTTTATTATTTTATGACTTTTATCATTGAAATAAGTCTTTATTGGGAATAACTTTGGGATTTAATTATCACAATTTTAGTATTATGGACATGTTAGAAGACGTAAAAACAAGAGTTTACAAATTTGGGAACAAAACAGCAGATGGTAACAGCAAAATGAAAAACCTCTTAGGCGGTAAAGGTGCAAATTTAGCAGAAATGAGTGCCATTGGTATACCAGTACCGCCAGGATTTACAATTACAACAGAAGTTTGTACAGAATATAATTTATTAGGTCAAGACACTGTAGTGGGTATGATTAAAGACGAAGTTGAAGCCGCTATTGCAAATATTGAGTCTTTAATGGGGACTTCATATGGAGATAAGGAAAATCCTTTGTTAATTTCAGTGCGT
The DNA here is from genome assembly GCF_006974145.1 of Changchengzhania lutea. Lineage (NCBI taxonomy): Bacteria > Pseudomonadati > Bacteroidota > Flavobacteriia > Flavobacteriales > Flavobacteriaceae > Changchengzhania > Changchengzhania lutea. Next base: position 493,020 of record NZ_CP039456.1, on the reverse strand, counting down.
TCGGGAGCCAGAGTTTCTATGCCTGGTATGATGGATACCGTATTAAATTTAGGAATGAATGACGACGTTGTATTAGGTTTAGCAAAAAAGACCAATAACGAACAATTTGCCTGGGATTCTTACCGACGTTTTATTCAAATGTACGGTGGTGTCGTTTTGGGAATGAAACCAGCTTCAAAAGAAGATATCGACCCTTTTGAAGAAATTATGGAACATCTCAAAGAAAAAAGAGGTATTGATTTAGATACCGATTTTAGTATTCAAGATTTAAAGGATTTAGTTTACGATTTTAAAGATGCTGTTAAAAAACGTACGGGACATGATTTTCCAACAGATCCTTGGGATCAACTTTGGGGCGCTATCATAGCTGTATTTAATAGTTGGAACGGTGACCGCGCCATTTATTATAGAAACATGAATGGGTATCCAGCAGATTGGGGAACGGCTGTAAACGTGCAAGCTATGGTTTATGGTAATATGGGTGATAATTCTGGTACAGGCGTATGTTTTACCAGAGATGCCGGTACAGGTGAAAATGTATTTAATGGCGAATATTTAATTAATGCACAAGGTGAAGATGTGGTTGCGGGTGTAAGAACACCACAGCAAATAACAAAATTAGGCTCGGAACGATGGGCAGAATTGGCCAAAATTGAAGAAATGGACAGAGCAGAGAATTATCCGTCTTTAGAAGAGTTAATGCCATCTATTTTTAAAGAACTTGATTCTTATCAAGATACTTTAGAAAAGCATTATCGTGATATGCAGGATATGGAATTTACCATTCAAGATGGAAAACTTTGGATTCTGCAAACCCGAAATGGTAAACGTACTGGAGCTGCCATGGTTAAAATTGCGATGGATTTATTGAAAGAGAATATGATAGATGAAAAAGAAACACTACTTCTTTTAGAACCTAATAAGCTTGACGAATTATTGCATCCTATTTTTGATCCATCAGCCTTAAAAAGAGCTCATGTTATTGCACAGGGCTTACCGGCATCTCCTGGTGCTGCTACGGGTAAAATTGTATTTTTTGCAGATGAAGCCGATAAATACAAAAACAGTATTTTGGTTCGTATTGAAACCTCTCCTGAAGATTTGGAAGGTATGAACATTGCCAAAGGTATTTTAACGGCACGAGGTGGTATGACATCACATGCTGCTGTTGTTGCCCGTGGTATGGGGAAATGTTGTATCTCTGGCGCAGGTGCTTTAAAAATTAACTATAAAAGAAGGATACTTACTGTGGGCGACCATGAATATCATGAAGGTGATTGGATGTCATTAAACGGTTCAACAGGTAATATTATTGAAGGTAAAGTGGCAACCATGGAACCCGAACTTAGTGGTGAGTTTGCTGAAGTTATGGAGTTGGCAGACAAGTATGCTGTGATGAAAGTACGCACGAATGCGGATAGTCCGAAAGATGCTAAAGTCGCTCGTAATTTTGGAGCACAGGGCATTGGGTTAACCAGAACGGAACACATGTTTTTTGAGGTTGATAGAATAAAAGCAATGCGCGAAATGATTTTAGCCGATACGGTAAAAGGCAGAAAACAGGCTTTAGAAGAGTTGCTTCCCATGCAACGTGCCGATTTTGAAGGTATTTTTGAAGCTATGGAAGGTCTATCAGTTACTATTCGTTTGCTGGACCCACCGTTACATGAATTCGTGCCGCATCAATTGGCAACACAAAAAGACCTTGCTGAAGAGATGCATATCTCGTTACAAGCGGTTAAAAATAAAGTGGCAGAATTGGAAGAGTTCAATCCTATGCTCGGGCATAGAGGTTGTAGATTGGGAATTACCTATCCTGAAATTACGGAAATGCAATCCCGTGCTATTATAGAAGCAGCACTCAATTTAAAAGAAAGGGGCATTATCTGTAAACCAGAAATTATGGTGCCTTTGGTCGGAACGGTTAAAGAGTTTGAATCTCAAGAGCAAATAATACGAAATACAGCAAGCCGAATTTTTGAAGAACGACAGGATACTATTGCGTATTTAGTGGGTACAATGATCGAAATTCCAAGAGCAGCTTTAATGGCCGACTTGATTGCGGAAAAGGCCGATTTCTTCTCTTTTGGAACCAACGATTTAACCCAAATGACTTTTGGATATTCTCGTGATGATGCCGGTAAATTTTTACCAATCTATATAGAAAAAGGTATTTTGAAAGTAGATCCGTTTGAAGTTTTAGATCAGGAAGGTGTAGGACAGTTAGTCAAAATGGGAACTGAACTTGGTAGAGGTGTTAAACCTAATTTAAAAGTTGGTATTTGTGGCGAACATGGCGGTGAACCAAGTTCTGTAGAATTCTGCTATAATACAGGAATGGATTACGTAAGTTGCTCACCGTATAGAGTGCCTATCGCACGATTGGTTTCTGCACAAGCAGCTATAAAACAAACTAATTAATAGCGATTATTTGTTTTATTGAAACCCCGAGAAAACCAGTTTTCTCGGGGTTTCCTGCATAATCGTCATTATATAATGAACTAAATGGTATTATTACACCACGATTATAACCAAACCATAACCCTTCTTCATTATTCAAAATTTAGATATTTGTATGCAATGCATTCTTTCAAATCATCGTTGAAATACGATACAAATCTTCAACCTAAAAAAAATTGAAATTTGATGTTTTTTATGAAAATTGCAATTAAATTCCGAAAAGTGTCGTAGAAATTCAATTTAAACCATATCCTTTTTGCATTATGTTTAGTGATGAGGCTTAAAACGTAAATAGTTGTCAATAAGCTCTTGGTTTTTCAAACGTTTTCGTAAAAACTTCTTCTTCAAAAACCTCCTCTTTCATAGTTTAACTGACAAATGTCACATTTCTATCTGTAAACTGAATTTACCTTTGTTCTTTTAAAAGTGAACATAGAATTTTTTTTTCAAAATATTAATTGATAAAACAATGGAAGTAAAACAATTTAAAAACGGAATTTGGACTGAAAATGTCAACGTAAGAGATTTTGTTGTTAATAACATAACGCCCTACCACGGCACACAGGAATTTTTAGTTGGCCCAAGCCAAAAAACCCAAAAGTTATGGGATTTATGTAAAGAAGCTACTAAAGAAGAAAGACAAAATAATGGAGTACGCTCAGTAGATACAGAAACTATTTCAACAGTTAGTGCGTTTAATGCTGGCTATATTGATAGAGCTAACGAAGTTATTGTTGGCTTACAAACAGATGAACTTTTAAAAAGGGCCATGAAGCCTTTTGGAGGTTTTAAAGTAGTTCAAAAAGCATTATCAGAACATGGTATTAAACCTAACGATGCCATTACAGAGTTATTTTCAAAATATGTGAAATCTCATAACGATGGTGTTTTTGATGCGTATACCACAGAGATTAAAAAATTCCGTTCTTTAGGGTTTTTAACTGGCCTACCAGACAATTACGCTAGAGGTAGAATAATTGGAGATTATCGTCGCGTAGCGCTTTATGGAATCAATTTTTTAATTGAATCTAAAAAACAAGATCTAGAAAATATTACAGGCCAAATGACAGAGGCTGTCATCCGTTTGCGTGAAGAAGTTTCAGAACAAATCAGATCGTTAAAAGAAATGATTGTATTGGGTGCTAAATATGATTTAGATTTAGGACGTCCTGCAGAAATGGCAAGAGAAGCTGTACAGTGGACGTATATGGCCTATTTGGCAGCTGTAAAAGAACAAGATGGTGCAGCAATGTCCTTAGGGAATGTGTCTACGTTTTTAGATATTTATATTGAGAACGATTTACAAGAAGGCTTGATTACAGAAGTAGAAGCCCAAGAATATATCGATCAGTTTGTAATGAAATTAAGAATGGTACGCCACTTAAGAATGGGTGCTTATGATGATATATTTGCAGGAGATCCAACTTGGGTAACCGAAGCTATCGGCGGTATGTTTGATGACGGAAGAACTAAAGTCACTAAAACATCATACCGTTTCCTAAAAACCTTATATAATTTAGGCGCTTCACCAGAACCAAATATGACGATTCTTTGGTCTGAAGATCTGCCACAAAACTTTAAAGATTATTGTGCAAAAGTAGCTATTGATACGTCTTCAATTCAGTTTGAAAATGATGCCTTAATGAGAAAGAGTAGAGGGTCTGATGATTACGGAATTGCATGTTGTGTGTCTTACCAAGAATTAGGAAAATCAATTCAGTTCTTCGGTGCACGTACAAACTTAGCTAAAACGTTATTATTGGCCATTAACGGTGGGCGTTGTGAAGAAACCGGAGTGCAAATGGTTCATGGTATCGAACCTTGTAATTGTGAGTATTTAGATTTCGATAAAGTCATGGCAAACTTCAAAATAGCAATGAAAGAAGTGGCACGTGTTTATAATGATTCTATGAACATTATCCACTACATGCATGATAAATACTATTACGAAAAAGCACAAATGGCTTTAGTTGATACCAATCCGAAAATCAATATAGCTTATGGTATTGCAGGTTTATCAATTGTTGCAGATTCACTTTCAGCAATAAAATATGCCAAAGTAAAACCTATTAGAAATGAAGATGGTTTAACTGTTGATTTTAAAATTGAAGGTGAATTCCCTTGCTATGGTAATGATGATGATAGAGTAGATACTTTAGCTGCAAATGCGGTTGCCGACTTTAACAACGCATTGAAAAAATTACCAGTATACAAAAATGCAGAACCAACCATGTCTGTATTAACCATAACATCTAATGTGTCTTACGGTAAGAAAACTGGGGCAACACCAGATGGTAGAGCAAAAGGGATCCCTTTTGCACCAGGGGCTAACCCAATGCATGGTCGTGATTCTCATGGCGCTATTGCGTCATTAAATTCAGTAGCTAAAATTGATTATAAAGATTCTCTAGATGGTATTTCAAATACATTTTCTATAGTACCTAAGTCATTAGGTGCTACTAGTGAAGAGCAAATAGAAAATTTAGCAAGCACTTTAGATGGCTATTTTTCAAGAAATGCACAACATGTAAATGTGAATGTATTGAATAAGGAAACGCTGTTGGATGCTATGGAGCACCCAGAAGAATACCCGCAATTAACCATTCGTGTATCTGGTTATGCTGTCAACTTTGTAAGATTAACCAAAGAACAGCAAATGGAAGTTATTACACGATCTTTCCACGAATCTATGTAGTTTATATTAATATTTTGAAAGCATCTGAATTATGAAGATGAAACTTCTTTTTCAGATGCTTATTTTAAAAACATTGACATATCAAAACTGCCGAAAACATATTACGAGTACATTCTATTGAATCTTTTGGGACTCACGATGGACCAGGAATTCGTATGGTTATATTCTTGCAAGGCTGCAAATTAAAATGCTTGTATTGCCATAATCCAGACTCTATTGAAACCTCTGGAGGTAAAGAGTACCCTGTTGAAGACTTGGTACAAATGGCTATTAAGATGAAGTCTTACTTCGGAAAAAAAGGAGGTGTTACCGTATCTGGGGGCGAACCTTTATTGCAATCAAAAGCATTGATTCCATTTTTTAAAAGGCTGAAAGAAGAAGGTATTCACACCAATATTGATACTAATGGCAGAATATTAAATCATTTTTCAAAAAGCTTGATTGATGATTATGCAGATTTGGTCATGTTAGATATTAAACACATGACGGAGGAAGGCTATCAATATATAACCGGACAGTCCGTAAAACAAATAGCGTTCGATTTTGCAAAACACAGAGAAGGATCAGGTAAAAAAATGTGGTTACGCTATGTGTTAATTCCAGAAATAACCAATAAGCCAGGGTTATTGCACGCCATGGGTAAGCATTTTAAGGATTATAAAACTATTGAGAAAATTGAAATTCAACCTTATCATAAATTAGGTATCCATAAGTGGGAAGCTTTGGGCTCGGATTATCAGTTAAAAGAAGCTCGCGAAAATACCGATGAAGAACTGCAAGCTGCTACAAATATTCTTAAAGATTACTTTAAGGAAGTTAAAATAAATTAATGCCGTGTTGGCATAAACAACACTATAATGAAATATAATCATGAAAACACAAAAACTTAAAAACCGTTGGTTAATTGCCGCTTCGGCTGTTGGAATCCACATTTCAATTGGGTCGGTGTATGCATATTCGGTAATGACAAACCCTGTAAAGGATATTTTTGATGTGGATGGTAGCGTTATAAAATGGGCTTTTAAAATCGCTATATTATTATTGGGTCTATCAGCAGCGTTTTTAGGACGTTGGGTTGAAAGAGTAGGGCCAAAAGTAAGCGGAACCACAGCAGGATTGTTTTATGGTATTGGTATTTTAGGTTCAGGTTTAGCCGTTCAATTAGAGTCATTAATACTCTTTTATATATGTTATGGCGTTATTGGAGGCATTGGTTTAGGGCTTGGTTATATCACACCGGTAAGCACTTTGGTAAAATGGTTTCCAGACAAACGCGGTTTAGCTACCGGAATGGCTATTATGGGTTTTGGTTTTGCAGCTTTAATATTCGGTCCAGTGATGCAATCGCTTTTTGATAGCGTTGGCGTATCAAATGCCTTTTATATTTTAGGTGTTATTTACATGATATTGATATTATCTTCTGCTAGATATATCGAACGCCCTCCAGAAGGTTACATACCCGAAGGCTTTAAACCTGGCCAGGGTAAAGTTTTAAAAGCAGATATGGCAAATATTGATGCCAATGCTGCCTTAAAAACAACACGTTTTTATTACATCTGGATTATGATGTTTATAAATATTTCATGTGGGATCGCTATTATTTCTGCTGCAAGCCCCATGATGCAAGAGAAATTAAATTACACACCTATGGAAGCTGCTGGTATTGTTGGTTTAATTGGGGTGTTTAATGGGCTAGGTAGAATTATGTGGTCCAGTCTTTCAGACTATTTAGGGAGAGCCAATACCTATATCATCTTCTTTGGTTTTCAAATACTGGCATTTTTCTTTCTACCGCAAATGACCACGGAACTCATATTCTTAATTGTTCTATTTACGGTAATTACCATGTATGGTGGTGGTTTTGCAACACTTCCAGCCTTTTTGGGAGATTTATTCGGTACAAAACAGTTGGGTGCCATACACGGTATGATTTTAGCGGCTTGGGGATTAGCAGGGGTTGTTGGCCCTACAATTTATGATGTGGTTAAGGATACCACAGGATCTCTTGATATTACATTAAAAGTATTTGCAGGTTTATTTATAATAGCTTTTATAGTTTCGTTATTGATGAAAAGAACGGTTACAAAAGCTTATAAAAAGATTGATGAGACTGTAGCATTTGCTTAAGTTTTATTTATATTTAAATTAGTCAACGAAAATGCGTTTTCACTTTATGAAAGCGCATTTTTTATGAATAAAATTTAACTTTTAAAATTGAAGAGAAGCCATTAAGAAAGCTAAAATATTTCTTAAAGTTTATTTTAGTTATGAATACTTTTCAATCCATAATCTGGCATTTACAAAAGCCTCAAGCCAAGGCGATACTTCGTCCTTTCTACGTTCTGGATAGTTCGCCCAGTTCCACTGGAATGTTGAACGCTCTATATGTGGCATGGTTACTAAATGGCGACCTGTTTTATCACATAGCATGGCCGTATTAAAATCAGATCCATTTGGATTATGAGGATAGGCTTCATAGCCATATTTTGCCACTATTTCATATTTGTCTTCTGTATAAGGTAAACTGAATTTCCCTTCACCATGGGAAATCCAAACCCCTAAAGTGCTGCCTGCCAAAGTAGAAAGCATTACAGATTTATTATCTTGAATTTTAACAGAAGTAAACGAACTTTCATGCTTATGAGACTCATTATGGTGCATTTTTCCATGAAGGTCATGCTCCGGATTGATGAGGTCCAATTCCATCCAAAGTTGACAGCCATTACAGATTCCAACGGACAACGTATCTTCTCTTGCGAAGAAATCTTTAATAACTTTATTTGCTTTTGCATTGTATTTAATAGCGCCAGCCCAACCTTTAGCAGAGCCTAAAACATCCGAATTACTAAAACCACCAACAGCTCCTAAAAACTGAATGTCCTCAAGAGTTTCTCGACCAGAGATTAAATCGGTCATGTGCACATCCTTTACATCAAAACCAGCTAAATACATCGCATTTGCCATTTCGCGCTCAGAATTAGATCCTTTTTCGCGTAGTATTGCTGCTTTGGGACGCTTACCGTTATTGCGAGGAGTTTGCGACGCGGCAATCTTTTCATTAGGATGAGATTGCTTCACTGCGTTCGCAATGACGTCATTAAGCTTCCCAGTAAAATGTTTTGGGAATGTATATTGTAAAGGTTGACTTTTGTAATTATCGAACCGGTCTTTAGCTAAATTGTTTGCCGTTTGTTTTTGGTCTAATAAATAGGATGTTTTATACCAAACATCTCGCATCTTAGCGATATCAAAAGAGAAATGATCTTCATTATTTTTGATATTCAGAGTTGCAGAGTTATTTACTGTTCCAATATTAAAAAAGGCAATATTATTTTCTGACAAAACTGTTTCTATTGAAGCATCACCTTGAAAAACAATTCCTGAATTTTCAGAGAATAAAACTTTTATTGAATCTTCTTCATTTAAAGCAGAAACATCAAAATCTGCACCTAAATTAATATCAGCAAAACATAGTTCTAACAACGTAGTAATTAATCCACCAGAAGCTACATCGTGTCCAGCAGAAATTTTATCCGCTTTAATTAAATTTTGAATGGTATTAAATGCGTCTTTTACAAAAGTTGAATTTTTTACATCTGGAGCTTCATTACCAATGGTATTTAAAACTTGGTTAAAAGAACTTCCACCTAATTTAAAATGATCCTGAGAGATATTAATATAGTAGATGTTTTCTCCATTTTGTTGTAAAACAGGTTCTACAACTTTAGAGATTTCATTACAATTTCCAGCAGCTGATATAATAACGGTTCCCGGAGAAATAACTTCACCATCTTTATATTTCTGTTTCATGGAAAGCGAATCTTTTCCTGTGGGAACGTTAATTCCTAAATCTATCGAAAATTCTGAAATGGCTTGAACAGCTTTATATAATCTAGCGTCTTCACCTTCATTTTTACAAGGCCACATCCAGTTTGCCGAAAGCGAAACTGAAGCTAAATTATCTTTTAAAGGTGCCCAAATGATGTTAGTTAAAGCTTCTGTAATTGAATTTCTACTACCAGCTCCTGGATGAATTAATCCAGAAATAGGGGAGTGACCAATCGACGTCGCAATCCCTTCCTTTCCGTTATAATCTAGTGCCATAACACCAACATTGTTTAGCGGAATTTGTAAAGGACCAACACATTGTTGTTTGGCAACTTTACCGCCAACACAACGATCTACCTTATTTGTTAACCAGTCTTTACAAGCTACAGCTTCCAATTGTAAAACTTGCTCTAAATATATTTGTAAATTCTTGGTTTTGTATCTTGGGTTTTTATAATGTCGCTCAACTGTTTTATCAGTCATGATGGTTTTAGGTGAACTGCCAAACATATCTTCCAGGGCTAAATCCATAGGTTTGTTGCCTTTAGTTTTAGATTCGAATGTAAAACGATTATCACCAGTAACTTCTCCAACAGTATACATTGGGGAACGTTCACGGTCAGCAATATTTTTAAGCGTTTCTATATGCTTTTCGGCAATAACCAAGCCCATGCGTTCTTGAGATTCGTTACCAATAATTTCTTTATCAGATAATGTTGGGTCTCCAACAGGAAGGGCGTCTAGATCTATTTTTCCACCAGTATCTTCAACCAGTTCAGACAAACAATTTAAATGTCCACCAGCTCCATGATCATGAATGGAAACAATGAAATTCTCTTCACTTTCTACCATGCCGCGAACGGCATTGGCAGCACGTTTTTGCATTTCTGGATTAGAACGTTGTACCGCATTTAACTCGATACCCGAAGCAAATACACCTGTATCAGCACTTGATACCGCAGCACCACCCATACCAATTCTGTAATTTTCGCCACCAAGAATAACGATTTTATCACCAGTTTTTGGGGTGTCTTTTAAAGCTTGATCAATTTTACCATAACCAATACCTCCAGCTTGCATAATCACTTTATCGTAGCCCAATTTTCTTGGTGCCGATTCACTCGAAGCTGAATTTTCGTTATGTTCAAAAGTTAATACCGAACCACAAATAAGTGGCTGTCCAAATTTATTACCAAAATCTGATGCACCATTAGAGGCTTTTATCAAAAGATCCATTGGAGTTTGGTATAACCAATCTCTAGCTTTAAATTTTTCTTCCCAAGGTCTGTTTTCTTCCAAACGCGAATACGATGTCATATACACCGCAGTTCCAGCTAAAGGAAGCGATCCTTTGCCTCCAGCAAGTCTATCTCTAATTTCTCCACCAGCACCTGTTGCAGCACCATTAAAAGGCTCAACCGTAGTAGGGAAGTTATGTGTTTCCGCTTTAAGCGAAATCACAGATTCAAAATCTTGTGTGGTGTAATAATCTGGAATATCGGCACGTTTAGGAGCAAATTGTTCCACTCTCGGACCTTTTATAAAAGCTACATTATCTTTATAGGCCGAAACAATATCGTTTGGATGTTGTTTAGATGTTTCTTTAATAAGCTTAAAAAGTGAGCTTGATTTTTCTTCACCATCAATCACAAAAGTTCCGTTAAATATTTTATGGCGACAATGCTCCGAATTTACTTGTGAGAATCCAAATACTTCAGAATCTGTTAATGGGCGACCAATTTTTGTTGCAACGCCTTCCAAATAGTTAACTTCTTCATCACTTAATGATAAGCCTTCTTGTTGGTTGTAAGCTGAAATATCTTCAATATTGAGAATAGGTTCAGGCTTAACATCAATGGTAAATGAGTCTTGATTTAATCCGTTGAATTTCTCAGAAATCATGGGATCGAAATCCTTAAAATCTTCTGAAACTGCTTCAAATTCCTCAATTCTAATGATATCTGAAATACCCATATTTTGAGTAATTTCTACCGCATTGGTACTCCAAGGCGTTATCATAGCAGCACGAGGACCAACAAAAAAAGTATCTAAAGATGCTTGTTCTATTTTTGGTTGATTGCCAAAAAGCCATGTTAATTTCGAAATGGTTTCAGTTGATAATTCTTTTGTTGTTTGAACAGCAAATACTTTGCTGGTTACGTTTCCAAAGAAATGAATCATTAGGTCTTGATTTGTGTGTATTTAAAGAAAGTGCAAATTTACTTCTTTTTAGTGGAATTTTAAGCAAAAATATAATTCAGCATATTATGAGTTATTAAGGATTTTTGAACATGTGAAAAGAACTGATTATTTCTTGTATTTATTTACATCACTTAAATTTTCATTTAAATACTGAATTTCAATCATAAGTTCTGCTACATTAAATTCATAATCTTTGTGTATATGTATCAGGATTTCTTCAATTTGGTTTTCTAAGTTCGAAAATAAATCTTTATACCTAATAACATACAAATAGTATAATTTTCTATACATAAAATCTTTGTCTTCTGTATGCATTTCTATAAGTTCATATGCTAATCGAATCTCTGATGTAAAATAGATTACTTTATTGATAACATTTAAAATTTTCATATCAATAGGTTGAGATAAAAATTTGTAATGATTTGTCAATGATATTATATTCTTTTCAATTTCAATTTTGTCTTCTTGAATGATTTTTATTTGCTCTAATATGTTTCTAGCATATTCTTGACTTTTAAAAATTTCATTTGCTCTTATTTGTGCTTTGAAAGCTAGAAAAACTAAAATAGCTTATAGTCCATTTATAAAAGGAGATGTTATTCCTCCGATAGTATCTCCTATTTCTCCAGAATTGGAATAATCAAAAAAATCATTAAAAGCTGGTATTTTATAAATTAAAGGAAATAAAAAAATTATTACCAATATAACTAATAGAAGGTGATTAGTTTTTAAGTTGTCAAAATTAAATTTCATTTTTTAAGTCTCTTTTGATATGGTTATTACTAGTCAGACTTTATTTTAAAACAAACCATATTTATTTAGCACGTTTAATTTTTGGTGGATTTTGTCTTGTATCAAAAACATCAGCTATTTTGATGAATCGCTTTTCTCCATCAATTGAATAAATCAATTTATAGTTTTTAAAGACTAAGTATCGGTAATGGATATCTCTGTTTTTTAGCAATTCTTCTTTTTGGCCGATGTAAGGTGCTTCAATAAGTTTATTGGGTTCGTCAATGATTTCGATAAGTAGCTTTTTAGCAATATTTATACCAGCTGATTTTTGGTAGTATTCAAAAATATCATCAAGTTGAATTTCTGCAAATTCAGACCAAATAATTTGAAATGACATTATTTGTATTTGGTTATAAGGTCAGAGCTTTTTTTGTAGCGGTTATTTTCAAAATCAGCTTCAGATTCTGCAACTCTATTGTTTAGCTCTTCAGAAGTCATTGGGTTTACTTCATCGCTGTATGATGATTTTTTTTCCTTTTTTAAAAGTTTTTCAAGACGTTCAATAACCTCTTCACTTTGAATTTTAAGGAACTCTTGGATAAATTCTAGTTTTCTTGTTTGTATATCCATGGCATTGAGCTTTATTCAAAGATAATGAATTATTGTCATTCTGAATTTATTTCAGAATCTCAACTAGTAGTTCAACATAAGAATTTGAAACAAATTCAGACTAATATGGCACTACGCTTTCCGCTCCAAAAGCGCCATGTAAAACCCATCAAAACCAGAATTATGCGCTAACACTTTTTTGTCTTTTACTAAAGAAAAATTAGTCCCAGCTTCAGAACCTAAAAAAGTATCAACTTGTTCTTGGTTTTCAGAAGGCAACACCGAGCAGGTTGCATATACTAATTGGCCGTCAACTTTAACCATTCTAGAATATTGCTGTAAGATCTCTTGTTGTGTCTTTTTGATTTTGTCAATAAATTCGGGCTGCAGTTTCCATTTAGCATCAGGGTTTCTACGTAATACACCTAATCCAGAGCATGGCGCATCAATTAAGACACGATCTGCTTTGTCATAAAGTTTTTTGATGGGCTTGGTAGAGTCAATGACCCTGTTTTCTATATTATGAGCGCCATTTCGCTTGGCACGGCGTTTTAACTCATTCAGCTTATTCTCATAAATATCCATGGCAATCACTTGTCCTTTATTTTCCATTAAAGACGCTATATGCAATGTTTTTCCGCCAGCACCAGCACAGGCATCTACCACGCGCATGCCAGGTTTTACATTTAGGAACTCTGCCACTAGTTGCGATGACGCATCCTGTACCTCAAAATGGCCATTTTTAAAAGCTTCGGTTTGAAATACATTGGCACGTTCTTTTAATTTTAGTGCGCTTGGGTGATTATCTAAAAACTCGGTTTCAATTTCTAAATCGAATAATTCAGTCTGGAGTTTTTCTTTAGTTGTCTTAAGCGTGTTGACTCTTAAAATAACATCAGCTTGTTGGTTTAAAGCAGTAATTTCTTTGCCCCAAACCGCATCACCTAGTTCTTTTCGTCCGATGTCATCCATCCAATCTGGAATGGATTCTTTGAATTTTCTGATTTTAGAAAGTTCGTCATAACGGCCTTTAATTTTTCGTAGCGGTGTGCCTTCAAAATATTTCCAATCGGGTAATTTTATCCCTTTTAGAGTTACCCAAACCGCAAACATACGCCAAAGGTTGTCTCTGTCAAAGGGTTCTTTAACTTCGGCAATTTCGGCGTAAAGTCGTTTCCAACGCACCATATCATAGGTGGTTTCTGCAACAAAACCCCTATCTCGTGCACCCCAGCGTTTATCGCGTTTTAAAAGTTGTTGAATGACTTTGTCTGCATACTTTCCTTCGTTAAAAATCAAGGTTAGACCATCAATAACCGCAAAGCATAAATTTCTGTGTAATCGCATTTTATTTAAATAAGGGTGCAAAGTTACGCTAAAAGTTTATTTGTTTGGTGTTTATATCTCAATTCATTAGAGCTTTAGTATTTTTACTCAAATTATAAACGTATGTACCGTATTTTCATTTTAATGTTTATTTCGATTTTATCTTGTAAAAAAGAAGTGTCATTAAAACCTAGACTAATTAATTCTGTTGAAATAGAAACCATACTACGAGATTCATTACTCAGCATTAGAGCGATTGAATTGCTGAACGATGGAAGTTTAGCCTTCGCTGCTAATAATGGCGCGTTTGGTCTTTATAATGTCAACACTAAAAAATGGATGCTTTCTAAGCAGACCCATGATCGTTTAGATCTTCACTTTAGAGCAGTGGGTCATACTTCTTCAGATTTTTTTATGCTCAGCATTGAAAACCCTGCGCTACTTTATAAAACAGGTGAAGATGGGAATATGAAGTTGACGTATAAAGAAAAACACCCTAAAGTTTTTTATGATGCTATGTCGTTTTGGAACGACCAAGAAGGTATTGCTATAGGCGACCCTACTGATGATTGTATGAGTATAATTATAACACGAAATGGCGGAAATACTTGGTCTAAAATGCCTTGTGGTAAACTACCGAAAGTTAAAAGTGGAGAAGCTGCTTTTGCGGCGAGCAATAGTAACATTGCTATAGTTGGAAATCGAACCTGGATTGCCACAGGAGGCATGTCCAGTAGAATTTTGCACTCACCGGACAAAGGTGAAACATGGCAGGTTTATAACACGCCTATGGTTCAAGGAACGCCAACAACTGGGATGTACTCTATAGATTTTTATGATGAACTCAATGGATTTACCATTGGTGGCGATTATACCAAACCAGAAAATAATATGTCTAACAAAATGAAGACTGTTGATGGCGGTAAAAACTGGATAGTAGTTGCAGACGGTAAATCTCCCGGTTATAGAAGTTGTGTCCAATATGTACCTAACAGAAAGGCTAAAGAGTTGGTGGCTGTTGGCTTTAAGGGGATTGACTTTAGCAGTGATGCGGGAAACACTTGGAGACATTTAAGCAACGAAGGCTTTTATACCGTTCGATTTTTAAATGACAGTATTGCTTATGCAGCTGGACAAGGCAGAATATCTAAGTTGATATTTAAAGAATGAAACGATTTAATCTTTATTTCTAAATTCTTGACGCCGTTTCTTTAATCGTTCAAAAAGCTTTCTGTTAAACTCTTCTTCGGCTACTTTTAATAATATAATTTTCTGCGGAGAGATGACCTGCTTCAAATCATCAATAAGTTGATTCTTTAAATTATGCAAGGCATTTTCCGATGCTATTAATTTATCCAAAAGTTCTTGTGCTCTCTCATCGTTAATCGTTTGATAAGTTTCTTTAATCTCTCTTCTGGTATGCCTGAGGTCTTCATGTTTAATTTTTAAGGATTCATCTTCGTAGGCATTATAAACTGGCCAAAATTTCTCTGCTTCATTTACAGATAAATCTAAACGTTCTGTTATAAATGACACTTTTAATGCTTTAATAGCATTTCTTTTGTTATCTCTGTTTTGCCCTGAAACAGTCATGAATGTGAGCAAAAAGATTAAGATACATGTTATTTTTTTCATATCGTTTTCTATTCAATAATTAAAACCTCAATATCTGAATGGTTCAAAATATACGTTTCAAGTTGTTCTGTATTTATATCAGTTTGGATAAAATTGTTTTCAGCAAGTTCATCTTCTGTAAATAATGACGCTAGTTCGTAGACACTTATATCTTCATTCAACATATAATTCTCGACAGTCTCTGTATCTATGGAATCCCAATTTGATTTGGTTTCAAAAATAGATAGATTAAAAAGCAACAATATAGTGGCAGCAATTGCTGAAACATATAGAAGATTCCTTTTACTTAACAGCTGAATAACTTTTGGTCCATCTTCATGTGAAAGTTTCTTTATTACTGACGATTCTATAGAATTTAAATAAGCTTCTGGCATTTTAAAACCGGCATCTGAAATATTAGCTTTCAGTTTTATATCATGTAATATCACATCTTCCAGATTGGAAAAGTAATCTTCAGGAGTTTTAAATCCTGACTGCTTGATATTATGTATTCGTTTCTTTTTCATTTACCAATAAGACTTAAATCTTCATTAATAGTTTAATTATTGATTAGATAGTCTTCGATTTTTTTAACCGCAATATGGTAGGATGCCTTTAAAGCACCTTCACTTGTTTCAAGAATGTCTGCCATATCCTTATATTTTATAGACTGAAAGTATTTCATATTAAATACTAATTGCTGTTTTGGAGGTAAGGTGGCGATGGCCTGTTGTAATTTTAATTGAATTTGGTCGCCTTCAAAATACACGTCACTTGCTAAGTTATTAATAGCGAATTGTTGCACATCTTCATTGCTTACCTGTAATCGTTTGGTATTTTTATTAATAAAGGTAATTGATTCATTAGTTGCAATGCGATACATCCAGGAATATAATTTGCTATCCCCTTTAAAGTTTTGAATGTTTTTATAAACCTTAATAAAGGTGTTTTGAAGCACATCATCAGCATCATCATGAGATTTTACAATATGACGAATATGCCAGTATAACCGCTCTTTATAAAGGCTTATTAAAGCTTTAAAGGCTTGTTCTTTATTGGAATTAGATTGTAAATCTTCTATAAATTGTGCTTCGTCGTTCACAAAAACGCTTTCATTTTAGACACTTAAAAGTACCAAAAGTTTAAAGGAAAAAAAGTATATTTTTATTGATTATGTAAAAATCTGATATTGAGTAATTTATATAATATTTTATCGATTAAGCGTGAATTAATTACGATAAAATACATTTTTTCTTGTGAGAACTACTTATTTGTATTATGTTTGTCACAGAAACCTACTTATGTTGTTAGTTGCCCCAAATCTAACAATGAACAAAAAAAAAGGATAGAAGCCCAAATCTCTATCCTTTTTTGCATTTATAAGGTTTTGTAATTATTCGAAACTTTGCATATCCACCAACTTTTTATAAATACCGTTTTTGGCTATAAGCTCCGAATGTTTGCCTTGTTCGGCAATTTCTCCTTTGTTTAACACTATAATTTCATTGGCGTTTTGAATGGTGGATAACCGGTGTGCAATTACTATGGAGGTTCTGTTTTTCATCATGTTCTCTAAAGCCACTTGTACTAAACGTTCGCTCTCTGTGTCAAGAGCCGATGTGGCTTCATCCAATATCATGATAGGTGGGCTTTTAAGAACGGCACGTGCAATACTAAGGCGTTGCTTTTGTCCGCCAGAAAGTTTATTGCCAGAATCACCAATATTAGTTTCAATGCCTTGTGGCAAGTCTTTTACAAACTCCCATGCATTGGCAATTTTCAGAGCTTCTATAATATCATCATCTGTTGCCTGGTCATTGCCTAACTTTAAATTATTTTTGATGCTATCATTGAATAAAATAGCATCCTGAGTAACGATCCCCAACTGACTTCGTAATGAATCTGTTGTTAAATCACGAATGTCTAACCCATCAATTAAAACCCGCCCTTGGTTAACATCGTAAAAACGAGTAATTAGATTAGCGATAGTCGATTTACCGCTACCAGATTGTCCAACCAATGCCACCGATTGCCCTTTCGGAATAGTTAAGGTGAAATTCTTTAAAACGTATTCGTCTTCATACTTAAACGAGATATTATCAAAAACGATTTCGGTATCGAAGCTGTTTTTTACAATGGCGTTTTCTTTATCTTTTAGTGGGTTTTTAGTATCAATAATTTCCTGAATTCTTTCCGCGGCAGCGTTACCTTGTTTAATATTATAGAGCCCTCTCGAAATGGCTTTTGCAGGAACCAGAATATTATATGCCAATCCCATATAGGCTATAAAGGAGCTGGAATCAAGCGATTTATCAACCAATACCAATTGGCCGCCATACCATAAAAGAATTGAAATCACCAAGATGCCTAAAAATTCGCTGGCAGGTGAGGCTAAATTTTGTCGGTTAAGTAATTTATTTGAAAAGTGATAAAACCGAGATGTGGAATCATTGAATTTGTTGTAAAATTTATCTTGAGCATTAAAGCCTTTTATAATACGAAGCCCGGTTAATGTTTCTTCTAAGGTAGATAGTGTCACGCCCTGTTCTACTTGAACACGGTCGGATTTTTTCTTCAGGCTCTTTCCAATTCTTGAAATAATAGCGCCAGAAATCGGGATAAATATAAATACAAAAATGGTAAGTTTGACACTTATTATAAGCATCATAACAATGGTAAAAATGATGCTTAATGGTTCTCTTACAATAAGTTCTAAAACAGGTAATAAGGAATATTGTAAGGTGGCTACATCACCGGTAACGCGCGCCATGATATCCCCTTTTTTTTGTTCTGAAAAATAAGACAGTGGTAATTCGACAGTTTTTTTATAGACGTTATTTCTAATATCCCTAACCACACCATTGCGTAAAAATACCATGAAGTAATTGGCAAAATAGCCAAAGACATTTTTTAGTAGGAATAATATAATAATAAAAACTATTACTAATAGAAGCGCTTTAGATTTATCGTCCTGCGCGTATAAATGAATTTGATGCGCCATAAAGTCCTTATAAAACGTATCTAATTGGCCAATGCCTTCGTAAATAGGTTTTTTTAAAATGCTGGCAGTTCCTTTAACGGGTTCCTTAAAAAGGACATCGAGCATCGGAATTAATGCAATGAACGATAGGGCGCCAAATAAAGCAAAAAACACATTAGAAATAATGTGTCCTATGGCATACCCTTTATAAGGCTTTGCATATTTTAAAATATTATAAAAATGCTTCATTAATTAAGTTTCATATCTTTTAATATGGCATCAATTTTAGCTTCCAATTTGGCTTCGGTTTCCTTAAAAGCGCTCGCCGATTCTAAAGAGGTATTGACACTAATATAAAATTTTATCTTAGGCTCGGTTCCACTTGGGCGCAAGGCTATTTTACTGCCATCTTCCGTATAATAAATTAATACATTGGATTTTGGAATATCAATAGCGGTTTCCTCTCCCGTAATTCTATTTTTTGAAATGGATAATTGATAATCTTCAATTTTAATAACTTTAGAACCATTAACGATTTGAAGCGGATTCTCGCGTGCATCCACCATCATTTGTTTAATTTCTTGAGCACCTTCAATACCCTTTTTAGTTATCGATACCAAGCGTTCTTTGTAAAAACCGTGTTCTACATATAAATCGATAAGCTCTTTAAACATAGAACTTCCTTTTGCTTTTGCTTGGGCGGCAATTTCGCAGGCCAAAAGTGTTGACGTTACGGCATCTTTATCCCGTACAAAATCACCTACCATAAAACCAAAACTTTCTTCGCCACCACCAATAAAATCGAGTTCAGAAAAATCTTTAATGAGTTTTGCAATCCACTTAAAGCCTGTTAAAACAATTTTACTTTCTACTTGATAAGCTGCTGCTAAATTATTGAGCATAGGCGTAGACACTATGGTTGAGGCAATAAATTCTTTGCCTTTGATTTTGCCATCAGATTTCCAATGCTTAAGCAGAAAAGCAGTCATCATTAACATGGTCTGATTCCCATTAAGGAGTTGGAGTTCATTCTCGTTATTGCGCACTGCCACACCAAGTCTGTCACAATCTGGATCTGTCCCTATTACAATATCAGCATGCACCTCATTAGCTAGATCTAAAGCCATTTTTAAAGCTGCTGGTTCTTCTGGGTTTGGAGATTTTACGGTTGGAAAATCACCATCTGGCACTTCTTGTTCTTTTACAAGATGCACTTTCTTATATCCAGCCCTTTTAAGCGTTTCTGGAACAGCGGTGATTGATGTTCCGTGAAGCGAGGTGAACACAATGTTGAGATCATCTTTCGCTTCCGCGGAAGTATTAAAGCTTCCATTTTTTACGGAAGCTTCAATGAAGGCCTCATCAACATCTTTTCCTATATACTTTATAAGATTATTGTTAGCTTCAAATTTTATGTCGGCGTAATCTAAATCGTTAATAACTTTAATAATAGCATCGTCATGAGGCGGTACTAATTGTCCGCCATCTTGCCAATACACTTTATAACCGTTATATTCTGGTGGGTTGTGCGATGCCGTTAACACAATACCACAATGACAGTTTAGGTGTTTTACAGCAAATGATAGCTCTGGCGTAGGTCTTAAATCTTCAAATAAAAACACTTCAATATTATTTGCAGAAAACACATCGGCAACCACTTTGGCCAATGATTTGCTATTGTGTCTACAATCATAAGCTATAACCGCTTTTGGCGTTTCATTTGGAAATGATTTATGTAAATAATCACTTAAACCTTGCGTGCTTTTTCCCAACGTATATCTATTGATTCTATTAGTGCCAACACCCATAATGCCACGCATGCCACCTGTTCCAAATTCTAAGTCTTTGTAAAAACTTTCTTGAATATCTTTTGGGTTATGAGCAATGCTTTCTTTAATAGTCGCTTGTGTTTTGTCATCAAATGTTGGGGTTAACCAAGCATTTATTCGGTCTAAAATTTTAGGTTCTATATGAATCATATTATAAAAAGAAATGTTTTTTCAAAAGTAAACAATTGAAAAAGAATATGTTTTAAAAAGCTATTATTTTGAAGGAAACGCCGGCATTTTTAAGGTATTCCATCTAAATTGAGTTCGTCTTTAATATTATAGCGTGTTTTGTCCTGTTTTGTTCTTAAAATAATTTCGCCTAAAAAACCAGCAACAAAAAATTGTGTACCAATAACCATGGTCGCTAAAGCAATATAAAATTGTGGACGTTGTGTAATTAGCCTACCAAACGGATTTAGGAACAGTTTGTCAATACCTAAATACAGGGCAAAGCCTAATCCAATAGCAAACATGATGAAGCCTAAAGCACCGAATAGGTGCATGGGGCGTTTACCAAAACGGGATAAAAACCAAATAGTAATTAGATCTAAAAAGCCATGTATAAAGCGGTTCATTCCAAATTTGGTTTCGCCATATTTTCTAGCTCGATGTTGTACTATTTTTTCACCGATTTTAGTGAAACCTGCATTCTTAGAGAGTACAGGGATGTAGCGATGCATTTCACCATTGACATCAATATTTTTAACAACATCTAATTGATACGCTTTTAAACCGCAATTAAAATCATTTAAGATTACGCCAGAGGTTTTGCGTGCAGCCCAATTAAAAAGTTTTGAAGGTAAATTTTTTGAGATTACAGAATCGTAGCGTTTCTTTTTCCAACCCGAAACTAACTCGTATCCATCATTGATAATCATATCATAAAGTTCTGGAATCTCGTCTGGGTTGTCCTGTAAATCGGCATCCATAGTGATAACAACATCTCCTTTAGCTTTTTCAAAGCCTGCATGAAGCGCCTGGGATTTTCCGAAATTTTTTAGAAAGCGAATACCTTTAACATATGGGTTTTGAGCTCCCAATTGGGTGATGACCTCCCAAGATTTATCTGTGCTACCATCATCTATAAAAATGATTTCATAAGAAAAATGATTGGACTGCATAACTTTTGCAATCCAATCATGTAATTCTTTTAAAGAGTCTTGTTCGTTAAGTAGTGGTATGACTACAGATATATTCATTCAAAAGTATTTATGAGTCAAAAATACTGAATTTATTCTGTGTCTGGATTACTTTTTTTCATGGCAGCGGCAACTATTAAACCAATAATACTAAAGAATACGAGATAACCTGCTAAACCTTTTAAAATATTGCCGATCGAATATTGATTTTGTGCTTCCATTTCATCAACCATATCTGCAATGGCATCCGTAGGAGTTCCAAAGCCTTCCATCATTTGCACCGTTTTTTCAATGGTTTTTTCTTTTAAAATGTCTGCTGCACCCGTATCAATAAAGTTGAATAACAAATAAGACACCGCAGTGCTAATAACTAAACCGATAACTACAGTAATAAAATAAGCAGTAAAGGCTTCCTTAAAGGAGGCAAAACCACTATTGTTTTGTTTAACTTTAGCAACGGAAATGATGCCCAAAACAATAATTGCTATTAAAATAAAGATGCCATACCAGGTATTCGTTAAGAGTTCCAGGTTAACAGCATAAGCCAAAACGGTAAGTAGTGCTAATAAAGCACCCAAATATAAACCATAATTAGTAGCTATAGATTTTGAAGTGTTTTCCATAAAATGTGATTTTATAAGGTTAGTTTGTAAGTTAGTATTCAAAGATAGAAAAACGTTACATTATAGAAGTAAATAAAAATTATTAAAAAGCATTGTGAATTTGTAAAAAATACTTAAATTTGCACTTCCAAAATTGAAAAGAATAAAAGCATTTAGCGATGAGAAAAGGTATACACCCAGAAAATTATAGATTAGTAGCATTTAAAGATATGTCTAATGAAGATGTGTTTTTAACAAAATCTACTGCAGATACTAACGAAACTTTAGAGGTCGACGGTGTGGAGTATCCATTAATAAAAATGGAGATTTCAAGAACATCACATCCATATTATACCGGTAAATCTAAATTAGTTGATACTGCTGGTCGTATTGATAAATTTAAAAACAAATACGCTAAGTTTAAAAAATAAGCTTAGTACGATTATAATATATTTAAAGCCTTTCAGTTAATTGAAAGGCTTTTTTATTTTATCTAATTACCCTACTTTTGATAAAGAATAACACTTTTAACTGTTTTATGAATTATATATTGTTTGACGGCCCGTCACGAAATAATTTACTGCCTTTTACATTTACACGCCCTGTGGCCGATATACGTGTTGGGATATTAACAATTAGGGAAAAGTGGGAAAGATTTTTAGATACAACCACGACAACAGTTACCGAAGATTATCTATTGGATAAGTACCCGATGGTTGAAATGGACGATAATGTGATGATTAATGCCTCGTATCTTCCTAATCTAGAATTGGTAGAAATGATCAGGGATCTAGCTGAGAATCAGGTGATTTTTCAAGATGAAGATGTAATCGCGTTCTATACAAAAGAAGCACAAGACAATATTAACTTTGAAACCTTTGAAGCTTTAGAATTCTCGGGCGATACCATTAAAATAGAAAACACTTGGGATATATTCTCAAAAAATGGAGAGGCTATTCAAGAAGATTTCAATCTCATTACGAAGGACAGAAGTTCACAACATATTCCAGCAAGTAATAATTGTATTGCACCTGAGAATATTTTTATAGAAGAAGGTGCTACATTAGAGTTTACTACGTTAAACGCCAGTAAAGGGCCTATATATATTGCAAAAGACGCAGAAATTATGGAAGGCAGTTTAATTCGCGGACCATTGGCATTATGTGAAGCTGCTGTAATAAAAATGGGGGCTAAAATATATGGACCAACTACTATAGGTCCTAGTAGTAAAGTAGGAGGAGAAATTACTAATTCGGTAATTTTCGAAAATTCTAATAAAGGTCATGAAGGTTATTTAGGAAATTCTGTAATTGGTGAATGGTGTAATTTAGGAGCCGACACGAATAACTCTAATTTAAAAAATAATTATGCCGAAGTACGGTTATGGGATTACCAAACTGAAGGTTTTGCTAGAACTGGTTTGCAGTTTTGTGGACTCATGATGGGCGATCACAGTAAATGTGGTATCAATACGATGTTTAATACGGGCACGGTTGTTGGCGTAAGTGCTAATATTTTCGGGAGTGGATTTCCTAGAAATTTTATACCAAGTTTTAGTTGGGGAGGTAGTAACGGGTTTACAACATACCTTACTAAAAAAGCCTTTGAAGTAGCTGAAGTTGTAATGTCCAGACGTAAGATAAAATTTACAGATATAGACAAAGCCATCTTAGAGCACATTTTTGAAGAAACTAAACAATATAGACGTGAGTAAATAGGTTTTATTATCTTTAGTCAAAATTAAATAGCTGTAAATGAAGTTCTTAATTGTTATTTTAAGTTTGCTAAGTTGTTTTCTAGGCGGTTCCCAGATCGAAAAATATACCTGCAACAATTTGAAGATTAATGATGAAAGGCCACATTATGGCTTAAAATATTATCAATCTAATAAAGTGGTTTACACCTCTTATTTATTAAACAAAAAGGGAAAAATTAAAAGGGTTGGTGGGAATCCTGTATTAACCATTTTTACAGGTTTGTTATCTGATAGCGGTGAAATTAGTAATGAAGAATTACTAGATATTGATCCAAAGGAAGACATTGCGCATATTACAAGTGCGACATTTTCAAATGATGGTAAACATCTGTATTTAACGACGCATTATAATGCCAACGACAAACCCAAAGGGCGTTTTAAGGTCACAAATTTTACTATAAAAGTTGGTGAATATATTGAAGGAAAAGGATGGACAGATTTTACTGTGTTACCGTTTTGTATCCCTCGATATTCTTATGGGCATCCGGCGTTTAGTGCTGATGGCAAAACTTTATATTTTATAGCGAATATTAGAGACGGGAAACAGACCACCAAAGGCAAATCAGATATTTTTAAAGTGAATGTTCTAGAAGATAATACCTTTAGTAAACCCGAAAATTTAGGTGCTAAGGTGAATTCGTATAGTCGGGAAATGTTTCCGTTTATGGGTGCTGATCATACCTTGTATTTTTCTTCAGATAGACCCAATGGTTTTGGAGGTTTTGATTTATATTCCAGTAAAATGAATCCTGACGGCACCTTTGAAAAAGCAAAAAAAATGCCCCAACCCATTAATAGTGTTAAGGATGATATTAGTGTTGTATTGAATGCTACCAATAAGTCTGGATATATCGCTTCCAAACGATTAAAAGGGAAAGGCGATGATGATATTTATTATGTTACTTTCGAATAGCTTTTTTAACACGCCTCAAATCCAACAGGTTTATGGGGTTAATACCTAAACCAGTAACTTCCTTTCTTGTAAAACGTACCACTTCATCATAAAATAAAGGCACTATCGGTGTTTTTTCCATGATTAATGAATCCATTTTCGAATATAGTAACTCACGTTTTTTAGTATCGGTTTCTGTAAAGGCTTGTTCATACCAAGTATCAAATTGTTGATTTTTAAAGTGGGTATAATTTGGTCCGTTAGGTGCAAAATTTTTACTGTAGTAGAGTGATAGGTAATTCTCGGCATCTGGATAATCGGCAATCCAACTGGCTCTAAACATCGCCAATTTCCCATTGGCTTTAGCATCTTTTAAGGTTGCCGCAGGAATAACATCTACATTAACAATAAGTCCTGTTTTTTGCAATTCACGTTGAATATATTCACAAAAGCTCAAATAATTACTGGTTGTCGTAATCGTTATTTCTGGTGAATTATGACCCGTTTCATTTTTAAATTGAGCAATAAGTTGTTTGGCCTTTTCGGGCTGATAGGTAAAACCAACAGTCTCATTAAAACCCGGCAGCCCCTTTGGGATAAAGCCACCATTAGCAGGAATGCCGACCCCGTTGCGTAAATAAATCATCATCTTTTTCCTGTCAAAACCATAATTTACGGCTTGTCGTATAAGCTCAGATTGCATTTCTGGGATTTCAGAATCCATATAGAATGCCAAATATTCAGTATTCAAATACGGCCCACGAATCATCTTGGCACGTTCCGCATATTTTGGACGAAGTTCGCCAGTAGCTGTTAATATTTCATCCTTATAGGAGGCATCCAATCCCGATACAAAGTCAATATTACCTTGCGCAAATTGAAGGAACTCACTTTGCTTGTCCGGTAAAAATGTAATGGCTACCGCCTCTAAGTATGGCAGTTTTGTTCCGTTGCTATCCTGTTCAAAATAGTGCTTGTTTTTTCTGAAGATGAGTTTCAGGTTTTCTTCCCACCGTTTAAATAAAAACGGTCCTGTACCAATAGGGTGCGCTCTAAAATCTGTACCATAAAGCGTCACAATCTCTTTAGGAACAACGGAACAATATTTCATTGACAACAGTCCTAAAAATGCAGGAAAGGCCTGTTTTAAAGTAATCCGGAATAGGGTGTCGTTAACCGCCTTAAAACTGTCCACTTTATTGAATACCCAACTCCCAGGGGGAGCTAATTGTTTGTCAATCAATCGGTTGAAGCTATACTCAAAATCGTCGGCTATAACTGGTCTTGTAGAATCATTTCTAAAACCTTCATGTTTGTGAAAATACACGTCATTTCGAATTGTAAAAGAGTAGGTGAGGGCATCTTCGGAAATCGTCCAATCTTTGGCAATACAAGGCTTGATATTTAAATTGTCGTCCATTTGCACTAAGCCATTAAATAACTGGTTCGTGGCCCAAATATCAGCCAAATCTTTAGAGAATGCGGGATCTAATGAACCTATATTTTTATGTTCATTATATCTAAAAACCAAATGTGCATTATTTTTATCGCTCGTATTTTCGCAAGACATTACAATTACAGACATACAAACTGCTGATATATAGTTTATTGTTCTTTTGGAAATGCGTTTTATCATGTAAGTAATTAGTTGTAAATTTGCAGTCTTTAAATGAAATCTGGTAAATATAATGAGATTTCTATCTCTTTGGAAACCTTAAATACTAAATGAATAAAAAAGTAGCGTTTTATACTTTAGGCTGTAAGCTGAATTTTTCAGAAACCTCTACAATAGCAAGAAATTTTAATGACGAAGATTTTGATCGTGTCGATTTTTCGGAATATGCCGATATCTATGTCATAAATACCTGTTCTGTGACTGAGAATGCCGATAAGCGTTTTAAGACGGTTGTAAAACAAGCGCAAAAGCATAACCCTAATGCTTTTGTTGCTGCGGTTGGCTGTTATGCCCAATTAAAACCGCAAGAATTGGCAGATGTTCATGGCGTAGATTTGGTTTTGGGGGCTACCGAAAAATTTAAAATCACTGATTATATCAATGATTTATCTAAAAATGATTTTGGTGAAGTGCATTCCTGCGAGATTGAAGACGCCGATTTTTACGTAGGCTCTTATTCTATAGGCGATAGAACAAGGGCATTTTTAAAAGTACAGGACGGCTGCGATTATAAATGTACTTATTGTACCATTCCGTTAGCACGAGGTATTTCCAGAAGTGATGCTTTGGAAAATGTCATACAGAATGCCTACAAAATCTCTAAACAGAATATTAAGGAAATCGTATTGACCGGTGTAAATATTGGGGATTACGGTAAAGGGGAATTTGGAAACAAAAAGCACGCGCACACCTTTCTAGATTTAGTGAAAGCATTGGATAAGGTAGAAGGTATTGAACGCTTGCGTATATCTTCTATAGAACCCAATTTACTGAAAAACGAAACCATAGATCTAGTGTCAAATTCTAGAGCTTTTGTTCCACATTTTCATATCCCTTTGCAAAGTGGGAGCAATACGATTCTTAAAAAGATGAAACGCCGTTATATGCGTGAATTGTATGTAGATCGCGTATTGAAGATAAAAGAAGTCATGCCACATGCCTGTATTGGTGTGGATGTGATTGTCGGTTTTCCGGGTGAAACGGATGCCCATTTTTTAGAGACCTATAATTTTTTGACAGACTTGGATATTTCGTATTTACACGTGTTTACCTATTCAGAGCGTGATAATACCGAAGCGGCTGATATGGCTGGCATAGTTCCAAGCAATGTGAGAACCAAGCGCAGTAAAATGTTGCGTGGATTATCCGTTAAAAAACGGCGTGCGTTCTATGAAAGTCAATTGGGAAGTACACGAACCGTTTTGTTTGAAAGTGAAAATAAAGCCGGTTATATTCATGGTTTTACTGAAAACTATGTCAAGGTAAAAACACCTTGGAACCCAGAATTGGTAAACACCTTGCATGAGGTTGAGCTTACCGCCATTGATGATGGTTTAGTAAGATTGGAATTCGTAGAAAGCTTAGCTATATAGTGAGCTCATTTAAACTTTTTTAATCTAAATAATTCCCCGACGGCTCTGCCTCGGGGTTTTCCGGGCGAGGTAAAATACAAAATTTCGGTTTTTGGCCGAAAGGTCAAAATGAAACCGGCGAAATACCTCTATGGCTCTGCCTCGAGGATAGTCGGTTTCAAGAAATTTTTTATTTGGCTAAAAATAAAAAATTGTCCTTTTGCACGCACTTTTTATCTTTTTTTCGTTCCGTAGCGATGCTATGCAACTCAAAAAAGCCTTCATCTGGTCACAAAATGACTAATTTTCGCCTCAATCAGAAAGTTTAAATGAGTTCAGTAAACAAAAAAATCCAAAATGAAAATTTTGGATTTTTTTATATCTTTTAGTTTAAAGTTAGATTCGTAATCCAACAGGTAACATGCGTTTGTACTTTCTATTGCCTCTAACAAATTTTGCTATTTCCGGACTTGTTGGCACCACGCTTAAATTACGTGCTTCAATATGTTCAAAAACGGCCTTTAAAAATTCCTTGCTAAAATCTTCATCCTTAATTTGTTCAGGAATAATAAGCTTGGTTAAAAAAATCTTTCGGTCTTGTAAGGAGTACTCGATTTTAGCTAGATGGTCATCAACTTTGATTTCAAACTGGCGTAAAAAATCATTATCTACTAATTCTGCTACATCAATCATGGCTTATATTTTATTACTTAGGGGTGATAAATAGTGGGAACTATTTATATAAATTTGCAGTGCAAAGTTACGAAATAATATCGGGACTATAAAATTTAAACGGACTTAAAACCTTATGATTCAAGAGATAATACATGTGTATTTAATGCCTGGTATGGCTGCAAGCCCTAAGATTTTTGAAAACATCAAATTACCAAAAAACCAATTTGAGCTACACCTGCTAGAATGGTTGATTCCTATACCTAAAGAATCATTAAGTGCCTATGCCTTGCGATTGTCTTTAAAAGTGAAGCATGATAATGTGGTTTTATTAGGGGTTTCATTTGGAGGGATCTTGGTTCAGGAAATGAATAAACATATAAACATCCGTAAACTCATTATTGTATCTAGTGTTAAATCGAGCAACGAATTACCAAGACGCATGTTATTGGCAAAAAAGACCAAGGCTTATAAATTACTGCCCATGCAATTAGCGTCAAATATTGATTTGTTTTCGAAATATGCCTTTGGAAGTAACGTAAAAAAACGTCTAGAACTCTACAAAAAATATTTATCAGTGAGTGATGCTACGTATTTAAGTTGGGCCATAGAACAGATGGTGTGTTGGAATCAAGATGAGTTTCCACAAGAGATGATTCATATCCATGGTGATAATGATCCAGTGTTTCCTATTAAATACATTGGGGAGTGCATAACCGTAAAAGGAGGGACGCATATTATGATTCTCAATAAGTTTAAATGGTTTAACGAAAACTTGCCCAAGTTAATTTTAGGGAACTAGGTCTTGCGAATCAGATATTTTTTATAACTTTAAACAAAACTTTTTAAAGATGAAGATAGTACAGAAAGCCTTGGCATTTGTAGGATTATTAAGTTTATCAGCCTTATTTATTTATGCCCTACAAGATGCACCTACAGATGAAAATTTCGAGAAGAAATTAATTAATGATTATAACGTCTATGCACTTCAAGTTCCAGATGATTTGAGTTTTGCGGGAGAACCCGTGCCACTTGGAAATCCAGATATTTTGGAACGTATGGATAGAGAACTTTTAGTAAACACTTATTGGCAATCTAATGGCTTGCTCATGTTTAAGCGTGCAAAAAAGTACTTTCCAGTCATAGAACCTATTTTAAAAAAGCATGGTGTTCCAGACGATTTTAAGTATTTGGCAGTTATTGAAAGCGGATTGAGTAATGCCGTTTCTCCAGCTGGAGCACGAGGTGTTTGGCAAATCATGAAAGCCACGGGTAAGGAAAACGGATTAGAGGTTAATGACAATGTTGATGAGCGTTATCATCTTGAAAAAGCGACCGAAGTAGCTTGCAAATATTTACTTGAAGCCAAAGAGGGATTAGGATCATGGACACTCGCTGCTGCTGCGTACAATGCCGGAAATACTGGCGTAGCAAGACGTTTAGAAGAGCAGCAGGTGAACGATTATTACGATTTATTATTAGGTGAGGAAACAGGGCGCTACCTCTTTAGAATTGTGGCTCTAAAGGAAATATTGTCTAACCCCAAAACATACGGTTTTAATTTTAGGGAAAAAGATCTGTACAGTAATGTGCCGACTTATCAAGTAGAAATTGATACCGCTGTTACCGACTTTTCAAGCCTTGCAAAAAGTTTTGGGATTAACTATAAAATCTTAAAACTTCACAACCCGTGGTTGCGTGAACCACATCTGAATAATAAATCCAGAAAAGTGTATACCTTAGATATTCCTAAGGACGGGTATTACACGACCGTGAAATAATATTAGCGCATGCGTCCGCGTTGTGATCTAGCAGACCCGCCAGTGCCATAGTGCTGGTTAGGCATTTGGGCACGTTTCATATTGTCTTTCATCATTTTTATCTGATCGGTCAACATGCCTTGTTTATCCAATTTTTGAGCTTCGGCAAGTAATTTTTTGGCCTCTACTTTTCTACGCTTTGAAAACGCAATACCTGCTAAATTCAATTTAGCCATGGCCAAATCATGATCCATGGAAAGCCCTAAAGAAATAGCCTTTTTAAAATATTTTTCAGCATCGTTCATATTGCTTTGAGATACCATGATGCCATGAAGGTAATTATAATAACCTTGTTGTTTTTTAACCAAAGCAGCTTCTGGGTTTTTAATCTTGTTCAGCCATCTTTTAGCACCTTCAAAATCTTGTTTCCGCAGTCTTAAAAATGCCAATAGTATAAATTCGTTTTTAAAATATAGAAATATAAATATTGAAGAGAGCAGAATAAGCATAATACCATTCCCTATAAAACCTTCTGTAAATTGAAAAACAGCAAAGGCAATGATGCCCGCCGCTATAATAAGTTTTATGATTTTATTGAACATGTGTGTGTTGTCTTTTAGGTGTTTTCGACGCGAATTGATTCTGTATCCTCGTCCACATTACTATATGAGTGCAAAGAAACTAATTTTTTATTAAAATATCTTCATAATGAATAGCCAAAAACATAGCATTTAAGCCAAATATACTGTACTCTTTTCTCATTAAATTTATATACGATTTTTTTTAAAATAACATTTGCCAAAGTAAAAAGTCTTTGTATATTTGCCCTCAGTTTTAAATAAAGACTAAAACTAATAAAACAATTACAATTCAGATTTAAAAAATAAGACAATGCCAAAAAGAACGTTTCAGCCATCAAAGAGAAAGAGAAGAAACAAACACGGTTTTAGAGAAAGAATGGCTTCTGCAAACGGAAGAAAGGTTCTTGCTCGTAGAAGAGCTAAAGGAAGAAAAAAACTTTCTGTTTCAACAGAAACAAGACATAAAAAATAATGATTGATCATTATTGATATTTTAAAGGTGTTGCTTAGGTGTAACACCTTTTTTTATACCTTCTAACCAGATAAAATATTGTTAACTATATAAATCCTTCAACGTACAATGCCAAAAAATTCACAACTTAAATCTATTTTAATTATTGGTTCTGGCCCTATTATTATCGGGCAAGCATGCGAATTTGATTATTCAGGGTCTCAAGCCTTAAGATCGCTACGCGAAGATGGCATAGAAACTGTTTTGATTAATTCTAATCCAGCAACGATTATGACCGATCCTTCCATGGCCGATCATATTTATTTGTTGCCGCTCACGACCAAATCGTTAATTCAAATTTTAAAAGAACATCCACAAATTGATGCAGTCTTACCAACCATGGGTGGACAAACGGCACTTAATTTATGCATTGAGGCGGACGAAAAAGGAATTTGGAAAGATTTTGGTGTCGAAATTATTGGGGTTGATATTGATGCGATTAATATAACCGAGGATAGAGAGCAGTTTCGCGAATTAATGCTTAAAATAGGGATTCCTATGGCGCCTCAAGCTACGGCAACCTCTTATTTAAAAGGCAAGGAAATAGCCCAAGAGTTTGGATTTCCTTTGGTTATTAGAGCGTCATTTACTTTAGGAGGAGATGGTGCAGCGATTGTGTATAAAGAAGAAGATTTTGATGAGCTTTTGAGACGTGGTTTAGAGATTTCTCCAATCCATGAGGTAATGATTGATAAAGCTTTAATAGGTTGGAAGGAGTATGAGCTGGAATTGCTACGGGACTCGAATGATAATGTTGTTATTATCTGCTCAATTGAAAATATGGATCCTATGGGGATTCACACCGGTGATTCGATTACTGTGGCACCGGCCATGACATTGAGTGATCGAACGTATCAAAGAATGCGCGATATGGCCATTCACATGATGCGTAGTATTGGTGATTTTGCAGGAGGGTGCAACGTGCAGTTTGCCGTTAGTCCTGATGAAAATGAAGATATTATTGCCATTGAAATTAATCCCCGAGTATCACGTTCTTCAGCATTAGCGAGTAAAGCGACCGGTTATCCTATTGCGAAAATTGCCGCGAAATTAGCCTTAGGCTATCATTTAGATGAACTTAAAAATCAAATCACAAAATCAACATCGGCTTTATTTGAACCGACTTTAGATTATGTCATCGTAAAAATACCACGTTGGAATTTTGATAAATTTGAAGGCTCCGATAGAACTTTAGGTCTACAAATGAAGTCTGTTGGTGAGGTTATGGGCATTGGCCGTTCATTTCAGGAAGCACTTCATAAAGCGACCCAATCTTTGGAAATTAAAAGAAACGGGCTCGGTGCAGATGGCAAAGAAAATAAAAACTACGAGCAAATTATTGAAAAGTTAACGAATGCCTCCTGGGACCGTGTATTCATAATTTATGATGCTATCCTAATGGGAATTCCGCTAAGTAGAATTCATGAAATCACTAAGATTGATATGTGGTTCTTAAAGCAATATGAGGAATTACATAAGTTGAGAATTGAAATTTCTACATTTAATATCAATACCATTCAGAAAGATTTGTTGCTAGAGGCTAAACAAAAGGGCTATGGTGATCGACAAATTGCACATATGTTAGGATGCCTAGAAAGTGAGGTTTACAACAAGCGCGAAGAAATGGGTGTCAATAGGGTTTACAAACTTGTTGATACCTGTGCGGCAGAGTTTGAAGCGAAAACACCATACTACTATTCAACATTTGAAAGTGATATGGAAACGGCAGATGGAAACCGTTTTGCTCAAAATGAAAGTATAGTAACCGATAAGAAGAAGATTATTGTTTTAGGATCTGGACCAAATAGAATTGGTCAAGGCATTGAGTTTGATTATTGTTGTGTTCACGGCGTTTTGGCTGCTGCGGAATGTGGTTATGAAACCATCATGATTAACTGCAACCCAGAAACTGTGTCTACAGATTTTGACACGGCTGATAAATTGTATTTCGAACCCGTATTTTGGGAACATATATATGACATCATAAAGCATGAAAAACCAGAAGGCGTTATTGTGCAACTTGGTGGTCAAACCGCTTTAAAACTTGCTGAAAAATTAACGAAGTATGGTGTTAAAATAATTGGAACCAGTTTTGAATCCTTAGATTTAGCTGAAGACAGAGGGCTGTTCTCTAATTTACTGAAAGAAAATAATATTCCGTATCCCGAGTTTGATATTGCAACTACGGCGGATGAAGCTGCAGCAATTGCGGATGTTTTGGATTTTCCTATTTTAGTGAGGCCGTCTTACGTTCTTGGAGGTCAGGGTATGAAAATTGTTATTAATAAAAAGGAGCTGGAAGAACATGTGGTTGGATTGTTAGGTGCGATGCCAGGAAATCAATTACTACTGGATCATTACCTAGAAGGGGCTATTGAAGCAGAGGCTGATGCCATTTGCGACGGAGAGAATGTTTATATTATTGGTATCATGGAGCATATTGAACCTTGTGGCATTCATTCAGGCGATAGTAACTCTTTATTACCGCCATTTAACCTTGGAGATTTGGTAATGCAACAAATTATCGATCATACTCATAAGATTGCCTTAGCATTAAATACCGTTGGCTTAATAAATATTCAATTCGCTATTAAAGACGATATGGTTTACATTATTGAGGCCAATCCTAGAGCTTCTAGAACAGTGCCATTTATTGCGAAAGCCTACGGAGAGCCTTATGTAAATTACGCTACTAAGGTCATGCTTGGTGTAAATAAAGTAACCGACTTTGACTTTAAACCAAAATTAGACGGTTATGCTATCAAACAACCTGTTTTTTCATTTAATAAGTTTCCTAATGTGAACAAAAAATTGGGGCCAGAAATGAAAAGTACTGGGGAAAGTATTTTGTTTATTGATAGTTTAAAGGATGATGCCTTTTACGATTTGTATTCCAGACGGAAAATGTATTTAAGTAAATAAAAAAGGCTGTCTAAAAAGTGTCATTCTGAATGAAAATGAAGCATCTAAGAAAAGATAAGACATTAATAACCTGCAAGGTTTTCAAAAGCTTGCAGGTTTATTTTTTAATTCTAATACCTACAAGGTCAAAATAAGACCTTGCAGGATATGAAAAAGAATTATTTGTTGTTGAAATTCAAGTTTTTGAATTTTGAATATCAATTGAACTCAGATTATTAATTAACTAATTAAGATGCTTAGCGATTGTTCTGAATGACATTAAAAAACGCTTTCAGACAGCCTCTTCATTTCTTTTTGAGGTCAAAAGCAAATGAAACATGAACACTTTCAGAAACTTTGTCCTGAACTATCTTAGGGATTTTGATATCAAAATCGGAAACATTAACATCAAAGTCTCCAGAAATTTTAATTATTTCATTTTTGACTAAACACCTTATAGGGATCGCATGTATTTGTTTGGATTTTCCATGAAATGACAAGGTTCCATCTATTTGATAATTGTTTGATTCACCAATTATTTTTCCTTTAAAAGTCGCTTTGGGATATTTATCAGATTCGGCATAATTTTCATTAAAATGCTCTTCCATAAGCGCATTTTTAAATCGGAAGCCTTTTACCAAAACTAAAGCTGCAAATTCATTATTTTCAGAATTAATAATTGCCGTAGCCGAACTATTGGTTGCTTTAACTTCTTCAAATGATGCAACAGATGCCTCAAAACCAACGGTTCCGGTTCTTGTTAAGTATTTATTTTGCGCAAAGCAATTTAAATGTATTAGGGCAAATAAAAATAGTAGCTTTCTCATCTCATCAAATTAATTTTCCAAAAGGCCATCATCAACCCATTGTTGAACGGTATCTCTTGTGTTCTGAGGCATTAATCCGTTTTGTGGCATAGGATTGGAAACGCTATTTATCCTTGCAATCAAGCCCCTGTTTTGCACAGCATTTGTTACTTGCGAATAGGTTGTTAAGGACATAGGCGCCCCATTTGTTGGTGTACTCCCATGACAAGAGGTACAATTACCAGACATAATAGATTTAATATTTGCATTGTAAGTGATTTTAGCTCCAGGATTTGGATTTGGGTCTGGTGCATCAGTTAAATCGTCGTTACTAGAACTGCTACAGCTAAAAAGTAGTGCTGATAATAAAATTCCTGTGTAAAGTGTCTTTTTCATAGTATTAATGTTAAAATTATTAAAATTGTCTGCTTAAATTAAATCCAAAATAGATATCACCATCTCCCCAATCGCCAGTTCCTTGGCCTAAAAAACCATTGGTGTTCATAGCTTGGGCATTGGTAAAATGCATCTGGAATACATGCCCTCCAGTTTCCAAATCTACTCCCACAGATAACGGGTTTTTGAACGGGGAATTACTCACTCTGTTTAAGTGCCAACCGTAATCTGCATTTAAGGACCAGCGTTTGGTAAGTTTATAGCGCCCTCCAAGGCCTACTGCAAATTGCGAATTATCTTGTTCGTTAACCACTACATAATTATCATGGAAGAAAGTAGGTGCTATTTCCACTGATAAATTAGAATCTATTTTTTTGGATATCAATAATTGCGCGGTATATCCTAAGCGATGTTTAAACTCAAGTAAAGGTAAATTGTCCTTATCTAAAGCAGTATTTATTAGAATAGAATTATATCCTACAACTGTAAATGGGAATCCGCCTTCTTTCTGTCTAAGGAGTCTATATTTAAAGGAAACATCATAAATCTTTAAAAAAGAACTTCTTGAAACACCAATATTTAATCCATCAGTAATTCCAAAAACAAAATTTAAGCGCGTTACGGCTTCATCAAGACCGAAGAAGGTATCTATACCATTTTTAAGGCTACCGAATCTATGCGATACAATAAAGGTGAAGTCTTTTTTTGCGACTAGTTTTGTGGATTCAAAATTAACAATCTTTAGCCCTTTAAAGGCGGCCGTTGCATAATCTGAACCCGTCGAATCTGAATCAATTTCGTCTAATAAATCGTTTTGGGAAAAGGTTATTATTGGGATAAGAAAAAGTGCTATTAAAGTATATTTCATTGGATTGGTTTTAATAGTAAAATGATATTTATAAATTAGATTTTTATCAAACGGATTGTTTTTATTTTTCCTAGGGATGAAACTTTTAGTATATATATGCCTTTGCTAAAATTTGATATATTTATTTGCTCTTCTAATTTATTTTTTGAATAAATTTCTTTTCCCAAAACATCAAATACCTTTACATTATCGATAATTAATTGTGAAGGTGAATCTAACTTAATATAAGAACGTGCAGGATTAGGTGAAATAGAAAAGCTGTTTAATAAAAAATCATCAATTCCTAGAGCATTTTCTACTGTTATTGTACCTGCCATACTTCCAGGGTGAATGTCACATTGGTATGGGTTTGTTCCTACAACTGTAAACGTTTTGGAATAAGTCATTTCATTTCCTGTAATTGTTCCACTATCAAAAACTTCTGCGCTACCAGATTTATTGGTTACGGTATGAGGTGCGCTATCGGTCCAGGTCCAAATAACAGTATCCCCAGTATCAATGGTTAAATCTATACTTGTTCCGATACCAATTCTCCAATCTAGATTATGCGTTATTTGTGCGTTTACACTTATTATTCCTAAAAAAAATAGTGTTAGTAATTTTGTTTTCATAGTAATTATTTTAAATTATTGTATAATAGTACATTGGTCTAATTTGATTTCTTCTAATAAATCGTCATAGCCTATAAAACGTCCTTTAACTTTGATTTGGGAATTGTTTGATAGTGTTTTTTGAATGCGATTTGAAAATTGGCAAAACACCTTATTATTTAAGGTAAGATTGTTGGGGTTTAGGTTTGTTATTGTACCTGTTACTTCTATGGTTTTGTTGAGGTATTTGATTTCAGAATTTGTTGGGTTTATTGCAAATTCGCTTGATATATCTGCTGCTGTTAGTTTAAAATGAGATGTTTCATTAGCTATGTCACGATGGTTTTTATAAATATAATTGTAGCTTACAATAGCTAGAAGGATTAGTATTATTAATATAAACCATTTTTTTTTCATAGCTTTTTAATTTAAATAACTGCTTCAGTTATTAACTGAAGCAGTTTGAGCTAGTTATCAAATGCTTAACCATTTGATAATTGAAATTTTTCTTTTTCATTAAAGTATTTCTACTAGCTTATTTTATTAATTGCAATTGTTATAATACCTTAACCTATCATCATCACCAACTCTTAAATCGATTTTGGTTTTAGAATAGTCAGATATTTCATGTAATACCCAATCATTATTACAATATGGTAAACTTGGGATATTTATAGTTACTGTAATATTATTTCCTGTACCCGCAGCCGTCCAAGTGCCATTTACGGTAGTGCTTGACCAAGAAACGGAGATTGTTCCATCATTTAAAAAATTGAATGTGTAGCCATCATAGGCATCATCATAATCATTACCATAGCGTTCTAATTTATCTACAGTCCAACCGGGGCAATTGGTTAAAAAATCAATCAGTTCATTGGTGTTGCAATTATTACAATCATCATCATTATAATCATAGTCGTCATCTTCATCGCAATAATCTTCATAAGCTTTAATGGTGTTTTCTAATTCAGTTAAATTATTAATAATAAATTCAGTACCATCTAAAAGGGCTACGGTTATAGGGAAGTTTATAGATACCAGGTCAAACGTATCCAAATCCTTAATAAAATTATATAGATTACTATCAGAGTTTATTTGTATAGAGTCAATAATTTCATCATTGGCGTTATATAGAAAGGCAGTTATGGGGTACTTGAAATTTAAACATTCAATATCGTCATCAGCTTCATTTTCGCCATTGCAGTTAATGGAATAGCTAGCTAATTCGGTATAGTTATTTATAATGACTTCACTAAAATCGTTAAGAATTATTTGTATTGGGAACGTAATAGTAAGAACATCTACATCATCATCAGAATCATCAAAAATGTATTCTATTATTTTGAAGTCTTCTTCAGAGTTTATAGGAATTTCTTCTCCGTTTACTGTTACAGTAATGGGTAATTTAACATTGAAACAATTAGCATAATCAATAATGTTATCATTTGATCCATCATTAATTGATGTTTTTTGCATTAAACTTGCTACCAAAGCGTTTGATGTTAAAATATCCTCGGGTGGTGTTTCTATAATTTCGGATTCTTCAGTTCTGCAAGAAATAAATACAAGCAATGTTGCCAAATAAAAAAACAAGATTCTTTTTAACAGTATTTTCATGATTGTTAGGCTTTCTGTTTAGGGCTTTTAGTAATGAAACAACTTCATCCTTGAATCTCCTGAAACTTTTTAATAATTTTTTTGTCTAACTTTAGATTTTAAAACCAAAAACACCTTGCCAAAAGAACTTAACGACAATATTTGCGAAGACGCTGTTTTCGAACGTATTTACAATACCTATGCACAAGACTTGCAAAACTTCTTGTATTACAAATATGGTGAACAATATAACCCTGCCGATAAAGCCCAAGATGCCTTTATAAAACTGTGGGATAATTGTAAAAAGGTCACATTAAATAAAGCTAAATCGTTTTTATATACTGTAGCCAATAACATGATGTTAAACGATATTAAGCATCAAAAAGTAGTGTTAAAATATCATTTGGAAAAGCCAAAAAATCATACGAACGAGTCTCCAGAGTTTATTTTAGAAAAAGAACAATTTTTACAACAGTATCAAAATATTTTAGGAAATTTAAGCGAGGAACAACGGGTAGCCTTTTTATTAAATAAAGTAGAAGGAAAAAAACACAGTGAAATTGCAGAACTTTTAGGAGTTACCCAAAAGGTCGTTGAATATAGAATTTATAGTGCGTTTAATATTCTAAAGAAAGAATTACAAGGATTCAAAATAAAATAGTCAGGAGATTCAAGGATGAAGTTGTTATATATTAAAGTTAAGGATAGATGGATAAAGAGTACTTAATAAAAAAATGGCTGAAAGAAACACTTACAGATGCTGAAAAACAAGCATTCGAGAAGCTAGATGACGCCTTTCTAAATCGATATATAATTGATAGTGCAAAGTATTTTAAAGCATCTCATGCTCACAAAATGGATGATTTTAATACATTAAAAGCGCAATACAAGTCTTCTGAAAAAGCAGTGAAAAAAATAAATTGGATAAACCCTTTTTTGAAGATAGCAAGTATTATTGTTGTTGCATTGGGGGTATACTTTACCTTTTTTTTCAACACCACCACAATTGTGGAAACTTTAGCTAGCCAAAAAACGCGTGTGGAACTTCCAGACCGGTCAGAAGTTGAGTTAAATGTACTATCTTCAATTGAATATAATACTAGAAACTGGGATAAAAACAGGATTTTGACATTAAACGGAGAGGCCTACTTTAAAGTAGCGAAAGGAAAAACTTTTGATGTAAAGACCAGTAGTGGCATTGTAACGGTTGTTGGGACTCAATTTAATGTAAAACAGCGCAAGGATTATTTTGAAGTGAAATGCTTTGAAGGCATAGTAAAAGTTGTTTCAGATACCATAGTCAGACAATTATTAGCTGGTGATATCTATCTAATATTGGATGGTAAGTTTTCAAACGGAAAAACTTTGGTCGCCTCACCAAAATGGACGAATAATATGAGCGAGTTTAATGCTATTCCTATTAAAGAGGTTTTATCTGAATTAGAACGGCAATATAACATTGAAGTTACTTTTAAAAACATAGATGTAAATAGATTGTTCACAGGAGGTTTTCCTCATGATAATCTTGAAGAAGCCCTTATTGGGATTACGCAACCCATGAATATGACTTACGTAATGAGTACTTCAAATCTGGTAATTATTCATGGCGAGTAGAATTAAAAAAAAAATAATTTTCTTTAGTTTATTACTTTTTGTTTTTTTTAGTAGTTATGCGCAAAATACTAATAAACAAGAATCATTAGCACATGTTATAAACTTACTGCAAGAGCGCTATAACATGCCATTTAATTATGCCGAAGATACTATAGAAAACATTTTTTTAATACCACCTTCCAAACGTATATCCTTTACAGAAGCTCTAACTTATCTAGAAACAAAAACAGGCTTATCATTTTCAATAATGAGCAAAAGCATCGTTTTAGTTACACCTAAAAAAGTGTTCGTGTTTTGTGGCTATATTAAAGATAAAACGAACTTCCAGCCCCTTGTTGCAGCAACTATTCAAACATTAAGCCATTCTACCATAACGGATGAAAAGGGTTTTTTTCAAATTAAAATTGAAAATATGGCACAGCCCATTACCATTCGTTTTTTGGGTTATAAAACCATAACAATAACATTAAATGAATTTACAGGGTTAGATTGTGAAGCTATTTTTTTAAGACCAAATTTTCAATCCTTATCAGAGGTTATCATTTCAAATTATATCACCAGCGGAATTGATAAGTTAAGTGACGGATCCTATGAAATAAACTTTTCTGATTTTGATATCCTCCCGGGATTAATAGATGAAGATGTTTTACAGTCTGTTCAGGCTTTTCCGGGCATACAAAGTATAAATGAAACGGTTTCCAATATTAATATTCGCGGAGGGACACATGACCAAAATCTGATTCTTTGGGATGGCATAAAAATGTATCAATCTGGTCATTTTTTCGGCCTTATTTCCATGTATAATCCACATATAACCCAAACTGTTTTTTTAAGAAAAAACGGAAGTGATGTGAGTTATACCGATGGTGTTTCAGGAACTATTGCTATGCAAACCGAGAGATATATAAATAATGAATTTGAAGGCGTTGCAGAAGTTAATTTAACCAACCTTAGTGGGTTTGTAGATATTCCAATTAATGATGCTTCATCCATACAGATTGCCGCAAGAAAATCTATTAGCGATTTTGTTGAAACACCAACATATACTGCGTTTTTTGATAGAATTTCACAAAATACTGAAGTAACTACCAACGCCACAACCATAACAAATACCGATGAAACTTTCGATTTTTATGACACCTCCTTGAGATGGGTTTATAAGATTAGTGATGCTGATGAAGTTCGACTTAATTTTATTAACGTGCATAACCAACTTCAGTTTAATGAAAACGCCACAATAAACGATGAGCTAGAGTCTCGTGAAAGCCAATTAATACAAAAAAGTATCGCGGGAGCCTTGCATTATATTAGGACATGGAGCAGTAAATTTAAAACAGAGCTTGAAGTTTATGAAACCGATTATAAATTAAAAGCGGTAAATGTTAACGTATTGGATTCGCAACGTTTCTTACAAGAAAATATAGTGTCTGAAACGAGCATAAAACTTAAAACAAATTATAAATTAAATGATTACTTCAAGTTTTTAGGTGGTTATCATTTTGTAGAGACAGAGATAACCAATTTAGATGATGTTGATGTACCCCGATTCAGAAATTTGGTTTCTGAAGTTCTTAGAACCCATGGCGTATTTTATCAATTTGATTATAAATCGTTTAACAAAAAAACCAATTTAAATCTAGGGCTTAGGTATAATTATATTGGCAAATTTAAACAATCAATTTGGGAGCCAAGACTCAATTTCAGCCATCAATTTCTCAAGTATTTTTCACTAGAGGTTTTAGGTGAATATAAGCATCAAAATACATCGCAAGTCATAAATTTTCAGAATGATTTTTTAGGAATAGAAAAGCGCAGATGGCAATTATCAAATAATCAAGATATCCCTGTTATTACAAGTAAACAAATTTCTACAGGAATAAACTATAGCAATAAGGGCTGGTTGATTGATATTGATGGTTTTTATAAAGTTGTAAATGGTATTACCACCCAAAGTCAAGGGTTTCAAAATCAATATGAATTTGTTAAAAGTAAAGGCAAGTATGATGTTAAAGGCGTAGATTTTTTATTAAGAAAACAACTTAATACGTTTAATACGTGGCTAAGCTATTCTTATATGTATAACCGTTACTATTTTAACGATTTAGAAGCCAATTATTTTCCAAGTAATTATGATATAACCCAAACATTTACACTAGGTACAGCCTATAAGCTTAATAATTTAAAATTTTCGGCAGGCTTAAATTGGCATTCTGGTAAGCCAACAACGCGACCAGTTTTGGGTAATGACATTATAAATAATGAGGTAAATTTTGGAGCAACAAATGCTTCAAATTTAGAGGATTATGTGCGTTTAGATGTTTCGGCAATTTATAATTTTAAGTTAGGAAGTAATGCTAAGGCCAATTTAGGTGTTTCAATCTGGAACGTTTTAGACAAGGAAAACCAGATTAATAATTTTTATCGTGTTAATAACGACGAAGTTGTTGAGACCGTTCAAAATTCTTTAGGAATAACACCCAATGCTGTTTTTAGGGTATATTTTTAAGTTTTAGCCTAAAGTTCAACGTTTACATTTTGAGTTGTAAGTAATTTTAAATGCTCATTCATTTTAAATTCAGAAGCCTTAAAATTATTCGATCTGTTTTTCATTTGTTCTTGTCTTTTTATGCTTCTGGAAAAACGCCTTACCGATTCTTCGGAATTTAAAATTAAACCAGGAACAGGCACGTTTTTACCATCTTCATCTTTAGCTACCATGGTAAAGTATGACGAATTACAATGTTTCTTTTCTCCAGTTCTTATGTTTTCAGATTCCACTCGCACGCCAACCACCATCGAAGTTCTTCCCGTATAATTAATAGAGGCCTTGAGCGTGACCAATTCGCCAACATCAATAGAGTTTAAAAAGTCTACTTTATTAACAGACGCTGTGACGCAATAATGTCTGGAGTGTTTGGAGGCACAAGCGAACGCAATTTGATCCATCAAATTTAAAATATAGCCGCCATGTATTTTACCACTAAAATTAGAGTGTGAGGGCAACATGAGTTCCGAAATGGTAATTTGCGATTCTTTTATGTGCTTGAACATGTTATTTAGTCTTTTTCTTCTTCCACTTTGGTTATAAAATATTTGGTGTCTCCCAACCAAAACAGTTTTTTATAGCGCTCAAAATAATACAGTTTTACATAGTCACCTTGAAATTCGTTTAGGTCTTCTATAACCTGGGACTCATCTTCTTCTACAGAAAAAATAAAAATTTGAGAGTCTGAAACCCCTTGACTAATTTCGCCTTCCCAGGTTTTAAAAAGGACGCCTTTTTTACTGAACTTGACCAACTTTCCAGCTCTAACCCCTTCGCTGTAATACACAAAGTAGACAAAACTGAAAAATCCGATGAGAATAAATACTATGGCAATACTGATTTTAATTAGGGTTTTCATGGTTCGCTTTTTTATTATTCGTTATCGTTGGCACGTTTGAGTATGGCTTCAGGAAGTGCTTTTTTTGCTTTTGCTCCCATCTTTTTAAGTTTTTCAACACTGGTTATCAGGTTGCCCTTACCTTCAACTAGTTTATTCATGGCGGCAGAATAATCTACTTTGGCCGAATCAATTTTTTTTCCAATACCTGTTAAATCCTTCACCAGCCCTTCAAATTTATCATACAGCGCACCAGCCTGCCTTGCAATCTCTATGGCATTCTGCTGCTGTTTCTCGTTGTTCCACATACTATCAATGGTACGTAGGGTAGCCAAAAGGGTAGAAGGTGTCACGATTACAATATTCTTCTCAAAAGCTTTGTTATATATAGCATTATCCTCATGAACTACAATGGCAAAAGCAGGTTCAATAGGTATAAACATGAGCACAAAATCTGGCGATTCTATATCATACAAATCCTGATAATTTTTTTCTGAAAGTTGATCGACATGTTTTTTAATAGAATTGACGTGGGCTTTTAGAAACAAAGGCTTGTCATCATCTTCTGCATTGACCAAACGCTCATAATCTGTTAAAGAGACCTTAGAATCAATCACCATTTTTTTACCATCAGGAAGATGTAACACGACATCGGGAAGTACGCGAGATCCATCTTCGAGGGTAAAACTTTGTTGTACAAAATACTCGCGATTTTTTTCTAGACCAGACTTTTCAAGGACACGTTCTAAAACCAATTCGCCCCAGTTTCCTTGCATCTTACTATCCCCTTTTAAAGCTCGGGTTAGGTTGGTGGCTTCCTTGGTCATTTGCTGATTTAAGTCTTTTAAGCCCAACAACTGTTCCTTTAGAGCGGAATGCATACTGATGCTTTCTTTTTGGGTTAAGTCTACTTTTTCTTCAAAAACTTTAATTTTCTCTTGAAGCGGATTTAGAATGTTTTTGATGTTTTCTTTATTCTGAAGGGTAAATTTTTCGGATTTTTCATCAAGAATTCTCGTCGCTAAAAGCTCAAAGTCCTTTCTAAGTTGCTCTTGGCGCTCT
Organism: Changchengzhania lutea; assembly: GCF_006974145.1. Classification (NCBI taxonomy): domain Bacteria; kingdom Pseudomonadati; phylum Bacteroidota; class Flavobacteriia; order Flavobacteriales; family Flavobacteriaceae; genus Changchengzhania; species Changchengzhania lutea. The sequence continues at coordinate 448,586 of NZ_CP039456.1, read as the reverse complement.
TCAATTTCAGCATCGCGTTTTAAGCTTTGTTGTTGTAGGTTTATGTATTCTGTATCTTTTCTTGTTAATTCGGTATTTAACACATCTCTTTCATCACGCATAGCGTCCCGTTCACTTTCAACCTTAGCCAGGTTTTCCTTTAAACCCTCAATAGTCAAACGCATTTGGTTTTGGCGTTCTTCGAGCGTACTTTTTTCACCCTTACTTTTAAGTTTTGTGAATAGCATACCTAAATAGGCGCCAATGCCAGCAGATACAAGTATGGCAAGAATAAGAATAAGGTTGTCGTTCATTTATCAAAGAAATAAAATCAAAGATAATTTTTTAAGTTGGAAGTAAAAAAGAAGAAGACTAAGTTTTGGACGGTTCTCTACAACTCGCTATGTTTTACTTTTTCACCCGAAAACTCCCCGTTTTTTCATCAAAAGCAATTAAATCCTTTGGAAATAAGGTTTCAAAAACACCTTGCTCTATAAGCTTGCAGGGTGCGTCTGAAAATACCCGATCGTCAGTCATCACGATCAACGTGTCACATAACTGGATGGCTAGGTCTATTTCATGTGATGAGAATAAAATGGTCTTATTGGTTTCTCTGGCCAATTTTTGAAGCAATTTTAAAATATAAGCCTTATGGTACATATCCAGATGCGTCGTCGGTTCATCCAATATAATCAAATCGGTGTCTTGGGCTAATGCTCTTGCAATCATGACTTTTTGCAATTGGCCGTCGCTTAGTTCAAAACATTTTTTGTTTTTTAAAGCCTCGATATTTGTTTGTTCAAGGGCTTGCGTGATTACAGCCATGTCCTTAGAAGATAAATTCCCCACCCAATTGGTATAAGGCTGCCTGCCTAATGCGACCAACTCGAAAACTGACAGATTTTTAGAGGCAATGGGTTCGGTTAAAACCAAACTCATCACTTTTGCCAGATCTAAAGCGTCATATGTTGAAATATCTTTATCATTGAGTTTAATGGAACCGCCCAATGGATTTTGAACATGGGTCAAGGTTCTTAATAACGTCGATTTACCAATGCCATTGGCCCCAATGAGACCCACTAATTCGCCTCTCTGTAGTTCAATATTTATATGGGAAGCAACCATGGTATTTGCTTTTTTAGAAGCATAGCCGATCGATAAATCTTCAGTTTTTAAGATGATATGTTGTGTTTTGTCTGCCACTAATTTATAAATTTTCTCTATTCTCTATTCTCTATTCTCTATTCTCTATTCTCTATTCTCTATTCTCTATTCTCTATTCTCTATTTCAAAACACCATTTTCCGTTTTCTAACTAACAACCAAATCACAACGGGTGCACCAACCAAGGATGTTATGGCATTAATGGGCAATGTAAAATCACTATTAGGCAATTGCGCAATGGTATCACAAACCAGCATCACCATAGCTCCAAAAATAAATACAGCAGGCAATAATACCTTATGGTTAGAGGTGTTAAACACTTGTCTGGTGATGTGTGGTATTGCTAACCCTATAAAGGCTATGGGACCTGCAAAAGCCGTAATGGTTCCCGCTAATAAACTGGTTGCAATAATGATGATCAAACGACTCGTTTTAATATCCAAGCCCAAACTTTTGGCATAATTTTCACCTAAAAGTAAGGTGTTTAAGGGCTTGATGGATACGATGCTCATGAAGATACCTAAACTATAAATAACAAATAGAATAAAAAGGTCTTCCCATGATAAATTTCCGAGACTGCCAAAACCCCAAAATATATATTGTTGTAGTTCTTCGGCGGAACCAAAATAGGAGAGCACACTTACTATAGCTGCCGTGATACTGGCAAACATAAGTCCAATAATGAGAATGGCCATGGTATCCCGAATTTTTATAGAAACCATTAATACCGCCAATAAAACCAAAAAACTACCTGAACTGGCGGCAATAACAAGACCCCATTTTGATACAAACAATGTTGCAAAAACACCACCAAATAACCCAGAGCCCAAAATAACCAATGCCACGCCCAAACTGGCGCCAGAACTAATACCCAGCACAAACGGACCAGCTAATGGGTTTCTAAATAACGTTTGCATCAATAGTCCTGAAATACCTAAGCCAGAACCCACAATTATAGCGGTTAGTGCTTTTGGTAATCTGTAATTTATAATGATATGTTGCCACGTATCTTGTTGGGTCGAACTTCCAATAAGGCTATTAAAAACGTCTTCTAAGGGAATGGAGACCGATCCTAAACTGATGTTTACAAAGAAGCATGCAATTAAAATAGCTATGGACACTATAAACGGAACTTGATATGTGTTTCTATCTGACAATTATTCTAAACGTTTAAAGAAAATGGGTTCATAATGTTCTAACAATTCTGGATGGCAGATCTTTATAAGATCTTTAAGCACCATATCGGGTCTAGTCATGCCTAATTCGTAATACAAAACCCCACCAGAATTCCCTGTGGTGTTTGTAAATGAATAGACATTTTTATTTTGAAAAGCTTTAAACATCGCGTGATGCTCATTGGCGTTTTTTAGGTTTTCCATACTGGAATAGTTTGACGGACTTAACCAGATATCGGCATCTTTGGCTTTTACATAGACCGATTCAAAGTTAAGTTGTAAACTCCCGGAGCCCTCTGTATCATTCCATAAATAATTTACATACGCGTCTTCTAAAAGTTGTGCTTCGGTACTGGTCCCATTTGGTAAATACCAAATATCATTATGCATGGCACCACTTAAAACAGTGGGTTTTATTTTTGCATTTTTAGCGATATCTTTTGCTTTTAAATATTCTTTTTCGATGCTGTTAAAAATGGAATCGGCTACTTTTTGCTTGTTATATAAAGCACCAAAAAACTTAATCCATTCTGCTTTGGCCAGTGGCGAATGTTCGACCCAATCGCCATTAAAAATAACAGGAATCCCCGATTTTTTTATGGTCTCTAAGGAGCGGTTATTGCCATCAATGCCAAAACCAATCACGACATTTGGGTTCAATTCCAATAAAATTTCGGTGTTTAAGCTTTCATTTTTACCGAGTTCCCTAATCCGTTTATTTTCAACCCGAAGTCTTATGTTTTCAGATGAAATAAAATCTGTTCCAGGAAATCCAACTAGGGTCTGTTCTACATGTAATAATTCTAAAGCAGGAAGATGTGTCGTTGAAGTCACCACTATTTTTTCAATGGGGGTAAGAATGATGGCATCGTATTCATCTTTCATAAAACTTGTTTTGGCCGCATTTTCATGACTTATCAAAACGTAGCGATAGCTTTTTTTAGCCTGTGGCCAAGGATTTTTAATTTCTAAGACCTTGAAGGTTTTATAATCTACAACTGAAAAGCCCTTCGCATATTTTAAGGCTAATGAATGAACTGTATCTGATTCGATGAATTGCTTGTTAGGTTCGCTTTTACAGGAAACCAATAAGAAAATTAATATTAGGAGAATTGAGTTTTTCAATGTTGCTATTTTAATTGCTTCAAAAGTAATATTATTTAATGTTTTTAATGAAAGATTAAACAGAATGTTTATTTTTGCAACGAAATTTGGTTTTATTCAGTTTTAACTGAAGGAATTAAAAGGGAATCTGGTGCAATATTAATTATTAATTCCAGAACTGTTCCCGCAACTGTAAGCTATTCAGCTTCATGTTCAACTTCAAGTCACTGAAGAACATTCTTTGGGAAGACCAGCATGAAGACGCAAGTCAGGAGACCTGCCATTTTCAAAACAAAATAAGTTAAACTTTCGGGATAAAAGTTTGCGTATAGATCTATACGATTCTCGAGTAATTATTCATTAAATGAACAAAAAAACAAACATTTTTGGTGTACTGTGTTTTGGTATATCAATGATCGGTGCTGCCCAACAGCAAATCGATTCAACGCAAGTACAACAATTAGAAGAAGTAGTTGTTACTGATTCACGTTTTAAATTAAAACGCGAAAATTCTGGAAAAACGGTTATTAAAATTTCCAAAAAGGACATCGAGAATAACCAAGGACGAACGGTTTCAGAATTAATCAATACTAAAAGTGGTATTGAAATTAACGGCAGTAGAAGTGTCGAAGGTCAAAATTTAGGCTATTTTGTTAGAGGTGGTAACAACAGGCAAGTATTAGTACTTATTGATGGTGTTCAAGTCAATGATCCATCAGGTGTTGCCAATGATTTTGATTTACGTTTGTTAGATCTAAATACCGTTGAATCTATTGAGGTTATTAAAGGTGCTGCGAGTACACTTTACGGCAATGCAGCAGCCACAGCCGTAATAAATATCACTACTAAAAAAGCTTCAGCGAAAACCATTTCAGGAAGTTTTTTGACTGCTGTTGGGACGAATCAAACCCAGGACGATTTAAATTATAATGGGTCAAGTTTCACAAATAATGTATCCGTAAACGGGACTTCGAACAAATTAACTTATTTAGCAAGTTTTGGTAACCGTTTTGTTGATGGAATTTCGGCAGCAAAATCCAATAACCTTGAAAAAGACGCGTTTTCAAGGTTTAATACCAATTTAAAAATTAGTTACGAAGTAAATGATGCTTTTCAAATTACCGCATTTGGAAGTTATGATAAGTTTAAAACAGATATCGATGGATTTCCTGCACCAACATATGTATTTGCTGATACAGATGATAAATATATATCGGAGCAAACCCGTTTTGGCTTAGCGCCTAAGTTTGAATATGACAATGGAAGCTTTCAAGTGAATGCAGCATTCGCAAAAATAAACAGAGAAACAATTTCTGAATTTGGATCAACTAATGAAGCTGAAAGTCTGGTGTTGGATGCATTCAATAAATATGTTTTTAATGAAAAACTTTATACTATAGTAGGACTAAATTTTGCCGATTATAAAAGCTTGTTTACAACCGATGAAAGTTTCACCAATACCGATCCATATTTGAATGTTGTTTATGTTTCAGATTTTGGTTTAAACCTAAATGCAGGAGCACGTTTAAACAATCACAGTGAATATGGTTCACATTTTGTGTATAGCCTAAATCCGTCGTACACAATTCCTGTTAAATCTGGATACGCCAAATTTTTTGGGTCTTATGCGACCTCATTTATCGCCCCTAATTTATCACAATTGTTTGGTTTTTTCGGAGCCAATCCTAATTTGGAGCCTGAAGAAAACCTAACTACGGAAGGCGGTTTTGAATATAACACTAAAAAAGGATTTCGGGTAAACGGGGTTTATTTTAACAGAAAAGAGGAAAACACCATTATTTACACGTCTAATTATGAAAATGCAAGCGCTGATGCTACCGTTCAAGGTTTTGAATTTGAAGCAGAAGTTGGTGTAATTAAAGATTTTTCTCTTAGTGCTAACTATACCTTTACAGAATTAAAAAATGGCATTCGTTTGCGGGTTCCAAAGCATAAAGCCAATGCCAATTTGGGATATAATTTGTCTAATAAGACCTATATATCCCTAAACTATCAATTTGTTGAAAGTAGGACAGATTTGGATTTTGAAACGTTTGAAAATGTTGAATTGCAGTCGTTTTCTTTAGTTGATTTATATTTCAGTCAGAAACTAATAAATAATAAAGTGAAACTTTTTGCAAGTCTTACTAACGTGTTCAACGAAGATTACCTTGAAATTTTAGGATATACAACGAAAGGTAGAAATGTGAATTTAGGATTGAATATAAATCTTTAAACCTAGAATTATTTTAGGTTCTCATTAAATTTAGACCTGTCAGGTTTTTAAAACCTGACAGGTCTTTTATCATTCAGGAATTAAATCGCAATACCAAACTCCATATTTATCACTTTTGCAGATAGCATCGTCCGTGTTTGGATTGTCATATTCACGATATACTTTCTCACCAATAGTAAACGGGATCGGCTTTTTAAAAATAGGGCCGTCAAAGCAAAAGGTGTGAAACTCGCCGTTTTCCCCGCAAGGATCCACACCTTCTGGTAAATTGTCAATAAAATGCTTATCGATAATAGTACCAACAAAGTCTTTATTAAAATATTTAGAATTGGCACACACAATAATGGTTTTAAAGTCTAAGTCCAAGAATTCATTTAACAGTTCCTTCGTATCTCTTTTCCAAATAGGAAAAACCGTTTTCAAACCCACTTTTGCCAATTGATTTTCTCGATAACTTCTTAAATCTTCAAGAAATATATCGCCAAATGCACTATAGGTAAAGCCTTCTTTTTTCAATCTCAAAACGATTTCGGTCACTTTCTGCTCGTAAACGGCCATACTTGGCATTTCTGGAAGTTCAATAATACTCGCTTTAATATTAAGGGCATTGGTTTGCGCAATCAATAACTCTTTTCTAAGCCCGTGCATAGATACGCGGTTGTAATGACTGCTAACCGTAGTGATTAATTCATCTACGGCATAATGTTCGTCTTGTAGTAAGTGGTAGAGTGCTAATGCAGAATCCTTGCCAGAACTCCAATTGAAGTAGGTTTTGTGTTTTTTCAAATGAAGTTATTTAAAATTTCGAAGTACGTTAATCTATAATCATTCCACCTTTATTAGGGTAAAAATCATTGCTATCCTTTAATAGTTTTAAAGGGGTGCGTACTTTAAATGTAATAGACTGCATTTTGCCCGTTCCGTTTTCGATCTCTGCTAATGCCGCTGCTAATAAGGGTTCATTCACATCACCTAAAACACCTAAATTAAAGGCATCTTCCTTTAAAGGAATTTCTGGTACTAAACCCGTGCTTGGTACGGCTAAATTGTTCTTATTTACACCAATGGCAACTAGCGGTTGCATAGCGTAGGTATGACTTGGGTTGGCACCTTGTCTGCCAAAATCGGCTGAATCATATATAGTAATGGATGCCTGTGTTTTTCCAGTAGTATTGTCTCCAATTTGAATAACCTCTATATATGGGTCTAAACCATTAATTAAACCTTCGCTGGCAGATGCAGATCTATCAGTAGTAAGTACATATACTTTATTGAGATTAAGATTGTTTAAGCTTCCACCATTAAAATTATTAGAAAAATTATAGGTTGTATTATTATTCTGTAAGTTATCATTATAGATCAATTTTTCAAAAATATCTCCAGTGAATTGCCCTGTAATCATACTTGCTAAAAGGGTAGCGGTACTCACTCTCCCACCAGGATTATAGCGTAGATCCAATACTAATTGCTGAATATTGTTGGACTTGAATTCTCCAAAAGCATTGTTAAGTTCTGTTTCAAAATTGTTAACAAAACCATTGTACATAAGATAACCAATATTCTCTCCCCCAATATTTAAAATATCAGTTTTATATACTGGGTTTTCGGTGTATTCAGCTTTACTTATCGTGATGCTTTCTCCACTAGAATCAATAGTATCGTCATCGGTTTCTGGTGTGCCATTATCATTTACAACACCAAGGTTTAGGGTGTAGGTGTCTGAATTAAATAATGAAAAGTTATTATCTGTAGCTGAGTTATAATAGAGGTTGATACCATCAACCCCATAAAAAATATGGCCTCTTTTTAAATTTTTATTATCAGCGTCCGTATTAGGAAGAACCAGTCTAATCACACCAAAAACGCCATTGGAAGTATTTGGAGAAGCATATAAACTGAATTCCATGCCATTAGTTTTAGAAATACCGTTAAATTGGCGCTCTAATTCAAAATAATCATCTACAATCCAACTAAACCGGTCAACGGTTTCAGGTTGGTATTTTAAACTTGTAAATAAGGCTTCAGGGGAAGAAAACCCCTCTAAAAAACTCTCATAGCTTGCAGTAACACCATACCTGTTATTAATGGTATTAATACCAAAAGCATCATTTGACAGTTCTGGAATGTTTTCTTTATATAGATAATATAAATTCATGCCTTTCCAAACAAAATCTTTTACACCGTTTGGAGAAATAAGATTATCATCATTATCCTTAAAGCAACTTGTACTAATAAAGGATACTATTAAAAGAATAATTAGGGGCTTCAAAGTTTTCATGTGTTTATATGTATTGTTTTTTATAGGACACATGCTGTTCGCTATTAATCATTCCATTGGGTGATAATGCTTTTAGCATGCTCGTTTCATATGTATTTTTCTTAAACGAAACAATTTAGATATTTCTATACTATTAAACTGTAAATTTACTTACTTATTTTTAATCAAGAAAAACTAAGTGTCTGAAGAGTTCTATTAATACAAGTATTTCTAGTTATGTTGTGTAATTTGCGAAGCATACTTTTTTTAATTTCGAATTGTTTTTTTAATCAGATGTAACAAAACAGTTTATCGTTCGTCGTAATATCAAATAGCCTAACTAACTATTTTTTAGCAACCAAACCAATTAAAGATGACTCAGACAGAGTTTTTAAATATTGTAATGCCTTTTAAAGATAAGGTCTTTCGTTTAGCCAAACGATTGCTCATATCTACGGAAGAAGCGGAAGATGCCACGCAGGAGATATTATTGAAATTGTGGAATAATAAAAAAAAGATTCAAGGCTATAAAAATGTTGAAGCTTTTTCTATGACCATGACAAAGAATTTTTGTTTTGATAAATTAAAATCTAAACAAGCACAAAATTTAAAAATCGTCCATAGTAATTATGAAGAAAAAAACACACCCTTACAAACACAGATTGAACAAAAGGACAGTGTAAGTTGGGTGTCAAAAATAATTGGAGATTTACCAGAGCAACAACGCTTGGTTATTCAATTAAGGGATATAGAAGATTACGATTACGATGAGATTGCCAAAATGCTTGATATGAACAATACAGCAGTACGCGTAACCTTATCTAGAGCAAGAAAAACAATAAGAGAAAAATTAACTAATACACATAATTATGGTATTAAATGATATAGAAAAATTACTTGAGAAGTACGAGAACGGAGAAACCTCATTAAAGGAAGAGCAACGGTTAAAACACTATTTTGTAAACGAAACCGTAGCGCCTCACTTAGAAATGTACAAACCCATGTTCGAATACTTTGTAGTAAGCCAACAAGAGCAATACACTAAAGCGGTGCCATTAAAAACTAGAAGTAAATTCAATTACAAATGGTTATCCGTTGCAGCAATTGCAGTAATTATGTTGGGTGTCTATTTTGGAGCCATAAATACTAGTGACAATTTAGGTACTATTAATGACCCGGAAATAGCTTTTAACGAAGTGTCAAAATCTTTAGAAATGATTTCCAAAAGCTTTAATAAAGGTGCCAATACCATTGGCTATCTTAATGAAGTTAGTAAAGGTGCCTCTACATTGGGGTATCTTAACGAAATTGAAAATGCAACAAGTATAATTTTTAAAAACTAATAACAATGAAAACTTTAAATAAATTAAATACAATGAAAAACAAAATGATCGTGTTAGTAATGGTAATAATGTTGTTACCAATAACTGGAATGGCACAGAGCAATATATTTGAAAAATATAGCGATAACTCAGATGTCACGTATGTATCTATTAAACCTAAAATGTTTCAAATGATAGCCAAAATGGGTATGGATATTGAAGATGCAGAAGCACGAGCTTATATGGACATGGTGAAAAGCATCACCAGTTTTAGAACTATTGTTACGGATAACAAAACTATTTCAGCAGACATTACCAAATGGGTAAAATCACGTTCTAGTTCATTAGAAGAATTAATGGAAGTAAAGGACGATGGAACAGAAGTTAAGTTTTATGTTAAGGAAGGCAAAGATGCAGACCACGTAAAAGAACTTTTAATCTTTGTAAGCGGTATCGATAAAGCTATGAAAGGCAATGGTGTTGAAATTAACGGCGAACAAAGACATATTGAAACGGTAGTCGTATCACTTACAGGAGACATCGATTTAAACGAAATCTCTAAGCTTACAGATAAAATGAACATTCCAGGTGGGAAGCATTTAGAGAAGAAAAAAATATAATATAACATCATCAACCATGCAACGAACAATCAAATATTTACTATTAACCCTAATTGCAGCTTTCACTTTAGAAAGCTGCAATAGCGGTGAAAGTTTGCAAACTTATTTTGTAGACAATCAGGAGTCGGGTAATTTTATTTCACAGGACATTCCATTATCTATGGTAAAATTAGACCAGTCTCAATTTACCGAAGAACAGAAAGAAGCTTACAATTCTGTAAGCCGACTAAATTTTCTAGGTTACAAGTCAGACAGTACTAATGCGGAAACCTTTAATGCGGAATTATCAAAGGTAAAAGCCATCTTAAAAGATGACAAGTACAATGATTTAATGGAGTTTAGCGACAAAGGCAATAAAGTCATCGTTAAATATATTGGGGATGATGATGAAGCGGATGAGGTCATCGTTTTTGGAAGCTCAAAAGAATTAGGTTTTGCTATTGTGCGCGTGCTAGGAGATGATATGAGTCCTGAAAAAATGGCCACTTTAGTGAGTGCTTTACAGACTGCAGATTTTGATACCTCTCAACTTGAGGGTGTCGTGGATTTCTTCAAATAAAAGAAGAGATATAAAAAATTGGATATTAAAAATCCTGCTAACTTTTGTTAGCAGGATTTTTAATATCTGAATGATTTTCATTCATTTTATATTTTGTATACAGTAAGTTTAAAAGGATGATGAGAAATACAATAGTAAGTAGCGTTAATACAATAAAATTATCCAGAATATCCAAAATTCCGCAAACAAAAATACCTATAGCCATTAGCCCGCATAGTGTTAGAGATTGTTTATTGCTTAACATAAATTTTATATACCTGTATAGTTACTTGGAGTAATACGTTTCAATTCTTCTTTTATTGTGTTGCTAACTTCTAGGGTGTCAATAAAGTTTGCAATAGAATTCTGGTTTATCTTTTCGTTGGTTCTCGTTAAGCCTTTTAAAGCTTCGTATGGATTAGGATAAGCTTCTCTTCGCAATATCGTTTGAATGGCCTCGGCAACCACAGCCCAATTATTCTCCAAGTCTGCAGCAAACTTAGGTTCATTTAAAAGTAATTTCCCCAATCCTTTTATAGTAGCTTTAAAACCAATAATCGTGTGTGCTAGTGGCACGCCAACATTTCTTAAAACAGTACTGTCGGTCAAATCGCGTTGTAATCTAGAAATAGGCAATTTGGCAGATAAATGCTCAAAAACAGCATTTGCCATCCCTAAGTTACCTTCGCTATTTTCAAAATCAATCGGATTGACTTTATGTGGCATGGCCGAACTACCAACTTCGCCGGCCTTAATTCTTTGTTTAAAATAATCCATAGAAACGTAAGTCCATATATCACGGTCTAAATCAATCAATATCGTGTTAATACGTTTTAAACTATCAAAAAGAGCTGCTAAATGATCGTAATGTTCTATTTGAGTAGTCGGGAACGAGTGTTGTAGTCCTAGTTTTTCCTGTACAAAATGACCACCAAATACTTTCCAATCCACATCGGGATATGCCACATGATGCGCATTGAAATTACCAGTTGCGCCACCAAATTTTGCTGCACTCGGGATATCATTCAATAAATTAAATTGTTCTTCAAGGCGAACCACAAATACGTTTATTTCTTTTCCCAATCGGGTAGGAGATGCCGGTTGCCCATGTGTTCTGGCTAACATCGAAATATCTGCCCAATCATTCGCCAACGATTTAAGTGTATTGAGAACCTTTAAATATTCAGGCACATAAACCTCGTTAATAGCTTCCTTTATGCTTAACGGTATGGCTGTATTATTAATATCTTGGGAGGTTAATCCGAAATGGATAAACTCTTTATAAGGTGCCAAGCCTAAGGCATCAAATTTTTCTTTAATAAAATATTCTACCGCCTTAACATCATGATTGGTGACGGCTTCTATTTTTTTTATAACTAAGGCATCTTCCGTAGAAAAGTTAGAATAAATGGCTCTTAAATCTTTAAATTTATTGTTATCTACGCCATCAAGCTGAGGTAAAGGAATTTCACACAACGCAATAAAATACTCTATTTCTATAAGTACACGGTATTTAATAAGTGCCTCTTCAGAAAAAAATGCTGCTAATTCGTTGACTTTGTTTCTATAGCGACCATCAATTGGAGATATAGCATTAAGCGATGATAATGACATGAGTTGTGAGTTTTTGAAGTCTCAAAGATAGGAAAGAAAGTTAGAAGACCGAAGTTATTGTGTTATTATACAAGCTTAATTGAAATCTAAATTTATTATATTTGAGATTAAAATTCATAAATGAAAAATACATTTCTATTTTTATCTCTAGTTGGTTTTCAAATTCTTTTTTCACAGGTTTATAAAAATTCAGAGCCATTTGCGCATACGTATTCTATTGTAGCAAAAGATTCTATTACTGGTGATATGGGTGTCGCGGTTCAAAGCCATTGGTTTAGTGTGGGTAGCGTTGTTACTTACGGTAAGGCTGGTGTTGGCGTTGTAGCAACACAATCTTTTGTTAATCCGGCTTACGGACCAAAGGGACTGGCTTTAATGGCAGAGGGGTTGTCACCTAATCAAGCCTTATCTGCTTTGTTAGCTAATGATGAGGGAGAAATGTATAGGCAAGTGGCTTTTTTAAATAATAAAGGTGAGGTTGCGACGCACACCGGTAGTTCTTGTATTGAGGAAGCGGGACACCGTCAAGGAAAATATTTTTCAGTACAAGCCAATATGATGCTCAATAATACGGTTTGGGATGCTATGGCAAATGCATTTGAAACCACAGAAGGAACACTTAGTGAACGTATTTTGGAGGCATTAAAAGCTGCAGAGGCTGAAAAAGGAGATATTCGCGGAAAGCAATCGGCTGCCATTTTGATTGTTAAAGGTGAAGCCACTGGAAATTCGTGGGAAGATATTATTATGGATTTACGCGTTGAAGATAATGACAACCCAATTGCTGAATTAGAACGTCTAATAAAAATCCATAAAGCTTATGATTTTATGAATCGCGGTGATTTGGCCATGGAAGCGGGCAATTCTAAAAAGGCAGAAACCTTGTATTTAAATGCCCAAAAGTTATTTCCTGATAATTTAGAAATGAAATATTGGTACGGTATAAACTTATTGAATAACAAAGAGTTTAATAAAGCGCACACGCTATTAAAATCTATTTTTGAAGAAGATAAAAACTGGAAAACGCTAACGGCACGTTTGGTAAAAAGTAAACTTTTATTAATTTCTGATTCAGAATTACAAACAGTTATGCAACTTTAAGATTTTAACTTCTTATTGATTTTTTTGAGTGTGCGTTTGGCTCGTGCTTTAAAACCAGCGCTTTGCTTCTGAAAACCTTGTTCTAATATCATTTTTAATTCAGGATGAATCCATGTATAGTCTAACCCGAAAAGGTACAAGGTTTCCATTGCATATGCTTTTGGTGCCACTTTCCCATCATTGATCAACCAATCAAAACAAGCTTCAATAATACGCTCTTTATGTAGAGGTTTTAGTAGTTTTTTTATCACACTGAAATTTTTAGAGAAATATGCCTTGGCTATCATTTCACAAATTTTTGCAACGGGTCTAATAGCAGAATCTAAATGAATGGTTTTAAGATTGTCAGTAAAACGTTCTAAATAGGGGACTATGGCATAAATATATTCGGCACACACATATTCAAGCACCCAAGCTGCACGACAGGAAACTTTATCATTTACCCTGCATAGAATGTCTATGAGTTTAGGGAATAAACTCATGTCATCTAATACCAATTGGGCATATTTTAGTCTATTGGCGCGAGAGGCATCAACGTAGCTTAACTCTTTATAGAATTCCTCTGTTGTCATTTAATATTTGATTATTTTTATCACAGAAAACGTTTCACGACATGATGAAGATAATAAAAAAAGGGTTTTGGTTTCTCGTTGTAGTGTTTATAATTGCCCAATTTTTTAGACCAGAAAGGAATGAGGGCGATTTGCAATCTATTAATGCATTTCTTGCAGAAACCAATCCACCAGAGGATATTCAAATTATTTTAAAAGAAAGTTGCTACGATTGCCATAGTGATGTCACACGTTATCCATGGTATAACCATATAACGCCTGTAAATTATTGGTTAGCACATCATGTGAAGGATGGAAAAAAGCATTTTAACATGTCTAATTGGGAAGGGAATTCCATAAAACGTAAAGATCATAAATTAGAAGAACTTATCGATATGGTTAAGCATAAAGATATGCCTTTAAATTCATATACATGGACGCACTCTGAGGCGAAGCTAAGTGAAGCGCAGATAAAATCGATGGTGGATTGGGCAAACATGGTAAGATTGAAGTATAGTTTGGAGCCAGTTCCTGAGTAGGAAGTTCTTCAGTATTAGTCTCAGTTTGCAGTATTCAGTGGGCAGTCTCAGTTTGCAGTTTCGGTTTCGGTTTCGAGTCATTTCGGTAATAGGGAGAATCGCATAATCATCATCATAAAATTAAATCAAAATAGTGACAAAAACACTTTTAATCATAGGTTTTGTATGGCCGGAGCCAAAAAGTTCTGCTGCGGGTAGCAGGATGATGCAGTTGATTGCTGTCTTTCAATCCCAAAATTATAAAATAACCTTTGCAAGCCCTTGTGCTAAAACGCAAAATGCTTTTGATTTAGAAAGTGAAAACGTAAATCAAGAGTCGATTGCGCTCAATGATTCAAGCTTTGATGATTTTATAAAAGTGCTAAATCCAGATGTTGTCGTGTTCGATCGGTTTATGATGGAAGAACAATTTGGATGGCGGGTTGCGGAACATTGCCCAAAGGCCTTACGCATTTTAGATACTGAAGATTTGCATGGATTACGAAAAGGGAGGCAGCAAGCTTTTAAGGATGGTAAGCCATTTGATAATTCGTATTTGTTTAGTGATACCGCAAAGCGTGAAATTGCCAGTATTTATCGAAGTGACTTAAGTTTAATAATTTCTGAAGCCGAAATGGAAATTTTACAGCATCATTTTAAAGTGGATGAATCACTATTGCTTTATTTACCATTTATGATCGATTCTATTTCTAAAAACGATATCAAGATACTTCCAAAATTTGAAAATCGAGAACATTTTATAACCATAGGGAACTTTTTGCACGAGCCCAATTATAATGCGGTTCTATATTTAAAAGAAACCATTTGGCCATTAATCAGAAAAAAAACACCCCAAGCTAAGTTGCATATTTATGGTGCATATGCCACACAAAAAGTGAGTCAACTTCATAACAACAAAGAAGGGTTTTTAATAAAAGGATTTACTGAAGATGTTAATGCTGTCATGCAAATGGCGAAAGTATGTTTAGCACCCATAAGATTCGGAGCAGGTTTAAAGGGAAAGTTGATTGATGCCATGAAAAATGGCACACCGTGCGTCACTACGCGTATTGGTGCAGAAGGCATGTTTGGAGAGATGGAGGCGAATGGATTTATTGAAGATAATCCATTAGAATTTGCTAATCATGCGATTAAATTATATGAAGATGCGGATGTTTGGGAAGCCTCTCAATCAAATGGTTTTCAAGTAGTGAATAATCGATTTTCACAAAAGCAATTTCAACAGATATTTACAAAAGCTCAGGAAAATGGAATTAAACAGTTAACTGAAAATCGTTTAAATAATTTTATAGGTCAGATGTTACAGCATCAAAGTATGCAAAGTACTAAATTTATGAGCCGATGGATTGAGGAGAAAAATCTTCGTTCATCGTCTTGATTTTGATTTATTTAGGAAATAGATTAGATTCGTCTATATGAATCAATTTTAAATGAAGTCGATTGCTACAATTTAAAAAAATACGCTCTTATTTTTATGGCATACTAATAATTCTTGGTAGCTGTAATTTTGCTTTTGCTAATAAAATTCCAGGGACTCCTACTAGCGCATTTTCGGTTATACAAAAAACACCATCCAATTCAGACACTTTACCACAAACGAAGTTGGTTACAAAGCAAATTATTTATCATGCTTCCAAATCAGGCGCTGTCAATTTTATATGGTATTCCGAAAATTTTTCAAATACTGAAATACTTTCTTGGAATGAAAAAACAGAGTTATCAGACGGTAGACTTATAAGCACGATGGCATTAGGTAGCGAAAATACATTTAAAGTGTCTATAATGATGCCCGAAGGGGCGCATGTAAATTACGGCTTTTGGATTACTAAAAATAAATCTGGAACTTATCAAGATATCTGGGATTGGAGAAGTGGAGAAGTCCTGACTTTTTTAGATGAAACACCAGTTCGTGTAGTAGCTAATTATATTAAAACTATTAACAATAAAGAGTCCATAATAGTCCAAAATGGGTGGTTATTTTTTTTAGGATTACTTGCTATCTTATTAATCATTTATGTAGTTGTAGTATTTTGGTTTAAGGATACTAATCAAGTTCCGTTAGTGCATAAAACTTTAATAATTGGATTGAGCGCTTACTTAATCCACGTTATTGCGCGTACCGAAATTATTAGATTAAATCCTAAATCGTTATTAATTAACCCATACAATTTTGTAAAACTGTTTAAAGCTAGTTTAAGTGATTTATTATACATTACAATTATAACTGTAGTGTTTACAGGATTAATTTCATTATTAGCGAAGAAAAAAATAATAAGAAAATGGCTGTATATCATTTTTGTTATTTTAATAGTGCTTTCAACTATTATAGCTTTTACCAATATAACCACTGTTAGATACTTAGGGCGACCTTTTAATTACGAATGGTTCTATTATTCCGATGTTTTAGGAAGTGAATATGCCGTAACTCTTATGCAAGAAAATTCATCTTTAAAATTAGTTTTTAACTTTATAGTTTTGGGCTTATCTGTATTGGTGTTATCTAGGATTTTACAATATGCTTCTATTATCATTAAAAAGCATCGCTACTTAAAATATATAGCTATTGCAATAACAATTCTAGCTACGGGCTTGTTATTAGTAAATACTTTAACAATGGATAACTTTACTAATAGAGGAAAAACTGATAATGCAATTATAGCGATGTCTACTTCCTTAGTTTCAAACAATCAGAATACATCATTTTTCACGATGGAACTTTCAGAAGAGAATAAAATGTTTATTCCAAACCTTAGTGACACTATAGGAATTGATGAAAATAAATATAAAAATCATCATATTAAAAATGTACTATACGTAGTACTAGAATCAACAGGATCTAATTACTTTGACGATTATGGTGGGAAATATAATATTACACCTAATATTAGTAGTTACGCTAAAGAAGCATTGATTTTTAATAATGCTTATGCACATGCTCCAGCTACAAATAAGTCTATGGTGTCCCTGTTAGGGTCAATTTATCCATATGTTTCTTACAAAAGTATAACAGAAGAAAAACCAGATTTTAATCATGCATCCTTACCCTTAATATTAAAAAATAATGGGTATCATACGTCCTTTTTTTCCTCAGCTAATTTTAATTGGCTAAGTGGTATTGAGTATTTGAATTTTAGGGGTTTTGATATCATAGAAGACTTTTCTACCATAAGTTGCAATCAACAATTTAAGCAAGATTCTTACAACGATGGTGACGCTATTGATGACGCCTGCCTTTCAAAGCGTTTCAAAGTATTTCTTGATGAAAATAAATCAGAAAATTTTTTCTCGATGATATGGACTGCTCAAGGTCATTATCCATATTTTTTCTCACATAAAGAAGAAAATTTTGGCGTGAATCATATAGAATTAAATCGGTACTTAAATATTATAAAATATAATGACAAACTTGTCGGTGATATTTTACAAATTCTGAAAGACAAAAATTTATATGAATCAACATTAGTGGTTGTAGTCGGCGACCATGGAGAGGCTTTTGGGCAACATGATTTTTATGGACATGCCAGTTCTATTCATGAGGAGAATGTAAGAATTCCATTGTATTATATAAACCCAGAGATTTTTAAAGGAGAAAGGCGCAGCGATATAGCGTCTATTAAAGATGTGAGTTCTACAACCCTATCCATTCTAGGTCTAGATATTCCTGCAGAATGGCAAGGTAGAGATTTAACTTTAACGGAGTCTAATGAAGCATTTTTCTTTGCACCATGGTCAGATCATTTGTTTGGATATAGAAAGAACGATATCAAATACATTTTTAATGAAACAACCAAATCTATCGAGGTTTTTGATTTAAAAACAGATCCATATGAAAAGAATAACTTGTTTGAAAAAATTTCAAAAGCCGAAATAAATAAAGCTAGAATACGTATCGCGTCATGGATTCAATATCAAGATAAATTTGTAAAACAAAAATTATTGGATAAGAACCCAATGTGAAATGACTTATGATTCAAAAACCGTTTTCATATAAGAAAGTAGTTATAATAATTATTGTGATTGTTACAATTATAACCTTACCGTTTGTAATAAGGCATAAAAGTCTTGTAAAAGACTTACTCACAATTCGATTCAGCAATAAATTCGAAAAAACAGAATCATCTCCAGTTTTAGCCGTATTTTCATTTAAAGATCTGGATAAAAATCGATTAATTGATTTGTATTACCACTATAATCTCAAATTGGCACAACCAAATGGAATTATTTTTGACAAGGTTGAGGTGAAGAAATTTAGTAATGATACTATTCCTCTAATTATAACTATAGAAACTTGGGGTTCCAATATGTTTTTGGCATATAGAAAAAATCAAATGGCAGACTTGTATTCAGGTAAATATGATGAGGTTATTAAAACATTATGCACGACCATAGTTAATAAGCGTCCGAATGTATATTTTAGGCTAAACCCAGAAATAGAAGTACCCTACAAACGCTATCCTTGGCAAGGTTATGTAAGTGAGTACATTAAGGCCTCCGAATATTTAGTATCGTTATGCCAAAAATATGCTCCTCAAGTGAAATACCTATGGGGGCCCTCTGGGTATCCTGGTGTTTTGGAATATTACCCTGGCGATAAGAGTGTAGATGCGGCCTCGGTTATATTGAAAAATGATTCTGAAGAAAAATTGGATGCTTATCCTAAACACCGTTCTATTAAATATGATTTGATAAGAAGGCTTCATAGACTCAGATTCTTAGATAAACCAATCTTTGTTTTTGGCTCAAATAACAACTTCAATGATTCTATTGATGCCAATCTAGTGGCCTCCATAAGCAAGCACATTGAAAAAGAGAGGAAAGTAATCTATTCTTCCGATAATTTTAAGAGACCGCGAATTATCAAGAAAGATACAATTGAGAGTAAATTAGAGATAGGGTTATACGACCCACAAAATTTACTTAATAATGAATTAGCTGTTTCTGTTGAGCATCTCTTTGTTGATTTTTCTAGTTTGAACAATGGAAGTTTTCAACTTGATTTTGATAAAGTAATAAAACGAAATCATGATGTCATAGTCACATTTGAGCCCTTTCGAATTCCAGGAAAAGATGATGATTTAAATGTCCTTCAACACGTAACCGAAGGTATGTACGATAGTGAGATCGAAAAACTATATGCAATAATCCTAAATACAGAACGGAAAGTGTATTTAAGATATGCCCATGAAATGGAAATCCCAATTACACGTTATCCTTGGCAGAGTCAAGATCCGATTACATATATAAAGTCCTACCGCTATTTTATGATGTTTAAGGGGGCATTTCCGGCAAATATAAAGCGGGTGTGGGGACCGGCTGGAGATAGGGGCTCTATTGAATGGTATCCCGGGAATGATGTGGTTGACATTATGAGTATGGCTATTTATGGCTTACCAGATAAAAATATTACAGATCCCAATAAACAATTATCATTTTCAACTATTTTTAATCTCAAGTCCAAACGCCTAAAATTTATAGATAAACCACTTTTTATAACCGAGTTTGGTGTGAAAGGGCCTGAGGATTATCAAACAAAATGGCTAGAAGATGCTGCTAAAGTGTTGAATAAAAATACTCAAGTTTTGGGAGTCAATTATTTTAACATGTCAGATACGCCTAAAGCTTGGGGAGATATTAAACCACCAGATTGGAGCATTACAAAAAAAACATTTCATCATTTTTTAAATATGCTGAATGATCAATAATAAATTTGTAAACTAATTTTCAAGTTTAGTCGAAATATGTTAAACATATCTGTATCAAGTATATGATAAAGAGATAAAACGCTTGAGCAGGTTTTTTTAAATTGACTTTAGAACCTGAGTTCAATTCATATTCAAAAAAATTAACAATTTGTATTTCAACAACAAATAATTCTTTTCATATCCTGCAAGGTCTTATTTTGACCTTGTAGGTATTAGAATTGCAAAACAAACCTTGCAGGATTTTAATAACTAATTGATAGTGAACTCATCTTGACTTTTTCTATTTCCTAAAAAATGTCCGAAACCTGCCCATATTTCGTTACTTTTTTTATCCGTAGCGATGCTATGCCTTTCAAAAAGTGTCTAATCTGGACAAATTTTATCTCATTTTCGGTTAAACACAAAAAGTAAAGATGAGTTCAGTTAAAAATTTATGAGTTGAACTCAGGTTTAACAGAAAAAAAGACAAAAATCCGTTTCGACTTTGATTAAGAGTCATTGAATTATGCTAGATGTCGCTTAAAAAAAACCTTTTAAACAACAAGGCTCTTGACTTTAAGGAACCGAGCATTATCGATACTCAGGGTTTTCAAAGTTCCAACGTTTCCCATCATCCCAATCTTTTCTGGAATTACCGTAAGCTGAATAACCTCCATGCTGTTTTATCATATTGGCAAGATGTAATAAGTTATAGGTCATAAACGTGGTGTTGCGGTTAGTGAATTCGTTATTTTCGGCATCACTCTCTTTGTCCAAATAACTTGGTCCTGGACCAACCTCGCCAATCCATCCGCAATCTGCTTGTGGCGGAATGGAATATCCCACATGTTGCAAAGCATATAGCATACCCATGGCACAGTGTTTTATACCATCTTCATTACCGGTAATTACGCAGCCCGCTACTTTATCATAAAACAGATATTGGCCTTTGTTATTTGTTTTTCCGCTCATGGCGTACATGCGCTCAATAAATTTTTGAGCTACCGATGATTTTTCTCCTAGCCAAATAGGGGTGCCTAATATTAAAATATCAGCATCAAAAATCTGCTTAAAAAGTTTTGGCCATTCATCTGTAGAGGCGCCATGCTCAGTCATATCTGGGTAGACCCCAAAAGCTATATCATGATCTACAAACCTAATATGTTCAACAGTAACACCTTCCTTTTTCATGATTTCCATAGACACATTCATTAGGCCTGCTGTATGACTTTTATTAGGTGACTGCTTTAGTGTGCAGTTTACATAAACAGCTTTTAAATTAGAAAAATCTGGTGTTCCCATGGTTTATGATTTAAATTTTTATTAATGTTTTTTTGACAATTTTAATTAATTAAGCTGAGAGCTTTATCTATTTGAAGCGTTGCCATATCTATGACGTTTATTTTTTCAATTTGATGTGATAAAATAGATAATTCTGTACAGGCTAAAAGCACATGCGAATGATTACTATACTTATTCAAAAGATCGTGATATCTGTTCATGTCAGATGGCGTTTCAGAACGGTTGTATGCTTTTTTTCGCAATGTATCCAATTCTTTTAAATGAACTTCAATAGGTATGAATACTTGAATACCCTTTGCTGCAAGTTTAGACGTTATATAATCAGATTGCATGGTGTATAACGAACCGAAAAGGGTGATTTTTTTAATTTGATGTTTTTTTAAATAATTAATACAAAGCGTTATGGGGTGTAGTATCTTATAATCAAAACCACCAAAGTCATAAGCTTCATGCAATGTGATATTAGGGATAATACAAATTTTTATGGGTAAATTGAATAGGGCATCTAAGTGCTTATTTAGAGCTAGGGTTAGCTTGTTGAATTTATTTGGTAAATAATTATTTAAACTATTGAAATCGATATTATAGAGAATAAATGGACATGTATGATAGTCACCATATTTTTCGTGATATTTTTTATTTAGCATATCCAGATAAAACTGTGTGCTTCTACTGCCAAGTCCTAAAATTCCGATATGTTCAGTTTTTGTTGCCAAATTTAAGTTTTATTCAAAATGTAATCTGCAAAATAGTTGTTGGAATCTGTGAGTTTATCTGTAATTTCCATACTCGTGTTTTTCAATATGGAATTCAATATAGCATCGTTATATTTTCGAGATGTTTCTGTGTGTATGCATTCACCTTCACGAAAAAAGAACGTTTTATCAAGCGCTTTTACGGTAACAGTTTGTGGTTTTGTGCTTTTAATATAACTTCTAGCGATACCTTCATTTTCATTGTACTCGGGTTCATGCACAAAACAACTTATATCAAAATCAGCATCAAGTTCCTCATTTATCCGTTCCAAAAGATTCATATTGAAAGCCCGTGTAACACCTTGTGCATCATTATATGCCGGTAGAACTATATTTTCGGATTTTATAAGATCTAAACCCAATACTAATTTATCGCTAGAGTGCAAAGCATGATCTAAATTTTCCATAAATACGTGCGCTTCCTCATCGTTTAAGTTACCAATATTAGAACCCAAAAACAAAATTACTTTTGGTTTTTTAGACGTGGCTAAATCTTCTAATACATGAAAATAATCGCCTCGTTTTGGATGAACATTAATATTAGGGTGTTCCGTATTTATGGAAATTTCAAGTTTATCTAAGGCATTCTGGGAGATATCAATGGGAATATAGGTAAACTGAAATTGTTTCGTTTTCAATAATTTTAAAAGTTCCTTGGTTTTAGTACCATCTCCAGCGCCTAACTCTATGAGATCAAATTCAATCTCTTTATCAATTTTCAAAGCTTTGATTAAAGCTTCGGTTTGATTTTGAAATATGTCGAATTCTGCCCTGGTTAAATAATATTCAGGGAGATTCATGATTTTAACAAACAAGGCATCACCTTTTTCGTTATAGAAATACTTGGAAGATAAGAATTTTGATTGGGCACTTAAGCCTTGATCTACATCTAACCTTAAACTGTCGTTAATTGCTATTTCGCGAGTCTGATTCCAGAGAATTGCCATTGTGTATTTGGGGTAAAAAAGTTTCTATATGTGTTTCTACTATGTTGTTTTGCAGTGGCTACGGAAGCCCCACGCAAAACCATTTGATTGATCATAAATTTACCGTTGTATTCGCCAACGGCGCCTTCTGCTATTTTAAAATTAGGATAAGGTAAATACGCCGAATTTGTCCATTCCCAGCGCCTGCCCCAATCTAATTGGCTTGACGCGATTTCCCATTCAAATTCTGTAGGGAGTCTACATTTAGACCAATTGGCAAATGCGGTTGCTTCATAAAATGAAATATGAGCGAGTATAGCCTCCTCTTTAATCGATGCTATGCCCGACAAGGTATAATGGTGCCATTGGTCATTTTTTTGTTTCCAATATAATGGGTGCTTGATTTTATTTTCTAGAAGCCAATGCCAACCGTCATCCAGCCAATATTTAGAATTCTCATAACCTCCGTCGTTAATAAAATCTATATAATCTCCATTTGTTACTAAGGATTTTGATATTTGAAAGGGTTCTGAAAACACTCTGTGACGGCCTAATTCGTTGTCAAACGCAAAGTTATCTGTAGCATGTCCTATCTCATAAATACCTTCATTCACGTCAACCCATCCAGAATGAATATAGGTATCTTCAACCAAATTTGTCTCGACATATTTGGGATTGATAGGGTTTTTTGAGAAGGTGTATTTTAAATCGGTAAGTAACAGTTCTTGATGCTGTTGTTCATGATGGACCCCTAATATCGTGAGTTTTTTAATCGCTTCGGATTCAGACATGTTTAATAAAGCAGTCATAGCCTTATCAACATAGGCTCTGTATTCAAAAACAGTTTCAATATTTGGTCTTGTAATCAAACCTCTATGACCGCGTTCTATGCGGTCTCCTAGACTATTATAGTAACTGTTGAATAAATACCCAAAACTATCATCAAAGGGTTTGTAATTAGAAACATATTTTTTTAAGATCATTTCTTCAAAAAACCATGTGGTATGTGCGATATGCCATTTTGGAGGACTTGCAAATACAGCCGATTGGGGAGTAAAATCCTCAATTTCCAGCGGTCTGCACAAGTCTTCTGTCTTTTTTCTAGTATTCAAGAAGAAGGTCAAGGTCGAGTTCATAGCAAATCAAAGATAATAAGGTTTTAGTTAATACAAAACATATAGACATGGTAGACTTTAGCGCAAATGAATCAAAACTTGACTATAATGGGTCTTTTGTTTAGAATTTCAAAAAAAAGGAAATGATTTTTATTGGCTCTAGTTTATTAGTGCGTTGATATTATTGGTTTTTGCCACGAATCACACTAATTAGCACGAATAAATGAGCTTAGCTCATTTAAAATTCGTGGAATGATTGACAAAAATGATATCACGAATAGAAAAATCTAAAGATTTTTCAAACATTAGTGATCATTAGTGTAATTCGTGGCTTAATACTTTAATTTCTTATCTATTATCCTCAGATTTACGATCGTTCCTGCAAGTAGGCTTACTTTTAATTATCTAATGTGTCAAACATGTTTATGTTGAATACATATTACTAAAACAACGCACTAATAAACTAGAGCCTTTTTATTGGTCTCAAATTTAGTTAAAACTATGCACTTTAGTGCATCTCGCTTTAGCTTCTAAAAAAACCTACCTTTGTTTCATGTTAGAACAAAGAGTAAATGGACATACTGTTTCCCGCTTAACGGTTCATATAGTTTGGAGCACTAAATATCGCTATTCCATATTGGAAGGTGATATCGAAAAAAAATGTCGAGCAATATTGATACAGGTTTGTGATGCGGAAGGAGTAAATATATTAAAGGGAGTGGTTAGTAAAGATCATGTGCACATGCATATTGAGTACCGTCCATCACAGAATATAATTGGTTTGGTAAAAAAGCTAAAGGGAAGAAGTTCAAGAAATCTACAGCAAGAGTTTCCGAAATTGAAGCAACGATATTGGGGACGGCACTTTTGGGCAATAGGATTTGGATGTTGGAGTACAGGAAATATTACGGATAAAATGGTAAACGAATATCTAGAGCATCACCGTAAGTCAAATAATGACACAGATTCTTTTATACTTGAGTAATCACGTACTGCTGACTTTAGTCAGATTTAAAAACCTATGGCACTTTAGTCCATAGTGGTTTAGTTAATACAGTTCAAAAATTCTTTCATGCCAATAGTCACATTTTCAGCAATAATAGTAAGGTTCTTATGATTATTTATATTAGGACTAGGGTCTATTAAAAACATCGGCGTGTCTTTTGGAACGTAATTGATTAAACCTGCTGCAGGATAAACTTGCATGGAGGTACCAATAATTAATAATAGATCTGTCTTTTCGCAAATCGTCATGGCTTTCTCAATCATGGGGACATCCTCTCCAAACCATACAATATGGGGTCTTAGTTGATGTCCGTTTGCACAGGTATCACCAAAATTTAAATCGGTATGCCATTCTTTTACGTCATGTATGTCACCAATACTTCTCACTTTTAACAGTTCACCATGTAAGTGAATCACATTTGTGCTGCCAGCACGTTCGTGCAAGTCATCAACATTCTGAGTGATTATGGAGACCTTAAATCGCTCTTCTAGTTTTACCAAATCCAAATGGGCTGTATTGGGTTTAACGTCTAATAATTGTCTTCTTCGTTGGTTGTAAAACTCTAAAACCAGTTCTGGATTCTCTTCAAAACCTTGGGGTGTTGCTACTTCCAAAACATCATGACCCTCCCATAAACCATTGGCATCCCTAAACGTTTTTAAGCCGCTTTCGGCGCTCATTCCTGCTCCTGTTAATATGACGAGATTTTTCATTTTGTTTTTATAATTAGTGAAATTTAATGAATTTACTAAAAGAATATCTATTCAATTTGATTGAGCAAATGATAATTTTGTATGAGCAAATCCATATTTTACTATTTGATTTTTTTTGCTCTAAATTTAAAACATATAATGTTATGAGAAAATTATTTATTAAAATGACCCTTATCCTACCTATTCTTTTTTTAACAAGTTGCAGTAGCGATGATGACGCGACAGTATTTATTGGTGCTACCCAAACTTTTGAATTAAAATCTGTAGTAAACCCAAGTATTTCAGGAACTGCAAAATTTATTGAAAATGAGGACAGTTCTACTACTGTAGAGTTAAATCTTACGGGAACACCTGCAGGAGGGATGCATCCCGCACACATACACTATAATACTGCTGCAGAAGGTGGTGAAGTAGCGGTTGTTTTAGGAACGGTTGATGGTAACACAGGCACGAGTACCGTTACATTTTCGAAATTAGAGGATGGTACGTCCGTAACTTATGATGACTTGATAGACTTTGATGGGTATATCAATGTGCACTTAAGTGCTTCTGAATCAACAACATTGGTTGCTCAAGGTGATATTGGACAAAATGAGCTGACAGGAACGTCCAAAGTTTATACGTTAAATGAAGTGGCTGGAGCTGGTATTAGCGGAACAGCTACATTTTACGAACGTGTAAATGGTGAAGCTCTTGCTACTCTTGATATTGTTAATACTGACGCTGGTAGTTTACATCCAGCACATATTCATATGGGTAGCGTGGCAAATGCACCGGGAGCTGTTTTATTTACCTTTAATGAGGTTGATGGAGACACTGGAATGAGTCATACGAATGTTAGTGCTTTACCTGATAGCTCTTCATTTGGTTATGACGACGTCCTAGCTGTGGATGGTTATGTAAACGTTCATTTAAGTGCTGCTGAAATTGCAACTATTGTGGCACAAGGTAATATTGGTATTAACTAAGAAGCTATCAGGATAAGTCTTAAATAACCTTTACAGGTTTATACAACATAGCTTTAAATCTCCAAGAGTTTAAACTCTTGGAGATTTTGGTTTTTATGGAATTTGTTAAAAGAAGCCTTCGGGTTTTTGAGAGGCAAAGGATCAAGACTATTGCGAAATGAATGGTATTGCTAAATAATATAATCAAATAAGCACTGCAATATTATCATAATCGGTTATTTCGGCCTCTACTTAACAACTTATATTCTTCATAACATTCGCTAATAGCATCAAGAATTTGTAGGTCGTTAGCGGTTTGAATAAAGCCTTTTGAATAGTTACATTGACTCACGATTTCATCTAAATCAACACGATCTACCTGTAATAAAACAGTAAGCATTTCCCTGTCAAATCGGGATGCTAATAAATTCCTGATTTCATCATCCTGTTTCATCTTTCTCAACTTTCGCAATTCGTTGGGTTTTCTTCCAAACATACGGTGCAAGAAATCGGCAGGATTAAAAACAGAGCCTATTATTTTGGTCAATGTACCAGGAGAACTGGCCTCGTAGCCTGTACTTGGGAGTCCAGAAATACTATAACGGTAGTTGTTGTTAATTGCGGGCACTTGTTTAATATCCACTTCTAGATACCCTGTAAGCGTTAATTGATTGACGACGACTTCTTCAAGGGCTAAGGCTAATTCGGTAAGTGCTATTGTAGAACTTCCGAATTTTAACCAGTCGTTAGTTACGCGAACTCGAATCGATTTAAATCCTAAATAAGAAAAGTGAAGCGTATCATTCACCTTGGCGTAAATTTCAAATTCGCCATCTACATTGGTAGTTGTACCAATAACCTGATTTAGATTTACAATGTTAACGCTCTCTAAAAAGGTATCATTGGAGGCATCAACCACTACACCCTTAACTTTGTTGTTGTCTTGTGCAATAACAAAAGTAGAAATGAGTAAAAAAGCAAGCAGTAGGTAGTTCTTCATGTAATAATTAGTTAACGCTAATTTGGTTATAAAAGTACTAAACAAAACACAGATAAGAAATTATTGCAATTAAATTTGACTAAATATTAACAGGTCTCCGTTCATAGTTCTATAAAACATAAGTTACAAACCAAAATTGGTGAACCATACAGCATAAAAAAACCTTCAAATAATTTTGAAGGTTTTTTTATAGATATTATTTAATCTCTACGTCTTGAACGTCTTGCCACAGAAGGACCCGAGCCAGAATCTGAACGTCTTGATCTATCACTATCAGAGTTCGAATCACTTCCAGAGCGTCTCGATTTGCCGTAGGAATCACCACCACCGCGTCTCTCACTTCGGTTACCAGATCCTGATTTTCTGTCGTCACGTCTTCCGCCACTGCGTCTCTCATCGCGTCTTCCGCCACCAGATCGTCTATCATTACGTCTACCGCCGCCGCGATTCTCAGAAACTTCAACATTTACAAAACGCCCCTCATGCTTATATTCCGTAAAGAAAGCAAGTACTTTTTCTTGGTGCTCTTTTTCGGTATTAAAAAAGGAGAAGCTATCTTTTACTTCCACTTTAAAAACATCATCTCTACCTAGTACTAAAACTTCTTTTAAGAAATCTTTAAGCTTCATCCAATCGAAACCATCTTTACTGCCTACGTTAATAAAATAGCGTGTAGAATTAGAACTGCCACCAAAATCTCTTCCACCTTCGCGACCACCTTCTCTATCTCTAGAACCTTCAGCAACATTTAAGTTTTTAGATTTGTTATAATAGTTAAAGAAACGTGTAAACTCTACCGAGAAGAATTTTTTAATCAATTCATCTTTATCGGTATCAGCGAACAATTCATTAATACTGGTTAAGTATTTATCAATCTCATGGTTAACTTCAGTATTGTGAATTTTGTTTGCAAGCGACATCAACTGCACTTCGCAAATTTCCATCCCATCAGGAATTTCCTTTTTGTCAAATTGCTGTTTAATAATACGCTCAATACTTTTTATTTTACGTACCTCACTTTTAGAAACAATAACCATAGAAATCCCAGTTTTACCGGCACGCCCTGTACGTCCAGAACGGTGGGTGTAGGTTTCTATTTCATCAGGTAATTGGTAGTTTATAACGTGTGTAATATCATCGACATCAATCCCACGCGCAGCAACATCGGTTGCTACGAGCATTTGGATTTGTTTATTTCTGAACGATTTCATCACCAAATCACGTTGGTTCTGACTTAAATCGCCGTGTAACGCACCCGCATTATAACCATCTTCAATAAGGTTTTCAGCAACTTTTTGAGTATCGCGTTTTGTTCTACAAAATATTACAGAAAATATATCTGGATTCGCATCTGCTAAACGCTTTAATGCTTGGTAACGGTCTCTAGAATTTACCAAATAGTATTCGTGAGACACGGTGTTTGTACTTTCATTTTTGTTTCCAACAGTAATTTCCTGTGGATTGTTCATGAATTTTTTAGCAATAGTTGCTACCTCACGGGGCATGGTTGCAGAAAACAACCAGGTATTTTTATCATCGGGCGTGTGCGATAAAATATCGGTAATATCTTCTTTAAAGCCCATATTTAGCATCTCATCAGCCTCGTCTAAAACACTGTACTGTATTTTAGAGATATCGACCAAACGTCTGCTAATCATATCTTTCATCCTTCCCGGTGTTGCCACAATAATCTGCGCACCACGTTTTATTTCTCGCGCTTGGTCCGTAATGCTCGCACCACCATAAACCGCCACGACATTAAGCCCTTTACAATACTTACCGTACTGTTTCATCTCGTTGGTAATTTGCAAACAAAGTTCGCGAGTTGGCGAAAGTATTAAACCTTGTGTGGTTCTGCTGGCAATATCAATTTTTTGTAACATAGGGAAACCAAAAGCAGCTGTTTTACCAGTTCCTGTTTGGGCCAATGCCACTAAATCGGTTTCAGATTCTAATAAAATGGGGATGGCCTTATCTTGGACTTCACTTGGTTTTTCAAAACCTAAATCGGTAATAGCGCGCAAAAGGTTTTCATTAAGACCTAAATCTTGGAATGTGTTCATTCTTAGTATAAGTATTCGATTGTGTTATGTGGTGTTACATAAGAAGCGAATCGACATACTTAACTTAAACTTCTAGCAACACATCCTCACTCTGAGGAATTATTTCAAGCGGCAAAGGTAATCATTTATTTGGCATTACCTACTATTATGGTAATTGTTTGATTTTGGGCGTTTTAACACGCTTTACTCATGCATACTTATTATAGATTTAGGAATTCGTGAATATAAATATTTCCGCTGTGTCTTTTTAAAGCGTCATTGCGAAGGAGGAACGACTGTGGCAATCTGTTGAATTCAGGTTTTAATTTGTCTACAATCTAATAATTTTAAAAAGGATGCCGCTAATTTTAAAAAGGATGCCGCTGCAATCGTTAACGCGGTTGTTTGCTAATTTATGTTGTAATAAGAGTTTTTTTGTCAGTGGTTCGTTTAACGTGTTTGTATATGGAAAGTTGCGGGTTTGCGTGCGAGGATTTTCCGAAGGAAAATCAGACGTAGTAAACGTGCAACGACCTTTGTTTTAGCACAACACCAGCAATTTTTTATACACGTTGTGTGTGCCCAGCATGGGCATCTTTTATTTACGGAAAGGTAAATAATTAATCTAGAGGGTGCAAGTCCCTTATGTACAGGAGTAACGTCTTGAAGCATTAGTAAGTCGCAAGGGTGAAAACCGTGAGGTTCTATCTGAAGGAAGCGGAACTACAAAACTCGGTACTGACGAACAGAAATCGTATACAGAGGCATATTTACTTGGGTAAGCAAGCACATCATTGTAACGCCCAACGAACACCAAAAGGGTAAATATGTAGATACGGCAGTGATTGAGAGAAAGAAGATGTCATTACCTGGGGAGGTCTCCAAAACTACGAGTTGGTTATTTGGAGAAGTCAGCAGAGGTCATAGTACCTACGGGAAACGAGTTGAGGCAATACCTCAGATGGTCTCACAAGTAGGGAAGGACAGAACATTAAATTACGTTGGAATTCGATTAGGATGCCTAGCTAGCCTAGTTTTAAACCAACAGGAGTACACGAATTATTAAACCTATGATTGAAAACGTATTATCAGCAACAAACCTTTTTAAAGCAACACGACAAGTGGAGCGCAATAAAGGCGCGAGCGGTGTAGATGGTATGAAAACAACGGAGCTTTCCGCTTATATATTAGAAAACCGTTCGACTATACTATCGACTATTCGCACAAACAGCTATAATCCAAATTCAATATTAGGAGTAACCATTCCAAAAGGACAGGGTAAAACCCGACTATTAGGAATACCAACTGTAGTCGATAGGTGGCTTCAAAAAGCGGTAAGTCAACAATTAATGGTTCATTTTGAATATGATTTTGAACCCGTTAGTTACGGTTTCCGTCCACAAAAGAACATCCAAAAAGCAGTATTACAAGCTCAAACGTATATCAATTCTGGTTATCAAGATATTGTAGATATTGATTTAGAAGGATTCTTTGACCAAGTAGACCACTGTATCTTACTGCAACTTATTTACCACAAGGTAAAATGTCCGACCACTTTGCGATTAATCCGAAAATGGCTTAGAGTTCCCATATTAATAGATGGAAAACTCCAAAAGCGCAGAAAAGGCATCCCGCAAGGCAGTCCAATTAGTCCCTTATTATCTAATATTATGTTAGATGTTTTGGACAAAGAAATGAAAAGCATGGGCTTGCGTTATGTTCGCTACGCTGATGATTTTAGCGTTTACGCCAAAAGCAAAAGCGAGGCTAAACAAATAGGAAATAGACTGTTTGTCTTCTTAAAAGATAAACTTAAATTACCTATAAACAAAGCCAAAAGTGGCATCCGCAGACCTGTAAACTTTGAGTTACTCGGGCATGGTTTTGTACCCATCTATAAAAAGGGTGTAAAAGGACAATATGTACTAGTGGTAGCCAATAAAAGTTGGGCAAAGTTTAAACGTAACCTAAAAAGTATAACCAAGAAAACCAAACCCATGTCGTTGTTAGAACGACTCGAACGACTTAATCAAGTCTGCCGAGGCTGGATGAACAATTACCGCTTAACCAACATCTATGCAAAAAGTAAAAAGCTAGATGAGTGGCTAAGAAATCGGTTGCGCTATTGTATTTGGCACGATTGGAAGAAACTAGAACGGAAACGTAAAAACCTAATTCAATTAGGTATAGAAATCGGACAAGCCTATGCTTGGAGTAGAACAAGAATGGGAGGCTGGGCAGTTGCTCAAAGTCCTATTCTAAAGACTACTATTACAGTCTCTAGACTTAAACGAAAAGGGTATAAACCTTTGTTAGATTACATTAATAATACGCAAACTTCAATTTGGTGAACCGCCGTATACGAGACCCGTACGTACGGTGGTGTGAGAGGCGCAGTGACGACTTTTAAGTCGTCACCCGTCTACTCAATTGCCAGTAGTGCTTTATGCAACTTTAAATTCCGATTCGTTCATTTCCACACTAAATCGAACGTTTGCTTTTAAAGCTCTAAATACTTTTAAAATCGTTTCGATAGTTACGTTTTTAGTATTTCTTTCCAATTTAGAGATTTGAGATTTTTGAACCCCAATTAATTCTCCGAGTTGCTCTTGGGTCAAATTTCGTTCTTTTCGGACAGACTTTATCATATCGCCAAGCACTTCCATTCGCAGGTCAAATTCGTATTTGTCACGTTCTGTTGTTCCAACTTTTCCAATGTCCTTGTCCTTCATTTGGTCAAGTGTCATCATTTTCATTTTTTTATTTTTCGTTGCCATAATTTCAAGTTTATTTGTCAAAATATTCAGATCTAATTTTCAATGCTTTCTCAATTTCAGATTTTGGAACTTTACTTACTTTTTTTACCATTCCGTGTGTAGATAACACAAGCGTTTCGGTTTTGTCAGTTTTGTCCCAAAATGCAAAGAGTCTGTATTGAATTCCTTGATAAAGTGTTCTAAATTCCCAAATTTCGTCTGTCAGTTTCTTAAACAGTTTTGGGTCATTTTCGAGTTTCGCTTTATCCAAATTGTAATAGATTTTCTTTTTTGCTTTAACATCCAATTTGGACATAAAGTCAATAGCTTGTTCAAGAAAAACTACCTCAAATTTTGGTTTCATTCAGTTTATTTGTCGTTATACTTTAGCAAAGATAACAAAAAAGTTGAATTATATGGAAACTTTTGATGATTTCGTCCGCATTACTGGCAACTTTTATGGATATGAAATACGTTTTAATGTTTTATATCCGACGTGAAACGAAATTAGTCGAAATTTTTTACAAAGTCAAGTTAAACGAAAACAATAAACTATTTTACTTTGAGTTTTAGCGCCACTTAAATGATGCGATTTCTCCAGTCGTCGAAATGACAAAGGAATTCAAACTTACTTCCTCAAATTAACAATCCGTTCCAACAATGTAGGATGCGAATAATGCATAAACACATATGCCGGATGCGGTGTTAAATTGCTCAAACTATTTTTTGAGAGTTTTTTAAGTGAGGTAATAAGCGGTTCTGCTTTAAACGTGTTTTTGGCATAATCATCGGCTTGGTACTCAAATTTCCTGGAAAATACGTTCATAATCAATCCTGTAATTTCCGAAATTGGCGCATATAGCAACCCAAAAGCGATCAGTCCAATATGAAAACTTGGAGTTTCCACACCCAAAGCGTTTGATAATAAGGGATTGGATATAAACAGTGATAAAACATAAAGCGTCAACCCTGTCAATAAAATAGAAGCAAACAAATTAAAAATAATATGCTTCTTTTTATAATGCCCAACTTCATGGGCCAATACAGCAACAATTTCATCTTCATCCAAATCATGGATCAAGGTGTCATAGAGCGTCACTCGTTTTTCACTACCAAATCCCGAAAAATACGCATTCGCCTTGGTACTTCGTTTAGAACCGTCAATTATAAATATTTTATCTAATTTAAAACCAACAGTCTTCGCGTATTCTGAAATCTTATCACGCAAACCTCCAGCTTCCAAAGGGGTTTGTTTATTGAACAAGGGGACAATAAGTTTAGAGTAAAACATATTCATAAATAGGGTAAACGCAGATACAAGCGCCCAAGCATATAGCCAAAAATGTGTTCCTGTAACTTGATAGAACCAAATAATTATAGCTAAAATACCACCGCCAACAAGCGCCATCATGAGCCAGCCTTTAATTTTGTCTAAAAAGAAGGTTTTAACCGTTGTTTTATTAAATCCGAATTTTTCTTCAATAACAAAGGTACTGTAATATGAAAAAGGTGTGGTAATGATATCGCTTCCAATCATAATAATCCCAAAGAAAATCAACGCTATTATAATGAGGTTGTCACTGTAGCTCCTGGCCAAATTATCCACAAATTCAAATCCGTCAAAAAATAAGAACCCCAAAGTTAACAATAACGAAAATGTTGAGGTGAGCAGTCCGAACCTATAATTTGTAGCTTTATAACGCTGTGATTTTTTGTATTCGGTGTCATCATAAACATCCTGTAAACCTTTAGGAAGGGCGTCGTTGTAATGTTTAGCATTTAAGGCATCTAAAATTTTATCAGCTATAAAATTGATGATTATTATGGCTATGATGATATAAAAAAGAGTGGTTGCTGTCATTAATTCAGTATTTAGTTTGCAGTTTCAGTTTACAGTAAATCACTTTGCGTCTTAGCGTTCTAATTTTAAAACAGGAAATTTTATTGAAAAGCAAAAATAAAACTATTTGTCACACTGAGCGCAGTCGAAGTGTTCATTTACCAAGATACTTGTAATGAGTTGCATTTCTACACTCAGCCAATATCTGAAGCATATCAAAATTTCCATGAATTAAAGCTTCTTTCTTGGCGCGTGTCCATTTTTTGATTTTCTTTTCAAAGTATATAGCTTGTAATACATCATTAAAAGTTTCAAAAAACTTAAGTTCTATTGGTCTTCGCTTGTAAGTGTAACAATCTCTATATTTTCCATATTTATGTTTGTTTACGCGTTTCTCTAAATTATTTGTAATTCCTGTATAATAAGAATCATCGGAGCATTTTAGAATATAAACATAATATAAATACATATTTTAAAGTTTGTTTAGGTATTCGATATGTAATATTTATTAAAGCTTTATACAAATTGTTACATTGAGCGCAGTCGAAATGCATTGGTGCTTATAATTAATAAGGTCTTCGACTGCGCTCAGACTGACATATGACGTTATTTAAAATCCCGTTGACGTTTAGCCTCAAAAATAAGAATTCCTGCTGCAACCGACACGTTCATGGAATCTATTTCGCCCTGCATGGGGATAATAATATTCTGATTGGAGTTTTCTAACCATTCGTTACTCAAACCTGTGGCTTCGGTGCCCACGACAATTGCGGTTGCCGATGTGTAATCTTGGGTATGATATGCCACCGAAGCCTGCAATGCTGCACAGAAAACGCTTATGTTTTGCGTTTTTAAAAAGACAATAATTTCAGAAGTGTTTGCTGTGGCAATTTGGTTGGTAAACACGCAACCCACACTGGATCGTATAATATTCGGGTTATATAAATCGGTTTTTGGATTGGCAATAATTACGGCATCTACCTTTGCGGCATCGGCGGTTCTTAAAATAGCGCCAATATTACCAGGTTTTTCGGGTGCTTCGGCAACTAAAATTAAAGGATTTTCCTTATCAAGTTTTAAATCGCTTAAGTGGTTGCGTTTGGATCTGGCAACCGCTAAAACCCCTTCCGTGGTTTCTCTGTAAGCCAATTTCTGATAAACGTCTTTGGATATTTCTATACTGGTTATTTGTTGATTTGTAAAGTCATTAAGCCGTTCTTCAGAAAATAATTCAGGATAAAACAAAATGGTGTCCAAAGCATAATCCCCTTTTAAAGCAAGCGAAATTTCGCGAACCCCTTCAATTAAAAAGAGACCTGTTTTTTTACGTTCGCGCGACTTGTCTTTTAATAGAGTAAGTTGCTTAATAAAGGCGTTTTGCGTACTGGTAATTTCTTTCATGGCAATCGAACAAAAGTAATAGTTTTTATGTAATTATGCTCTTGTAACTTCGTCAAATAATAAAACCATTCAACATATAACAAATGAGACGCATATTTCTAGTACTCTTTGCAATTTCAATACTCTCCTGCAATAACAACTCGAAAAACAACATCGTTGTACCCACTGATTATTCCAAAGAAAATCTCGATATCACTACCAGTATCTATCCAGAAAATATCTCAAAAGTATTTGAAGCCCATGGCGGTTTGGATAATTGGAACACAATGCAATCTTTGGTGTTCACTATGGAAAAACCAAACGGCGATGAGGTAACTGCAACCAACTTAAAAAACAGAAAATCGCTTATCGAAATGCCAAAACATACCATAGGTTTTAATGGTGAAGACGTTTGGTTGTATTCCAAAGACACCACTGCTTACAAAGGAAAGCCTAAGTTTTACTATAATTTGATGTTCTATTTTTACGCCATGCCTTTTATTCTAAGTGATGATGGCATTATTTACAAAGACGTAGCACCATTAGTTTTTGAAGACCAATCATATCCTGGCATTCAAATTTCATATGAAAGTGGCGTAGGAGAATCGCCTGAGGACGAATATATTGTATACTACGATTCTGAAACCCATAAAATGGTCTGGTTGGGTTATACGGTCACTTACTTTAGTAAAGCGAAGAGCAAGGAATTTCATTTTATAAAATATGGCAATTGGCAATCTGTTGAAGGTTTGCTATTACCAGAAACCTTAACTTGGTATAACTACGAAAATAATTTACCAACCACCAAGCGTAACGATTTAAAGTTTACAAACATTAAACTTTCAAAAGAACAACTAGACACTGCTATTTTTGAAATTCCAGAAGGTGCCGAACTTTTGGAGTAAAGTTAAAACGTTTTTGATTCAAAATAATTAACCAATAGCGCCACCACATAGTTATAGCTTTCCATCCCTTTATCTTGCTTGTTGGCCTTTAAGAAATTGCTGTAAAATGACTTAAAATAAGGCTCCACCGGGTTTTGATGCGCCACCCAAAAGCTTCTTACTTCATCATAGTTTTTTAAGATACCAAGATTTACATCGGCAACCATGTCTTCAAATAAACAGGGGTCTCGATTGTATATTTCATTCAGGCAAAACCGTAAACCAAAAGCGTAGCCCGAGTAGTTAAAATAGATATCATCATGATTTGTGGCGGCTAAAAAAGCTATAAAATTAGCTTCGTTTTCTGCGGCATACCCCAATTGATGTGCAATCTCATGCGATGATGTCGTCGGGAATTTATACGCAGGAATTAATGCATCCACATGAGCTTCATTCGTTAACGGATTCAAATAGCCACTAAAACCCATATAAGTCAACGGGTAACTAAACAGCGATTTCTTTATACTCTTTGGGTGGTATTCCAAATGCGGAAATACTTGCTTTAAGTTGTCATAACCCTTTGGCGCACGCTGCATAATGGCTCTTTTATGGTAAGGTATCACCACTTTGAGGGTGTCATTTTCAGATACTTTTGCATGCATGCTGTTGGCCCTGATAATTAATTTGTTGGTCACGTTCACAAGCTGTTCGGTCGTATAATCAGCCTGTAAACCCAAACTGGCATGCAGCGGTAATCGGTAGTAATTAAAGCCCCAAAGTATGTGAAATGCAAAGTAAATAACAGCTGCTGCTGCAAGCACATCCACAAACCAACGCTTGGTGTCTTTACGTAACCGTTTTCTGTTTTTATAAAACCATCGGATCATATAAAGAATTCCAAAAGCATATACCAAATCGCCAAACGAAAAAGGCAACCACCCCAGAACATATCTAAATAATTTAGACACCCACTGATAAACCCCATTACTGTAGTACTGCTCTACAAATTCAGGATGTGCGGCCGCTAGCCTAATGAGTAAATATTGGGGAAGTAATGACAGCGCCATTACCGTTTTCTTGTTCTTCAGCATGTTCCAAAAGTAATAAAAAATTGTACCCTATGGCAATGGCATAACTATAAAGGTTTCTTCCTGCTTTCCACTGTATCTTTTTTTCGTGCCTCAAAAAAGGATGCCGTTTCAAATGTTTACATTCATCGAATCTAATAGAAATAAATACCAGTGAGGTAATCAGGAGTAGCCGCTAATATCAGTCCAATTTTGCTATCTTTGAAAACAATTATATAAACCCATTATGAGCTCAGAAATAAGACAACTAGAACCCCAATTACTTTGGAATAAATTCGCCGATCTAAACGCCGTGCCACGACCGTCAAAAAAAGAAGCACGTGTCATCGCATTTATGATGGATTTTGGTAAAAACCTAGGTTTAGAAACCCTTGAGGATGAAGTTGGGAATGTCATTATTAAAAAACTGGCAAGTCCTGGAATGGAACATAGAACGCCTATTGTGATGCAATCGCATTTAGATATGGTGCATCAAAAAAATGGGGACACTATTTTTGATTTCGATACTCAGGGCATTGAGATGTATGTCGATGGCGATTGGGTTCGGGCAAAGGGTACGACACTCGGCGCCGATAATGGTCTAGGTGTGGCCACTATCATGGCCATTTTAGAAAGTACCGATATCCAACATCCAGCCATTGAAGCCTTATTTACCATAGATGAGGAAACGGGCATGACGGGTGCCATGGGACTTAAAGGGGGTTTGCTTAGTGGTCGTATTTTGTTAAATCTAGATACGGAAGAAGATGACGAAATAGGCGTAGGGTGCGCTGGCGGAATCGATGTGACCGCGACGCGCAGCTATAATGAAGAAGATACTCCAGAATTTAAAACCGGTTATAAAATTACGGTAAAGGGCTTACAGGGCGGACACTCTGGCATGCAGATTCATGAAGGCTTAGGGAATGCCAATAAAATTATGAACCGCTTATTGTTTGATGGCTTTGAAAATTTTGGCTTGCGCATTTCAGAAATTGATGGCGGTAGCCTGCGCAATGCGATCCCAAGAGAGAGTAATGCGGTGGTGGTTATCGATGCCATGCATGAAGATGCCTTTCTTTTAGAAATGAAACAGATGGAAGCGCTCTTAAAAAAGGAGTTAAAAACAATGGAGCCCGATTTAAATATTGTGGTGTCCCAAGTAGAGACACCAGCGAAAATCATGGATTTAGGCGTTCAAGAAGGACTGACTAGAGCACTTTATGCAGGATGGAATGGTGTATATAGAATGAGTGCTGATATTCTAGATTTGGTTGAAACTTCTAATAATATTGCACGTGTGATTGTTAAGGACGGCAGCATTAAAATAGGCTGTTTAACGCGGTCATCTGTGGAGAGTTCAAAAATGGACTTGGCCAATGCGCTTCGAGCAGCTTTTGAGCTCACGGGTTGCGAGGTGGAATTTTCTGGGGATTACCCAGGTTGGGCGCCAAATATGGACTCACCAATTTTAAAGGTCATGGAAAATCTCTACGAAAAGTTACATGGTGAAAAGCCTCACGTGGCAGCTTGTCATGCTGGTTTAGAATGCGGTATTTTAGGACAGAATTACCCAGAGATGGATATGATTAGTTTTGGTCCGAATATAAAAGGCGCACACTCACCAGATGAGCGCGCACAAATTTCTTCGGTTCAAAAGTATTGGAATTTTGTATTGGAGATTTTGATGGAGATACCCAAGGCGTAGATGTTTTGTTTAACGGTTTGTGTATAAAACATAGGTAATTAAAAAGCACTTTCGTTTCGGATAAACACAGAGACTAATTTTTTATATTTTGGAATAGTTGCAAATGTGTATGGCTTTTCTATAATATAATTCCTTTGTTCATTATTAAAGTCATTGCTTTTCAAAAATGGAAATAGCTTTCCCTTTATAATTTACCACATACATTTTATTACTTACAATTTCAATATCCGTTGGTTGATTGAAATTGTCCGATACAATTTGTGAAAGATTACCATTTAAATACGTAAACCAATACTCTATTGCCTTCAAAATCTGCAATGATGACTTGTGTATCAGTTACTTTTAGTCCTGTGGCTACTTTTATGTTTTCATTCCAACCGATCATTCTTACATAGTTCCCTTTTAAGTCAAAGACCTGAACACGGTTGTTGTATGCATCTGCAACAGAAATCAAATCATTTTTTAAATCAACATCTGTAGGATAATATAATTCGCCATCATTATGTCCTTCTTTACCTATAATGGTTACTTTATCATCTTGTTGGAAAATGATTCTATGATTATAAAAATCAGCAACGGCAATCGTATTTCCATCAACAGCTATTCCTGCAATTGCATCCGTATTTTTTTTTAACGTAAGTGTTGAAACAGTTCCGTTTTCAATAATTTTTACGGTATCTGATGTATATTCGGGAACATAGATTTTATCTTCTTGAATCGCAATATGCATTGGGCGTTGAAAGCCATCAAATGATTCAATCATTGTTCCATCAAGGTCAATTTTTACAATACGGTTATTTGAAAACTGGTTTCAAATAGAATTCTTCTACCAGGAATAAATTGGAATCCTGGTGATATAAAGAGGGTATGTACTTTAGGGTCAAATGCATAATTGCCGTTAAACTCTAAATACGTGTTTAGTTGTTTTTGTGGATATTTATGGGGTAATAAAGGAACACCAAGCGAAAAATTATACAAAAAATCATCAGAAGTATCTTTGTTGGTCATGTTATATCCAAAATCGGCATAAAGCCCTTTTTTGGTTGTTAATTTCCCCATTACAATACCAATGTAGGTTTGAGAAAGCCCTGAACCAATTGCAGGACTTGATGATGTCTTTCCTGTGGGGAATGTTTGTTTAACCAAGCCTAAAACTCTAAATGTTTTGGCTTTGCCGTCTTTTTGTAAAGTTGGTATTTGGCAAAAACCGTCATATCCGCAAAACCTCCTGTTGTTTCTGCTCCTTTAGGGGTAATAAACTTGAATGGAAATATTCCACCAATCTGAAATTTTGATGTGATATTATAAGGAATAGCTATGGGTTGCACATAAATGTTCGCATTTTCTTTTGAAATGAACTTACCAAAAGTTCTAATGCCATTTCCTTCCAGTCCAAGCATAATGGGCGTTTCAGTTGTAATTGGTGGGCCTTGGGCAAACACTTTTAAGGTAGAAAAAATACTCAATGCTATTATAATCAATCTATTCATTAGTATTGTTTTTAATTGTGTATCCTTTTGATTTAATCACTTCTTCTATTTCACTTACGGTTGTTTTAGTCGTGTCAAACTTTATTTCAGAAGTTCCTTTTATGTGAGAGGTCTTGATTCCAAAAATCCCGTCCAATTTGTTCACAGAATGATTGATATTTTCTTCACAACCAGAGCATA
Source organism: Changchengzhania lutea (assembly GCF_006974145.1). Taxonomy (NCBI): domain Bacteria; kingdom Pseudomonadati; phylum Bacteroidota; class Flavobacteriia; order Flavobacteriales; family Flavobacteriaceae; genus Changchengzhania; species Changchengzhania lutea. The sequence goes on along the minus strand of NZ_CP039456.1, from coordinate 407,595 downwards.
CCATCCCTTCAACATTCAACTTTACAGATTGAATATCTGTATTGTTTGTTGCAACAATTTCTTTTGTAGCTGTTGGGTGAAATATTTGTGGATAATAAGAAACCAATGTCATCACAACAACAAACATAGTGACCAACCACAAATAGAATTTCGATTTAAAAAATGATGGTTTATCAGTTTCACAGTTGTCACAATCGTCCACCTTCTTTTTTTTATACACTTGATAAAAAGCTAAACCCAATGACAAAAATGCAATGACCAACAGATAAGGTTTCAAGGCATTGAGCCAAGAAAAATAGACAGAACTTCCACTGATTCCTGCAACTCCCGTTAGCAACAATGGCCCCCAACAACAAAGTTTTAAGGAAACTGCTGAAAATACAGCAGTTCCCATTGATGCCCTTTTGTTCAATTTAGTGATTGCCATATCTAACAGCTTCCTATTCCTGCATTTACCAAATCATCTTTTGTGATTTGGATATTTTTGCAACAATCCAAAAGTTGTCCATTAACAGCAATGACAGGGAGCCTTTTTACTCCGTATTCATTCATTTTGGAAACACAGATTTTACTTTCACATTGCTCTGCTAAATTATGAAGTGTGATTTCGCAGTCCTTTCCTGCTGTTTCTTTTACTAATAGCACCACAGGTTCGCATACTGGACATCCTGCTGTAAAAATCTCAATTTGTCGTTTCATCTTATTTGAAGTTTAAATTATTAATACCACAAAGATGACGACAAGAGGTAGGGGGTCTCCAAACTTTTTTTAATCTTTTTTTTCGCTGTACGCTTTAAGTCTGGTTTCTATGGCTTGGATTTCTTTTAACTTGTTAGTCAAATCAGATAATTCCAAATTAGGGAATTCACTTTTTAAATATTCAATTTTATCTTCATTGCCACAGTTTCCGGGGCAAGAATCCACAGCTTTTACAATTCCAATGGCCAATGCTTTTCGATAGACTTCATCCAAAAGTAAATAATGTGCTTTTTGAATGCCTTTATCTATGGATTTGAACTGGATGTTTATTTGTTCAGGGTCTTTTCCATCATCAAGCATTTTAACAATGCCATTAATTTGGCCACTTAAGGTTTTTAACCTGATTTTAATATCTAAAATCAAATCGGCAGGTAATTTTTGTGGCTCTTTTTTCATATCAAAAATTTTAGCTAGAACAACAACTCAATTTAGAAACATCTTTACCAAACGTAATTGCTGCTAATTTGATACCTTCTCCAAGTGTCAAGTATGGATAAAAGCTTTCAGCCAAATCTTTTACTGTTATACCAAACTTAATAGCCATACTTAATTGTTGAATGAGTTCGCCACCTTCTGGTGCTATTACCCTAGCACCTATCAATTTATCCGTTTCGGTATTTCGAATCAATTTTATAAATCCTCTGGTATCTTGAGCGGCCAATGCTCTAGGCACGTGAATTAAATCTAATTTAGAGACTTCAAAAGGGATGCCTGCTTTTTCGGCTTCTACTTCATCCATACCTGCTCCCGCAATTTGAGGATCTGTAAATACTACCCAAGGTAATGATGTATAATCTACACTATGTTTTGATAAAGAAAATGCGTTATTTACTGCTGTACTTCCTTCTTTTGCTGCGGTATAAACAAAAGGCGGTGTATTGGTGACATCACCAGCTGCATAAATATTGGAAACGTTAGTTTCCATTTTTTCGTTAACTAAAATATGTCCTTTTTCTGTCAGCTTTAGGTCAATATTTTCAAGACCTAATTTAGATGTATTTGGTTTTGTTCCTGTAGCTACGACAATATGTCCTTTTTCAATTATTTGAGTGGTAGAACCATCAGGACATTTGCAATGAATAATGGTATTATCACCATCTTTTTCAAATTTAATAGCTCTAAAATTTGGTAGGATTTCTATCCCTTCACTTTTCATTTGTTCCACTAAAATATCTGCAATATCGTTGGTTTGACTGCGTAATGGCCTGTCGGTAAATTCTATGATATGCACTTTTACGCCCAAACGATTGTATGCCATTGCAATTTCCAATCCAATATAGCCGGCACCCATTATGGTTAGGCTTTTTGGTTTTGCTTCTAAATCGAATAAAGATACATTGGTTAAATAGTCAACCTCATTTAAGCCTTCAATGTTTGGAATGTTGGTGGTCGCTCCTGTTGCTATAATGATGTTAGTTGCGGTGTATGTATCTTTTCCATCTACAAGAATGGTTTTATTATTTACAAATTCTGCCCAACCTTTAAGCATTGTTAAGTATTTAAAATCACTTACCACATCCATATACTTATGTTGCTGTAGTGTGGTAACTAATGCTTTCTTGTCTTTTATTATTTGAGTAAAATCAATGGCAACACCTTTGGGTTTAATTCCTTTAAAATTAGAATGTGTTGCGTGATACGCTATTTCGGCAGCTCTTATTAAGTTTTTTGAAGGCACGCATCCAACATTGACACACGTTCCACCAAAGTCCAAACCACTGTTAACCATTAGCGTAGTTAAGCCTAAACTTTCGGCTTTTATGGCTGCTGAAAAGGCAGCAGAACCACCACCAATAACAATTAAATCGAATTGATTTTTATCATCAGAATTTGTAACACAGCAATCTTCTTTTTCAACATCTTCAACAACTGAATAATTACCTACATTATTCACCGCATTAATAACATCTTGGTGGCTTATCTTATTGGTGTCATATACAAATTTCCCTTCTCCTGTTTCGTGATTTACAGTGCTACTTACAATTCCGTCTTTAACGTTTAAATCTTTTTTAATATGTGATGAACACCCTGAACAAGTCATTCCGTTGATGTTTAATTTTATTGTTTTATTACTCATCTTTTTCTTTATTAATTACTTTATATCCTGTTGAGTTTATTGCTTTTTCTATATCCTCTTTAGTAGTTTTTGTATTATCAAACTCCACTTCTGCGTTTGCCTTTTCATAGGAAGCATTTATATTTACAATACCTTCTAACTCATTAACTGCGTGTTTAACGTGTTCTTCACAAGATGCACAAGTCATCCCTTTGACATCAAAATTTAATGTTTGAATATTGGATTGATTGACTACAACCACTTCTTTCTTATTATCAGGATAAAAAATATGAGCATAATAAGGGAAAGCAATTGAAACCGTTGCAAACAAAGTAATGCCAACTAAAAATCTTTTGGTTTGAAACTATTTTGATTTTGCATCAACTTCACAACCACAATCATCAGCATTTTTCGGTTTTAAATAATTATACCAAGCATAGCCAATTGCGACTATTGCTAAACCAATTAAATAGGGTCTAAAAGGTTCCATCCAAGAAAGAGCAGACGCACTACCACCTACGCCAGCAATTAATGCTATAACAGGAGGTATACAACAAGATGATGATGCTACAGCAGCAAATAAACCAGTGTATGCTGCATTTTTTGATGTTTTTTCTGTTTTCATTTTTCTAATAATTATTATGCTGTTTTTCTAATTAATTCTATAGATTTAAAAATGCTATTAAATATCTCTGTTTCATCTCTATTTAATGAATAGTAAAGCGTTTGACCATCGCGTCTTGAAGAGATAATTCCTGCATCCTTAATTTTGCGTATGTGTTGAGAGATTGCAGGTACACTCATTTTTAGGATATCTGCTAAATCACAAGGACATAATTCATTTTCCGTATTTAAGAGAAAAAGAATTTTCAACCTTACATCGTTCCCAGCAATTGACAAAAGTTTTGTCATTTTTTGAAAACTTCCTTCCATTTTATCCAATGTCTCCATACAGTTTTGTAACTGCTTATGGTTAGCTTCCGCTCTTGTACAGGTTATTTCTAATTTCATGAGATATGTTTTACAGGTGCAAATGTATAATTAATTACGTATTTAAGCAAATACTTAAATATATTATTTCAAAACATGGGAAATTTTTAACTCTTTTTGAATCTAGAGCATTGGAATTGTGTGTTGGGAAAAACCGAAAGTGCTAAAATGTATGGCTGGTTTTCAGCTTGTGGCCAATAATCAACGCATATAAAAGGTGTTTTAAATTGCTTATATCCATCGTTAAACGAAGTTAGTTGAAATTTTTTACAAAATCAAAATAAAGAAAACCGAAAATCATCAGATGGTTTTACTATGTTCACAATAACTTTAAGGCACAGGATCATAACCCGAGCCGCCCCAAGGGTGGCAACTAAAAATGCGTTTTATCGCTAACCAGCCGCCTTTAAATAAACCGTGTTTTTGTAAGGCTTCCTTAGTATATTGGGAGCAGGTGGGATTATATCTGCAACTGGCAGGCATAAGCGGCGATATTAAAGTTTGATACACTTTTATCAAGAGTAAAAAAGGTGCTGTTAGTAGTTTTTTCAATTATTGTTATTTGTATGTTGTTTAGATGTTAAGTCAAAATAAGTCGAACAGCTTTACAACAAACGACTGAAGGACAAGCAACAAATTAATTTACAGAAAAAGTTGTCCCATCTTTACCATCTTTAAGCTGAATGCCAACGGCAGCTAATTCATTTCTTATTTTATCAGATAAAGCAAAATCTTTATTCGCCCTAGCTTCTTGTCTTAAAGTAATTAAAACAGAAATAGCACCAGAAAGTTTATCTGTTCCAGATTCATTTTTGGTAGTATTTTCAAGTCCTAAAACATCAAAAACAAAACGATGTATCGTGTTTTTTAACAGGGCTAAATCTTCAGAGGATACCGTTTCCAATCCTTCTTTAATTTGATGGATATATTTGGCAGCTTCAAATAAATGTGCAATAAGAATAGGCGAGTTAAAATCGTCATTCATGGCATCATAACAGGTCTGTTTCCAAGTCTTGATATCTAGTGTTGAGGTTTCAGAAGGTTTTAATTCTTCTAACAGATTAACCGCATCCATCAATCTATAAAAGCCTTTTTCGCTGGCTAGTAAGCCATCATCTGTTAAATCCAATACACTGCGATAAGATGATTGTGCATTAAAAAAACGAATCACGCTAGGGGCATAGGCTTTGGTAAATATGCTATTATTTCCAGAAAGTAATTCGTCTGGATTAATCGTGTTTCCTGTAGATTTAGACATGCGTTGCCCGTTTAGTTGCAACATATTTGCATGCATCCAATAATTTACAGGCGATACGCCTTTTGCCGCTTCATTTTGTGCAATTTCACACTCGTGATGTGGAAACTTTAAATCCATGCCGCCACCATGAATATCAAATTGCTCTCCCAAATATTTCGTACTCATGGCAGTGCATTCTAAATGCCAACCAGGAAAACCGTCACTCCATGGCGAAGGCCAACGCATGATGTGTTGGGGTTCTGCTTTTTTCCAAAGGGCAAAATCCTGTGGGTTCTTTTTATCACTTTGACCGTCGAGTTCTCGGGTGTTGTGAACCAAATCCTCTAATTTACGTTTGCTTAATTTTCCGTAATCATGGGTCTCGTTAAACTTATGCACATCAAAATAAACCGATCCATTGACTTCGTAAGCATATCCATTGTCAATAATGGTGCTAATTAATTCAATTTGCTCAATAATATGTCCGGTCGCTGTAGGCTCTATGCTCGGTGACAAAAAGTTGAAGGTATTGAGGATATTATGAAAATCTACGGTGTAGCGTTGCACCACTTCCATAGGTTCTATTTGTTCTAAACGTGCTTTTTTTGTAATCTTATCTTCACCAGCATCTTCATCGTTTTCTAGATGACCTGCGTCTGTAATGTTTCTAACATACCGTACTTTATAACCTAAATGTTTCAAATAGCGAAACACCACATCAAAAGACATAAAGGTTCTTACATTACCTAAATGCACATTACTGTACACGGTAGGTCCGCAAACATACATGCCTACATGACCTGCGTTAATGGGTTGAAATAGTTCTTTTGTGCCAGAAAGGGTGTTGTATATTTTAATAGGTTGCTCTTGGTAAAGTTGCATTATTGTAATTTGTTAAGTCGTTAGCCGTTGAGTCGATTAAGTTTACGTTTTAAGAAAATGATTCCTTAAAGCATTAATCTTATTAGTTATTGATTCAACTTCAAATCTAATATTTTTATAGTTTTCTTCGGAAATAAATCCAAGTTCTTTTGAAATTATGGCTTGATTTAATAATTCTAAAGCTGAGCTATACACTTATGGTCATAAAATACGCTTTATCTTTATTGGTTAATCTCGCAGTACTCTCAGCTATATTTGAAGATACTGATACTGAACATCGTCTCATTTGTGAAATTAATCCGAATTTTTCTTCTTTTGGAAATAAGTCTGTCGTTTTATAAGTTGTAACAGCCAATTGAATAGCTTCTTTCCAAACTTCTAGTTTTCAAACGAATAAATATGCATAAGGTGATTGTTGCTGAGTCGTTTGTTGTATAGTTGTTTATGGTTTTGGATGTATTCGACAAGTTTTCAGCTAAACGACTTAACAGCTCACAACTAACAGTAAAACTAAAACTTAGTATCTAATTTGATGTAATCTAAAAGTTCTCTACGGGTTGCCTGTTCCTTAAATTTACCACCAAATTCAGAGGTTACGGTGCTACTTTCAACATCTCTAATACCTCTTGAATTGACACACAAATGTTTGGCATCTATAACACATGCTACATCTTGCGTATTTAACACTTCTTGCAATTCTTTAACGATTTGAATGGTTAAACGTTCTTGTACTTGTGGACGTTTTGCAAAATAATCGACAATCCTATTCATTTTGGATAATCCTACAACAGTACCGTTGGAGATATACGCAATATGGGCTTTTCCAACTATAGGTAATAAATGATGCTCGCAAGTGGAATAGACCGTAATGTTTTTTTCAACTAACATTTCGCCGTATTTATACTTGTTTTCGAATGTTGAGGCTTTTGGTTTTTTATCTGGATTAAGACCAGCAAAAATTTCTTTAACAAACATTTTGGCTACGCGATTGGGCGTTCCGTTTAAACTATCGTCCGATAAGTCTAAGCCTAGAGTTTCCATGATATGGCGGATATCATCCTTGATGATATCTATTTTTTCATCATTAGAAAGTTTAAAAGCATCCTGTCTCATAGGTGTATTTTGTGAGGTTCCCACATGATCATCTCCTAACGATTCAAAATCTTCTATGTTCTTTTCAATTTTCATACTTAAAAAATCAAGATTTTTAGGCTGCAAAGATAAGTAATTCCGTTTTCTTATGTTTTGAATTAACAAACAATTAATCACTTATGCTTTGTCTCTGCTGTTGTTGAAAAATTACACGTGACATAAAAAAGCCCATACTAAAAAAGTAAGGGCTTTTAAAAATGGATTTATTTTAATCTAAATGCTGAAGCTTAAAGACAAGGTGATATTTGAATTTGTCCTATCAATAAAGGCAGAATCTGTTAAACCAACATTATATAAAGGGGTTTCAAAAGTTCTGCTAGACCGGTCGTAAGTAACATCCAATTTCGTTCTTCCAAAGCTATAGCCTAGTCCCAAAGAGTAGCCTGTTAAATCGCCAATAGTGACACCATCTTTATATGGACTTTCCTCAAAACGATAGCCGCCTCTAAAACTGAATTGCTGGTGCTTATATTCACCACCCAAACGGTAGGTTTGCGCAGTGGTTAAAATATCATTCATTTTTGCGTTTTCATCTGCGAGGAAAGCGTCAGAAGTCGGTCTGAATTCTGTAGCGCTGTAATCTTTTCTTGAATAATCAAAGCTTAATAAACCTTGACCAAAAACATAGGCCAAACTACCTGTAACTTTAGCTGGCGTTTTTAGTTTATAACTCGGGTAGATATTTACAACATCAGGATTGATAACTTGTGTGGCATTAACACCGCCGTCATCTCTAACAGTTGCTAGATACTGAGTAGTTTCTTCTTCAATACTATACCAAGTTGGTGAGTCATAAGTTAGTCCCACTCTAAATTCGTTGCTTAATTTTAAAATACCACCAAGTTGAAATGAAAACCCATTACCAGTTGTTGATAGATTATTTTCAAATTCAATATCGCGAATAATAGATCCTGCATTGGCATTATCTTCAAACAATAATGTTGAACGATTAAAGTTGATAAAATGAGAATTTAAATTTAAACCCAAATACAGGTTGTCTTGATATTGTGATGCTATATTGAAACTGATTTTGCCATTATAACCAGTCGATGCATATGAGTAATCTTGATTAAACGTACCATCTGCTAAATTAGAAAAGTATGTGGTATTTGCGTCATTATTAATATCATCTGGTTCGATAATAAAAGATTCGAAGCCTAAGAATGCCTGTTGGTTTCCAAACCCATAGGCACTACCAATTTCCAAATAAGCATCTCCAAGGGTTTCGTCATCGAATGCTGAAATTTCATCTAATCGAAGACCATCTGCATAGTCTAAAAAGTAAAGATCTATAGATTGATTGTTGGTGTTCGTTCCAAATGCAAACCAATTATCATCAAAATTACCGGCCCGTTCATAATTAAAGCCCATGGAAATCTTGCGCCATGGGGAATTGCTCTTACTAGCAAAAACAAAAATAGCACCTCCTTGATTAATATCAAAGTTTGATTCATTTGAGGTGCCTAAACCGTCAAAATATTGGGTATTATTTTCTGTATCAATATTGGACAAGGTGAAGGCTGCATGACTTTGGCTAAATACTGCAGAACTTGCAGGATTTATGCTTACGGCACTCATATCGCCTCCTAAAGCACCAAATGCGCCACTTAATGCTCTAAATCGAGCGGTTCCATGAATGTCATCTTGAGAATAACGCAACGCGTCTGAGATATCTTGTGCATAGATTGTGGACATAGAAAGTATCCCTATGACTAGTAAGTTTAACTTCTTCATATGAATTTTTTTAAAATTTAATAATTTATCCGCGTCTTCGACCTCCGCCACTAGATGATCTAGAACCTCCAGAACTTCTGCTGCTGCTAGACGATCGTGTTGTGGAACCAGAACTTCTGCTAGGGCTACTACTTCTACTTGGCGTATATCCAGAATTCCTTGAGGATGATGATCTTTTATAGACACTGTTGCCACTTGAACGTGGTGCAGTAGTGCTGCTACTACGTCTTGCTGTTGAAGACCTTGTTGTTGAGTTGCCTGCTGGCGTCGTAGGTCTTGTTCTTCTAACCGAGTTTGTTGCAGACCTTGAATTGGGATTATAATTTCTATTTGCTGTCACTCCATTACTGCGTCTAGCCGTATTTGCAGATGTACTTCTATTGTAATTTCTATTTGCAATTGCAGATGTGGATCGTCTTCTTGAGGTATTGTATTTTGATACATTTCTAGAGTTAACCGCGTTGCTACGTCTATTTACAGACCTAACATTGTTAGAATTAACTCTGGCATAGCTTCCGCGTCTGCTAGCGCTATAAGAAGCCCTTCTTCCATAATAATTATTATAACGGTTATTGTAATAGCCGTTATTGTAAGCATATCTGTTATAGCCATAACCCCAACCTGCGTTGAAACCCCAGCCGCCATAAAGCCCACCGCTCCAAAATGGATCGTAAAAGCCCCAATTGTTCCAACCCCAGTTGTTCCATCGGTTCCATCCCCAGTTGTTCCATCTGTTGCCCCAACCCCAATTGTTCCAGCCCCAAGGACTAATGAACGGGTCATTCCACCAAATATTATTAAAGCCGTTGTCTATATAATTAATTGTAACACCATTACTGTTTTGACCCCAACCGGCATAACCTATATAGCTATTGTCGATCAATGAATCATTTTCGATGTAATTTTCGCTTTCGTATGAATCGATATCAGTAAATATGTCACCATTCTCGGTAAGCGTTTCAAGCTCTAAAGATTTGGTTCTGAAATAATTTTTATAATAATTGCTGTTGCCTTCGTTAGGAACTTCAACCACGGCGACCGCTCTTGGTTCGGGTTGTGGCGTGTTGCTATATATCCCATCATTATCTGCGCCTACATATTGGTATGAACCACAGGAAGATAAAATAAGGAGCGCGCCCAGAATAGTAAAAAAGGGTAATTTTCTTTTTAAGTAGTTTTTATATAGCATAACTCGAGAATTTTATTGTTGCACATCACAAAAATAGTTAGTTTTGCTCAACTATTTTACATTTAACATAGTCACAATATTTGTGCCAAAACATTGATATGAGTAAAAAACTTACTAGTAGGGCAGAAGATTATTCCAAATGGTATAACGAATTGGTGGTAAAGGCAGACCTAGCAGAAAATTCGGCTGTACGAGGCTGCATGGTTATTAAGCCGTATGGTTATGCAATTTGGGAGAAAATGCAAGCGGAATTGGATAAAATGTTTAAAGAAACGGGGCATCAAAATGCCTATTTCCCACTGTTCGTTCCTAAAAGTCTCTTTGAAGCTGAAGAAAAAAATGCTGAAGGTTTTGCAAAAGAGTGCGCTATTGTAACCCATTACAGATTACAAAACGATCCAGATAAACCTGGAAAACTGAGAGTAGATCCAGATGCTAAGCTAGAGGAAGAACTTATCGTGCGTCCGACATCCGAAGCGATTATCTGGAACACATTTAGAGGATGGGTTCAGTCCTATAGAGATTTGCCTTTGTTAATCAATCAATGGGCAAACGTCGTGCGTTGGGAAATGCGTACGCGCTTGTTTTTAAGGACTGCTGAGTTTTTATGGCAAGAAGGCCATACCGCACATGAAACAAAAAACGAAGCTTTGGAAGAAGCCAAGTTAATGAATAATGTCTATGCGACCTTTGCTGAGAATTTTATGGCTATCCCAGTAATTCAAGGCACAAAAACCGAGAACGAGCGATTCGCTGGTGCAGAAGAAACCTATTGTATTGAAGCCTTAATGCAAGATGGAAAAGCCTTACAAGCAGGGACTTCACATTTTCTTGGGCAGAATTTTGCCAAGGCCTTTGATGTTAAATTTGCCAATAAAGAAGGTAAACAGGATTATGTTTGGGCCACGTCATGGGGTGTTTCCACGCGATTGATGGGGGCTTTGATCATGACCCATAGTGATGATCACGGATTGGTATTGCCACCAAGTTTGGCGCCAAATCAAGTGGTTATTGTACCTATATATAAAAGTGAAGAAGATTTAGAGGCAATTACCGAGGTGGCTAATGGGATTTTAAAGGATTTAAGGGGAAAAAACATTTCGATAAAATTTGATAATAGAACCACACACAGACCAGGTGCTAAATTTGCGCAACATGAATTGCAAGGCGTGCCTTTAAGGCTGGCTATTGGGGCTAGGGATTTAGAAAATGGCACCGTTGAAATTGCCAGACGTGATACACTAACAAAAGAAGTGGTGGCTTTAGATGATTTAATAGATAAGATTGAAGGATTGTTAAAAGACATTCAAGAGGCATTGTTTAACAAGGCCTTGGATTTTAGAGATTCTCATTTAACAGAAGTAGATACTTTTGACGAATTCAAAAATGTTTTAGAAAATAAAACAGGCTTTATTTCTGCGCATTGGGATGGCACGAATGAAACTGAAGATAAAATCAAGGAGCTTACAAAAGCAACCATACGTTGTATTCCGTTGGAAATGAAAGCAGAAGAAGGTGTTTGTGTATACTCTGGAAAGCCTTCAAAAGGTAGAGTGTTATTTGCAAAAGCATACTAATTGAATTTTTTTTAAAAAAAGATTACGTAGCTATTGTGACATTTAAAAATAGTTGTATTTTTGCATCCGCAATGGAAACGTTGTAAGTTATTTGAAACTCTTGCAAGTTTAAATCATATCATTTATATTTGCGCACTCAAAAAAACAATGGCCCGTTCGTCTATCGGCTAGGACGCCAGGTTTTCATCCTGGTAAGAGGGGTTCGATTCCCCTACGGGCTACAATATTTTAATAATAAAAAGAACACATGGCAAATCATAAGTCAGCATTAAAAAGAATTAGAAGTAACGAATCTAAGCGAGTAATAAACAAGTATCAGCATAAAACGACGCGTAACGCGATTAAGAAATTGCGTGAGTTAACTGATAAGAAAGAAGCTGAAGCGATGTTTCCTACAGTGGTTTCTATGTTAGATAAATTGGCTAAGAAAAACATTATTCATGCTAATAAAGCGGCTAACCTTAAATCTGGTTTAGCATTGCATATCGCTGCTTTATAAATCATTGAATTTATAGATATTAAAAGCTTCTCATAATTGAGAGGCTTTTTTTGTGGTTTATATATTTGGTGCTTGATAGTTTTAAGTCTGAGCTATATATTACCTGTGATTCTATTTTTTTAAAATATCAATTTCTTCTTCAAAGCTTTCAGTTCTTTATCTTCTATTTTGTGTCGAAATACGTCTATTTAATTTTTATTATAATGATTTATAAGTCGGTTAATTTTCCCCTCAGTCCATTATTTTATATTGAATAATATCATAAAATTATTCAAGTTTATAAAGAAGTTTGTTACGCGTTAAATATGTTTAAAGTTAACTGCGAATTTGCGTTAGCGATTGCAGAGGAAATCCTTTTGAGAGGGACGAACAAAAGATTGGAACGGAAAGCGCGACCCTTGGGTAACGCCCAAAATTAAACATAAAAAAAGCCTCGAAAAATTCAAGGCCTAATTTATTTCAATATGATTTGTGTTTTATCCGTTCATGGATATTAAAAACTCTTCGTTGTTTCTGGTTTGTTTAAAGCGCTCATTAATGAATTCCATGGCTTCTACAGGATTCATATCTGCAAGGTATTTACGCATCACCCACATACGTTGTATGGTGTTTGCATCGAGTAAAATATCGTCACGACGCGTACTTGAAGATGTGAGGTCGATAGCAGGGAAAATTCTACGATTCGATATTTTTCTATCCAATTGCAGTTCCATATTACCAGTTCCTTTAAATTCTTCGAAGATGACTTCGTCCATTTTAGAACCAGTTTCTGTAAGTGCCGTGGCGATAATAGTTAATGATCCACCATTTTCGATATTTCTAGCTGCTCCGAAAAAACGTTTTGGCTTGTGTAATGCATTGGCATCTACACCACCACTTAAAATTTTACCTGAGGCTGGTTGTACGGTGTTATAGGCTCTTGCCAAACGTGTAATGGAGTCTAATAGTATCACCACATCATGACCACATTCTACCAATCGTTTTGCTTTTTCAAGAACGATATCTGCAATTTTTACGTGCTCATGGGCTTCTTTATCAAAGGTAGAGGCAATCACCTCGCCACGTACATTACGTTGCATATCTGTTACCTCTTCTGGGCGCTCATCAATTAATAAAATCATTTGATACACCTCTGGATGGTTGGCCGCAATGGCATTGGCAACATCCTTTAATAACATGGTTTTACCCGTTTTTGGTTGAGATACAATCATACCACGCTGTCCTTTCCCTATGGGCGAGAACAAATCCATAATACGTGTTGAAATAGTACTTTGTCTATCGGCAAGGTTAAATTTTTCTTGTGGAAAAAGCGGCGTTAAATGTTCAAATGCCACACGGTCTCTAACCACTTCCGGCTTTTGCCCGTTAATTAAATTAACTTTAATCAATGGAAAATATTTTTCACCTTCTTTTGGTGGTCTTACGTTTCCTAAAACAGTATCTCCCTTTTTTAAACCAAATAATCTGATTTGAGATTGCGATACATAAATATCATCTGGAGAGGATAGGTAATTATAATCGGATGATCTTAAAAACCCATAGCCATCTTGCATAACGTCTAGTACGCCTTCACTTTGGATAATAGCATCAAACTCATAATCTGGTTCGCGGTAACGATTTCTACTATCTTTATTCCCGTTATTGGCATTGCTACCATGGGTGTTACCGTTTTTTTGATTTTTATGTGTGGGGTTATTATCTCTTTTTTGAGGTGACTTTTGTGAGCTGTTTTTAGGGCGTTCATTTGGAACGCGACGCTCCGTCTTAGTATCCGACTTTTGTTCCTCTTTTTTAGGTCTTGGTGCGGGTGGTCTACTTACAACCTTAGCTGGAGCAGGTTTATTATCTTTAGCATCCGTAGCACTTACAGGCGTGCTTTTTTGTGATGTCTCATCAGGTTTCGCTGGTGCATCTTTTGCAGGTTTTTGAACGCGCTGTCTCGGTTTCTTTACTTCTCGTTTCTCAGGTTTGCTCTCTGAAGAAACGGGCGTATCCACCACAGATGTTACCGCTTTAGGATCTGCGGCTTGCATATCTAGTATTTTATAAACTAAATCTAATTTTTTAAGTGAACGGTATTTAGGAACGCTTAGTTTACTTGCAATCTCCTGTAAATCAGCAAGTTTCTTTTCTTTTAATTGTGAAATTTCAAACATTAATATAGGATTGAAAATATTTTGTAAATATAATTTGAGTTATTCTGAAAAAAATGAATTTTAATCTGAAGAATTAACAACCTGTTATTGCGGTTGTTGAGTATTGATACTGCAATTATACAACTTTATTTTAATTTTTTACGTGAAATTTATAAAAGAAACTATTATTTTTGCGGTCTAGTATTTAGAAATAAAATGTTACAACGTATTCAAACTATATATCTTTTAATGGCTGCAGGGGTTTCTGCGGGGCTCATTTTCGTTTCCTATCTATGGATTACAAATGATGATATAAAAGTATATGCCTTTGACGACGTTTTATATTTGGGCTTATTTTTAGGGTCTGCGCTTTTATCTTTAATTACTATATTTATGTATAAAAATAGGAAGTCTCAATTTGTTTTGGGGCGACTTAACATCATATTAAACTTTATTTTACTAGGATTTTTTGTGTATCAATCTCTAAATGTATCTGGAGAAACTGTGGTTTCTGAGAAAGGTATTGGGATGTTTCTTCCTATCATTTCTATCGTGTTTTTGGCTTTAGCCAATAAAGCCATTAAGAAGGATGAAGATCTCGTAAAATCTGTAGATCGATTGCGATAAAACCTAATATCTTAGTAGTATTAGTGCGTGAGCCCAAGGTGAAGATCTTGGGCTTTTTTTGTTTTTAAAGTATTTGACTCCAACCATATAAAACCATGTATTCGGTTACTTGGCTTATAGTCTGGTTTCGATTAATAAACTTTTAATTATCAATTAGTTATTAAAAACCTTGGCTCTAGTTTACTAGTGCGTTGTTTTAGTAATATTTCTTCAAGATAAACATGCTTGACACATTAGATAATTAAAAGTAAGCCTACTTGCAGGAACGATCGTAAATCTGAGGATAATAGATAAGAAATTGAAGTATTAAGCCACAAATTACACTAATGATCACTAATGTTTGAAAAATCTTTAGATTTCTCTATTCGTGATATCATTTTTGTCAATCATTCCACGAATTTTAAATGGGCTAAGCTCATTTATTCGTGCTAATGAGTGTAATTCGTGGCAAAAACCAATAATATCAAGGCACTAATAAACTAGAGCCAAAACCTTGTAGGTTTATTTTGTTTAATCCTAATACCTACAAGGTGAGAATATGACCTTGCAGGATATGAAAAAGAATGATTTGTTGTTGAGATCAAGGCTGTTAAATTTTGAAGATTAATCAAATTCAGGTTTATACTTAAACTCTATGGTTCTACCTCGAGGATCGTTGGTTTTATATTTTTCAAAGAATAAGGCATAAAAAAGTCTGGAAATACTCCAGACTTTTTTATTTTCACTAAAATAAAATGGTTATTTTATTTCAATAAGTTCTAAATCGAATACTAACTCTTGTCCTGCTAGAGGATGGTTGGCATCTACAATAATATGGTCGTCATTAACCTCGGCAATACGAAATTTCACTTCTGAACCGTCTGGGTTTTTAGAAGATAATCCCATACCAACTTCTGGAGTGATTTCCTTTGGTAATTGGTCTTTTTTTACTTCATGGAACAATTCTTTTTGCACCTCGCCATAGGCTTCTGCAACAGGGATATTAATTGTTTTTTTTTCACTAACCTTCATGTTAACCATGCCTTTTTCAAAACCAGAAATCAACATGCCTTGACCTAATGTTATTTCTAACGGTTCTCTTTCGAGTGAACTGTCAAAAACTTGACCATTGCTTAATTTTCCTGTGTAATGAACTTTCACAGTATCATTCTCTTTTACTAAACTCATAAATAATTATTTTTACTGTTTTATTATAGGTGCAAAACTACAATTTATGAATCTATTGGTGCTATTTTGACTTATTAATCCCTTGGATTAAGAAAATATTAACATAGAACTCGTTAATTTTTTTCAATTGGCTAAAAAACTATGCTTTTATACCTGCTTTTTGTCTTTTTACTTAGGGAACTCAATAACTTCTAGATTATCAATTTTTTCACCATCAATAGTAAACCGCAACATGGTACGTGCTTTGTGAAAACCGTGTTTACCAACCGCGCCAGGGTTCATGTGTAACAGGTGTAATTTTTTATCGGGCATCACCTTTAAAATATGTGAATGGCCACAAATAAAAAGTTTGGGAGGGTTTAGTTTAATGGTTTCCCTAACGCGCACATTATAAGCTCCCGGGTAGCCGCCAATGTGGGTCATCCACACATCAACCTCCTCACACTTAAATCTTAAATGTTCGGGAAACTCTTGTCTAATAATAGTATCGTCAATGTTTCCATATACCGCTTTTAAGGGCTTTAGTTCTTTTATGGCATCGGTTATTCTTAAATCACCAATATCCCCTGCATGCCAAACTTCATCTACCTGTTTTACATATTTTAGTATGGCATCATCTATATAGCTGTGCGTGTCAGAGAGTAATAAGATTTTGGTCATTTTATGAATTGCTATTAAAAATCTTTTAATATTTAATTAAGATTATGCACTTCAATGGCAGCGTTAATCTGTCTATATTTGTGCTTTCAACAAAAGTATTAAAACAGATTGAGGTATTTTATAGAACTTTCTTATAATGGTTCCGCCTATCACGGATGGCAAAATCAACCGAATGCTATTTCGGTTCAGGAACTGGTTGAAAAGGATCTATCAACCTTGCTGAAAGAAGCTATTTCTGTAATGGGAGCGGGGCGTACGGACACTGGCGTTCATGCCAAACAAATGTATGCGCATTTTGACAGTAATGAATTAATCGATGAAGCTGATATTGTTTTTAAAATGAACTCTTTTTTACCAAAAGACATTGCCATTCATAAAATTTTTAGAGCAACCGATGATGCCCACGCGCGGTTTAATGCGATTAGTAGAACGTATTTATACCGAGTGGGTTTAAAAAAGAATGCTTTTAATTTTAATACCGCTTATTATGTGAAGCATCCGTTAGATTTGAGTGCCATGCAAGTGGCTACAAGAATCTTATTTGAGTATAAAGATTTTCAATGCTTCTCAAAAAGTAAAACGGATGTAAAAACGTATAATTGCAATATAATGAAAGCTGATTGGGAACTGGTAGGTGATGAGCTTCATTTCACCATTCAAGCCGATCGGTTTTTACGAAATATGGTAAGAGCCATCGTGGGAACGCTCATAAATATTGGTTTGAAAAAAATCTCTTTAGAAGATTTTCATGCGATATTAGAATCTAAAGATCGGCGTGAAGCTGGATTCTCTGTGCCAGCAAAAGGCTTATATTTAATAGATGTTGAATATCCTGATGATATAAAATATAAATGAGCAAAAACAAGGAAAACATATTTGATGTTAAACTATTCAAAAGATTGTTTGAATACATAAAACCGTATTTAAATGTGTTTTATGGTTTAATAATACTGGTGATTTTGTTGGCAGTTTTTAGTGCGGCTACTCCGTATATTACCAAGTTTGCCATTGATGATAGTATCGCCAGTAAAGAAGAAAAAGGATTCCTTTTTTACATACTCCTTATGTTAGGCGTGCTTGTTCTACAAACCGTTTTTCAGTTGCTATTTATTTATTATGCGGCATGGTTGGGACAGAATTTAGTTATGGATGTTCGTGTAAAACTTTTTAATCACTTACTTCGTTTTAAAATGAAGTATTATGATAATTCTTCGGTTGGCGTCCTTATCACGCGGGCGGTGACAGATATGGAGCGGATTGCCGATATTTTTGGACAAGGGCTATTCATGATATTTAGAGACTTACTTACTATGACTGTGGTGTTTGGGGTCATGGCTTATATTAATTGGCGCTTGAGTCTTATTGTCTTCGTGATGTTACCCTTGCTTTTATATGCGACTCGAATCTTTCAGAAGTATATGAAAAAGGCTTTTGAAGAAGTACGGACCGAAGTGTCAAACCTTAATTCGTTTGTTCAAGAACGATTAACAGGTATGAAAATTTTGCAGCTGTTTACTCGAGAGGCTATTGAATATCAGAATTTTAAAACTATTAATGAACGTCATAAAAAAGGCTGGGTCAAAACGGTTTGGTACAATTCCATATTTTTCCCATTGGCCGATTTATCAGCATCCATCACTATAGGTTTGGTAGCTTGGTATGGAGGTTTAAACGTCGTGCTTAATGGTGTGGTTTCAGAAGGGGATCTCATTGCGTTTATCATGTTTATTCCCATGTTGTTTAGACCGCTAAGGCAAATTGCGGATAAATTTAATACACTACAAATGGGTATGGTTGCTGCAAACCGTGTCTTTAAAGTTTTGGACACAACATCGCAAATTGATGATACGGGCACTCATAAAGCAGAGCATTTTAAAGGTCATATAGAATTTAATCACGTGTCTTTCAGCTATGTGGAGGATGAACAGGTTTTAAAGGAGATTTCTTTTGAAGTGAAACCTGGAGATACAGTCGCCATTGTTGGTGCAACTGGAGCAGGAAAATCGACTATTATCAATTTATTAAATCGTTTTTATGAAATTGATAAAGGTGATATATCTATAGATGGCATTAACATTAAAGAGGTTACTTTAGAATCGTTGCGTACGCAAATAGCCGTGGTACTGCAAGATGTGTTTTTGTTTGCTGATACCATTTTAAACAACATCACATTGAATAATCCTGAAGTCACCGAAGATACAGTGCGTCAGGCAGCAAAGGACATCGGGATTGACGAATTCATTTTAAGTCTTCCAAATGGCTATCACTACAATGTAAAAGAGCGTGGGGTTATGTTATCGTCAGGGCAACGACAACTTATATCTTTTTTAAGGGCTTATGTCACTAATCCCAGTATTCTGGTCTTAGATGAAGCAACCTCTTCCGTGGATTCTTATTCTGAACAACTTATCCAAAATGCTACAGATAAGATTACGAAAGGGCGAACCTCTATTGTCATCGCACACCGTCTAGCCACCATTAAGAAGGCAGATAATATTATTGTTATGGATTCCGGATATATTGTTGAGCAAGGTACGCATCGTGAACTTCTGCAAAAGGAAAATGGGTATTATAGGAATTTATATGAAGTACAATTTATTAAAGAAGAAGAAATTGTTTAAATATTAATCGCAGCTTTTTAAGCCTCAGTAAAGTTTTCAAATAGATTTTTAACGGTTAATCTATTCCGAATCACTTTTACTCCACATGATTTGCGAAAATCACTATCAGTAGTCAGGGGTGTTTCGCAATTTTTACACAACATCAAGATAAATCTTCTTTAATAATCATGGCCAATTCTTGAGTATCATCAAACATAATAAACTCACCATCCTTAAAATACGAAATATTTCCAGTTTCTTCGCTCACAACAAGTGCCAAAGCATCTGTTTTTTCCGTCACGCCAATGGCAGCCCTGTGCCTTAAACCAAAACGTTTAGGAATTGTTGTTTCGTTATTAACAGGTAAAATAACGCGTGTGGCTTTTACAATGTTATTGTTTATAATGATTGCCCCGTCGTGTAATGGACTATTCTTGAAAAAAATACTTTCAATAATAGGTTGCGATACGGTGATGTTCATAGCATCGCCAGATGCACACAGAAAATCCAGATTATTGTTACGCTCGAAAACCATGAGCGCTCCCGTTCTGGATGCCGACATTTTATTGGCTGCTGATATTATAGCGGCAACATCGGTTTCATCACTGTTTTCCGTTTTTAAAAAACTGAGCTGTGATAGGAATTTTCGTCGTCTATTAAAATTAGTAGACCCGACCATGAGTAAAAATTTTCGAATTTCAGGTTGAAATACTACGATTAGTGCAATGATTCCCACTTTCATAAAACCACCAAAAATACCAGTAAGCAATTCCATGTTAAGAAACTCTGTGAGCTTCCAGACTAAATAAATAATGATTATTCCAATAAAGATGTTGATGGCTACCGTACCCTTAACCAGTTTATAAATATAATAGAGTAGAAGGGCTACCAGAAAAACATCTATAATGTCTACTACACTAAATTTTAAGAGGTCGTTAAAGATTTCCAATGGCGGTGGGTTTTGGTAAATTTAATAAAATAAGGTTAATAAATGAATTCATGATTTGAAATCTCTAAATGATTAAATGCCGTATTCAAAATACTAGATTTATAATGGATGTATTTTTGAAATTTTAAAGATGCGTTGAAGTTTAAATAAGCCTTTGAATTCGGCCTATCCATTTTTTTTAATTCTGAAATCAAATCCTTGAAGTCCGTTTCAATTATAAAAGGCTCTGACGATGCATTAATAATGTGAATCTTTTCGTTTGAATAAAAATTAATACCTATCTCTAATTTTGAATCTATTTCTTCATGACGATTCTTAAAAAGTGCATTAGAAGATTCCTTATGATAAACCACATCGGTAAATTCTATGAACCCCAAATTCTTCCTGCTCGTATCATTGCATGTAAAATAGTTTTTAGTATTTTCTTTTTTATGGCTTGAATTGTTTTTCTTATCCTGTAAAAATTTTATTTGCGGAATAACTTGTTTTAGCGACAAGCGTTTATCAACATTTACCAACCAATTTGTTGTGCTAATCAGGTTTTTTCTATTTAATTCAACACTATCTTTTTGGGCTTCGTCGTAAAACAAATAAGCAGCAGAAACATCTGGGATATCTGTAATTTTAGAATGACTTATTTCAGGCAAATGAATTATTTTTTCCTTTCCGCAGGATAATAAAACAGATAAAATAATTAAGAAAACTAGCTTTTTCATAATTTCTAACAATCTAACAATCTAACAATCTAACAATCCAGTCAATTTAATACATTCTACAGCTTCCTTAACATCATGCACACGTAAAATAGAAACACCTTTTTGTAAAGCCACAGTATTCAGCACGGTAGTGCCATTAAGGGCTTCTTGTGCCGATGATTCAAGCGTTTTATAAATCATCGATTTTCTTGAAATGCCAACAAGTAATGGTTTATCTAAAATTTTTAAAAGTTCAGCATTATTCAATAGTTTATAATTTTGCTCTAAAGTTTTAGCAAAGCCAAAGCCAGGGTCTACAATTAGATCTATAACTCCTAAGGATCTGGCCGCAGTTATCCGTTCAGAAAAATAGAATAAAACATCTTTTAACAAATCATCATACTGTGTATGTTGCTGCATGGTTTGCGGAGTGCCTTTCATGTGCATCATAATATATGGCACTCTTAAATTGGCGATTGTAGGTAGCATATTGCTGTCCAGTTTTCCAGCAGAAATATCATTAATTAAAGCAGCGCCCGCCTCAACACATTGTGCAGCTACCTTGCTTCTAAAAGTGTCTATGGAGAGCAAGGCATCTGGGAATTCTCTTAAAATTGAATCCACCATGGGGAGAATCCGTTTCAATTCTTCACCTTCAGTAACTTGATCTGCATGAGGTTTTGAACTATAAGCACCTACATCAATAAAGGTCGCACCCTCATTTAACATCTTTTCAGTATGTGTTAATATGCTTTTTTCATTATTATGCACACCTCCGTCATAAAAAGAGTCTGGAGTAATATTCAAAATACCCATGACTTTTGGTGTAGATAAATCAATAAGCTGGCCTTTACAATTTATGGTCATTCATACAGTTTTAATGGGTGTTTGCATTAAGTTTAAAACTTTAAACCTTAAACTTTGAACTTTAAATTAATTTATGCGAAATTTACGCAAAATTCAATATTATTTATGCAAAATACTTCAAAACAATACGACGCCGTTATAGACACCTGTAAACGTTTATTTAGCGATAAAATGTCAGACTATGGAAGTGCGTGGAGAATATTGAGATTACCATCACTTACAGATCAAATTTTTATTAAGGCGCAACGTATTCGTGGGCTTCAGCAAAATGAGGTAAGAAAGGTAGATGAAGGCCAACGCAGTGAATTTATAGGCATTATAAACTATTGCATTATGGCACTCATACAATTGGATAAAGGTGTTGTAGAACAACCCGATTTGTCCACGGAAGAGGCTATTGAATTATATACCGAAAAAGCCGCCATTACAAAAAGCCTTATGGAAGATAAAAACCATGATTATGGTGAGGCATGGCGTGATATGAGAGTGAGTAGTTTAACCGATTTAATATTGCAAAAGTTACTAAGGGTAAAAACAATAGAAAATAATAAAGGCAAAACCATAGTGAGCGAAGGCATCGAAGCCAATTATCAGGATATGATTAATTACGCTGTATTTGCATTGATTCACTTAAATGAAGCATAAATGAAATATTTAGTTCATATATCAAGACTGTTAGTTGGAGTTTTATTTATCATTTCCGGATTAATAAAATTGAACGACCCCCTTGGTTTTTCTTATAAACTTCAGGAATACTTTAGTGCAGATGTTTTAAATCTACCGTTCCTAGAGCCATACGCGTTGATGATAGCCGTCATGTTAGTGGTTTTTGAAGTTGTACTAGGCATATTCCTTATCATTGGCTATAGACCAAAATTTACAATTTGGAGCTTGTTGGTCATGATTGTATTATTTACGTTTTTAACCTTTTATTCAGCATATTTTGACAAGGTTAAAGATTGCGGATGCTTTGGAGATGCGCTAAAATTAACCCCTTGGGAAAGTTTTACTAAAGACGTTATCTTACTTGTATTGATTTTAATATTAGTAATTGGGAGCCGTTACGTCAAGCCTTATTTCAACAGATTGATAACTACAATTATCGCACTTTTAGGATTTGTTTTCAGTTTATGGTTTGGGTATTATGTGTTAATGCATTTGCCAGCGGTGGATTTTAGAGCTTATAAAATAGGCGCTAATATTAATGAAGGTATGACGGTTCCAGAAGATGCTCCAAAACCAGAAATAGAATATTATTGGAAATTTAACGTGAATGGTGAAGAAAAAACAATTACCAATAATGGCCCATATCCTTCGGTAGAAGGTGATTTTATAAGTGTAGATACTAAAGTAATTAAAGAAGGCTACCAGCCATCCATTGTTGATTTTTCTATAGAAACTGAAGATGAAAATCTGACAGATCAATTTTTAGCTGAGGAAAACCTGATTATCGTGGTGTCTTATAGTTTAGAGAAAATTGAAAAAGAGGGGGCTTTAAAACTAAATGCATTACAGAAAGAAGCTAAGAAAAAAGGATATAAAATCATTGGTCTAACGGCATCTGGCGAAGTCACTAAACAGCGTATAAATGCTGCTTATAATATTGATTTTGAATGGTATCTATGTGATGAAAAAGCGTTAAAAACCGTAGTGCGTTCAAATCCTGGTATTCTAGAATTGGGCAAGGGCACCATAGAACAAAAAGAGCACTGGAACGATATAGATGATTTGGACTTATAGTTTTCAGTAGCAGTCACAGTTTCCAGTTAAACAAATAAACACACCAACAAATAAACTATTTGATTAGTTATCTAATAAATAAAATAACCTATGCGCTACTCACCTTATTTGGAGTGGTCACGGTCATATTCTTTTTGTTTAACGTACTTCCAGGTGATCCAGCTCAAATGATGTTAGGTCAAAATGAAGATAGTGGGCAATTGGCCGCAGTCAAACAAAAGTACGGATTTGACAAACCCATCAGCACCCAGTATTTCTATTATTTAAATGATTTATCGCCTATATCATTGCATTCAAAAAAAAGTGAAGACTATACCTTTCTGCGTCCTAATAAATACGCCGCAACAAGCTTATTTTCAATAGGTCAAACTACCCTAGTTTTGAAATTCCCTTATTTACGGGAATCTTTTACAAAACAAGGGAAAAAGGTGAGTCAGGTATTGGGCGAAACTTTACCCAATACCTTTGTTTTAGCTGTAACAGCCATTGTAATTGCTATAGTTTTAGGAATTGTTCTTGGTGTTATTTCAGCCTTGTATAAAGACCGGTGGATAGATAAGTTCATTCAAATATTCAGTACTTTCGGGATGAGTATTCCATCGTTTTTCAGCGCCATTCTTTTCGCTTGGTTTTTTGGGTATGTTCTACATGAATACACGCATTTGGAAATGACGGGCAGTTTATATGAGTTGGATGATTTTGGCAACACCATGAATATTAAATGGAAGAACCTAATACTCCCTGCTATAGTCTTAGGCATCCGGCCATTGGCTGTAGTGATCCAATTAATGCGAAATTCGCTTTTAGAAGTTTTTAATCAAGATTATATTCGTACAGCGCGAGCCAAAGGCCTTAACGAGTTTCAAATTATTAAAAGACATGCTGTTAAAAACGCCCTTAATCCTGTAGTAACTGCCATATCAGGTTGGTTTGCATCCATGTTAGCAGGTGCCGTTTTTGTAGAGTATATTTTTGGATGGAATGGTTTGGGAAAAGAAATTGTAAACGCGCTAAATACATTAGATTTGCCAGTCATTATGGGTTCGGTGCTTATTATTGCACTATTGTTCATAATTATCAATATTTTTGTAGACATTATATACGTATGGTTAGACCCTAAAGTTAAACTTGAATAGTGGGCTTTTCTGAAAAATAAAAAGAGATAACAGGATTTTTAAAATATGAAGAAATTAGTTTTTTTAATAGTAACGTTAACGGTGTTATTAGGCTGTAAAAAAGAGAATCCTGTTCAGTTTTCAGAAGCCGCCTTAAATGATCCTTTTCTGAATTTAGAAGGAACTGAAATCATTTTTAAGAATATTCTAGAAACTCACAATGGCAAAACTTTAGTTATCGATATTTGGGCATCGTGGTGTGGTGATTGTATAAAAAATTTACCAAAAGTAAAAAGCTTACAAAACCAATATAAAGAGGCAACGTATTTATTTTTATCTTTAGATAGAAGTGTTGAAGCTTGGCAAAAAGGTATAAAGAAATACGATATTAAAGGTCAGCACTATTTCATGAAATCGGGGTGGGATGGTCCCTTTGCAGAATTTGTGGATTTAGACTGGATACCAAGGTACATGGTTATAGACAAAGAAGGACACATTAGTTTATTTGATGCTGTAAAGGCCGATGATAAAGAATTAATAGAAAATATAAATACTAATTTAAAAAATAACTCCTTACTAGAATAATTTAAATTCTACGAGGTTACACAGGATTATGAGAAAACAAATTGTTGCAGGAAATTGGAAAATGAATAACGATCTTCCAGAAACCCAATTATTAATCGATGCGTTGAAAGCGAAGAAGCAAACGTCAACGGCCGAGGTTATGGTGGCGCCAACATTTACAAACCTATACCAAGTGTTTGAAGCTTTTAAAACCTACGCTGTAGAGGTTATTGCACAAAACATGCACTTTGCAGAAAACGGTGCTTACACAGGAGAAATTAGCGCAAAGATGTTGAAAAGTATCGGTATTGAAACCGTTATTTTAGGTCATAGCGAACGCCGTGCTTATTTTAATGAAACCGATGAGTTGCTAGCTAAGAAAGTAGATGCAGCATTAGCCAATGATATGCGTATCATTTTTTGTTTTGGAGAAGAATTGGCCGATAGAAAATCTAATAATCACGAGGCCGTAGTAGAAAGCCAAATTAAAAAAGCTTTATTTCATTTAGATGCCGCAGCGTTTAAAAATATCGTATTGGCCTACGAACCGGTTTGGGCGATTGGTACCGGCGAAACAGCAAGTCCAGAGCAAGCGCAAGACATGCATGCGTTTATTAGAAAAACCTTGGCAAACCAATATGGTGACGATGTCGCAAACAGCGTATCTATTTTATATGGAGGCAGCGTTAAACCAAATAATGCCAAAGAGATTTTTTCTAAACCAGATGTAGATGGGGGTCTTATTGGTGGTGCAGCACTTAATGCCGACGATTTTTTCGACATAGTAAACGCGTTTTAAAACATAGTCTCTTAAAATAATTTTGGCGTTACCCCGAAGAAAAATCGGGGTCGCGCTTTCGGTAGTCGCTCTTGCCCGATTTCTGTCGGGCAAGGAGCTTCAACAATACCTCAATCCCTAACGCGGAGCTAAACCGAAAGTGAAGGATAAGGTGCTTTCTAATGATTAATATCAATTAAAAATATGTCAAATACCATATATATAGGTTACGAATTTCAAGTAAAACCTCTGCAACCAGGCGTTGAAATTCTAATTGCAGAACTAGGCTATGCAGGTTTTGAAAGTTTCGTAGAAACAGAAAATGGCGTATCGGCATACATTCAAAAAGAGGAGTGGCGTGAGGGTATTTTAAACGATATTCAAATTTTGACTTCAAATGAATTTGTCATTACCTACAGCTTCAAAGATATTGAACAAGTCAATTGGAACGCCGAGTGGGAAAAGAATTTTAATCCAATCGTGGTTGATAATGCATGCGCAGTTCGTGCGCCTTTTCATGAGAAGTTCGATACCGAATATGATATCATTATTGAACCCAAGATGAGCTTTGGTACGGGGCATCACGAAACCACTCATATGATGATTCAGCATATTTTAAATAGTGATTTAAAGGATAAATCGGTTTTGGATATGGGATGCGGTACAGGTGTTCTGGCGATACTAGCAGAGATGAAAGGCGCTAAACCACTAGATGCTATAGATATTGATAACTGGTGCTATTTAAACAGTCTTGAAAATGTAGAACGAAATAATTGCAGTCATATTACCGTTTTAGAAGGTGACGCCAGTTTGTTGAACGGGAAGAAGTACGATGTGATTATTGCGAATATCAATAGAAACATTTTACTAAAAGATTTAGGAACCTATGCGACATGCCTAAATGAAAAGGGCATGCTATTGCTTAGCGGATTCTACAATACGGACATTCCTGTTATTCAAGAGGCCTGTGAAAAATATATGTTAAAATTTGAAGAAAAATTGGAAAGAAACAATTGGGTTTCCTTAAAATTTTTAAATTAGCTTTAATTTAAGTGTTACACACTGAAAATTTATAATAGTTTAGAGTTGCTGTATACTGCGACTGCAAACTGAATACTAAAATAATGAGTACTAAAGAAAAATCTTCCGAAGAGTTATTACTTCAAGAAGAAGTCATGACACAAAATGAAATAGTGCTGTTTAATGATGAGGTCAATACATTTGATTATGTTATAGAAACATTGATTTATGCTTGCGAGCATACTCCAGAACAGGCAGAGCAATGTTCAATCATTGTGCATCACAACGGGAAGTGCACGGTAAAAACAGGCTTGTATGATGATTTAAAACCGCGTTGCTCTATGCTTCTCGAAGCTGGCTTAAGCGCAGAAATAGTATAAAATAAAAGGCTCTGATTTCAGAGCCTTTTATTTTATCATTAAAATCATGATTTAGTCATTTTCCTTATATCGCAACCACCACATTTAGATTTTGTATATGTAGAGTCGTATTTATTTTATAAAGTTGTTGGACAGACAAAATTCGATGTTGGTAATGATGTTTTTTTCAAGGTTTCAAACCCAGCAGCAATATCCACTAAGTTTTTAAATCCCCTTGCTTTCAAAATCGAGGCTGCAATAACAGAACGGTATCCGCCAGCACAATACAGATAATAGGTTTTGTCTTGGTCAATGGCATTCATATTATCATTAATATAATCCAATGAAAAATGCTGAACATGATCACCTTTTAAATGCATGGATTTATATTCACCATCTTTTCTAACATCTAGAATATTTAAATCTTCATTTTTAAAACGTGATTCAAAAACTTCTGTAGAAATGGATTCAAGCGTTTCAACATCCTTACCAGCTGCTTTCCAAGCAGCTATGCCACCTTTTAAATAGCCCAAGGTGTTGTCGTAACCCACGCGAGACAACCGGGTAACGGTTTCTTTTTCTTTGCCTTCAGGAGCTACTAATAAAATAGGTTGTTCCAAATCGGTAATTAAAGCACCAACCCATGGTGCAAATGCGCCATTTAATCCAATAAAAATGGAGTTAGGAATATGGCCTTGAACAAACTCTCCTTCTGTTCTAACATCCAGAACCAATGCATCTTCTTGATTTGCTTTTATTTCAAATTCTTCGGCATCTAATGCCACATCACCTTTCTTTAAAACCTTTTCAAAAGTATCGTACCCTGATTTATTCATCATCGCATTTTTTGCAAAATACTGGGGCGGTGGTGCAATGCCATCTAAAACTTCTTGAACAAAATCGTCGCGCGTCATATTTGCGCGCAGGGCGTAATTGGTTTTTTTTTGTTCGCCCAAAACGCCAACGGTCTCTTTACTTAAATTTTTACCACAAGCCGATCCTGCACCATGCGCTGGATATACGATGACATCATCATCGAGCGTCATGATTTTATTTCTTAGCGAATCGTATAACATACTCGCTAAATCTTCTTTTGTTAAATCAGATTTTATGGCTAGGTCTGGTCGTCCTACATCGCCTAAAAACAGGGTGTCTCCAGAAAAAATAGCATGATTTTTTCCGTTTTCATCAATCAATAGATAGGTGGAAGATTCTAAAGTATGACCAGGCGTATGTAATACCTTTATTTTAATATTACCTAATTGAAAAATTTCATTGTCCTTAGCAATGTGAGCCTCATAATCTGTTTCGGCATTAGGGCCAAATACAATAATTGCTCCTGTTTTTTTTGCTAAATCTACATGACCTGAAACAAAATCGGCATGGAAATGCGTTTCAAAAATGTATTTAATTTTTGCATTTCCCCTGTTGGCTTTATCAACATATTGCTGCGTTTCACGTAAGGGATCAATGATGGCTACTTCACCATCAGATTCTATATAATAAGCACCTTGTGCTAAACATCCTGTATAAATTTGTTCTATTTTCATAATTCAAAAATAATAAATATCAACTATTTGGTTTTTGACTTTTGTCACAAAACTACTGACTAATTTCTTTGTATATAATATACACGGCCATAAAGAGTGTAAAAAAACCAAAACTTTTTTTAAGCTTGGCACCACTTATAAATTTGGATAAAAACACGCCTATAACAATCCCGACGACAGAAATTAAGCTAAAGGTAAGTAAAAACACCCATTCTATATCTAATGTTTGAACATCACCTATGAAACCTATTAACGAGTTAATTGCCACGATGACCAATGAGGTGCCTACCGCTTTTTTCATGGGAATATTTGCCCAAATCACTAAAGCCGGAACATACAAAAAGCCACCGCCAGCTCCAATTAATCCAGTAACAGTACCAATAATTACGCCTTGAATAAATGTTTTGTAATAGGCCTGTTTTGTTTGGTTTTCATCTGCGTTCTCTTTCCTGCTTTTTATCATGGAAATAGAAGCAAGAAGCATAATAAAGGCGAAAAATATCATGATCCCCATGCTTTTAGTCAATGTGAAATTGCCAATACTCATTAAGTTTTCAGGAATTCCTGGAACTAAAAAACGACGGGACAAATAGACAGCTAAAAAGGAAGGGAATGAAAAAGCAAGCCCTGTTTTAAAATCGACCAAGCCTTTTTTGTATTTCTGAAAAGTGCCTACTAATGATGAAGTCCCTACTACAAATAAAGAATAAGCTGTAGCCACAATGGGGTTGTAGCCCAATAAATAAACCAATAAAGGTACTGTTAATATTGAGCCACCACCACCGATGAGTCCCAAAACAAGCCCAACAATGAGTGCACCAACGTAACCTAAAATTTCTATGCTATCCATATTAATGAGGCAGTTTGTCTCTTAATACTCCGTAAATAAATGTACCTAAAATAGCGGCGCTAATAACTATTAGCATGCTTATAACCCCAGTACCCAATAATATGTACATAGGTCCCGGACAAGCTCCAATAAGTGCCCATCCTAAGCCGAAAATACTTCCGCCTAAAATGTATCTTATTAGTCCGTTTTCTTTTTTAGGAACAAATATATCAGCCCCTGCTATGCTTTTAATATAACCTCGCTTTGTGATCTGTAGAAATAATATACCAGATATTACTGCGGAACCAATAATGCCATACATGTGAAAGGATTGAAAACGAAACATTTCATAAATTCGGTACCATGATACAGCTTCAGATTTTACTAAAACGACACCAAAAAAAATACCAACCAATAAGAACTTTAAATATTTCATATTAAAAAATTAGGGGTAAAATAAAATTAGTCATCACTAAGCCACCTATAAAAAAACCTATAACAGCAATCAAGGAAGGTTTCTGTAAACTGCTTAATCCTGTAATGGCATGGCCTGATGTACAGCCAGCTGCATAGCGCGTGCCGAAACCTACTAATAATCCACCAACTATTAATAAAACTAAACCTTCAATTGATGTTATGGCTTCCCAACCGTACATTTCGTTAGGGACTAATGTGGCACCCGGGTTCTTAAAGCCCATGTCTTGAAGTTCAGATATAGTTTCAGGATTTAAATTTGAGATACTATTATTTGATAAATAATGAGTAGCTATGAATCCGCCAATAACAGCTCCCACAACTAGAATTAAATTCCAAATTTGGTCTCTCCATTTGAATTTGAAAAAATTGGATGCTTTTCCTGCACCTGCTATGGTACACATGGTTCTTAGGTTAGAAGACATGCCAAAAGTTTTTCCAAAATAAAGCAGTAAAGCCATAACTAAGGCTATTAATGGACCAGAAACATACCAAGGCCAAGGATTTAAAATAAATTCCATCACTAGTAATTTTTTGTGCAAATATATGTTCTATTTAGATGTTCAATTAGTAATAAATGTTAATTTCAACTATTTATGTTTATTAATAAATGAAACACACCTAGTAAATATTTTTATGTGTGTCTAAATTATTAGTGATGGAATCTATTTTATAAGACTTTAATTTTATTTCTGCTCAATACAATTTTACCCTCATTTTCGAGAGTTTTTAAAAGTCTTGAAATCACCACACGAGAGGTATGTAAATCTTCCGATATGTCTTGATGCTTTATTTTAATCATGTTTGAATCATGCATAACTGTTTTATTTTTTAAATACTTATACAAACGGGCATCCATTTTCATGAAGGCTAGAGTGTCTATAGTTTCAAGCATTTCATCAAACCGCTTTTGATAACTTTCTAAAATAAAATTCCTCCAACTGGAATTACCCTCAAACCAGAGTTGCATATTTTCAACAGGAATCATGACTAAGGTTGAGCTTTTTTCCGCCACAGCACGAATTTTACTCTTTGAAGTTTCCATGCAGCATGTGAGTGACATGGTGCAGGTTTCACCAGATTCTAAAAAATAAATTAAAAGCTCATTGCCATTTTGATCTTCTCTGAGGATTTTTATTGAACCGTTCAATAACAGGGGGATAAACTTTAATTCTTGGTCTATATCAATAACAATATCATTTTTTAGGAATATTTGAATGATTCCGTTTTCAGAGATGTCTTTAATAATAGAATTATCAAGTTGGTGACTAAATTTTTCTAGTAATAGTTGATTTATCATATTCAAAAGTAATGAAATCCAAATTTGGAAAAAATATTTGGTAGAGTTTTAATAAAAATAGTATATTTGCACCCACAAAAACGGCCTCGTGGCGCAACTGAATAGCGCACTTGATTACGGCTCAAGAGGTTACTGGTTTGAATCCAGTCGAGGTCACTAATGTTTACAAAGCTTTCAATCTCTTGAAAGCTTTTTTTGTTTTAAGAAGTTTTTTTTATAAATAAAATTGCACATAAAATAAAATTTTATTTTATGTGCGATTTTTAGTTTAATGAGAATAGGGTTTGACTATTTTACAATTAATTTAGATGTGTGTGTAGTATTGTCTGCCTTAATTCGTAATAAATAAAGACCAGAAGACACCTCTTGATTAGAATCACTAGATTTATTCCAATCTATTGAAACATCACCAGCTGGAGCTTGTTCATTTTTAAGCGTTCTTACTAACCTACCAGTTACATCATAGATTGTAACATTTAAAAAAGCACTATTTTTAAGATTAAATCTAATTTTAGTGTCATTACGTATAGGGTTAGGAGACACACTAATTTTAGAATTTAGAACATTCTCTTTTGTTGAAAATGTACCGACAGTGGTAATCATTTCTATAGCACCTAAATAATAAAATCCATTAGCATTATCATTATTAGGACCAGGAGCTGCCGTGAGTGTAATTTCACCTGACACATTAGGTTGGATATTTAAAATATCAGCTGTATCAGTTCTATTATTTGCTGCGTCTAAAGTTGCAGTCTGCGTAGCAAGACCAGTGATGGTATATAATGCCTCACGATTATCGGAAACACCAGTTCTAGAAGCAAAAATTCGGAACGAGTAGTATTTAGCAACATCCAAGCCAGTTAGGATAAAACCTCCAGTTGGCTCAAGAGCGCCTTCAAAAGTAACGTTTTCTCCAAAGAAAGTATCTTGAGTAGCAGTAGCAGGAAACGGTAGAGATGCGTCTGGGCTACTAGTTCCGTTAGGATTGACATCATCAAATACGTCATCAATTGTAAGTGCTACACCGGTTGAGGTCCCGTCACTATCAATAAGATCAGCTTCGGAAAGATTTGTTGTCGTGATGTTGTTCCAATTACCAGGAGTGGTTAGGGTTGAGGCTGGGTCTCCAAAATCAATGTACGTCGTCACTTGCGCACTACCAATAAAGGCAATTGAGAACATAAATAAAAAAGAAGTAATTTTTTTCATAATAATTAAGTTTTAAAGCGTTAAGTTAATCCCTCATTGGGTTAAACAAAAGTAACTAAATTCATATAAAATATGTGCTCTTAACGGATAATTTTTATCACTATGGATGTCGTTTTTAACAATTTAACTAATACATGTGAAGCAATTGAAGGCATCGATAAAAGTTAGATAATTATCTTAGTCCTCAATACTTAGTCATTTCAAAGGGGTAGAAGAGCGAATTAATCCAATGCATTTTTAGTGACAAACCATCGCCAGCCAATAATGGCCATTTGTAGTTTGGTGGCATTGACCAAATCCAACTGATTTTTGGAATAACTTGGTAAGACAATCTTGTTCACCTTTGCTAAAAATTTAAATAACGGCTTTTGCATCTAACAAAAATAGTAAAACTTATTCTAGACTAAGTTTTACATTTTCGGATTATATAAACAATAAAAGAATATTGATTATAAGTAAAGCAAGTGTTATCATAATTTTCAGGTTTTAAAAGGTTAATAAAGGATTCGTTTTCTTGATTGTTCTTTGAAGATATACAATTCGGGATATGTCTACCAAGCAATTATATAGAAATCTATGAAATTGAATATGTATTTATAACTTGAAAGATAGATTGAATTATAATATATAACATATTTACTTCATTAATGTTATTAATTGTTATAATAAAACGTATTATTTAATACTAAGTGTAACATTTGTAGGGTGTTTTTTCTGTAATTTTTGAATCTCAAGGGGAGATTCTTTGAGAAAAGTGTTTATTTTAATGTTTTCATCTTTTTATTTGACTTGACCTTAGAATAGAACGAATTAAATTGGAAGACAAGTTTCTTAATAATTAAAGAAGTTTGGTTAATCAAAATTTCTGAGTTAATTATTATGAACGTGCATATTTGTAAAAAAAAACGAAAATCGTAAAATGTGATATATGCATTGTTTTTCCGTTAAACATCAATTGTAGTTTGGTGAGATTGCCATCAATAAATTAGATTGCGATACACCCAGTATTTGTGATATAGGATTTGTGGAGTTAAAATCCAATAACACTAGTTTTTTAGATGGCTGGTCTTTTTATTATGCGAAGCAATAGTGTATTTCCAACCTTTCAAATTCAATACTCGTAAATTCTATTGAAATTCTAATTTTGCTTTGGTGTTAACGTGTTTCAATTCAATTCTAGGGATGGAAAAGCGATACAAAAAGTTGTAGTAAGATAAAAAAGAAAAGGTTCTGAACAAGTATGTTGAGAACCTTTTCTGTAAATTTCTAATTTGAATTAGTACTGTTGTTTAGTAGTGATCTCAATAACGCCATCTTTGGCTTTTTTACCATACTTTTCTGTAGCAGATTTGCCTTTTATAACATTAACACTTTTAATGTCATCTGATTTCAGATCATCCAAATTTTGTTTCGTACTAATTTTTCCATTAATAATGTATAAAGGCTTTTCATTAGTCTTACTAACAAATCTTATTTGTTTATCATTATCTTCTTTAGTTTCAGTTTCATAAACCTCCTCATCATTATCAGTCATTAATGTTCCGTTATTTCCAGTGGCTGTTTCATATATGATTTCGTATGCTTCATCCTCCTCCACATCTTTACCATCCTTACCGTCTTCGTCTTCATTAACCTCTACTTTATACTCAAATTCATTATCGTTGTCATCATCTATTTCAACTTCGTTTTCTCCTTTATGATTATCAGAACTTGTTACGACAATGCCGTGTCCTTTTTTAGATTTTAATTTACCGTTAGTGGCATAGACGTAATTGTATTTGTGTTTTTTTGATATATGTCCGTTGCCTATAGAAATGCTATTGTTTTCTTTATTGAAAGAGATCTGAATAGGGTTTATGGGCTTGTCTGAATCTGAATAATAATTAGTTTGAGATGATTTACTCTGAACATTAATTTTTATAGCCGTAATATCTCCTGATCCGTTACGTTTTATGCCCTTAAATGTTAAAGTAACATCTAGTTTTTTAAAGTTTTTTGAAATGTTCGCTAATTCAGCATCTGTCATTCCCTTTATAATAATGACAGTTTCAATTTCTTTTTTCAATGGTGTTTTAACTGGCGTAATAACTTTTGATTGTTTAGTTGAAACCCGACTTTTAATTGGAGTTGGAACAAAGTCATTACTGTTTTCAATTATTGGAACATCATCAGAAATCAATTTATTTGATCTTTCGATTTTTACTATTGGAGGTTGGCTTTTTAAAGAACCAGCAGTATTTTCTTTTTTCACATAAATGTCCTGAGTATTAAAACCCATTAAAAATAAAGCCACAAGAGGAAGGACTAAAGCGTACTTTAATTGATTGATCTTTTTTGATTTTGATTTGTGTAACATAACGATTCGTTTTTTGATTAATGAATTGTAAAAATTATTTGTTAGCGCTAATTGATAATTAGGAATGCTTGATTTAAGTAAGGTGTATTGATAGCTTTTTTTGCACTCAGCATTATTATGAGCGGTTTGATCTGCTATAAACTCTAAATTCTGTTTCAGATTATTATTGTATAGCCAAATTAACGGATTGAACCACAATAAGATGCAGCATATTTGAGAAAACAAGTTATCAATGGAGTGATATTGTTGGGCGTGCACTTTTTCATGCATTAAAATTTGATTAAGTTCCGTACTGCTATAATCTTTAGGATTGTAAACTATATAATGAAAGAACGAAAATGGAGATTCTGCTTGCCTTGTTTCAATTAATTTAAAACCGTCTTGTTTAATACTTGTATTTCTGTAAAATAGTTTTACTAACGATTTCAACTGAATAAGAAAGCGTATGGCAAATACGATAACTCCAGATATGTAAATCCCTAAAAGTAAATTTGTAAAATTAAAAAAGGATTCTTTATTAGTTTCAGCAGTCACTTCATTAAAGCTGTAATTTGATGTTGCTACAGGTGTATATTCAATATAATTTGGAATAATATAAAAAGGAATAACAAATGCACTTAGTAGACCTAATAATAAAAACCAGCGATTGGATTCAAAAAATGTATCTCTTTCTAGAAACACTTTATAGCATGTATAAAATATTATGGTAAGCGCGGAAACTTTTAATAGATATTCCATGATCATTTGGTTTTTTCAATAAGTGCAATAATTTCCTTTAACTCGTCCACACTTATCTTCTCTTCCTTAGCAAAAAACGATACCATGTTTTTATAAGAATTATTGAAATAGTTATCAATAGCCACCGTCATAAAACGCTTTTTATAATCTTCTTTACTAACTATTGGGTAGTATTGATGGGTCTTTCCGTAAGCATAATAGGCAACATACCCTTTCTCTTCTAAATTTCTAATAATTGTAGAGAGTGTATTATAATGGGGCTTATCATCTTTAATTTCTGCCAGTAC
Source organism: Changchengzhania lutea (assembly GCF_006974145.1). Classification (NCBI taxonomy): domain Bacteria; kingdom Pseudomonadati; phylum Bacteroidota; class Flavobacteriia; order Flavobacteriales; family Flavobacteriaceae; genus Changchengzhania; species Changchengzhania lutea. Next base: position 371,501 of record NZ_CP039456.1, on the reverse strand, counting down.
ATCTTTAACAAAAGCCTTTTCCAGCTTCCATAAAATATGCATGATCTCTTCTTCTTTGTTGGTCAATTTTTCCATGTATGATCCTTTTCTTTAAATATATGGGCGCTTCACCACTTAGGTGGTGTCGGGCTATCCGCTATATCTTTTTTATCTCAAATAATAAAAAAGGATGCTGCTGCTATCCCTAACGCTTTATCAAACATAAAACTATTTTTATAGTTATACAACTAAATACATAGTTATTTAACTAAAATTTAAGTTTTCAGTATCAGTTTTTTGTTTTTGACTTTAAATTTTCCTTTTCATTTATAGTATCTTCGCATCAAATTTTTTTTATGAGTGTGTTATTGGTAATTCTAGGTTTTGTCTTATTGGTCGTTGGGGGTGAGTATCTAGTGCGTTCTTCTGTAGCTTTATCATTTAAATTTAATATTTCCAAAATGGTCATTGGTATGACCGTAGTATCGTTTGCCACTTCTGCACCAGAATTATTAGTGAGCTTACAAGCTGCATTATCCGGTTCTCCAGAAATAGCTATCAATAATGTGGTGGGTTCTAATATTGCTAACATAGGTCTTGTTTTGGGTATTACTGCAATGGTAGGAACCATAGTGGTAGATAAATCCTTTTTTAAAATGAACTGGCCAGTAATGATGCTGTTTTCTATAGCACTATATTATTTTTTGCAAAATGACAATCTTTTATCTTCAATAGAAGGCGGGGCTTTATTTGTGGCATTAATTTTATTCCTTATTTATTTAATCCGTAAAGCAAAGAAAGATCAATTGGTTGAAGAGGTTGACGAAACCCTCGCAATCGTATCAAACTTCAAAATTGTAACCTGGCTATTAATTGGGGGCGTTGCCTTATTTTTTGGAAGTGAATGGTTGGTTGAAGGCGCTAAAGCTATCGCCATTTCTATTGGGGTAAGTCAAGCCGTAATTGGAGTATCGTTAATCGCTTTTGGTACCAGTGTGCCAGAATTAGCGGCGTCAATTATTGCGGCAGCCAAAAAGGAGAAAGCCATTTCTTTAGGAAATTTAATTGGGTCTAATATTTTTAATATTGCCTCTGTATTGGGTCTAACAGCAATGATAAAACCCATACCGGTAACGGCACAAGAAATTTTATCAAATGATATTTTGTGGATGCTTGGTTTTGCACTGATACTTTTTCCATTAGCATTTCTTCCAAAGCGCTTTGAAATAAGTAGATATAAAGGTTTCTTTTTGGTAATAGGCTACGGCGTGTTTATGTTTTTAGTATTTACAAACGGTAAATGATTATAAAATAGATGGTATTAAAAAAGCGCTTGGAAATAAGTCCCAAGCGCTTTTTTTAAATAAAATATGTATGTAAACGATTAAACCTTGGCAGATTTAACAGTTTTTATAATACGTCCAGCAATTTTATAAGGATCACCGTTTGACGCTGGCCTTCTGTCTTCTAACCAACCTTTCCAGCCTTTTTCAACTGTAATAATTGGGATTCTAATTGAGGCTCCTCTATCTGAAATTCCGTAAGAGAAATCAGAAACGTGAGCGGTTTCATGCAAACCAGTTAAACGCTCGTCATTAAACTCGCCATATACTTCCATATGTTCATCGGTAACAGGTCTAAACGCTTCGCAAATTTTCTCATATGTTTCTTTAGAGCCACAAGTTCTTAAAAGCGTATTAGAGAAATTGGCATGCATACCAGATCCATTCCAATCGCCTTTTACAGGTTTTGGGTGATACTCAATATAAAAACCATATTTTTCAGTTAATCTATCTAATAGGTATCGAGCAATCCAAATTTCATCTCCGGCTTTTTTAGCGCCTTGGGCAAATAATTGGAATTCCCATTGTCCTGGAGCAACTTCTTGATTAATACCTTCAAAGTTTAATCCAGCGTCAATACATAAATCGGCATGCTCTTCAACAAAATCTCTACCCCAAGTATATCTTCCTCCAACAGAACAGTAATATTTACCTTGTGGCCCAGGAAATCCACCACGAGGGAAACCTAGAGGTAAATCGGTTTTAGCGTCCATTAAGAAATACTCTTGCTCAAAACCAAACCAGAAGTCATCATTATCATCATCAATTGCAGCTCTTGCATTAGAAGGGTGCGGCGTCCCATCTGCGCTTAAAACTTCAGCCATAATTAAATAGCCATTCTTTCTTGTAGGATCTGGGTAAATAGCTACTGGTTTTAATAAACAATCTGAAGCACCTCCAGATGCTTGTTCTGTTGAACTCCCGTCAAAAGACCAAATAGAACAATCTTCCAGTTTACCACTAAAGTCTTCTTCAACTTTAGTTTTACTTCTCATGTTTTGGGTTGGTTCATGACCATCTAGCCATATATACTCTAATTTTGATTTTGCCATAATGAATTGTTTAAAATAAGATACTGATGTTAATCCTACAAATATATATGTTTATATATATACTGGAAATTTTATAGGGGTAATTTGTAAACAATGAATGATATTTTTATTCATACCCCATAATTAAGGGGTTTAATTTAAAAAAAGATCATTTTTTTATATGATTATTGAAATATTGTTAATAATAATTATCTAAAATTAAAAATATCTATATGTACTCCCGTATTTTTGTGGGATTAATTGAACTAAACGTTATTCATATGTCCACTTTAAGATTTCATGCCATAAAGGAATCCTTAGCTTATAAAACCATCAATATCAAGGAGGTTAAACGACGCTCAGAATTATTTGGTGAGAATGTTTTTGACGAGAACACCATGCGACAGTATTTAACCAAAGATGCTTTTAATGGGGTTATGAATGCTATCCAACACGGAAAAAAAATAGATAGAAATATAGCGGATCAAGTATCTTCTTCCATGAAAGATTGGGCTTTGTCAAAAAACGTTACGCATTATACCCATTGGTTTCAACCATTAACTGGTACGACAGCAGAAAAACACGATGCTTTTTTCGAAACCATTGGTAGTGGGAATGCCATTGAAAAATTTGGTGGGGATCAGTTGGTTCAGCAAGAGCCAGATGCCTCAAGTTTTCCTAGCGGTGGTATAAGAAATACGTTCGAGGCACGTGGTTATACGGCCTGGGATCCTACCTCGCCAGCATTTATTTATGGAACGACCTTGTGTATTCCTACTATTTTCGTGGCGTATACGGGTGAGGCCTTAGATTATAAAACGCCATTATTACGTGCCTTACATGCCGTAGATGATGCAGCAACCGCAGTATGCAAGTATTTTGATAAACATGTTAAAAAAGTGACATGCTCTCTCGGTTGGGAGCAGGAGTATTTTTTAATCGATAGGGCTTTGGCTCAAAGCAGGCCAGATATTACGCTGACCGGTCGTACACTATTGGGGCATACCTCTGCGAAAGGACAGCAGTTAGATGACCATTATTTTGGTTCTATACCCGCTAGGGCGCTCAATTTTATGTGTGAACTTGAAACCGAATGTATGCTACTGGGTATTCCCGTAAAAACCAGACATAACGAAGTGGCTCCTAATCAATTTGAGTTGGCACCTATATTTGAAGAAGCCAATTTGGCCGTAGATCATAATTCCTTATTAATGGATATCATGGGGCGCGTTGCTTTAAAGCATAATTTTAAAGTGTTGTTTCATGAAAAGCCCTTTGCAGGGATTAATGGTAGCGGTAAGCACAATAACTGGTCGCTTTCAACAGACACTGGGGTTAATCTCTTGGCTCCAGGAAAAACGCCTATGAGTAATCTACAGTTTTTAACTTTTTTTATTAACACCATAAAAGCAGTCCATGAACACGAAGCACTTTTAAGAGCTGCTATAGCTTCAGCCAGTAATGACCACAGATTGGGTGCGAATGAAGCGCCGCCAGCAATCATTTCAGTGTTTATAGGAGAGCAATTAACAAAAGTGCTTTCGGAACTAGAAGGCGTTACAAAAGGGAAGTTATCGCCAAAAGAAAAAACAGAATTAAAGCTTAACGTAGTTGGTAAAATACCCGACGTGTTATTGGATAATACCGATAGAAACCGAACATCACCTTTTGCCTTTACAGGAAATAAATTCGAATTTAGGGCAGTGGGTTCGCTAGCAAACTGTGGCAATCCTATGACGGTGTTAAATACCATTGTTGCTAAACAATTAAAGGATTTTAAAATAGAAGTTGATAAATTAATTGATAAGAAAGACTTGAAAAAAGATGAAGCCGTTTTTAATGTGCTTCGAGAATATATCAAATCCTCTAAAAATATTTTATTCGAAGGGAACGGTTATGGAAAAGCCTGGGAAGACGAAGCTGAAAAACGAGGCTTAAGCAATAATAAAACAACACCCGAGGCCTTAAAATCTAGGATTTCAAAAAAAGCAATTGCGTTATTTGAAGAGATGCAAGTGATGAGCAAAATTGAAACAGAGGCGCGTTATGAGATAGAAATGGAAGCGTATATCATGCACATTCAAATAGAAGGTCGCGTATTGGGCGATATTGCTCGCAATCATATTGTGCCAACTGCGGTCAAGTATCAAAACATTTTAATTGAAAATGTGAAAGGCTTAAAGGAAATTTTTGAAGAGAAATTTAAAAGCGTTTCACAGGAACAAATAAATCTTATAAAAGAAATTTCCAGTCATATAGAAGGCATTAATGCCAATGTTACTAAAATGACCAACGCTAGAAAAGACGCCAATACTATTGAAGATATTGAAAAGAAAGCCTTGGCATATTGTAATCATGTGAAGCCATTATTTGATGATATACGGTATCACTGTGATAAGTTGGAGCTGCTCGTTGATGATGAGATTTGGCCACTTACTAAATATAGAGAGTTACTATTTACTAGATAAAAAGTATTTCATGAAAATCCCGCTTTATAAATCGGAGTTTTTTAATTCAATAAATTAAATTTGCACATCAATACAAGGTTATGAGTCAAGAAATAAGTAAGCGTTATGCCCAAAGAGGCGTATCAGCTTCAAAAGAAGATGTTCACAATGCCATCAAGAATATAGATAAAGGACTATTTCCTAAGGCGTTTTGTAAAATTGTTCCTGATTATCTCACGCAAGATGAAGCCTATTGCTTGGTGATGCATGCCGATGGTGCAGGAACAAAATCTGCCTTGGCTTATATGTATTGGAAAGAAACTGGCGATCTTTCTGTTTGGAAAGGCATTGCTCAAGATGCTTTAATCATGAATATTGACGATTTAATTTGCGTTGGTGCCACCGATAATATTATGCTATCTTCAACTATTGGTCGTAATAAAAATTTAATTCCTGGAGAGGTATTGTCAGCCATAATTAATGGTACTGAAGAATTGTTGGCTGATTTAAAGGCATATGGTGTCACTATTCACTCAACTGGTGGTGAAACTGCAGACGTTGGTGATTTGGTAAGAACTATTATTGTGGACTCTACGGTAACTGCGAGGTTAAAGCGTAGCGATGTTATTGATAACGCCAATATAAAAGCAGGTGATGTTATTGTTGGTTTAGAGAGTTTTGGGCAAGCAACCTATGAAAAAGAATACAATGGTGGTATGGGAAGTAATGGTTTAACTTCCGCCCGTCACGATGTTTTTAATAAGTATTTAGCCAAAAAATATCCCGAAAGTTTTGACGCTTCAGTTCCTGAAGAACTGGTGTATTCTGGATCTATGAAATTAACAGATGCTGTTGAAAATGCTCCAATTGATGCTGGAAAGTTAGTATTGTCACCAACGCGTACTTATGCGCCCATCATTAAACAAATATTATCGCAATTCAACAATGAGACGATTCATGGGATGGTGCATTGTTCAGGAGGAGCACAGACTAAAATCCTCCATTTTATTGACGAATTTCATATTGTTAAGGATAACATGTTTCCTGTTCCGCCCTTGTTCAAATTAATTCAAGAACAATCTAAAACAGATTGGAAAGAAATGTATCAAGTATTTAATTGTGGGCATAGAATGGAAATTTACGTCTCTCCTGAAATTGCAGATGATATTATTGCAATTTCAAAATCATTTCAAGTCAATGCTCAAATTATTGGTAGGGTAGAAGCTTCTAAAACCAAAGGTCTTACAATAAAAAGCGAGTATGGTGAGTTTAATTATTGAAATTTTTAATAGTCACGACATAGTATGCTGTTTACAATCTGCTAATAATATAACCAACTAAACATGAAATTCAAGCTAGTCATTCTCTTTAGTCTCCTTTTCCAAATTGTTAGTGCGCAACCAGATTCATTGTTTATAAAAGCTAAAAAAAGCAAGGTATCTGGCCCTCAGTGGACTCAAAAAAATAAAGCGTCAGTTGATATTAATGAAGTGGCGTTTGTAAACTGGAATGCTGGTGGTAGTAATTCAATTTCTGGACTTTTAGGTCTAAAATCTTCAGCTAATTATAAAGATAAATACTTTTCTTGGAAAAACAATGTTGTTGCCCGTTATGGTATTAACAAGCAACAAGATAGAGAGACTCGAAAAACGGATGATTTATTTGAGATAAACTCCAATTTGGGTTATAAAAATGATGAATTAGCCCATTGGTTTTTTTCGGCCCGACTTAATTTTAGAACCCAATTTGCCAAGGGTTTTAAATATCCAAATACAGAAAATCCAATTTCACGATTTATGGCACCTGGCTATTTGTTTTTTGGGGGCGGCATGGAATATGGTAAACACATTGACGAACTTTCATTTTATTTTTCACCTTTAACCTTAAAAGCTACTTTTGTTTTAGACGAGGATTTAGCCAATGCAGGATCATTTGGTGTTACTCCTGCGGTATTAGACGCAGAAGGGAATGTGCTCGTTTCTGGAGAACAAATAAGAAAAGAAGTTGGTATATTAGTTACTAACAGCTATGAAATGGAAATGGCTGAAAACATTGTTCTTAAAAATCAGTTGAGTCTTTACACCGATTATCTTAACAACTTCGGAAACGTTGATGTCGATTGGCGATTGGATTTTGATTTTATTGTGAATAATTATGTCAGAGCTACTTTGGGGTCACATATCCGTTATGATGATGATGTGAAAACTTCAAGGCCGTCTGATGTTGAAGGAGAGTTGGACGAAGCTGGTGCGAGAGTACAATGGAAACAATTTTTGGGCGTTGGTTTTGCTGTTGATTTTTAAAAAACCGCTATTATATTTATTTAAAAAACTTGTTAACTTTTTGCTGTTGATAAATTATTAAATAATTGAAAATCAGTATTTTAGATGTTTTTGCTTGTAAACTTTATGATTTTTATCATGTTTTAAGTTGAAAATTTTTAGTTTATTTATGGTTTGTTATACAATCTATCCATGAACTAAAAACCGAAAGTCAACTTATGAAAGCAAACCTCACCAAAACCGTACCTAAAACTTACACTCAAGACGAGGCCTTTAATGCCACCTTAAAATACTTCAAAAATGATGATTTAGCAGCTCGCGTGTGGTTAAATAAATATGCCTTAAAAGATTCAAAAGGTAATATTTATGAGCTTACTCCTAACGATATGCATCGCAGAATAGCAAAGGAAATTGCTAGAGTGGAAGCTAAATATGAAAACTCTATAAATGAAGACGACATCTTTAACTTAATTAAAGATTTTAAATATATCGTCCCTCAAGGAAGCCCAATGGCAGGTATAGGCAATCCGTTTCAAATAGGCTCATTATCAAATTGTTTTGTGATTGGTAACTCTGGAGAATCTGATTCTTATGGAGGTATTATGAAAATTGATCAAGAGCAAGTGCAACTTATGAAACGTCGTGGTGGTGTTGGTCATGATTTATCACATATTCGTCCTAAAGGTTCTGGAGTTAAAAATTCGGCATTAACATCTACAGGACTTGTACCCTTTATGGAGCGTTATTCAAATTCTACAAGAGAAGTGGCACAAGACGGTAGGCGAGGAGCGCTTATGTTATCGGTATCTATCAATCATCCAGATTCTGAAGATTTTATCAATGCTAAGTTGGAGCAAGGCAAAGTTACAGGTGCAAATGTGTCAGTTAGAATTGATGATGAATTTATGAAAGCCGTTAAAAACGAGACGCAGTACACTCAGAAATACCCTGTTTTTAGTTCAACCCCTAAAGTATCAAAATCTATTGAAGCCAATGCGCTTTGGAAAAAAATAGTACATAATGCGTGGAAATCAGCAGAGCCAGGAATTTTATTCTGGGATACTATTATTAAAGAATCCATTCCAGATTGTTATGCCGATTTAGGGTATAAAACGGTATCAACCAACCCTTGTGGCGAAATCCCTTTATGTCCGTATGATTCTTGTAGATTACTAGCTATAAATTTGTTTTCTTATGTCGAAGATCCTTTTACGGAAAAGGCTTCATTCAATTTCGAATTATTTAAAAAACATGTGGCATACGCACAACGCATTATGGATGATATTATCGATTTAGAGCTTGAAAAAATCGATACTATTTTACGAAAAATTGATGCAGATCCAGAATTAGATGAGGTTAAAGCAACCGAGCGTAACTTATGGGTGAATATAAAGAGCAAAGCAGAAGAAGGTCGTAGAACTGGTGTTGGCATTACCGCAGAAGGCGATATGTTGGCAGCTTTAGGTATTCGGTACGGAAGCGAAAAAGGAAATGCGTTTTCTTTAAAAGTTCATAAAACCATTGCTATTGAAGCTTACAGGGCATCGGTACACTTAGCAAAAGAACGTGGTGCATTTTCAATTTTTGATGCCAACCGTGAAAAAGATAATCCGTTTATACAACGCTTAAAAGAAGCAGATAGTAAATTGTATTATGAAATGCTGGAATATGGTAGACGAAATATTGCTTTGTTAACAATTGCCCCTACAGGAACCACCAGTTTAATGACGCAAACTACTTCGGGGATTGAGCCTGTATTTATGCCCGTTTATAAGCGTAGAAGAAAAGTAAACCCAAACGATAAGAACGGACGAGTAGATTTTGTTGATGAAGTTGGGGATTCTTGGGAAGAATACGTGGTGTTTCATCATCGATTTAAACAATGGATGGAAGTAAATGGCATTGATGCTTCTAAAAACTTTTCGCAAAGTGAGTTAGATGAGTTGATTAAAAAATCACCATACCATAAAGCGACCTCAAACGATGTGGATTGGTTAAGTAAAGTGAGTATGCAAGGTGCTATACAAAAATGGGTGGACCATTCCATAAGTGTTACCATTAATTTGCCAAATGATGTGACAGAAGACTTAGTTGGCGATTTATATTTAAAAGCATGGGAAGTTGGTTGTAAAGGGGTTACGGTTTATAGAGATGGCTCGCGTTCAGGCGTTTTAATTTCAAATGAAGAAAAGAAAGAAGAAACAGATAATAAGTTAACGGCATTCCCTATAAAACGTCCTCAAGTTTTAAAGGCGGATGTAGTTCGTTTTCAGAATAATAAAGAAAAATGGATTGCTTTTATTGGTTTGATAGATGATAAAGCTTATGAGGTATTCACTGGTCTTGCGGATGATGAAGATGGTATTTTAATTCCGCGTTGGGTTAACGAAGGTTTAATTATTAAAAATAGAAATGACGATGGCACATCGCGTTACGATTTTCAGTATAAAAATAAAAGAGGGTATAAAACCACTATTGAAGGCTTATCGCATAAATTCAATCCTGAATTTTGGAACTACGCAAAACTCATATCCAGTACGCTTAGACACGGCATGCCAATAGATAAAATTGTCGATTTAATAAACAGTTTACAATTAGATAGCGAATCTATTAATACATGGAAAAATGGTGTAGTTCGAGCATTAAAACGTTATGTGGAAGATGGAACTCAAGCTAAAGGACAACAATGCGATAATTGTAAATCTGAACATTTAATATATCAAGAAGGGTGTTTGACCTGTAAAGATTGTGGATCTTCTAAATGCGGATAGTCGTTAAATTTTAGTTATAAACAGGAAGTCGGTTGGCTTCCTTTTTTAATCTAAAGCACCAAAGCTTAAATATTTATAATCCTCAAGTTCCGTCAGGTTATTAATGCGTTTTGTATGACCGTCCTTAATAAGGTAAATGGCGTCTGAAACATTCACAATATGACGATACATATGGTCCGTTATAATGATTGCTTTATGTTCTTTTTCTTCGGAAATTAAAGTTTTTATTTTTTCAATATACAAAGGCGCTAAATGAGAAAAAGGTTCATCCAATAAAATAATTTTTCTGTCACTTTTTAAAATGATATAAGTTTCCATTAAACGTTGCTCCCCACCTGAAAGTAGATTGAATCTTGTGTCTTTTGTTGCTTTGAAAGTGTCAAAATCAATAATAAAACTATCCCAAGATACTTTGAACAATATGAAAGCATTTTTAATGCGCATGCGGTTTGGGATAAAATGATACTGAGGTAGGTAGCTAATTAATTGAGTTTGATATAAGGGTTTTAAAATGGGTTTATTATCAAGACGGACTAATTTGTATTTAGATTTTAGGTTTCCAAAAATAATTTGAAGTAAGCAGCTTTTTCCACTTCCATTACTACCCAAAATTCCTGTAATTTTTCCAGTTTCGGCTTTTAAATAGACGCTATTTAAAATGCAGTTGTTATTGAAATATAGTTCAACATTATCTATTTCTAATGTCACCTAAATGCTTTGAGAATTAAAAGGAAAGGTACACTTAAAAACAGATCAATTAAAAAGAGTAGCGAAAATAATTTGAAAGTAGAAACACCTAAATTTTTATAGAACAACAGTTTCCGTTTAGATGCGGTTTGGTTTATAAAATACCATAGGAAGATAACGAGTAATAGTTTTACTAGTAGTATCGGTATCGTATTGTATTGCATGAATGACAGCAAAATATTAATACCGAAAGACCACATAATAAAAGGTCTATAAAACAAAAAGACAGAAAATAATCGTTGCATAATACTTTTTATAACGAGCAATAGTCGAGAATATTTTTTAGAACCGTTGATTACTAATCAATCTTACTGTTAAAAATTGATAATTTATCGTATTTTTGAGTCCCAATTAAAAAAGGCAGATGTTAGAGAAATTACAGATAATAAAGCAGCGTTTTGATGAGGTTAGTGATTTAATAATTCAACCAGATATTATTACTGACCAAAAGCGTTACGTGCAGCTTAACAAAGAATACAAAGATTTAAAACTGCTTATCGATAAGCGCGAAGAATATATAGAACTCACCGATAATATTACTGAGGCCGAAGAAATTATTGCAGATGGTAGCGATCCAGAAATGGTAGATATGGCTAAAATGCAATATGATGAAGCCAAAGACCGCATCCCGAAATTAGAAGATGAGATCCGTTTTCTTTTAATTCCCAGAGATCCAGAAGACACTAAAAATGCGGTGGTAGAATTACGTGCAGGAACTGGTGGTGATGAAGCGAGTATTTTTGCAGGCGATTTATTTAGAATGTACACCAAATACTGTGAAGGCAGAGGTTGGAAATTGGATACTGTCGATTTTAGCGAAGGCACCAATGGTGGTTTTAAAGAAATACAGTTTGAAGTGACCGGAAATGATGTTTATGGGACATTAAAATTTGAAGCTGGAGTACACCGCGTACAGCGCGTACCCCAGACCGAAACTCAAGGTCGTGTTCATACCAGTGCAGCAACGGTTATGGTGTTTCCAGAAGCAGAGGAATTTGATGTAGAAATAAACCCTAAAGATGTTCGAATTGATTTTTTCTGTTCTTCAGGTCCAGGAGGACAATCGGTAAACACCACATATTCTGCGGTGCGATTAACCCATATTCCAACAGGATTGGTAGCGCAATGTCAAGATCAAAAATCGCAACACAAGAACAAGGAAAAAGCCTTTAAAGTATTGCGATCACGTTTGTACGATATGGAGTTGGCTAAAAAGAATGAAGAAGATGCTGCAAAGCGTGGCAGTATGGTATCATCGGGTGATAGAAGTGCAAAAATTAGAACCTATAACTACTCTCAAGGCCGTGTCACAGACCATAGAATAGGATTAACACTTTACGATTTATCGAATATTGTAAATGGCGATATTCAAAAAATAATTGATGAATTACAATTGGCTGAAAACACAGAAAAGTTGAAAGCTAGTGATGAAGTGATTTAACTCCAATCTGAGGCTTTTTCGAATGGAAAGACACGCTGCCGGAAATGAACCTTTTTAGAGCTTGGTTGAATTTAGCATCGGAATAATAAGAAAAACAAAAGAGTAATCCCATAACAATTTCCTCCTTAGGAGGATTAAGGAGGCATGACAACAACCCAACTTATAGATCAAATTAAAAAAAAGAAATCCTTTCTTTGTATTGGTTTAGATGTAGATTTAAGAAAAATTCCATCACATCTTCTTAAGAAAGAAGATCCAATTTTCGAATTCAATAAGGTCATTATTGACGCCACTCATCATTTGTGTGTAGCCTATAAACCCAATACGGCCTTTTACGAAGCCTATGGTTTAAAAGGTTGGAAAGCACTAGAAAAGACCATCAATTATTTAAATAAAAACCATCCTGAAATTTTCACTATTGCCGATGCTAAACGTGGTGATATTGGTAACACCAGTGCCATGTACGCTGAAGCATTTTTCAATGATTTGGGCTTTGATTCGGTTACCGTTGCCCCATATATGGGAAAAGATTCGGTGGAGCCTTTTTTGACTTTTAAAAATAAGCATACTATTATGTTGGCCTTAACTTCGAACGAAGGGGCTTTCGATTTTCAAACAAAAACGGTCGAAGGAAAATCACTTTACAAACATGTTTTGGAAATTTCAAAATCATGGACAAATTCTGAAAATTTGATGTATGTAGTAGGCGCTACAAAAGCAGAATACTTTACAGACATTAGAAAAATTGTGCCAAATAGCTTTTTATTGGTACCTGGTGTTGGTGCCCAGGGTGGAAACTTACAAGACGTTTGTAAATTTGGAATGAGCGAAAATATTGGTTTGCTTATTAATTCTTCAAGGGGCATAATTTATGCTTCTAATAAGGACAATTTCGCTGAGGCCGCACGCCTAAAAGCTGAGGAACTTCAGCAAGAAATGGAACTGATTTTGAGTAACCAGTCGCAGTAACCAGTTTCAGGTGACCCCGAATAAAACTGATTACTGCGACTGTGAACGAGTAATATGAGAGACCAACTAAACAGAACCCTCCATTTAAAGGAAATCCCAAAACGTATTGTTTCTTTAGTACCCAGTCAAACCGAATTACTTTGCGATTTAGGATTGGAATCTGCTCTAGTTGGGGTCACTAAATTCTGTGTACATCCTCATCATATAAGAACCTATGCAACCGTGGTTGGTGGCACGAAGCAAATTCATTTAGAAAAAATTAAAGCCTTACACCCAGATATTATTCTTTGCAATAAAGAGGAAAATACAAAAGCTATTGTAGACATGTGCCAAGACATTTGTCCAATTCACGTTTCCGATATTTATTCTGTAGAAGACAGTTTAGAACTTATAAAAATGTATGGCAAAATTTTCAATAAAGCACATGTAGCACATTCAATTATCAAAAGAATCAATAGTGAAAAGGATGTATTTGAAAATGAAGCCAAAGTATATTCTAATTTTAAAACCGTTTATTTTATTTGGAAAAACCCATGGATGGTGGCGGGAAGTAATACATACATAGATTACATGATGCATTTAAACAAATTTGAAAATGTGTTTAAAAATTTAGAGCGCTACCCAGAAATTAATTTCAGTAAGCCTGAAATTAATAAAGGTGTTGAACTGGTATTGCTCTCTAGCGAACCTTATCCATTCAAAATGAAGCATCAAATGGAGTTGCAGGAAGTTTATCCCAATGCTAAAATAGTATTAGTAGATGGAGAAATGTTTTCTTGGTACGGTTCAAGACTTATTAAAGCCTTTCCGTATTTTAAGACGTTAGGTTCAAGCCTTCATCATAGTCAACCTTAGTGGCGTCATCAACGAAATTCAAAATAATGGTTTCTAATTCTTTTAAGCTAATTAATTTATTCAAATTAGGCTTGATTTTTCCAACTTTACAAAAATGAGTACTCATAACATGTTTTAAGTAAAGTACGTGGTTTTGTGCGTTTTAGATGTGACGAAAAGGTTAAAGAAATATTAAATTAAGCAGAAACCTGTTGACTTTCTCTTGACAAATACTTAAGGCGGTTTAATTTATTAAGAAGTTTGATGGCTTTGTATTCCGAAATATCACTCAGTGCGGAATCAGTTTGTCGAAAATTGTAAGCCTTTTCTATTAAAATTTTATAGCGCTCCTTTAATTTTGTTTGATTGTCCTTGATGCGATCTATGCGGTTCATAATAAGGTGGTTATATTTATAAAGATAGTGGATTTATTTTTATTACAATGTACTGTATTCAGTTTTTATGGTGCTTAATTGAGATGTTGTCTTAAGATATTGTTAAGGATTCAATTTTTAAAAATTTAAATCATAAATTTAAGAGTCCGTCAAAGTATCGAATTCTATGAAAATATTTTTTTATTTATTAATCATCACCCTATTTCCAAGTAGCGGTAACACACAAAACAAACCCTGTAATTGCTGTACCGAAAAGCATACAGAATTTGACTTTTGGTTAGGAAATTGGACCGTAACTAATCCTGATAGTACTTTGGCAGGGACAAATAAAATTGTAAAAATTCAGGATAATTGCATACTACAGGAGAACTGGACAAGTGCCAAAGGAAAGTATACAGGAACGAGTAACAGCTTTTTCAATTTTAAAACGAAGCAATGGGAACAGATTTGGATTGATAATCAAGGCGGAAGTTTGCATCTAAAAGGGAATAGGAAAGGGAACCAGATGATTTTGAAAACAGATGAGGCTATGAATAAAGACCAAAAGCCTTTTATTCATCGTGTAACGTGGACCTTAAATGAAGACGGATCTGTACGGCAATATTGGGAAACTATAACCAGCGGCAATGAAATTACAGTAGCTTTTGATGGCTTGTATAAAAAAACCAAATGAGTTGTCATTTGGTTTTTAATAATTATAAAGGTTTAGTTAAGATCTATCCTGTAAAGCAAAAACACGCCTCAATAAATCTGTGGTTCGTGAAGAGATTTTTGTTCTAATTTCTTTTTCTTCAATACCAATCATGGTAAAAACGCCTTTGAGCGCTTCATCGGTAACATAATCTGTTAAATCTGGATTCACATTTGATGTGAATGGAATGGCATTATATCTGTTAATCAAGTTGCTCCAAATCTCATCTGCACCAACTTTACTAAATGAGTTTTTAATAACAGGATTAAATTTATTGTACAGCGCGGTTTGCGTTTTAGAGGTTAGATATTGGGTAGCCGCCGTATCGCTTCCCAGTAAAATATGCTTTGCATCTGCAAATGTAATGCCTTTGACAGCATCAATAAAAATAGGCGTTGCCTCTTTAACGGCATCTTCAGCAGCTCTGTTAAGTACTTTTAAGCCTTCATCTGCTAGACTACTTAAACCAATATCCCTTAGGGCTTTATCCACTTTTTGAAGCTCTTGAGGTAATAGAATTTTAACCAGTTCATTTTTATAAAATCCATCAGTTTGGGTCAGTTTTGTAACTTGTTTGTCAATACCAAAGTCTAAGGCTTGTCTCAATCCCGAGGCAATTTCGGTATTTCCTATGCCACCTTGAGGCAGTTGGCTAACCACTTCTTGTAATTCTGCACAAGCAGTTACATTGATTACCAATAGGAGTATTAAAAATTTTCGTATCATGATTTTGGGTTTTTTTGTCAATATAAGAAAGATATATTTTATAGGTTACACCTAATAAAATATTAATGATAAAATCTGAATTAGAGTATGGTGATTATGAAAATATAACCGTCTTGTTATTATAGACCATCACCTTTCTGTTGGCATGAAGTTTCACTGCATTGGCTAGCACAATTTTTTCTAAATCACGCCCTTTTGCTATTAAATCATGAATGGAATGCGCATGTGTCACTCGTGTAACATCTTGTTCTATAATCGGACCAGCATCAAGTTCTTCCGTGACATAATGACTTGTGGCACCAATAATTTTAACGCCACGCTTAAAGGCAGAATGATACGGTTTCGCACCTACAAAAGCCGGTAAAAAAGAATGATGGATATTAATGATTTTATTTGGGTATTTATCAATCAAACGTTCAGAAATAATCTGCATATAGCGTGCCAGCACAATAAAATCAATATCAAATTTTTCCAATAAGTCAAGTTGTTTCTTTTCAGCCAGAGCTTTGGTGTCTTTGGTTACCGGAATATGATAAAAAGGAATGTTAAACGCCTCAGCAATGGGTTTTAGATCATCGTGATTACTAATAATAAAAGGAATCTCTAAATTCAGTTCGCCAGAGTTATACCTTCCCAATAAATCATACAGACAATGGTCGTATTTAGAAACAAACACCGCCATTTTAGGCTTTTTTTCAGAAGAATACATGCGCCATTTCATATTAAAAGTATTGGCCAAGGTTTCTTTAAAGGTAATTTTAAATTGCTCTATAGCAAAAGTATCTGGAAATTCACTTTCCAATCGCATAAAAAAGATGTTCTGTTCTCTATCTACATGTTGATCTATATAAACGATGTTTCCGTTATTGTTCGAAATGAAGTTGGTCACGGAGGCAATGATGTTAGATTGGTCCTTGCAGTGAATTAAAATGGTGATAGTATTCATTTGATTTTAAGCGCTTCTTGAGGCTAAATTTAGTCTAAAATTATATAGCTGCTTTTTCATTTTTATAATTTTAGATAATCATCTGTAAATGCTATATTTTTTTGAATATTTCGTAAATTGCAGCACTAAAAATTAAGATTCATTACGAATGAAACAAGCAACTCCATATCATCCAAAACATAAAGTTCGCATAGTAACGGCAGCATCTCTTTTTGATGGCCATGATGCCTCTATTAATATAATGCGTAGAATCATCCAATCCACAGGGGTCGAAGTCATTCATTTGGGCCACGATAGGAGTGTTGAAGAAGTGGTGAATACAGCTATTCAAGAAGATGTTAATGCGATTTGTTTAACCTCATACCAAGGTGGACATAATGAGTATTTTAAATATATGTATGACCTTTTAAAGAAAAAAGGCGCAGAACATATCAAGATTTTTGGCGGCGGCGGCGGTGTTATATTACCATTAGAGATTAAGGAATTAATGGATTATGGGATTTCCCGTATTTATTCTCCAGATGACGGACGAGAGATGGGATTGCAAGGGATGATTAATGATTTAGTAGAAAAAGCCTCCCCCAACCCCTCCAAAGGAGGGGAACAAAAAAATTCTGTCAATCACAATACAGATGCGTCTTGGTTAATAAGTTTGGGGAGTAAAAAGGTCTTTGAAAATTTGAAGAAAAAAGATGTAAAAACGATTGCTAGATTAATTTCACTTGCTGAAAACAATCATGAAGATTTTGAAAAAGTATTTTCCCAGAAGAGTTCCTCCCCTTCGGGGAGGCTAGGTGGGGCTGTTTTAGGAATTACGGGTACAGGTGGAGCTGGTAAATCAAGTTTGGTTGATGAATTGGTGAGACGTTTTTTAATAGATTTTCCAGAAAAGACCGTAGGACTGGTGTCTGTAGATCCTTCTAAACGCAAAACGGGCGGTGCCCTTTTAGGGGATAGAATTAGAATGAATTCCATCAACAATTCGCGCGTGTATATGCGTAGTTTGGCGACACGTCAATCTAATTTGGCATTATCTAAATATGTTCATGAAGCTGTTGAGGTTTTAAAGGCCGCAGAATATGATCTCATCATTTTGGAAACATCAGGAATCGGACAATCAGACACCGAGATTATAGAACATAGTGACGTCTCTTTATATGTAATGACGCCAGAGTTTGGTGCAGCGACGCAGTTAGAAAAAATTGATATGTTGGATTTTGCCGATTTAGTGGCCATTAATAAATTTGACAAACGCGGGTCATTAGATGCACTTCGTGACGTTAAAAAACAGTACATGCGGAACAATAATCTTTGGGATATTCCTCAAGATGAGTTGCCAGTTTATGGAACCATCGCTTCACAATTTAATGACCCAGGGATGAATACGCTTTACAAAGCGGTGATGGATAAGTTGGTTGATAAGACGGAAACTGATTTAAAATCAACCTTTACTATTTCTGATGAAATGAGCGAGAAAATTTTCGTCATTCCACCAGCAAGAACGCGGTATTTATCTGAAATTGCAGAAAGCAATCGGGCCTATGATAAAAAGTCAGATGAACAAGTTGAAGTCGCTCAACGATTGTATGGCATTTATAAAACTATAGAATCTGTCCTTAATATCCTTTCGAGCGAATCAAAGCAAACGCTTCTTGATAAGCACGGATTGAATAGTGATGCCATTCTTAAACAATCCCTAAACCTTTCGGAACAGAATGAGAATAATGATTTTGTAAAACTTCTTATAGGAGAATTTGATCGTATAAAATTGAATTTAGATCCCTATAACTGGGAAATAATTACAGGTTGGACTGAAAAAGTGAACAAATACAAGAACCCAATCTATTCATTTAACGTTCGAGATAAAGAGATAAAAATTGAAACGCATACCGAGTCTTTATCACATTTACAAATTCCTAAAGTGGCTTTACCAAAATACCAAGCTTGGGGAGATATTTTAAAATGGTGTTTGCAAGAAAATGTCCCGGGTGAATTTCCCTTTGCCTCTGGTTTGTATCCCTTTAAAAGAACTGGAGAAGACCCTGCAAGGATGTTTGCTGGCGAAGGTGGACCAGAACGTACAAATAGACGGTTTCATTATGTGAGCGCTGGTCTCCCTGCTAAGCGTTTGTCTACGGCGTTTGATAGTGTGACCCTGTATGGCAACGATCCGGATTATCGGCCTGATATTTATGGTAAAATCGGAAATGCTGGAGTGTCTATTTGTTGTTTGGACGATGCTAAAAAGTTATATTCTGGCTTTAATTTGGCAGATGTAATGACTTCGGTAAGTATGACCATTAATGGCCCTGCACCTATGTTGTTAGGCTTTTTTATGAATGCAGCCATCGATCAGCAATGTGAGTTGTACATCAAAGAGAATGGCTTAGAGAATGAAGTCGAGGAAAAAATCACAGCCTTTTATAAAGGCAAAGAACGTCCAAGTTATAATGGCGAACTCCCTGAGTCCAATAATGGGTTAGGATTAATGCTTCTAGGTATTACAGGCGATCGCGTGCTTCCAAAAGTGGTGTACGAGGATATCAAAATCAAAACCATTGCACAGGTTCGTGGAACGGTACAAGCCGATATTTTAAAAGAAGATCAAGCACAAAATACCTGTATTTTTTCTACGGAATTTGCCTTGCGGTTAATGGGCGATGTGCAGGAATATTTTATTAAAAATAATGTGCGAAACTTTTATTCGGTTTCCATTTCTGGCTATCATATTGCAGAAGCCGGTGCCAACCCCATAACGCAATTGGCTCTAACCTTATCTAACGGATTTACCTATGTGGAGTACTATTTAAGTAGAGGTATGGACATAAATAAATTCGGGCCTAATTTATCTTTTTTCTTTTCCAATGGTGTCGATCCAGAATATGCGGTCATTGGTAGAGTCGCCCGTAAAATTTGGGCAAAAGCGATGAAGCATAAATATGCAGCGAATGATAGAGCCCAAATGCTCAAATATCATATTCAAACTTCGGGTAGGAGTTTGCATGCTCAAGAAATTGATTTTAATGATATTCGTACTACGCTTCAGGCATTATATGCTATTTATGACAACTGTAATTCCTTGCATACCAATGCGTACGATGAAGCTATTACAACGCCAACCGAAGAATCTGTACGTCGTGCCATGGCCATTCAGCTTATTATTAATAAGGAATTGGGCTTAGCCAAAAACGAAAACCCGATCCAAGGTTCTTTCATTATTGAAGAATTAACAGATCTTGTTGAAGAAGCAGTGCTTTTGGAATTTGACAGAATTACAGAGCGTGGTGGCGTTTTAGGTGCTATGGAAACCATGTACCAACGTTCGAAAATTCAAGAAGAAAGCTTGTATTATGAAACCTTGAAACACAATGGCGAATTCCCGATTATTGGGGTGAACACCTTTTTGAGTTCTAAAGGCTCACCAACGGTCATTCCAAAAGAGGTTATTCGGGCCACTGAAGAAGAGAAGGAGTTTCAAATTAAAACCTTAGAGCAACTTCATCAAGCGCATGATACCAAAGATCTTTTAAAGGAACTTCAGCAGAAAGCGATTCATAACGAAAATATTTTTGAAGCTCTGATGGAGGTTTGTAAAGTCTGCTCTTTAGGGGAAATTACACATGCTCTTTTTGAAGTAGGAGGGCAGTATCGCAGAAATATGTAATTTTAAATGATTATTTATCGCGCAACCATTTTGTATTTATGGCATCTCAAAAATAGATAAGGTTTGAAATATTTTAAATGAAGACTGTTTTACTATTTGTTGTGGTTTTAATGTTTGTCAGTTGTTCTAATGACGATAGCAATCCAAAAAAAGATGTGTCATTAATTGGATCGTGGAAACTTATTGAACAATTAACAGATCCAGGCGACGGAAGCGGTGTTTTTACAAGTGTTAACACGTAGTAGAACCATTCATTTTTTTGATGATGGTAGTGTAAAATCTAACGGTAGTTTATGTTTTATGACTGCAGATGTTGGCGAAACCCATACTGGTATATACACCGAGATGCCCAACGATTTTAGTGATGGTGAAATTACTTCGGAAAAATGTGGTTTGAATGAAACGAAGGTCTATTATGATCTCGACGGAAATCATTTAATTCTTTGGTATCCATGTATAGAAGGTTGCGCACAAAAATTTACTAAGAAATAAGTTGCTATTATAGGGTTAACATCCAACTGCGCTGAAGTTTTCTAAACTTCTTTAATTCACTTCTTAAAATGGGTAAAAAATCTTTCCCATTGCTGTTAGATTTTTCTAATCGATAAGAGTTACTATATAATTTATTGGTAAGCCTTTTTAATGAAGCAATATGGTAATGTTTTCTTTCTGAATAACGCTCCAACTCCGCACTAACAATTTCTGGTAAGAGAGAAACCGATTGTTGTACAATATCACCAGAAAAATAGATGTCTACATCTTCTGAACCATCCGAATTCAAATGGGACAAATCATGATTGAGATATCTAGAAATGTTTTGCGATAAAGCAAAAATTTCTATGGCCTTTTTATAAATAGGCATCTCAAACAAATGTGATGGGATGTTAGCTGACATGATTCAAAAGCAATTTTATCAAAATTAGTCACAAGAAATGAGATACAACTTTAGGTTTTAAAGTAAATATGTATATTTACTTTAAATTTTAATTAATTATAGTTAAATTTCTTTTGATGAATATAGATACGCTCAATTGGAAGATTTTAAAGTGTTTACAGGAAAACGCAAGACTATCCTCTGCGGAAATTGGCAGAAGGGTTGGGGTTAGTTCTCCAGCGGTTTCCGAACGTATAAAAAAGATGGAAGACCTTGGCATTATAGAAGGCTACAAAACTATGGTTTCTCCACTAGAAGTTGGTTATCAACTTAAGGCAATTATTACGCTACGGGCATTTATGGGTAAATTAAAACCATTTTTAGAAAAGGTTAAAACCTATAATGAGGTACTGAATTGTTACCGTATCACGGGTGATGAAAATATAGTGATGGAAGTGGTTTTAAAAAATCAGAAGCACTTGGAAGCCTTTATTGATCAACTCATAATTTATGGTGAAACAAAGACCCAAATTGTGCTTTCTGATGTTGTAAAATTAAATGAAATTAAAGCCATTCAATAAATACTATTTAATCAATTTGCCAAGGTGGGTTTTTTCTGTTTTTCCCAGCGTGAAATAAAATTATGTGATTACCATCAGGATCTTGTAAATGGGCTTCGCGCCATAACCAATCCATATTTATTGGCAATTGTAAAAATATAATTCCTTTTTCAAGTAGCTGAGATACCCATTCATCTAAGTTATCATCTTCAAAATAAATAGTAATTCTATTTCCTTTTGGTAATTCCTTAACTTGATGAATAGAAAAAGTAGCATCACCATCAGGACACTCAAACCTAACATATTTTGGGGCTGAATCTACAATAAGACGCAATCCTAATATTTTATAAAATGCAGCTGCTTTTTCAACATCCAAAGAAGAAATAGTTATTTGGTTTAAATTCATAATAATTTCTTTCGATTTAAATATTGACTTAAAAAAAACAGCAAAAACACGCAAACTCCTGCCAACAATGTAACGATATACCACGTGTTATCAAAACCTAATTGGTCTACCATGCGCATACCGGCATTGTGCCCAAAAATATGGGCCATTGAAAAGGCAATAGAATAGAGTGCCATGTATTCGCCTTGATTTCCTTTTTTAGCGCGATCCATAGCAAATGCGTTTGAAAACGGAAAAGCAATCATTTCACCAAATGTCATTAGTAACATCCCAATGACTAAAACCCCAATCCATGAGCTCAGGTTTAAAATAAGAAAGCTCAGCCCCGTAAGAATGGCTCCAAAAAGCATAAGTCCCGATTTCGTAAATGTGGTATTTTCAAGCCATTTAATCAATGGCATTTCAAATACAAAAATGATAAAACCATTCATCCCTAACAGCAAACCTATATCTAACTCCGTTAAATAGTGAACATCCTTATAATACAAAGGCATCGTTGAAAAGTATTGTAAAAACACCACTCCAAAAAGAACCATGGCTACTAAAAATATTAAGAATGCCTTATCATGATAAGCAGATTTTGGGTGTTCTGTCTTGACATCGTCCAAGGTTTTTGTAGTCTTCGGATTTAAAACATAGGTAAGTACTAACGTCGCGATGACACATGTAATGCCATCCACCCAAAATAAACCAGCATACCCAAGTGTTGTGATTATTATACCGCCAATTGCAGGTCCTGCAGAAAAGCCTAAATTTATAGCAAGTCTTATTAAGGTGACTGAACGTGTTTTATTTTCTGGTTTGCTGTAAGCGCTTAATGCTACAAACATCGCCGGACGAAACATATCTGCAACCAACATTACTAAAAAAATGCCTAATGAAAACGCCACAAATGAGGTGAGAAACTGTAAGGCAACAAATAATATACCTGTGCAAAACAAGCTAAAAACCATGACTTTATAATAACCAATTTTATCAGTAAGTTTACCACCTAACCATGAGCCAACCACAGAGCCTAATCCAAACGCACTCATAATCCAACCAACATCGGCTAGAGAAAAGTTAAGGCTTTTGGTTAAGTATAAAGACAAGAAAGGGATGACCATAGTGCCCGCTCTATTAATTAATGTGATGAGCGCAAGCCACCAAACTTCTTTTGAGAGCCCTTTAAAGGTGTTCAGGTAATTGGTGAATAATGTTTTCATGTGTATTTCTAAATCATATGGGAGGTTTAAATAATTGGATTGAGGACAAAAAAAGTCCGACGTTGCGGTCGGACTTTTATATATTGTAAAAATGTATCTTTTAGCATCACAATAAATAACACGTCCCTCGGCTTCGGTTTGAAGAAGTCCACTGCTTTCTATAAATTGTGATGTTATGGTACATGTTTGTTTTTTGCTTTGTCAAATCTATATAAAATATTGATAAGTTGTACTTTTGAATTAAAAAATATTATGAAATATTTGATGATCTTGTTTTTAGGTATGGTTTCTTTAGCGAGCTGTTCGCAAGATAAGCGACCTGTAAAGGGTAATACTGATTTTCAAAGAACTATTAATGCCGAGTTTAAAGATGTCACTACATCACCATTAAAAGAGAAGGACAGAAAATCTTTTGAAGGCCTAGACTTTTTTAAATTTGATTCTTCCTATGTAGTGCAAGCGATTCTTAAAAGAACTCCAGATTCACCATGGTTTAATATGAAAACCACTACAGATAGATTATCTAAAGAACGTGTGTATGGCATACTATCGTTTACATTAAAAGGAAACGCATATCAACTCAATATCTATCAAGGTGAAGATTTGATGGAAAAAGAAGGCTATGAAGATTATCTATTTTTGCCTTTTTCAGATGAAACAAATGGGTTGGAAACTTACGGCGGTGGAAGATATATAGATACCAAAATACCCGAAAGTGATACTATCATTATTGATTTTAATACCGCTTATAATCCATATTGCGCTTATAATGAGACATATTCTTGTCCTATTGTACCCCGAGAAAATTATTTAAAAACTAGAATTGAGGCTGGCGTTAAGGTTTTTAAGAAGAATTGATTAAAGGAATTTGCTATACAAATTCGCACGGTATCATTAATAATAAACAGACCATGTTAAAAAGGCCATGGTTGTAATTAATAATATGAATAGTAGAGGTATTATAAACTTTAACCATTTATCAAAGCCAATTTTAACAATAGCCAATGCTGCTAAAATTAAGGCTGTAGGATTAATTAAGTAGAACAGACCCATTCCATATTGATACGTGTCAACAATAACTTCCCTGCCTATATTTACAGTATCTGCCAAGGGTGACATAATTGGCATGGTCAAGACGGCCATTCCAGATGATGATGGCATGAAAAAAGACAAGCCTCCATAAATAAAGAGCATAACATTTGCAAATACGCCTTTGTTCATACCTTGGGTTACCGTGCTGGCATGATATAGAATGGTATCGCTAATAAGCCCATCTTCCATAAGAATAGTTACCCCTCTTGCAATACCAACTATAAATGCGACACCCAATAATTCGGCAGCACCTTTGGCAAAAGTTTCTACAAAAATGCTTTCTTTTATTCTAGCGATAACCCCAATAATAATGGCACCAACAAGAAACGTTGTAGTCATTTCTACAAACCACCAATCCAAAAATGATACACCCACAATCATAATAACGAAACATAAAGAGAATACAGTAATAATCAGTCTCAATCTAGGCGTGAATTTTGTTGTTGTATTCATGGTATTTAATCCAAATAAGATTTCTAATTCTTCTTTTTGATCAGAAATAAGTGACTTTGCAGGATCTGCTTTGACGCGTTTTGCATAATACAGAATATATAGAATGGTAATAACAAGGCACAAAACAAACATAATTACACGATTAGTGAGACCAGTTGTCCAGTTTATTCCAGCGGCATCTGAAGCAATAATTGTAGAAAATGGATTTACAGTAGAGCACATGGTTCCGATCCCTGAACCTAGAAAAATACAGGCAAGTCCTACCATAGCATCATATTTAGCAGCAAGAAAAACGGGGATTAAAATAGGATAGAAGGCCATGGTTTCTTCAGCGAGACCAAATGTGGTTCCGCCAGCGGCAATAAGTATCGTTACGACTATGATTAGGAAATATTCTCTGCCTTTAAGTACTTTTGCCATCCACGAAATTCCAGCATCAAAAGCACCTGTGAGATTCATGATACCTATTAGGCCTCCGATAATCAGAATTAAAAAAATAATATCAGCCGCCGCAATGATTCCTTTTATTGGCGATTGTGCTAAATCTGCTAATCCTTGTGGTTTTGATTCCAGTTTGTTATACGTATTGGGAATGCTAATGGGCTTATAAATATCCCCATTCGTGAATTTCTCTATTGGAATTTTTATGCTGAGATGCTCTAAGGTTTCCTGAATGGCTGGTAACTCAACAGTTTTTCCCAAGCTTGTTTTGATAAATGTATCACTTGTGGCATTATAGGCAAGACTATCATACTTTCCTGCAGGGACGAACCATGTTAACAGCGTGACCAATATGGCAATTAGAATCAGAATGGTTTGGGCAGTCGGGAACTTTAGTTTTTTCATCAATAATTTTGTTGTGAACGATATCCTGTCGAAGGTAACTCCTTTAAATATCAATCAGTTAAAATTTCTTTCCAAAAAAAGATCTGCCTATTTTTCTAAAAAACGCATTTTTATTTTACTAAATACATTCCAAAAAAAACGGCTAGAAATCCAATGATGAAGCTAGCAATAGTATATAATGCAAAACTTGTAAAATCCCCTGATTTTAAAAACACATGATTTTCATAAGCAAAAGCTGAAAACGTGGTAAAACCACCGCAGAAACCAGTTGCAAGTAGTAAGGTATGATTTTGGGTGAGTGCATTATTCTTAGCAGCCATACCTAAAATAATACCTATCAATAGACTTCCTAGAATATTAGCGGCAAAGGTACCATAAGGGATACCTGTTTGAGAATTATTAAGATATTTGCCAATAATATAGCGTAAAATGCTTCCAAAACCACCACCAAAAAAAACCAATAAAATATTTTTCATGTGTTTATATGTATTGTTTTTTATTGGTCACATGCGACATCCATTTAGTCATTTCACTTGGGTATCAAGTTTTAGTTATGGATGTTTCATGTTTTATTTAACAGCAATGTAGATTTCTGTAATCCAATTTGCAGGGTTTGGTGTCTCTTTCGGGTTGGTACCATATATTTCCAGCATGGGGCCATTATCTGCAAATTCAAAGCCATTTGCAGGAATGTAAGCCATGGCTTTGTCCCAGGCTTCCTTTAAATTACTATAATCGCCTTTTAAAGTGGTTTTAATGGCTTTAAATGGGAGCAGTTGACCTGTTAATATATTGCTATCTGTGGTAATCACTTTTTCTGTAGTGGGCACACAGCTCGAAAAGATGACTGCATTATTAGTGTCATCCCATTTTAGATAATTTACAAAAGGAGCGCCAGCCATAGTAATATTATTATCCATGGCATATTTCGTGACCTGAGGTAACATCTCTTGCATTTTAGTTTCAAGCTCATTTATCTTACAGGACGTGGTGTTGTATAAGTAGTAGCCACCACTGTGATTGGTGAGTCCGTTTACCGTCACGCTGTACTGTTGCATGTCTTTTACAACTATATCTTCCAGTTTTTCTAAGTTGCGTTCATAATGCGGACCAACTTCGGCTTCCATTCCACCAGAAAAGGCTGTAAAAGCTTTAAACATAAAAGGTAAATCGTTACCACTCATCGTGCAGGTAACATCTGTAGTGCGATCTTTATTGGGTTCAAATTCCCAAACCACATCTGATGCTGGCATGTCGTCAAATTTCATAACTTGTGTTATGGAAGTGTGAGGATTGGCGCTAACGGTTTTCATAGTACCAGTGCTATTACCATCAATCCAAGAATATGACCCACCTACACCACTTGTTTTTTCATCTAATGTTATCTTGATATCGGGGTTGTCTTCAATCCAAGACGACCAAGATTCCCAGGTCTTAAAATCAATCACCTTATTATAAACAACAGCAGCAGGAGCTTTTATTGTTCGCGTTCTACTCACTCTAAAATCATTGGGTTGCACCGCAATGTAAATGGCTGTTCCTATTATAGCGATTAATAGTAAGAATAAAATGTATTTAAAAAGCTTCATGTTGGTTGTTTAAAAAATGGTTAATCAAAGATAAACATTTTTCAATTCTCATTAATAAATTGTTACATTTGTTACTAGAAAATTAAGGATTTAATATTGAACACATCTTGACTTTTTCTGTTTCCTAAAAAACGGCTAAAATTCGCTCATATTTCGTTACTTTTTTTATTCGTAGCGATGCTATGCCTTTCAAAAAGTATCTCATCTGTACAAATTTTATCTCGTTTTCGGTTAAAAACAAAAAGTCAAGATGAGTTCATTGATTATCTTCTAATAAAATCTTTATAATAATTTAAATCACATTAATCATATTTTTTTAAGAATAATTTAAAATAGCAATTTCATGAAACTAAGATTTATTTTTGGATTGGCAGTAATAGCCTTGGGTTTTACATCCTGTAACAATAAAATGTCTGAAGCGAAACCAGAATTAGCAACGGTTGAGCAATCCGAGGCATTTGATTATAATGTCGAGCAATTTTCCGATATTAAAATATTAAGATATCAAATCCCTGGTTGGGAAAATTTAACTTTAAAAGAACAAAAACTGGTTTATTATTTAACGCAGGCCGGATTGGCAGGACGTGATATTATGTGGGACCAGAACTACAGGCATAATCTTACCATAAGAAAAGCGCTTGAGAATATCTATTCCAATTACCAAGGCGATAAAAATTCAGAAGACTGGAAGGCTTTTGAAGTCTATTTAAAACGGGTTTGGTTTAGTAACGGTATTCATCATCATTATTCAAATGATAAATTAAAGCCTGAATTTTCGTCAGATTATCTTAAAGAATTATTAACAGCTACGAATACCTCTTTAGAAGGTGAAGCCTTCGACGTTATTTTCAACGCTAAAGACTCTAAAAAAGTGAACCAAGGAAAAGGTGTTGATAATGTAGCACTTTCGGCAGTAAACTTTTACGGATCTAATGTTACAAATAAGGATGTGGAACGTTTTTACAAAGGAAAGCAATCTCCCAATCCAGATAAGCCGCTATCATTTGGTTTGAATTCGCAGTTAATCAAAGAAAACGGCACATTAAAAGAACGTGTCTATAGATCTGGAGGACTTTATGGTGCTGCTATAGATGAAATTATAAAATGGTTAGCATTAGCAGAAGGTGTTGCTGAAAATGAATCGCAAGCGAAGGCTTTGGGTTTATTAATCGATTATTACAAAACGGGTGATTTGCAAACTTGGGATGATTACAACGTGGCATGGACAGCAGCCACAGATGGCAATATAGATTACATAAACAGCTTTATAGAAGTGTATAACGATCCATTAGGGTATAGAGGGTCTTACGAAACTATCGTACAGGTGAAGGATTTTGATATGTCTAAAAAAATGGCTGTTTTATCTGAAAATGCCCAATGGTTTGAAGATAGTTCGCCTTTGATGGACGCACATAAAAAGAAGAACGTTGTTGGGGTAACGTACAAGGTAGTAAACGTTGCTGGAGAAGCTGGGGACGCTTCACCAAGTACGCCAATTGGAGTTAATTTGCCAAATGCCAATTGGATTCGCGCTGCGGTGGGAAGCAAATCCGTGTCGTTAGGGAATATTATCCATGCTTATAATAATGCAGGAAGTACAGGCAGATTAAAAGAGTTTGTACATGATGACGAGGAATTGAAGTTGGAAGAAGAACATGGTCAACTAGCTGATAAGTTACACACCGCTTTACATGAAGTTATAGGTCATGCCTCCGGACAACTAAATCCAGATGTCGGTGAGACCAAGGAAACGTTGAGAAATTACGCATCTACATTAGAAGAGGGACGTGCCGATTTGGTAGGGCTTTACTATTTATACAATCCGAAATTGCAAGAGCTAGGTCTGGTGGAGGATTGGAAAAAGGTAGGGCAGGCAGCGTATGATGGCTACATCCGTAATGGTTTGATGACTCAGTTAATTCGTTTGAATCTAGGAGATGATGTTGAGGAAGCGCATATGCGCAATCGCCAATGGGTTTCTGCTTGGGCATTTGAAAAAGGAAAGGCCGATAATGTTATTGAAAAAGTAACCCGTGATGGCAAAACCTATTTCAATATTACCGATTATGAAAAGTTACACGCCCTTTTTGGGGACTTATTACGTGAAACGCAACGTATTAAATCTGAAGGTGATTATGCTGCTGTTGAAGCTTTGGTTGAGGGGTATGGTGTAAAAGTAGATCAGGCAGTTCATGCTGAGGTTTTAGAACGTAATAAGCAATTTACATCTGCGCCTTATAGTGGTTTTGTAAATCCTGTATTGGTAGCTGAGACAGATGATGAGGGAGAAATTACTGCAGTAAAAGTGACTCAGCCGGAGACATTTGTAGGACAGATGTTAGATTATAGTAAACACTATAACTTCTTACCCGAAGTAAATTAAAACAATAGTTTCCATTTAATAAGAAAACAGAACCTTAAATACTAAGATTCTGTTTTCTTATTTGTGCTGAATGCTAATAAAATCAAATTGATGAGTATTAGCACTGAAATGATTAGAATGATTTTCATTGTTTATTTTGGTTCGTTGTCTATTAGATGCAGTTGTTATTAAAAGGTTGCGTTAAAAATTAACATTTTATTATGAAACAATTGAAAACGTGTCTTTCCTAAGTTGAAGAGGGAAAATTTTTAATTAAGATGAACTCAAAAAAAATCCCCATGCGGGGATTTTTTAAAATGAGTAGTAAAATGTAGATTATTTTATTTTGAAAATAAGAGTCTCTGTATAAGTCTCGATGCCGTCAAAGTAAGTGTCAACAATAACCAATTCACTAGATATAATTTTTGCTGTTGTGTTATTGCCATCAAAATAAACTTCACCATCTGCATAAGTTTCATTCTCTGAAGCATCAAGGAAATTCTCGTATTTAAAATCAATTATAGTTAATGTTTCTTTATCTTCATTGTATGCCCAGTTTCCGGTGTATTTATCGTCAACGTCTACTTTATTGGTAACAACTGTACAGGTAGATGCTGTTGCTTCATAATCTAACTCTTCATAAAAACCTTTGTATGTTTCATAGTAACTTCCATCAGCGTTTAGTACTAATGTCCAGGTTTCATCATCATTGTAGGTAACCGTTACAGTTCCTCCATTTTGACATGTAACTTCGTAATCTGATTCATCATCACCATCAGCGGATCTATCAAAAACCCATTCTCCACTAATTTCGGAGTTTCCTCCCCAAGCTTCTACCTCTACACAGATAGTTTGGATAGCGCTAATGTTGTTATTTCCATCATAAAGGCAAATTTCATAACAAAAATTACCTGGTGCAATATTGTCAAAGTCAACATCAATGGTGTAATCATCACCTGTTAATGTTTTTTGTTGTTTTGATGATTTATAATGTTTATTGGACTTCTTTTCCTTTGTACGAACAAATTTTCCAGTTTGTAGAGCAGATAAGGGAACGTCTAAATAGTTTTCTAGTTTGTTGCCATCTGAATCTTGAAATAAAATATAAACCCCTTGAATATTATCGAGAGTAGAAAACTTAATATCGAATCCAGCTTCTTGGAAAGCCTCTTGTTTATCTGTGCTTATTTGAAAATCTAAATTTCCACTAGGAGATGGCGGCGTCCCTGTTTTAGAAATTGCATCTTTAATTCGAATACCACTTTGCAATTCAGCAGTTGGAATAGTTCTGTTCTCAGTTTCATTTTGTTGTTCAGCTAAATTCTCATCGACGTTTGATGAGCTATCATCGCTTTTGCTACATGAGAGGGTTAAACATGCAAGAACAGTCATCAAAAAAGTAATTTTAAAAATTTTCATAAGTAAGTTGATTTGTATATAAATTGTTTAATACTAATTTACGCATACTAATGTAAGTAAAAGCTTCGAATTATTTAGCTTTTTATTTTAGATCTTAAAAAAAGTGGTAAAGTTTCATTAGTGAAACTCATGGATATCTATTATTTAAAGAAAAACTTGATAGCCGAAATAAATAATATGAAAGCAATAAAAGCCATGAGAACCCATATACTACCCGAGTAAAAGCGTTTATGAAGTTTTAAATCCTTTCTATAGGCATATCCAATCACAATGGCGAAGACGATAGCGAATAAAACTCCAAAAATGATTTGACCGTTACTGAACATATGGTTATTTTTATGCAAATTTAATGAATTAGAAGTAGATGAAAAATAAAATTGAAGCCGTAAAATTATTTCATACCGCATTTAAAATAGGGCATAGAGAAACGCCAAAAGCAGATTTAGGCTTAGCTAAAAATATGTTGCGTTATAAGTTGATGCGTGAGGAAAACGAGGAATATTTAGATGCAGCAAATAACAATAATTTGGTTGAGGTTGCTGATGCACTTGGCGATATGTTATATATTTTATGCGGCACTATTATAGAACACGGTATGCAATATAAAATTGAAGAAGTATTTGAAGAAATACACCGCAGTAATATGAGTAAGTTAGGCGAAGATGGGCGTCCCATTTATAGAGAAGACGGTAAGGTTTTAAAAGGACCAAATTACTTTAAGCCTAACATCCAATCCATTTTAGACCAATAAAAAAAGAGCCAACCGGCTCTTTTTTTATTTATATTTCAACTTTGTTTAAATTTTATAACGCCATCCAAAGGGATCTTCCGTTTTATTGGTTTGAATATCCGTAATGCGTTTTTTCAAATGATCAGCATACGTATCTTCTAATTCTGGTAAATCAAAATCTTCATCTTTATATCCGAAACCAGAAATAGGAGAGATCACAGCGGCTGTTCCAGCACCAAACATTTCTTTTAAGGTACCATTTTTAGCAGCTTCAACCACCTCGTGAACTGATATTTTTCTAACTTCAACAGGGATGTTTTCAGATTTTGCAAGATCAATAATACTTTTACGCGTGATACCATCTAAAATCCTGTCACTGGTTGGTGCAGTAATTAAGGTATCGTTAATTCTAATAAAAATGTTCATCGCACCGGCTTCTTCTATATACTCGTGCGTATTATCGTCTGTCCAAATAACTTGCTGATAGCCTTTGTCAATGGCTAATTGTGTTGGGTAAAATTGTCCTGCATAATTTCCTCCAGCTTTTGCAAAACCAACACCACCATTGGCCGAACGCGAATATTTTTCTTCAATTAAAACCTTCACTTTTCCAGAAAAATAGGATCCAGAGGGTGCTGTACAAATTAAAAATTTATAGGCATCGGCAGGGGAGGCGTGAAAACCTTCACCTGTAGCAAATATATAAGGTCTAATATAAAGCGAACTGCCTTCACTTTTGGGAATCCAATCTTTATCCACTTCTAAAAGTGCTTTTAAACCTTCCATAAAATAAGACTCTGGCAATTCTGGAATCGCCAGGCGTTTTGATGAAATATTTAATCGCTTAAAATTTTCTAAGGGTCTAAATAACCACACCTGTCCATCAACATCCTTATAAGCTTTCATTCCTTCAAAAACAGACTGTCCGTAATGGAAAATCTTGGCAGATGGTTGTAGAGTAATCCCTGCATATGGAACCACTTTTGGTGCTTGCCATTTACCATCTTTATAATCACACTCTAACATGTGATCAGAAAACGTTTTTCCGAACTTTAAATTACTAAAATCAACCGTGTTAATTTTAGTGGTTTCCGATTTAATAACTTCTATATCATTGATTATAGAATTCATAGGTTTGTAGTTTTGTGCTACAAATTTACACAAAAACGTCTTTAAAAAAGGGTATATTTACACAAATTCTATAAAATTAAAATTCTTATAAAATGAAAAATGTTTTAGTAGTTTTAACCTGTTTTCTATTATTAAATGCTTGTAAGGACAAAACGAAAGACGAGACACCAACGGAAATTGAAGTTGCCAAAGTAGAATATCAAGCTTATGGAAATGAGATTATTCCAGATGATGCTATTGAAGCCGCATCCATGGCTACACATTATAAAACCATGGCTGTAGGAGACAGCATCAATTCTAAAATACGGGCTAAAGTTAAAGAGGTTTGTCAAGCAAAAGGCTGTTGGATGACTTTAGATTTAGAAGAAGGTGATGAGGTGATGGTTAAGTTTAAGGATTACGGTTTTTTTGTTCCTAAGGATATCGCTGGAAAAGACATTATAATTAACGGAAAAGCATATGTTAAAGAAGTTTCGGTTGATGAACAGCGTCATTATGCCGAAGATGCCGGTAAGGGTTCTGAAGAAATAGCAGCTATAACCTTGCCCAAAAAAACCTATTCATTTGAAGCTGATGGGGTTTTAATAAAACAATAATTTTGATTCGGAAAATTGTAATAACAGGTGATGGCTCTTCAACGATTCACCTACCAGAATGGAATGAGCAATACCACTCCAAACATGGCGCTATACAAGAAGCATATCATGTATTTATAAAACATGGCTTGCATCATTTTTGTATTGGCGAAAATGAAAAGGAGAAAACCAAGAGTTCTGAAATTTCGATTTTGGAAATTGGTTTTGGTACGGCTTTAAATGCTTATATCACACTACTGGAAAGCGAGAAATTTAATTTGAATATCAATTATGTTGGCGTAGAAGGTTATCCCGTTTCAATGGAAGAAATCGAGCAATTAAACTATGCTAAGGAGTTAAATGCTGAAGACAATAGAACGCTTTTTAAAAAAATACATAAATCCCCTTGGGATGAATCATATATGGTCACACCAAAGTTTTCATTGATTAAACAGCAAAAATTCTTTTCAGAAATTAAAGATGTTGCACTATATAATGTTATCTATTTTGATGCATTTGGAGCGCGCGTTCAGCCTGAATTATGGACAGAAGCTATTTTTAAGAACATGTTTAAGGCTTTAAAACCTGGCGGTATGCTAGTCACCTATTCTGCAAAAGGTAGCGTACGAAGAGCAATGCAAAGTGTAGGCTTTAAAGTAGAACGACTTGAAGGTCCTCCAGGGAAGCGTGAAATGTTGAGAGCGTCAAAACCTTGAAAAATATATTTTCTAATGTTAAACCTTATTTAAAATCTTAGTTTAAGGGAAGTGCCTTTTGTAACTTTAATCAAAAATTGAAAATGAAAATTTTAATAACGGGCGCTACGGGAATCATTGGTCAAGAGATAGTAAAAAGATGCCATGAATTGGATATCGCGGTTAATTATTTAACCACGAGTAAATCAAAAATCGAGATTTCAGAAAAGTATCAGGCTTTTTATTGGAGTCCGAATAACAACGACATAGATGAACAGTGTTTTAGTGGCGTTGATGCCATTATTCATCTAGCTGGTGCTACCGTTTCCAAACGATGGACGCCAGAATATAAAAAAGAGATTCTATCGAGTAGAATTGATTCCACAAATTTATTGGTTAAGTCTTTAAAATCTATCGACCATAATGTAAAACAGGTGGTTTCTGCAAGTGCAATTGGGTTATATCCAGATTCACTTATTAATTTTTACGATGAGAATTATAATGGCAATGGAGATTCTTTTCTTGCGGAGGTGGTCACGGCTTGGGAAACTGTTGTTGGTGGATTTTCGGAGCTAGGGATTTTGGTATCTAAAGTTAGAATAGGCTTGGTATTATCAAATAATGGCGGAGCACTTCCTCAAATGGTAAAACCTATAAAGTTTGGTGTTGGTGCTGCTTTTGGTAGTGGGCAGCAATGGCAATCGTGGATTCATATAGAAGATTTATCGTGTATTTTCGTTTATGTGGTACAGCATAGATTGGATGGTGTTTATAATGGGGTAGCACCAAACCCGGTCACCAATAAGGAGTTAACGCAATCCATAGCAAATACATTAAATAAGCCTTTGATTTTGCCTAATATTCCAAAGATTTTTATGAAACTTATTTTAGGGGAGATGCATGTGTTGTTATTTGAAAGTCAGCGGGTGAGTTCAAAAAAGATAGAAGAACAAGGCTACTATTTTAAATTTTACCAATTGAAAAGTGCTTTGAAGGATTTATTATAGTTGAATCTAATAGATATCCAATGTAGCTGTTAGCTCCTTAATTCAAATCCGACTATCAGGGAGTATTTATTTAATATATTATGAAGAAGAAAAACATTAAACTAAGTAACATCATATTTTTTGTGATCATAGGGTTATTACTCATACCACAAACGCGCAAGCCCATACAGGTTTTTATTCATAAAGGTTTAGCTTTGCTAAGTCCATCTACTATTGAAGAAAAGGAACAGCGATTGATAACAGATTACGATTGGACTCTCAAAGACAGCAATGGTAAAACCTTTAATTTTTCAGAAACAAAAGGAAAAGTGGTTTTAATCAATTTTTGGGCGACATGGTGTCCGCCCTGTATTGCCGAAATGCCAAGTATGCAAGCCCTTTATGATGATTATAGTAGTCAAATCGAATTTGTTTTTGTATCCAATGAAACCTTTGAGGTGACTCAACAATTTATGTTGAAAAAGGGCTATACATTTGAAACGTATATACCATTTTCTGAATACCCAAACACCTTTGATGTAAACAGTATTCCGAGGACTTTTTTAATGGATCAAAGTGGGCGAATTATTATAGATAAAAGTGGGGCAGCTAATTGGAACAGTAAATCCGTTAGGGCCACAATTGATGCCCTTATTAAATAATAAAAATCAAAGACTTAGTATAATTCCTTGATTTTTGATAGTTTACTTTTCCAAAGCTTTAGAGCGTCTTTGTGTGTCTTAATATTGTTATGTACTTCTTTTACCAGTGGATTATCATCTTTTACATTGGTAAAAAACTGGAGGTTGTTTTCCAACTGATTAATTTGACCTTTAACTTCATCGATTTTTTTCCGAATAAAAAACCTTTCATTGTCTAAATGTTTGGTATCTGCTTCGGTATTCATAGTATCCAGTTTGCTTTCAAACTTAATCATTTCGACCTCATTCTTCTCTAACTTTAATTGGGTTAAAAGTGTATCGATGGTCTTATGGAATTTACTCTCAATGTATCGTTTATCGTGTGGTACACGGCCAATTTGTTTCCATTCACCAATAGTTGCCTTAACGGTATCAATATCGGCTTCTTTTTTACCTGATGGTTCAAAGTTATTTAAGGTCTCCAGAAGTTCATTCTTTTTGTTATAGGCATCCAATTGTTCCTGACTAGCAGCATTCTTTTTCGCGTGTAATTTATCAAAGTAATGATTACAGGCTGCTTTAAATTGTTTCCAAATTTTGTCGCTATCCTTTCTTGGTACATGGCCAATTTTTTTCCAATCGCTTTGAATTTTCTTCATAAGCGGTGTAGTCACTTCAAAATCGTCACTATCTTTATTATCTTCAGCTATTTTGATTAACTCTAGCTTTTTGTTAAGATTATCGTATTGATTTTTTTTAAGCCCTTTATAGAAAGCATTTTTCTGCCTGTTAAAAACCCGAACAGCACCTTTAAATTTAGCCCAGGTATCTTCATTGACTTTTATGGGAACTTTACCGGCATTAAAAAAAGCATTCCTTAAGGCTTCAATATCTTTAATTCTTTTTTGCCAGGCACTATGTGTTTTTATTTCTTGAGCGTTTATTTCGTTTATACCGTCAATAATTAAAAGCTTCTCTTCAAGATTTTTTTCATATACTTTATCTTGTTTTTGGTAATGAACCTGTCTTTTATCATTGATAATCTTAGTAGCTGCTTTAAAACGCTGCCAGATCACTTCGCGGTGTTCTTTTCCAACGGGTCCTAATTCTTCTTTCCACATTTTATGAAGCTCTTGCAATTCCCTAAAGGCACGCATGACATTATCATCTTCTGCCAATTCTTCGGCACGTTCAATAATTTTTATCTTTTTCTCTAAATTATGCTTAAAGTCGAGATCTCTTAAATCTCTATTAAGGTGTAAAAAGTCATAAAACATTTCCACGTGATGGTGGTAACTGTTCCAAGCATTATTGTATTTGTCTCTAGGAATTGGACCGGTATTGCGCCAGCGTTCCTGGAGTTCTTTAAAGTGCCGGTAGGTGGTATTTATGTTTTCTTCAACATTGATAAGCCCTTTTAATTCCTCGATAATCTCTAGTTTATCACTTAAATTTTGCTTCAAATTTTGCTCTAAACCCTTGTAATGCTCGTTTAGCTTTGCTCGATAGGATTTGTATGCGTCCTTGAATCGTTTTTGTACAGGAGATGAATAGTAGAAGTCAATCGCATTACCACCATCACTTAAAAACGCTTCTTTCTTCTCATCTAAAAGTGCTTGGAATTTTGTTTTAAACTCACTATTGATGGCATCAACCTGCTTTTTAATAGCCTGAACCTTTTCGTTTTTAAGCAATTTTTCCAATTCTATAGCGAGGGCTTCCAAAGACATTTTATCATAGTCCTGATCCGGAATAGCATGCCTGTCCCTATTGCCAGCATCTTCTGCGTCTTCCGCGTTGGAATCGTCTATTTCATTAATGACTTCATCATGCGCTTCGTCTTTTCCAATGGCTACGGGCTCTTTTGAATCTGCATCCGCTTCTTTTTCTTCTTCAACTACTTTATTTTCAGAATCAACCACTTGCTCATTTTCGACATCTTTAGGCGCATCTTCAATAACTTTCTCTTCACTCTCATTAGATATGGATTCCCCTTTATTTTCAGAACTATCTGAAGATGCCGTTTTTTCATCATTAGATAATGATTCCAAAGCTGGTTCATCTATAGCTTTAAATTCTTCTTCTTGCGGCTTATTTATTTCAGACATTTTAAAAAATGTTTAGGTTCGTAAAAGTACTTAAGACTTTAAAGATACTAACAAGTCTAGTATTTACAAAAGGTAAGAAAGGCTTTTAATAACTCAAATGGGGAAATTATTGCAAATTCCAGATTGCCCAAGCTTTTTCTGCTTGCAGTTTGAGCATTTTTAAACCATTGCAGGTTATCGCACCTTGTGCTTTACCTAGTCTTAAAAAGGTGGTTTCTTGCGGATTATAAATTAAATCAAAAAGAATATGGTTTGCAGTGATAGCCTTATAAGGAATATCTGGACACTCATTAATATTGGGAAAAGTTCCCAATGGCGTGCAATTAATAATAATTTGAGCGTTGGCAATAATGGAATCTGTGAGCGTGTGGTAGGTATAACGATCGGTATTGCCTAATGATCGAGATACATATTTATAAGGAATGCCCAATTGTTCTAAACTGTAGGCAACCGCTTTACTGGCACCGCCAGTACCTAAAATCAAGGCTTCTTTATGACTGGGTTTTAATAGGGGTTCAATAGATTTGGTGAAACCATAGCAATCTGTATTATAGCCCTTAAGTTTGCCTTTTTTTGATATTTTTATGGTGTTTACTGCACCAATTTTTCGTGCTTTTTTGTCAATTTTATCCAAATAGGGTATAACAGCTTCTTTATAAGGAATGGTGACATTTAGCCCTTTTAACGAAGGGGTGTTTTTTATAACCTCAGGAAACATGGAGATATTTTCAATATCAAAATTTTCATAGGAAACATCGGTTATTTGTTCATCTTCAAATTTTTGCTTGAAATATGTTCTTGAAAAGGAATACGAAATCTGCTTGCCCAATAATCCTAAATTTCTCATACTTTTCTAGTTTTTTGACGATACCATTCAAGTGCTAAAACAATGCCAATTCCTAAAATAATAAGGGCAACGGCATAATAAGTTTCGGTATGTAACTGAGGCATAAAACGTTCGTAGTTCTTAATAATGCGTTCTCCTGCAGAATCATATAAATAACCCCCATCGCTATTTATTTTATAAATGGTCTCTTTCCATGGCCAAACCACGCCTAAAGAGCCAATAATAAAACCGATGATAGCAGAAAGCGTGACGTTCTTGTGTCTTTTTAAAATGTAGCTTAAAAGGTGTGAAAAGGTGACTAGTCCTGCAATAGAGCCCAAAGTAAAAACAGCTAACACTTTAAGCAAACGCATACGTTCAACATCCATGAAAAAAGTAAAATTACCCTCAAAAACATCAAAAATCGTATCATATAAAGCATTGACCGAATCCACTAATAAAAGCACATAATTACCAAGGAGGATCAAGATAAAGGACCCAGAGAAACCAGGAAGCGTCATTCCAGAAACACTGATCATGCCGCAAAAAAAGACAAACCAAAGGTTGTCATTTTCGGTTGCGGGACTAAGAAAACTAATACTGAGACCAAGTATAATACCTAAAGTCATAGCTATAATAGTTTTATAGTTCCACTCTTTAAAATCTTTATGGATATAATAAATGGATCCAATAATCATTCCAAAGAACACACTCCAAACATACAGCTCATAGTGACGGATGAGATAGTCTAAAACTTTAGAAACACTAAAATAGCTTATAATCATTCCTAAAAACAGTAAACTTAAAAATCGGCCGTTTACGTAGGTATAGAAACTCTTGAAACGGCCATTAATAAAAAGTTTGAATGCTTTCCCATTAAATTTTTGCAGCGAATAAATAAATTCTTCATAGAAACCAGCTACAAAGGCTACAACGCCACCAGAAACACCAGGTACTTTATTTGCAGCTCCCATGCCCAATCCTTTAAGAATCAGAAAAATTTTATCGGTAAGCGTTCTAGTGTTTTGCATTATTGATTTTCGGAGCCTAGCTTTTCAAGCATAAAAATAGTTAAAAATCCCAGTAGCATTAATATAAGGGCAAAAACGATTTGATTTTCTCCTTCGAATGTAAATGGAGAAACGCTTTCCTGTAATATTGGTCTTTTAATCCCTTCTGAATTGATGTGCCATGTGAGGGTTTTTTTCCAGGGCCAAACTTTGTTAAGCGAACCAAAAATAAAACCAGTTAATAAGGCAAGTGTAAGGTCGTGATAGTTTTTAAATAGCCATTTTAAAATTCTACTAAAACTGAGCAAACCAATAATAGCGCCTCCAATAAATATGAGTAGTTTCTGGATGTCAAAATCATGTAGCGCATCGCTTAAAGCCTTATAGGCCCCTAAAATAATTAAAATGAAAGAACCCGAAATACCTGGTAAAATCATGGCACAAATGGCGATGGCCCCTGCAAAGAATAAAAAGAACGGACTGCTATTAGTAGAAAGTACAGGAAGTGTTGAAATATAGAAGGCAATTGCAGCTCCAATAATTAAGAAGATGACCGTAGTGATAGTCCATTTTTTAATTTGTTTTCCAACAAAATAAATACTCGCTATAATCAGTCCAAAAAAGAAAGACCAAATGAGTAGTGGATGATATTCTAATAAATATTTAGCCAGCCTCATAAAAGAGACAAAACTGACGATGATGCCCGTTAAAAGCGCAAAAAGAAAGTTGCCATTTAGTTGTTTCCAAAAGGCTTTGAAACCGTCTTTTAAAAGTGTTTTAAAAAGTGAAATGTCCACGTTGCTAATGGTAGAAATTAGCTCTTCATAAATACCTGAAATAAAGGCGATCGTACCACCTGAAACTCCTGGAACTGCATCTGCAGCTCCCATAGCTAATCCCTTAAAGGAAATAACCAAATAGTCTTTAAAACGTCTTTGCATATTTTGATTTTAAATCGAAAAATCAAAGGTAACATTTTAAAAAGACGTTTCCTTAAAGATTTGTTCTTAGTAGATTTTTTACCATGACTTTATTGAGAACTTCCGGGAAAAGTTCGTCTATAATAAAGGTATAGTCTTCGTTACAGCGTAAACCATTTTTTAAATGAAAGGCGCCTTTATCATTCTCATTCAAGGTAAAATAAAGTCCTGCTAATCTATATTCTAATTCCGCATAGTCTGGGTAAAATTCTACGGCCTGTTCAAAATTATATATAGCAGCCTCTGGTTCTCCAAGCTTGATGAGTAAATCACCACGGGACAACCAGGTATTTAATTCGTAATTACCGAGTTCTAAGGTTTTTTTAAAACCACGCTCTGCCTCTTCATAAAAATTTAGACGTTGGTTTATTTGCGAATAGAGCTTCCAATATACAACGTTCTCAGTATCGATATTAATCGCTTTATTGATTTGATATAAGGCTTTTTGGTAATTTTTTTTACGAATATAAAATTTTGTAATGGCTATCCAGCCTTTATCCATTATAGGGTCTTCATTTACCGCTTTTTCATAGTAATGTAATGTGAGCTCGTCATTGTTTAGTTTTTCATAACACGCACCTATTCTTAATAAAGCAAAAGTTGTAGGGTCATCTAAAGTTAAGGTTATGGTGTAATTTTCAATGGCTTCTTCATAACGCTTTAATTTTTCAAATACTTTACCTCGCTCCAAATAAGCACCTACAAATGTATCGTCTGAAATTATGGCAAAATCGAATGCTGCCAGCGCTTTTTTGTACTTTTTTAAGGACATGAACTGTTTGCCCAGTTGATGCCACGCCACTTCACTATACGGATTTTTATCTAAAAATATGTTTAAATATGCAATGGCTTCTTGGTGCTCTTTTAAAAAATCGAAACAATAAATAATGTTATATAGCGCCGAGTAATCTTCTAAATCTACTTCTAAGCACTTCATGAAATAAACTTTGGCCTCCTTGAAATTATCTAAAAACAAATATTCCATGCCAATTAAAGAATACAAATCCACCACATCATCTGTCATATCTAAAGCTTTCTTTAGGACATCTATAGCTTTTTGATGCTCATCCTTTTTAGAAAGAATATTAGCTTTCTGAATATAAATTTCTTCATTCAAAGGATCTATAACATAGAGGTCATTGAGCAAGTTTTCAGCTTCAATTAACTTATCTTCAAACACATAAACTTCAACTCTAAAAAGTCTTAAATTAATAGATGTAGGATGTTGGTCCATACCCATTTTAATAGCTTTTTTAGCTAAGGCAATTTTACCTTGGTTGAGGTAATGGTGAATAATGTTTTCAAATTCTTCTGAATCGAAAAACAACACATGGTTTGTTTTTAACATCGATTCAAATTTTGTAAGTGGTAAGTTGTTGTTGTCGTTATGACTAAACTCCATAAGCAGGGTGTAAGTGTTGTACCTCAATAAATTTAAGGTACTATTTGTGTTTTTGTTGCTGAAACGCTAAATGTTTTTAACAAAGTAATGAACAGTAAGAGCAATTTTATTAAATGGTTGTCCTTATAATTTGATTTATAGGGGTTTAGGTTATTTATTCGTGGTTGAGTTCATTTAAAATATCGATAATTATATCACATCCTTTTATAATTTCCGCTTTAGAAATGGTTAAAGGCGGTGTGATTCGTGCGGCTTTCGGTTCAAAAAGTAACCAAAATAATATTAATCCAGCATCTTGACATTTTAAAATCAGGGCATTAGTAAGCGTTTCAGAGGGTAAAATTAAGGCTAACATGAGACCTTTTCCTCGTATTTCTTGAATTAAAGGGTGCACTAATTGTCTGCGAAATATCGCTTCCTTTTCTTTTGTATCTGTCATTGTATTACTTTCAATGACTTCCTTTAATGTTGCTAATGCCGAAGCGGCTATTAAGGGATGACCACCAAAAGTAGTAATATGACCTAATTTAGGATGGTCTTGAAGTAAATCCATTAATGACTTGGATGCTGTAAAGGCGCCTATGGGCATACCGCCTCCCAAACCTTTGCCCATAACCAATATATCTGGAACACAATGGTAATGCTCAAAGCCGAACAATTTACCAGTGCGACCGATTCCTGATTGGATTTCGTCTAAAATTAAAAGTGCTCCAACTTCTGTGCATCGTAATCTTACCTTTTCAAGATAATCCTCATGAGGCGTTATAAAGCCAGCGCCACCTTGAATAGTTTCTAAAATCACACAGGCTGTTTTTTCTGTGATGTGTTCTAAATCGGCTTCAGCATTAAAATTAATAAAACGAACGTCAGGAATTAAGGGCCTGAAGGCTTGTTTTCGAGTTTCAAATCCCATCACACTTAAAGCGCCAGCAGTGCTACCATGATAGGCTTTATGTGCGGAAATTATTTCACTTCTGCCAGTGGCTCGTTTTGCCAATTTTAGAGCACCTTCTATAGCTTCAGTCCCAGAATTGGTTAAATAGGTGGTCTGTAAACTATCTGGCAAATGTGTGGCTAATAATTTGG
Source organism: Changchengzhania lutea (assembly GCF_006974145.1). Taxonomy (NCBI): domain Bacteria; kingdom Pseudomonadati; phylum Bacteroidota; class Flavobacteriia; order Flavobacteriales; family Flavobacteriaceae; genus Changchengzhania; species Changchengzhania lutea. The sequence continues at coordinate 328,259 of NZ_CP039456.1, read as the reverse complement.
TGAGTTCTACGGCAGGTTTTTGGATATACTCACCATACACCATAACGTGTAAATATTGATCGACTTGGGCTTTTATGGCATTGACCACTTTTGGATGATTATGACCCAACGTACATGCTGATACGCCAGCCACAAAATCTAGATACGCTTTATTATTGGTATCGTAAATATAAGATCCTTTGGCATGGGAAATTTCCATGGCAAGCGGATGCGGGGTCGTTTGCGCCTGATATTTAAAGAAATCTGATTGCATTATTCAAGCGCTTTTTTAACTTTTTTAGGTCTTAAAAGTTTCTTTTTCGGGATAACCTTTTTAGGGCTTAATGAATCTTGTTTTAATTGTGTTGCCGGATCGGGAATGTTTCTGGAAGCCTTAGGTTTAGTGTCTGTTTTATCTTTTGCTTCATCATCGGCTTTCTCGATACGGGCCATCAACTCCTCGTCGAAGAAATTCTCCTGCGGAACATAATCTTCGATGCCTTGTATTTTTGGTAATTCTAGAGGTGGATCATCTTTAAACAAATCTTCAACACTATTCGGTCGCTCATTATCTCGCCAGTCGAAGCCTCTTAACTGTCGTTCTCTTTCGGGGAATTCAGATTCGGGATAGGTATTTCCATCTATTTGATTAAATCTGCTATACTCTTCAATATCACCATCGGCAAATAGGATGGAGATACTTCCTGATTTTGCCTTATCTATGCCAATGAGCTCCTGCAAGTCATTGCGTGCATAAAAGATAGACTCGGCATTCTTTGTAATATCTACTTGTCTCAACGCATTTTCTTCATTGAAGGTACCCACGAGACGCTGCCCATAAATTTGATTATATCCATTTTCGCTAATGGTGTCTTTGCTAATGATGAAAGCACTATTAAAAACCAAGAGTGAATCCAGTTTTTCTGTTTTCGGATTAGAAATAAGATGAATGGTATCGCCTGTCATTTGATTGTCAAAATTCCATAAAATAGGTTTTCGCGCGATTGAGAAATTATCACCCGAAGACAGTCGTCCTAAATTAATTAACTGTGTTAAACCGGTTTTTTGATTGGTATGGATGGAATCGGCTTTACCGCTTAAATCTGATTTGTAAATCTTAGCATTATAATAAGCCCTTACAATACGATTTTCGGGTTTACCGGTCACCATAATTTTATCTGCATGAACATAAACCGAATCATTTTCCTGAATGGTTATGGCTAAGGCACGCTTGGTTATAAATACGGAATCTTTCTCCTTAAAAACCTCGGCATAATGGCCTTTTATAATACTTTTATTGATGGTATCAGTAACCGTAATATTATTGGTTGCTGATGCAAAACTGCGGTTATTATCAAAATACAGACTATCGCCTTCTATAATTCTGTTGTCGTAATTAATTTTGGAATTTTTAACAGCGTAACCCGTTTTGGTTTCAGTGTCATAAAACCCTTTTTCACAATACGTGACACTTTCAGAGGTTGTAATGGTTGAAGGGCCATACAAATAGGCATGACCGGAATTTGAATAGAAATCAAAAAAATTAGATAGGATGGTGGCGTCTTTATTCACTAAAACAACATCATTTACAAATTGGTATTTTTTTTGATCCATATAGTACCTGCCAATTCTACTTGTAATAGTTCCCGAGGAATCTTTTACCACGGTGCCACCCGAATTATAAAACGCCTGCTGTTTCATACGATCATAATACAAGGTGTCTGATGTAATTATTGAATTGGGATCTGTTAATACCACATCGCCACTGGCAAAAGCAAGTTGTGTTTTACCACTGTACTCTACATATTTAGAGGTCATATTTATGGTGTCGCCTTGCACCATTTTCACATTACCAAAGGCTTCAATGAAGTTTTCCTGACTGTAATGAATGGCGCGATCGCACCATACATTAATATTTTCATGTGCTATATGAACTTGTTGAGAATCATCACGAGTCAATATTTTTGCTCCCGGATAATTTTCTTCATCAAAAGTTAAAAATCCAGAATAGGGGATTTGGATTTTCTTTTTCCCTTGTGCAAATAAGCTAGATATAGAAAGGAGTCCTATAAAACATATAGAAAACAGAAATACGTTTTTGTTCAAAATAAAAAATGTTTGTGCAAAAATAACGATTATAAAATGGCTTGAGTATGACCAAACAAAAAACGCTCCAAAATTAGTTGGAGCGTTTCAATTATTTATTTAAAAATACATTTTTAAGTGTTATTGCCTAAAAATAGTCTGCTTTCTATCAGGACCTACCGAAACAATGGTAATCGGGATTTCCAATGCTTTTTCTAAAAACTCAATATAGGCATTAAGTGCTTTTGGTAACTGTGAAGCTTCAGACATGCCTGTTAAATCTTCTTTCCAACCATCAAGCTCAGTATAGATAGGTTCTACATTCTCTGGTTCGATATTATATGGAAAATGATGAATAACCTCACCTTTATATTTATAGGCAGTACATACTTTTAGAGTTTTAAATCCTGAAAGTACATCGCCTTTCATCATCATGAGTTGCGTAACACCATTTACTTGACAAGCATACTTTAAAGCAATTAAATCTAACCAGCCACAACGTCTCGCCCTACCTGTTGTAGCACCAAATTCTTGACCAATGCGTCCCATAGTTTCGCCATCTTCATCAAATAATTCTGTAGGGAATGGACCAGAACCAACACGCGTGGTATAAGCTTTAAAAATACCAAAGACATCTCCAATTTGTCCAGGAGAAACCCCTAAACCAGTACAAGCACCGGCAGCAGTTGTGTTACTTGATGTTACAAATGGATAGGTTCCAAAATCAATATCTAATAAAGACCCTTGTGCACCTTCGGCTAAAATTGTTTTTCCTGATTTTTGAGCTTGGTAGATATATTCTTCTGAATCAATAAATTTTAGAGATTTTAAAACATCAATCGCATCAAAAAATTCTTTTTCAAGTTCAGATAAATTATATTGAATATCCACATCATAAAACGCAATCATCGATTCGTGCTTATTAGCCAATGCTCTATATTTTTCCTTCCAATCGCTTAACTCCAAATCACCGACACGAATACCATTTCTGCCTGTTTTGTCCATATAGGTGGGACCAATACCTTTAAGTGTCGACCCAATTTTGGCTTTGCCTTTGGATGCTTCACTTGCTGCATCCAATAAGCGATGTGTTGGTAAAATGATATGTGCTTTACGCGAGATAACCAGGGATTTTCTGTAATCTACATCCTGTTCTTCTAGTTTGTCAAGTTCGCCCTTAAAAATCACAGGATCAATAACAACGCCGTTTCCTACTAAATTTGTTGCATCTTCATGAAAAATCCCAGAAGGAATGGTGTGAAGAACGTGTTTACGTCCGTTAAATACCAAGGTATGCCCTGCATTTGGGCCGCCTTGAAAACGAGCAATAATGTTGTAGTTGGATGTTAGTACGTCAACAATTTTTCCTTTGCCTTCGTCTCCCCATTGTAATCCTAGTAGTAAATCTACTGCCATTGTAAAAATTAGTTATTTGTCCTGATCAGTATCAGGAGATTTTCTATTTCCGTAGAAATAGAGTGAATGATTATTAATTTCGATGTTGAATACCTCTTCAATCGTCTTTTTTATGGATTGTATTCTTGGGTCGCAGAATTCTATAACTTCCCCAGTATCTGTAAGAATAACATGGTCGTGCTGTCTATCAAAATATGACTTTTCGTAGTGTGCTTGATTTTGACCAAATTGATGTTTTCTGACCAAGCCACAATCTAAAAGTAATTCTATAGTGTTATAAAGTGTCGCCCGTGATACTCTGTATTTTTTGTTTTTCATACTTAGATATAGTGATTCTATATCGAAGTGTTCAGTATTATTATAAATTTCTTGAAGTATAGCATAGCGTTCCGGAGTTTTTCGGTGACCATTTCCTTCTAAAAAGCTAGTAAATACGCTTTTTACTATGTCTTGGTTTTTCGTGTCTGCTTTTGCATTCATAATGTCGTGTCAAATTTACACTTTTTTACACTCTTGTAACCTTATCAATACCATTAATTTTTTGAAGTTTATATAAAAGTCTAGTCAGCATAGTTTTGTTTTTAACCACCACATTAATCTTACCCGAAAAGATACCGTCATTGCTTTCAAAACTGATGCTATTCATGTTAACATGCATATTTTCAGAAATGATTTTGGTTATATCGTTAACTAATCCAATGTGGTCAATCCCGGTTAAAATGATTTGTGAAGAAAACTCTTGCTGTGTAGAGTCTACCCATTTAGCAGTCATAATTCTGTAAGCATAATTAGATTGCAGACTCACAGCATTGGGACAGTTTTTCTTATGCACCTTGATGCCTTCTGTTACCGTTAAAAACCCAAAGACAGCATCTCCAGGAATAGGATTGCAGCAGTTAGATAATTTATAATCTAGTTTATCTTCTTCTTTTCCAAAAACCAGAGAGTCATATTTTGCTGTGACCTCATCTTTATCTAGATCTTCTTTTTTTATAGGTGATTTTCTTGAGATTTTATTTTTAATAAAGCTCATTAAAACATTACTTCTAGAAGAGGCATAATCCTTTAGCATCGTATTGTCTATAGTGCCAATACCAATCCTATAGAATAAGTCTAAACTTGTTTTTAACTTAAAGAAGTTCACCATCTCATTAATGGATTCTTCGTTAAGTGTGATTTTAAGTTGCTTTAATTTTCGCCTTAATATTTCTTTCCCCTCTTCACCAATAAGTCTTTTATCTTCTCTTAAGGCTGATTTGATTTTACTACGTGCCCGTGCTGTGGTAGCATATTCTAACCAGTTGGCGTTAGGTTTGGCGTTTTCAGAGGTTAGCACATCGACTTGGTCACCACTTTGTAATTCATGGCTTAGCGGCACTAATTTACCATTGACTTTGGCTCCCCTTGTTTTCATGCCTACTTCCGTATGAATGCTGAATGCAAAATCCAAAGATGTAGCACCCTTGGGCAATGATTTTAATTCGCCAGCAGGTGTGAATACAAAAATCTCTTTTGAATAAAGGTTGAGTTTAAATTGCTCAACAAAATCGACGGCATTCGTGTCTGGATTTTCAAGAACTTCTTGTAATTTGTGGATCCAATTTTCTAAATTATCTTCTTTTTCTGACTCTTCCTTATATTTATAATGTGCCGCATAGCCTTTTTCGGCTATTTCATTCATGCGCTCACTTCTAATTTGCACTTCTACCCAACGTCCTTTGGGACCCATCACGGTAATATGTAAGGCTTCATAGCCAGTGGTTTTGGGTGAAGAGATCCAATCTCTTAACCGTATGGGGTTTGGTCTAAAATGATCGGTAACTATAGAGTAGATTTTCCATGCTAAAAACTTTTCGTTTTCCTCATCACTTTCATAAATTATCCTAATGGCAAATTTGTCATAGACCTCATCAAAAGAAACACCCTGTTTTACCATTTTTTTTCTGATGGAGAAAATAGATTTTGGTCTTCCTTTTATGGTATAGTTAAATTGTTCTTTATCTAAGGAGTTTTTTATAACACTACTAAATGCTTTAATATATAAATCCTGTTCTTCTTTGCTGTCTTTTATTTTGTTTAAAATATCTAAGTACACATCAGGTTCTGTGTATTTTAAGGCTAGATCTTCAAGCTCGGTTTTAATATTATACAGTCCGATCCTGTGGGCTAAAGGGGCATATATATAAAGGGTTTCAGAAGCAATTTTAACCTGTTTGTCGCTTCGCATGGCATCCATGGTTTGCATATTGTGGAGCCTATCTGCAATTTTGATGATAATAACACGTACGTCATCATTTAAAGTGAGCAGCATCTTTCTGAAATTCTCTGCCTGCATGGAGACATCCATACTCTTTTTAAGCGATGATATTTTGGTGAGACCGTTTACGATTTTGGCAACGGTTTCACCAAATAAATGCTCAATATCATCAATAGTATATGTTTCACTGTCCTCAACAACATCATGTAGCAATGCGGCGGCAATAGATGTGGCATCCAAACCAATTTCTTGGGCTACAATTTTGGCTACGGCCAATGGATGGAAAATGTAAGCTTCACCAGATTTTCTACGCTGATCGCTATGCGCGTCTATGGCGACTTCAAAAGCGCTTCTGATGAGTTTTTTATCATCAGCACTAAGTGTCCTATAGCTTACCTTTAATAGCTGTTTGTAGGCTTTTGCAATGGCTGCATTTTCTTTCGCAATGAATTCCTCTGTCATAAATTAAAAGTAGCATAAAGAATATTAACCACCAACAGGATTTTAATTTTTTGTGATTTAAATTATGTGATGTCTCTATTTAAAAAATGAATGAGTTGCGATATCGCTTTACCGCGATGACCGATCGTGTTTTTTAAGGCCAAATCCATTTCAGCAAATGTTTGATTATGACCATCTGGAAGAAAAACAGGGTCGTAACCAAAACCTTTCTCTCCTAATTTTTCTTCAATAATGGCCCCTTTACAAATACCTGTAAATGTGTGCAGCTCATTATTTAAAGATAAGGCTATGACGGTTTTAAATTGCGCCGAACGATTTGGTTTATTCTGGAGTTCTGATAAGAGTTTGGTCATGTTATCTTCGGCGCTTCTTTGTGCACCAGCATATCTTGCAGAATATACTCCGGGGGAGCCATCTAACACAGCTACCTCTAACCCCGTATCGTCTGCAAAACAATCGTGCCCAAATTGTGTTTTTACATATTCTGCCTTTTGAATCGCATTGCCTTCTATGGTATTTTGAGTTTCAGGCACATCCTCAAAGCAACCAATGTCTTTTAAACTTAATAATTTAATATGTGTCGGCATTATAGATTGAACCTCTTTGAGTTTATTCAAATTATTGGTGGCAAAAACGATTTCCATAGACATGTATTATTTTGGGTTTTATTTTATTTATCTTTATGAAAAACAATTAGTTTCTCTTTAAAGTAAAACCTGCTGTTTTAATAATGAACAAATATATTATTATGCCATGAGACAATCGATAGTTCTATTAATGATTATTATGCTAAGCGCTTGTAAAAAGCAAGAAACAGAAATAGATTACTTGGGTATAGTTAATTTAGAAGTTTCTGGTAAAACTGAAGCGATACCAGAATTTGAAAAAGGTCTGTTATTATTACATAGTTTTGAGTATCAAGATGCACGAGAGGCATTTTTAAAAGCTCAGGACATTGATTCCACTATGGTTATGGCGTATTGGGGAGAGGCGATGACGTATAATCATCCGCTGTGGAAAAATCAAAATTACGAAAATGGGTTTGCTGCGGTTAAGAAGATGAAGGCTATAAATAAAACCAATCAATTAACAGAATTAGAGCGGGATCTGGCACATGCGGCAGAAAAACTATATAAACCAAAAACAGCCAAAAAAGAAAGGGACCAGGATTATATGCATTATATGGAAGCGCTCTATAAAAAGCATCCCAATAACCATGAAATAGCCGCGTTTTATTCTTTATCGCTCTTAGGTTCTGTGTCTGAAGGGAGAAACGATTCGATATACGGTTTAGGGGCAAATATTGCTAATAAGATCTTATCAGAGAATGCCCAACACCCTGGAGCACTGCATTATCTCATTCATTCATATGATGATCCAGATCATGCCCATTTGGCTTTAAACGTTGCCGATTCGTATGCTAAAGTAGCTCCAGATGCTAGTCATGCGTTGCATATGCCGTCGCATATTTATGTCGCATTAGGTATGTGGGATAAAGTGATTTCTTCTAATATTGACTCTTATCAGGCCAGTGTGAATAGAATGAATTTAAGAGATTTGGGTAATGATGCCCGAGGTTATCATGCGTACCATTGGCTGGAATATGGTTATCTTCAAAATAAGCACATTGAAGAAGCCGAAAAAATGGTTTTTGATATGCTACATTATGAAAATAAAAACCCATCAAAACGAGCTAGGATGTATCTGCTGTTTTTAAAGGGCACGTTCTTAGCGGAAACAAATCTTTGGGAGCATCCTATTTCTGATATTGAGGTTGATGTTTCAGATTTAAACATCGCCGTTAGAGCCCAAAATTATTTCTTAGATGGTATGCAGGCATTTAAAGCTGGTAATAAAAACGCATTGGATGCCCTTATTGCAGATATGGAAAAAGGGATTAGTAAGGAGACATTATTGGTGGATAATATAAATAGTGGGTTTACAGTATGCGCATCAACTTCGAGGGTCATTCCCGATCAATCTGATATTAATCAGTCCAATATTATGAAAGTCCAATTAAAAGCCTTGCAATCGTGGATGGTTAATGATTTGATTGAGGCTGAAGCCCTATTGAAAGAATCGGTGCACCTTCAAGATGAGTTAAGTTACAGTTATGGTCCGCCTTTTATTTTAAAACCAACCCCGGAACTTTACGCCGAATTTTTGTTGGCTCAAAATAGACCTCAAGAAGCGATAGCATTATATAAAAAATCATTAAAAAAAGGGACTAAGCGCTTAGTGGCTTTAGAGGGCATTAAAAGATCGGCATCCATGCTTGGAGATACTAAAGTTTTAGAAAACCTAGATTTAGAATTAAGTAAAATTTAAGTTTTTATGTTTTATTTTAACTCACGAGGATAGTCGGTTTCAAGAATTTTTTAATGCGCTGGTTTCAAAAAATTGACATCACTGTTTTGCAAGGTTATGGGATGACTGAAGACTGCATTGTTTCATATTTCAATTTGCCCGGAGCCAATAAAATAGGCACTGTGGGTAAACCATTAATGAGCGTCCAGGCTAAATTATCGGGCGAGGGTGAAATTCTTGTAAAGAATACATGCTTAATGACAGGGTATTATAAATCACCAGAATTAACCGCATCTGTTTTTGAAGATGGCTACCTTAAAACTGGCGATATTGGGGAATATGACCATGAGGGCTATTTAAGTATTACAGGGCGTGGTAAGAATCAGTTTAAAACAGATAAAGGAAAATACATTTCACCAACACCCATTGAAATGAAGATTTCTGAAAATTCATTAATAGAGCAAATTTTTATTGTAGGCACCGGAATCCCACAGCCTATTGCTCTAATAACATTATCGGAATCTTCAAAAAATACAGCGAAAGATGAGCTTTCCCAGAGTTTAAGGGAATCGGTCAAAAACGTAAACAAATCTTTAGAAAAGCATGAACGCATTGAAAAAGTGGTCATTATGAAAGAAGATTGGTCGGTTGATAACGGATTGGTAATGCCCACGCTAAAAATAAAAAGAAACCGTATTGAAAAAATCCATCAGGAATTTTATAAAGATTGGTTTGCTAGTTCTGAATCTGTTATTTTTGAATAAATGAAGCCTATGAAATTAGTTTGCGTGGGGGACAGTTTAACCTACGGATATGAAGTTGCTACATCTAAGCGATGGACGACCTTACTTGAAAAAAACTTGAATGTTCCCATTGTTAATTTGGGTATTAATGGGGATACCACTACTGGAATGTTATCTCGGTTTGCTGCGGCACTAACAGATTATAAACCCACGCACATATTAATTTTTGGAGGTACCAACGACTTGTGGTTTGGACTAAATGACGAGTTTATCATCTCAAACATCTATGCGATGTGTAAACAGGCTAAGCATTATGATATTGAATTTATAGTGGGTATCCCTTCACCGTGTTTTAATAGCACTGAAATAAATTTTATAGGTGAAAATTACGCGAATAGAATTGAAGGTTTTCAGAAACGATTAAAAGCCTATTGTATTGAAAAGGAATTTGATTATATTGATTTCTCAAAAGATATGATAGCAGATTATTTTATGGATGACCGTATTCATTTTAATGAGAAAGGTCATGAAATAACAATGGAAAATGCTAAGGAAGTTATAAAAACCTTTAAGTTAAAAAATGATTAAAATCAGGTTCAAATAAATTTAAGTCTTGTAAATTTGATTAAAATAAAAATTATATGACAGTAAATATTCAGTATGTAAACGTAGATGCAAGTGAGAGCCTTACAACGTTCACGGAAAATAAATTAGAGAAACTTTTCACTAGATATGAATTTTTGATTAGTGCGCACGTTTATTTTAAACAAGATGATAATCAGCATGATTCTGGCAAAATTTGTAGTATCGAACTAAGCTTACCGGGACCGCGTATTTTCGCAAACTCCAATGAGCACAATTATGAAGTGGCAGTGAGAGAAACGATTAGTGATTTAGAGCGCCAGCTTAAAAAACGCAAACAGATATATAATACACACTAGTTAATTTGATGTATATTATTGATGATGATACGGTTCGTTCCTTAAAATAGTGAACCCTCTGTAAAGTTGCTCAATAAAAAACAAACGAATCATTTGATGGGAAAATGTCATTTTTGATAAGGACAGTTTCCCATTTGCTTTATCATATATCTCTTTCGAAAAACCATAAGGCCCACCAATAACAAATACGAGTTGTTTGATGCCAGAATTCATATGTTTTTGAAGGTAATTTGAAAATGAAACAGAATCGAGTGCTTTGCCTTGTTCATCTAATAAAATCAAAACGTCTCCATGTTTTAATTTCGATAATATAAGGGCACCCTCTTTTTGCTTTTGCTGTTCTTGACTTAAGTTTTTCGAATTTTTTAAATCAGGAATAATCTCTAAGTTAAATTTTATATAAAATCCCAAACGCTTGATGTAATCATCCATCAAGGCATTGAGTGATTTGTTATCGGTTTTTCCTATGGCTATCAGCTTAATCGTCATAAATCAAAATTACTATTTATTAGAAGGTTTTTTAAAAATGAGGGCAATAATTTTTTTGAGCTTGTCTAAATCCCAAAATAATAAATAGAGATTGGCAAGAAGTATGAGGCTGGTAATTATTTGGAGTCCCCTTAAGACCAATAGAAAACATAATGACATTAATATTTATAATAAAATGACATTAATATTTATAATAATGGGTAAAAATCAATAGTGTCCGATTGAAATTTGTAAAACAGCCCAAATAATAGATTGGGCATGTGTCAAAAGGTTTTTTTAAGATTTGCACCTTAGTCTTTTATAAGAAATAAAAAATTATATTTTTGTTGAAATGATAAATATATTATACGATGATTATCTATTAGTTAAAATCATGTCTTGATTCTATATTCTAGCAGCGCAGCGGTCTTAATTCTTTTAACAGATAATAATAGGTAAAACAACAGTGCCCAAAAAAAATTATTCTAGGTATAACAATACAAACCGCTGCTAAAAGTTGTGATAATCCTAGGAATTTCCAATAAAAACCAGTACTATAAAGTGCCTCAAAAAAGAAGCCTACAGGATTGTTGACGTCTAGAAGCGTAAATCTATTTCCTGATAATTTGGTTAAACCAGAAGGGATGAAAGCCACAGCGAGAATGAGACGTGTACTCCAAGTGAACAGGTTGAAATTTTTTTTTGATAGATGAAAGCGTGAAATTTTTCAATAAAATTCATAACGCGTTATTTTATATGCAACGATTGAGTCACAATCTTGTTACAAACCATAAACTAAAATAAAATGTATTTCTTATTTTAGCAGAAACAATACTAAACCATGATTACACAAGAGCAATTTGATGCCGAATTAAAATATATAATATCTAACGCCATTAGGGAAGATGTAGGCGATGGAGATCATAGCTCGTTGGCCTGTATCCCAGACAATGCCAAAGGAAAAGCTAAACTTTTGGTTAAAGATAAAGGTATTATTGGCGGTGTAAACTTCGCTAAAAAGGTATTTGCCTATGTGGATAAGAATTTAAAGTTAGATGTACTTATTGAAGATGGCTCAGAGGTCACGTTTGGCGATATTGTTATGTATGTAGAAGGATCTTCCCAATCTATTTTAAAGGCCGAACGAACAGTGCTAAACGCTATGCAGCGCATGAGTGCTATTGCCACCAAAACCAAAAAATTTGTCGATTTATTAAAAGGTACAAAAACAAGGGTGCTAGATACCCGTAAAACGACACCGGGAATTCGGGTTTTAGAAAAATGGGCAGTTGTTATTGGAGGCGGGGAGAATCATAGGTTCGCCTTGTATGATATGATTATGTTAAAAGATAACCATATTGATTTTGCAGGTGGGATTACCAAGGCTATTGAGATGACGAAACAGTATTTAGCAGATACTGGAAAGAATTTAAAAATAATGGTGGAAGCACGTAATTTACATGAAGTTGAAGAGATATTGATGAGTGATGGGGTATACAGAATATTGCTTGATAATTTTGATTACGAAGACACTAGAAAAGCAGTCAAAATGATAGGAGATAAATGTCTTACTGAATCCTCTGGAAATATAAATGAAACCACCATAAGGCATTATGCGGAATGTGGTGTGGATTATATTTCAAGCGGTGCGCTCACACACTCTGTTCATAATATGGATTTAAGTTTGAAGGCAGTTTAAATATGTATGACAATGTTGAAAGGTTTTTAAAAAAAATACCTATTGTAAATAAAATTGTAGCTTTTTTAAAGCGAATAAAACCTAGAGCTTTTCAAGGGCTTTCCGTTTATGATTTATTAGAATTATATACCTTAGGTATAGTACGTGGGGCAGTTTCAATTAGAGCAAGTGCCATTGCCTTTTCATTGTTTATATCTATATTTCCGTTTTTACTATTCATTTTAAAAGTGATTCCCTATATACCTGGAGATAAATTCAAGAGCCAGTTTCAAAGTTTTCTAGAATCATTTTTACCACCAAATACAGCAGAATTCTTTTTTGAAAATATCTTTCAAAATATAAGCTCAACCGTAGATAGTAATACCATATCGTACATTTTTATCTTATCCTTGTTATTGATGACAAGTGCCGTGGCATCTGTGTTTTCTGGTTTTCAAAACTCCTATCATGAACAGTTGTCACGAAACATTTTAGCAAAATACACACATGCCTTTGGGGTAGCCATAATTTTAGCATTCATATTAATATTAACCGTTGCGGTTCTTGGTTATTTTCAAATCTATATTGTTCATAATCTGGAAAGAAGTGGATTAATTGATGAATATTATGGTGCTATTTGGACGAAGATTGGCAAATTTGTGTTTGTGTCAATAATGATTTATATGGCAAGTGCAACCTTGTATTATTTTGGAACAAAGGAAGGCAAGCATTCTCGGTTTTTTTCAACAGGTGCTTTGTTTACAACCATCCTTGTATTGATTACCACCTATTTATTCGGGATATATATTGAATATTTTGCAAGATATAATGAACTCTATGGTTCTATTGGCGCATTACTTATTTTGTTATTATCCTTCTGGTTGAATGCAAATATTTTGTTGCTAGGTTACGAATTGAATGTAGCGATGAACCGTATCAAAAGAAAATCGACTTCAAGTAAAAAGTAATGGGTCAACATTTTATAGACGTCATCATTCCAATTCCACTTCAAAAGTTATTTACCTATTCCGTAACCTTAGCAGAGGCTGATTTTTTAAATGCAGGCATGCGCGTTGCGGTACCTTTTGGAAAGTCAAAAATCTATACAGGCATTGTCTTTTCTATTCATAGTGATGCACCAACAGCTTATGAGGCTAAGGAGATTCATCAAATTTTAGATGAAGCGCCAATAGTGAATGGCAAACAGCTGGAACTGTGGCAATGGATTGCTAGCTATTATATGTGCACATTGGGTGATGTTATGCGAGCGGCATTACCTAATGCTTTTATCTTAGAAAGTGAAACGGTTATAACCAAATCATCAAATGGTTCTTTAGACGAATCTGTTTTAAGAGATGATGAGTTTTTAATTTACGAGGCCTTACAGCATCAGTCTTCACTAAAAATAAACGATCTAGTAAACATTCTCGACAAAAAAAATGTACTCCCAGTAATTAAACATTTAATTGATAAAAATGCGATTTCTGTTGAAGAAGAAGTGTATGAAAAATATAAGCCGAAATTAGTTCGCTATGTGAAATTACATAATCAGTATGCTTCCGAAACAGCATTAGAAAACCTTTTGAATGATTTGAGTAGGGCGCCAAAACAACGTGAGGTAATTATGACCTTGTTTTCCATATCGGCCACCACGAAAAAACCTGTAAAAGTTGCCGATCTATCTCAACAAAGCAAAGCATCTGTTTCTATAATAAAAACGTTAATTGACAAAGGGTTGCTTGAAGAGTATCATATTCAAACGGACCGTGTACAATATTCTGGAGCCGATAATGAATCAACAAAAAAATTAAACACATATCAATTAACTGCATTAGCGGACATTAAAGTGTCTTTTAAAACCCATCAAGTCACTCTATTGCACGGGGTCACCTCATCAGGGAAAACAGAGGTGTATGTTAAATTGATAGAGGATTGCATTGCTAAAGGAGAACAAGTTTTGTATTTACTCCCTGAAATTGCTTTGACGGCTCAACTAATAACACGTTTACAGAATTATTTTGGAGAACAAGTCGCTGTATTTCATTCCAAGTATTCGGCACATGAACGGGTTGAGGTTTGGAATAATGTGTTGCAGAATTCCGCCAAAGCGCGAATCGTTTTAGGGGCGCGTTCCTCCATATTTTTACCGTTTAACAATTTAGGATTAATTATTGTTGATGAGGAGCACGAGCAATCCTTTAAACAGTTTGATCCAGCCCCGCGATACCACGCCAGAGATACCGCTGTGGTACTTGCTAATTTGCATCAGGCCAAAACACTTTTAGGATCGGCCACTCCAAGTTTAGAAAGTTATTTTAACACAAATGAAAAGAAGTATGGTTTGGTTGAGATAACCAAGCGGTTCAATGATGTTTTAATGCCAGATATTGAGCTGGTAGATATTAAGGAGCAGCTCAAAAAGAAACGAATGAAAGGGCATTTTAGCGATCGACTGATTGTAGAAATGACCGAAACTTTGCAGGAAGGGTATCAAATTATCCTGTTTCAAAATAGACGTGGTTTTTCACCTATCATAGAATGTAATACCTGTGGTAATTCACCACAGTGCCCCAATTGCGATGTGAGCTTGACACACCATAAATATAAAAATGAATTGCGCTGTCATTACTGTGGCTATCATATGGTCATGTTGCGCAACTGTTTAGCATGTGGAAGTTCTGAGTTAGACAATAAAGGCTTTGGAACAGAACAGATTGAACAAGAAGTTAAGCTGCTATTTCCAGACGTTAAGGTAGCTCGCATGGACTTAGATACCACGCGTGGTAAATATGGTTACGAAAAGATAATTACGGCCTTAGAGCAGCAAGAGATTGATATTTTGATTGGTACACAGATGGTAACCAAAGGATTGGATTTCAGGCATGTAAAACTGGTGGGTATTATGAATGCCGATAATATGCTTAATTTTCCAGACTTTAGAGCACATGAACGCAGTTTTCAACTCATGCTTCAGGTCTCGGGTAGGGCAGGACGGACAGATGTAAGGGGTAAGGTGTTGATTCAAACCTATAACCCATATCATAATATTTTACAACAGGTATCTACTAATAATTATGAAGGGATGTATAGTGAGCAGATGAACGATCGCTATAATTATAAATATCCACCTATTTACAAGCAGATAAAAATCACGTTGAAGCATAAAGAGTATAACCGCGTGGAATCTGCATCTATTTGGTATGCAAAATCGTTGAGATTAATGTTTTCAGAACATGTTTTAGGGCCTGAGTCACCCCCTATTTCTAGGATTAGAAACCAATTTTATAAAAATATTTTGGTAAAAATTCCAAAGAAGCAATCCTTATCAAAAACAAAAGAAGCTATTATTAGAATTAATAATAGCTTCATGAGTATTAAAGATTTTCGGTCGGTTAAAGTTGTTTTAAATGTCGATAACTATTAGTTTTTAGCTTAGTTATATATTATTTAAAGCATCAACCAACTGGGTCTTTTTATTTCTACTTAAAGGAATCTCATAAGCCCCAACTTCAACATTTTTACTATTAAATCTGTCAATTTTATCAAGATTTACAATGTACGATTTGTGAATTCTTAAAAATTTACCTTCTGGTAATTCGGCTTCAAAAGATTTCATAGTAGATAAGACTACTAAGCTATTCTCTTCTGTAACTAATTTTACATAATCCCCAAGGGCTTCAATCCATTTAATGTCCTTAATATAAACTTTACGTTTTTTAAGATTACTTTTTACAAAGATGTGTTCACCTTCTTCTTCATTAAAGTCTAAAGTCAACTTGTGTTGCTCTAAAGCTTTATCTACAGAAGTGTTGAAACGTTCTCTGGTAATGGGTTTGTGTAAGTAATCGGTGGCATCGTAATTAAATGCCTTAAAAGCATATTCGGTTTTACCGGTTACAAAAATAATTTGGGGTTTGTTGTTTAATACATCTAATAGTTCAAATCCATTTAACACTGGCATTTCAATGTCTAAAAAGATGAGGTCAACTTGATGTGAATTTAGACCATTTTTAGTCTCAAGTGCGCTACTGTACTCTGCAATTAAATTGAGAGAGGGGTGATTCTCTACTAATTTAACAATGGAGAGCCTTTGTATCGCTGAGTCGTCTACTACTACACAATTTAAAGTCATAACATTTATATTATTTCGGTTAAGATATCGACAATAGTACGAAAATTTCCGCTAAAAACCAAAAATCATCGGTAAAGTGTTTGTTTTAACATAATATTAACAATATCCTTTTATGCTAAATAAGAGAGGGAATAATGTTGTAATATACATAAAATTTAATTATTTTTGCACCCAATTTTTAACAATAAAATAGATTTTTATGAATCATTATGAAACTGTTTTCATCTTAAATCCCGTTTTATCTGAAGATCAGATAAAGGAAACAGTACAGAAATACGAAGATTTTCTTGTTTCTAACGGCGCTAAGATGATAGCTAAAGAAGATTGGGGGCTAAAAAAATTAGCTTACCCTATTCAAAACAAGAAAAGTGGTTTTTATCACTTATTTGAATACACTGTAGATGGTGAAGTGATCAACCCTCTAGAAGTAGAATTTAGACGTGATGAGCGTTTTATGCGTTATTTAACTGTGACATTGGACAAACATGCTATTTCTTGGGCAGAGCGAAGAAGAGCTAAACTAAAACAAAAAGCGTAATCATGGCAACATCTATAGAACAACAGTCTAAAGGAAAAAAAGACGGAGAAATTAGATATTTAACTCCGCTTAATATTGAAACTAACAAAGCTAAGAAGTATTGTCGCTTCAAGAAATCTGGAATCAAATATGTAGATTATAAAGATGCAGATTGGTTATTAAGATTTGTAAACGAACAAGGTAAAATTTTACCAAGACGTTTAACAGGAACTTCATTAAAGTATCAAAGAAAAGTGTCTGTTGCAGTTAAAAGAGCACGTCACTTAGCATTGATGCCTTATGTAGCAGATTTATTAAAATAAAAAATACCGATAACAATGGAACTTATATTAAAACAAGACGTTGAAAATTTAGGATTTAAAGACGATGTTGTAACAGTTAAGAACGGTTATGGTAGAAATTTTTTAATTCCTCAAAAGCAAGCTGTTTTAGCTACAATTTCTGCAAAGAAAGTATTAGCAGAAAATTTAAAGCAACGTGCTTATAAAGAAAAGAAAATAGTTGACGAGGCTAATAAAACAGCTGAAGCATTAAAAGCTTTAGAAATTAAAATACCATCTAAAGTAGGTTCAGGTGATAAACTTTTCGGATCTGTTAATAATATCGATTTGGCAGCAGCTCTAGAAAAAGAAGGTCAGACTATTGATAAAAAATACATCACGGTAATTGGTGGTAATGTAAAACGCACAGGTAAATACGAAGCCGTAGTACGTTTACATAGAGAGGTATCTGTAGATTTACCTTTCGAAGTTATCGCACAAGCAAACTAAAGTATTAACAAATAGTTAATAAAAGCTTAAATTTAATTGAAGCCACTCCTCGAGAGTGGCTTTTTTTTGTGCTATTTTTACCTAAACTATATTATGCTTGCATAATAACACGATTTAAAACAACTATAAACTAACTCAAAAATGAAAAAAACTACACTTTCCATGCTTTTTCTGTTTTTCGGATTGCTTGCTTTTTCACAAGTGACTACGTCAAACATTAAAGGGCTTATTTTAGATGATGCGTCTGTTCCTTTACCTGGAGCAAACGTTGTGGCCGTTCATACACCAACGGGAACCAAAGATGGTGCTGCGTCGAACATTGACGGACGTTATAACATGTTAAACCTTCGCGTTGGAGGACCTTACACAATTACCATTAGTTACGTAGGTTACCAAACGCAAACATTCAATGATGTCTATTTAACACTAGGTAAAACATTTAATTTAGATGTCACTTTAATTTCCGATAGTGAGCAACTTGATGCTATCGTTATTCAAGGTTCTGGCGGAACGGGTACTTTTGGTAGTGATAGAACAGGGTCTGAAACTAGTGTTGGTAGAAGAGAGCTTACGCGCTTACCATCCATTTCAAGATCAGCCGCAGACTTTACAAGATTAGAACCTTCGGCAAGTGGCAACTCCTTTGGTGGTAGAAATGATCAATATAATAACTTCTCACTGGATGGTGCCATATTTAATAATCCCTTCGGGTTAGATGCTCCAACAGTTGGAGGACAAACCGATGCACAACCCATTTCGTTAGATGCGATAGACCAAATTTCAGTATCTAATGCGCCTTACGATGTTACGCAGTCTGGATTTACAGGCGCTTCGATAAACGCTGTTACAAAAAGTGGAACGAATGAGTTTCATGGAACTGTATACGGCTTTTTTAGAAATGAAGATTTAACTGGCGGAAAAGTGAACGGTGAAGATGTTGTGAAGCCAAAATTAGAGCAAACACAATATGGTTTGAGTATTGGTGGGCCTATTGTAAAGGATAAGTTATTTTTCTTTGCGAATTTTGAAAAAGATGATCGTACCGATTTAGGTTCTAATGGTTTTGTTCCTAATACCGGAACAGGATCAGTGAATGAAAGTAACGTACTGTTATCAGACTTTAATGCCGTGGATAGAATTTTAAGACAGGTTAATATTGGTGACGGTCAAACTTATAATCCTGGACGAATTCAAGGGTTTACTTATGGTTCTGAATCGACAAAAGGTATTTTTAAATTGGATTGGAATATTAACGATAATAACCGTCTAGCGGTTATTTATAATTTTTTAAACGCTTCAAAAGAGAAACCTGCACATCCAACGGCATTAGGTGTAAGAGGTCCAAATTTCAATACCTTGCAATTTGAAAATGCAGGATATGAAATTAATAATAAATTGAATTCCATTCAATTAGAGCTTAATTCTAAATTATCAGATGCGGTTACTAACAAACTTCAGGTAGGATTTACACATTTTGACGATTTTAGAAATCCACTATCAACACCAGCACCATCTATAACTATTCAAGATGCTGGTCAAAATTATATTATTGCTGGACATGAGCCTTTTTCTATTAATAACAGACTAGATCAGAAGGTGTTTCAGTTCACGAATAATTTGAACTTCCTACATGGTGACCATAATTTTACGGTTGGTTTTTCTTTTGAAAAATTCGAATTCGATAACTCTTTTAACTTAGGGGTTTATGGCGCACAAGGGGTGTTTTTCCCGACAGGAGACATTTCTTCTTTTAGAGATTTGGACGCTACAGGAGAAGCAGACCTAGTCGCCTTCTATCAAGGCTTATTTAATGATGCCATTTCAGCAAATGCTAGTCTAGGCAGCGCTGGAACTGGAAATCCAGGAGGGTTTGGCTTAGCCGAAACTAACGTTGGGCAACTCGCATTCTACTTACAGGATGAATGGAATGTGACTGAAGACTTTAAATTAACGTACGGCGTTCGATTTGATAAACCGCTTTATTTTGATACGAAGGATAAAATTAGAGAAAATATTCAACGTAAAGGAGGTGTGTTTAACACGAGTGATTTTTCTGGTGGAACATACACCCCAAGCATTACCTATTACGATCCAGCAACTGGAGAACCAACCATGCTAGATTCAGAAAATTTACCATCAAATGATATTCTAGTATCTCCAAGAATTGGATTTAACTGGGATGTAAATGGCGAATCGAAAACACAAATTAGAGGAGGTACAGGTGTTTTTACAGGACGTTTTCCTTTTGTTTGGTTAGGAAATCAAGTACAAGGTGTAGATTTCTTCTTTTATCAAGTTGTTGATCCAGATTTTAAATGGCCTCAAGTATGGCGCACAAATATTGGAGCAGACCACAAATTTGATAGCGGACTTATATTAACGGGAGACCTGTCTTACACTAAAGATATTAATGGGGCACACGTGCAAAACTGGGGTTTAAACGCACCCTCTGGAACACTTAATGCACCAGGCGATAACAGGCCGGTATATACCGCAGGAGACCGATCGTTAAACCAGTTTGGCGAACCTACAAATGCTTATGTATTTACAAATTCTGATAAAGGTAGAATCTGGAATGCAACCCTAAAAGCTCAAAAAACGTTTAATAACGGGTTTTATACAAGTTTAGCATATAATTATTTAAATGCGAAAGATGTCAACTCCATCGAAGCTGAAATTACAGGAGATGCATTTGATTTCAATCCCGTTTCTGGTAATGCTAATAATGATGTACTTTCATATTCTAAATATGGTGATACACACAGATTTATTGGGATAGGAAGTAAAAAATGGACTTATGGCAGTGATAAGTGGGCAACTACGATTTCTACGTTTTTTGAATATGCTCAAGGCGGTCGTTTTAACTATACCTATGCAGGTAATATAAATGGCGATAGCTCATTCCAAAATAACGATCTTATTTATATTCCTACGCCTTCAGAAGTTACACAAATGCAGTTTTCAGGAGGTGCGGCTATGGCAAACGATTTTGAAAGCTACATTCAACAAGACGATTATTTGAGTGAGAATAGAGGACAATATATGGATCGTTACGGTGCTTTGGCACCATGGAGAAGTCGTTGGGACGTTAAAATTCTACAAGATTTCAACTTTAAAGTGAGTGGCGATAAAACAAACACTTTGCAATTAAGCTTAGATATTTTAAACATAGGAAACCTAATCAATTCTGATTGGGGCGTGGTAGAGCAGCCGAATAACTTATCTCCAATTGGTGTCGATACTTCGGGTAGCGAACCAGTTTATACCTTTAACGGTGGACCAGATGCCAAAACTTTTGGTTTTGATTCTAGTTTAGCATCAAGATGGCAAATGCAGTTTGGATTACGTTATATTTTCTAAGATGAGTTCTAAGATAAAACAAGATATATTCTTAAATTTGCGCTCCTAATAAAGGGGCGCATTTTTTATTTAATATTATGAAGTACAGTAGACTTACCAAAGAGCAATTTGAAGAATTACACCAAGAGTTTATAAATTTTTTAGCTACGCAATCTGTAACGGCTGAGGAATGGACAAACTTAAAAGAGAACAAGCCCGACTTAGCAGAAATGGAGCTGGATGTTTTTAGTGATTTAATTTGGGAAGGTGTCTTAAATAAAGCTGAATATTTGGAACATATCTCACCGCAACACATGTATTTGTTTTTTCTTGGAGAAAACAACATGCAAGCCATCATATTGAATTTAAAAAATGATGTAGATATTACTACTGATGAAGGCTATGCTTGGTTACGTGAAAACCTAATGGATGACCAAGTGGAGTTTTTACAAGCAGATAAAGCGTATAGTGATGACAAAAATCTAGATAAATTTAAAATGATCGAACAAGGCGCTGTCATTACCAAAGGCGATTTGTTCAGGTATTTTGAAAAGTTGATTAACTAAGGTTATTGCGAGGACGTAGGACGCGGCAATCTGTTGGTTGGTTTGGTAAGTCATGGTAATCTGTTCGTTTATTTACTGTTTTTAATCATTATTGTCCGATTAAAGAATCAAGACCGCTTTGCTGTTAGAACCAAGAACAAAGACTTGATTGTAACTAATTGATAAACAGTAATCTTTAAATTCGTAACTTTCTAAAAAATAAAATTTTTCAGTAATAGCAAAAAGCAAGCCCATCTTTTTTATAAGCCTTGAAAACCCTGTGTTCGCAAAGGTTTTTTTTAAACGAACTATTTTTAATCGGACAACAATGGTTTTTAATTCAGTTTCAATTCAAAAGATTGCTTCGTACCTTGCCATGACGAATCTGAATTTTACTTAACTATATAATTTTAACTTTTAGACTCTATTTTAAACGTCATTGCGAGGACGTAGGACGTGGCAATCTGTTAATAATCCACCTAAACTTAAATTTAAAAACTATATTTAAACTATAAAGTTGCAATTTAAAGATGGTCACACTTTTTTCTAATGAAAACCCTCACTATGACGATTGCATTAATTATTTTTGTTATTCCGCATTGTACAATCACGTTTTAAATGGCATGATATGGAATCTGTAAAAAAGAATTAATAATCCTTAAAAAGATACCTGCTTCCGCAGGTAGTTGATATGGCTCAAAAACCAAGTATTCCAAAAGGCACCAGAGATTTTAATCCAGAAGAAGTTGCGAAGCGTAATTATATATTTTCAGTTATAAAAGCATCTTTTCAATCATTCGGATTTCAACCGATCGAAACTCCAAGTTTTGAGAACTCTGACACCCTAATGGGAAAATATGGTGATGAAGGGGATCGCTTGATTTTTAAGATTTTGAATTCTGGGGATTATTTATCCAAAGCAGATCATGCTGCTTATGATAATAAAGATTCTAATAAATTAACTTCAAGTATCTCGGAAAAAGCCCTCCGTTACGACTTAACCGTCCCTTTCGCACGTTATGTCGTACAACACCAAAACGAAATAGAATTCCCGTTTAAACGTTACCAAATACAACCTGTTTGGCGAGCAGATAGGCCACAGAAAGGGCGTTTTAGAGAGTTTTACCAATGTGATGCCGATGTGGTGGGGAGTGCTTCATTATGGCAGGAAGTCGAGTTTATTCAACTTTATGATGCCGTTTTTTCGACATTGAAATTAGAAGGCGTTACCATCAAAATCAATAACCGAAAAATCCTTTCTGGAATTGCAGAAGTTATTGGTGCCAGTGATAAGTTGATTGACTTCACCGTAGCCCTTGATAAGCTGGATAAAATAGGTGAGG
Source organism: Changchengzhania lutea (assembly GCF_006974145.1). Taxonomy (NCBI): domain Bacteria; kingdom Pseudomonadati; phylum Bacteroidota; class Flavobacteriia; order Flavobacteriales; family Flavobacteriaceae; genus Changchengzhania; species Changchengzhania lutea. Next base: position 305,256 of record NZ_CP039456.1, on the reverse strand, counting down.
CTAAAGTTAAAGAAGAGATGCTAAGTAAAGGGATCTCACAATCGGGTATTGATAAACTACAACCATTATTTACGCTATCTGGCTCATTTGAATCTCAAATTGACAGTTTGAAGAGTATTTTAAATATATCCAAAGATGGATTAAAAGGCATAGAAGAATTACAATTCATCGATGCCGCAGTTAAAGAACTTGGTTTGCAAACGGCCTCATTGCAATTGGATGTGACTCTTGCCAGAGGTTTAAACTATTATACAGGCGCTATTTTTGAAGTGTCCGCACCAGAAACCGTACCCATGGGATCTATTGGTGGTGGTGGGCGATACGATGATTTAACGGGTGTTTTTGGCATGAAGGATATGAGTGGCGTGGGGATTAGCTTTGGTTTGGACCGGATTTATATCGTGTTGGAGGCTTTGGGATTATTCCCAAAAACCGTGACTAAAACCGTGGATGTATTGTTTATTAATTTTGGTGATAAGGAAGCTTTATTCTGTCTAAAAGCTATTAAGCAATTACGTGCCCAAGGTGTCCATGCCGAGTTGTATCCGGATTCGGCTAAAATGAAAAAACAAATGAACCATGCCAATAGGCGGAAGATACCTTATGTGGTTTTAGTTGGGGAAGAGGAACTATTTTCAAATACCTACAGTTTAAAAGAAATGCTTACTGGCGACCAGTTTAAAGTGAACTTTGAGACCTTGGTAAAGCATATAAAAAAAGTATCCTAAATTTCTTCGTCTCTTCTTTAAAAATCATCATAATAATTTAATAACCGGTTGTTTAAATTATTTAAAATTATAAAAAAGTCCCGAATTATATTCGGGACCTCCTCAAAGCATAGCTAATAAACATGTAGATTTGGGATTCTACAAACTAACTAAAACTAACTAATTTATTAATACCTTTTTAGACACTTCTCCAGTATTGGTTTTTATACTAATAATATAGGCGCCAGTTTTAATCTGGTCTAGTTGATATTCTATATAATCTATAGACGTGTCTTTATCAGACCTGTAAAGAGACTGTCCTAAAATATTCAGTAATTCTACAGATTCAATAGTTTTAAACTCTTTATTGTGGATAATGATACTATTCTTTTCATTTGAAAAATAGACTTCTAAGCCCAGATAATTCTGGGTTTCGGTGTCCAATGAAAGTCCTTTGCTAAACGTGATTTCAAATCGATCCGTGAATTCACCAGCATTTAAATACACATCGTAATTATATGCTCTCAAATCCTGATAAATGTTAAGCGCTTTATCATGAAGATATATCTTAAAATTATCTTCGATGTTTTCTAAGGCTTCAATCTTAATTGTCGCCATACCTTCTTTATTGATTTTAACACCTAAAGGCAATACTTTTTCTGGATTAAAATTATCTATGGCTTGAATGATAAAATTAGTGTTTTCAAATTGCCAATACATATCTTCTTTATTAGATTCCGCTATAGGCGCATCATAGCCTAAATCAAAACCTTCTGTTGCCTTCACATCTGCACCAACTAATAATTCTCTATGATAACCATCAGGTGAGTCAAACATTAAACGTATTCTTGGTCTTGCATCTACATCGGTATTATTATTTTTTGATTTGGTTTTAGATCCATTTTTCACAAACACAGAACCCGTATTTGAACCAGACACATTTTCTTTCTTGAATACCCGTTGACTATTTTTGAATAGGATATCGCCACCAACTACTGGCAGGGTAATACCGTCATCAACCAAGCTTGGATCAATAATGGACGACACAAAGAAGCCTTGGCCTACGGGTATATAGCGCTCAGGAATTTTGGTGCCTTCTACTCCGGTTGCATTTATTCTTGAGTCGTTAGAAATGGCTTTTGTGCCACCTATTAAGGTATAGGTCGCATAACCACCTTGGTATTCAGCCAATACATGGGTATTATCGGAAAAATGATCCCAAAAATAAAGGGCACCGTTAATAACATTACCCGTAGTATTGGGATTGGTACCACCGTCGTTAACACTTATATTATCTAGAATAAATTTATCGGCATCTAAAGCTGAAGCATAAGGATTACCAACTAAATACTCGTTTCCAGGGGCAAGAGGTAATGTGATATCACCATTATTAGGCTTACCTGTTAAAACATAATTTTGATTTGGATTAACCGTGCCAGGACCTTTCATGGTAAACCCTTCGCCCGGTAGTAAAGTACCGGTACTTCTCACATGTTCCCATTGTGAATAGGTATCTCCAATTTTATTGGCATATTTCCATATCCAGTAATCTGCCACAGCAGGAGCAGAGGTTCCGTTATATCCTGAGGTTAAAAAGCTAACGCCGCTAACCACATCTGGAAGTGTATAATCGTTATTATTTGTTAAAGCATTTGTTTGCCCAACAGGCGAGGACCAATAGTTGTAAATATAAGTGTTCGGCGTACCTTGTTGATCGCGTTGCACAGTACCTGAACTTGTAGGGTCAAAATCACTTAGATCTGTTTGAATTAATTGTGACTCTCCTTCTAAATCAATGGTGCCATCAAGCTTTAAATAATGTGTTACTGTTAAACCAATACCATCATTTAATGCTGTGTCTCCATTAACTTGTAAATCGCCACTGTTTATTATTAAACCTTGTAGCGAACAACCTCTTGCTCTCACACCAGTTGGTGATGCGCCTAAATAAACATCGTTATTAATTTCAACTATATTCCAATCGATAGGTGTGGTGCCATCGATAATGGAAAAATCGTTTGGTAGCGTTTGTACCGTATTATTTAACCAAGTAGCATCTTCATCCCAAGAACCAGCTCCTTGAGATTCATAAGGTAATGGAGCTGTTTGGTAATCAACAGTATCCAGATTCCTTAAAGCACCTTGATTACCATTACCAGACATATCGTTCGTATTGGTATAGGTGAATACAGAAAGTGGGTAGTAGCCTGCTAAATCAGTCCAAGGAATGGCACTTATTTCATTATTGGTAATTGTTGTAGGAAGTATATAGCCTTGTATTAGTGGTAAAGGTGATAATCCGGTAGTAATACTTTTATCTACAATTTCTTGATTCATAATGTAACGTAATTGATCACCAGTAAGTGCTATGTCCCATACGCGTACTTCATCAATATTACCTGCAAAATAATCGGTTGTATTAGGGTCAAAACCATCTGCAGCTGCTATTAAGAATTTTTGAGATGTAGCTACTGGAGCTGGTAATGTAGCAGATGTATCTGCTACACCATCAATATATAATGTGGCGTTTCCACTACTATAAATAATAGACACTTGATGCCATTCATTTTCTGGGATGGCTACTGATGATGTTATTGTCGCTGCCCCACCGTTTATAACAAACTGTATTCTTCCAGTACTGTTAATTCTAAAATCATAGCCTTCGGTATTGGTGAAATTTCTTTTTGAAAGTACTGAAGCATTAGTTGTGCCTGTATCTCTTTTTATCCATGCAGATATTGTAAATTCTGTAGTGTTTAAATCTAAATTATCTTCTACATCAATATAATCTACCATGCCATCAAAATAAACAGAACGTTCTGCAATAATTTGTGGGGCGTATCCAAAGGTTATATATTTGGTCGCATTAAAATTATAATCTGCTTCTAAATTTCCACTGCCATCAGGAGTCATAACTCTATAATCTGCGGTAGGATCAAAAACACCGGTGTCCGAAATAAACATTAAATAGCTACCTGGAGGTGTAATATTACGAATGGCATTTTGTGGGATTCTTACTTTGGCAGAAGGTACATCTCCACCAGTTTCAACTACTTTCCATATACGCTGCATTGCTACAAATGATACAGATGTTGACAAAGGTGCTGGTAAAGTAATACCTGCACTCATATTAACCGCTACTGAGGTCGCAGCTAAATTTATATCAGCACCATTATTTCCCCAAGTTAAAAACGCTCTATCACTAAATGTAGTAGGGTTTGTACTGATGTTATCATTATTGGTATCATAAATATTGGTTAAACCAATAGTTAGAAAACCACTTGTTAAAGTTGGACCACCAAAAACAGGATCTGTTCCATCTGATTCTATATTTTGACTTTTTGATTGTTTTTGATTTAAAACAGAGGCGTCATCACGACCAATACCTGCTATATCATAATTATAGGTAGAAAAATCAGCGCTTGTATCCCAAATAACAGTGCCTTGGGAATCAATATAATCAACATCGTTTAATCTATGATCTGTTAAAGCTGATGCAGGATCTTGCAATGTTGTTCCATATTTTATACCTAAATAAGAATGAATTTTTTGTTGATTAATAGTTGAATTAGGTGATGAATAAGAAATAACCTCTGTAATCATACCATTCATTTGCGAGGTAGTACGACCTGCAATACCACTTCGTCCTGCACCAATTAAATATTGAAGATTACTAAATTCATTAAAATTTAAATCTGTACCACCATTGAAACTAGTTGATGCCGTCGTATTGTCAATACGTTTTCCATTCTTGTATATTTCAGTGGAGTTTCCAACAGAGTTGGTTTTTACATTTATAATTAATGGATGATTTTGATAGGAATCTGTAGTGGTTGTGTATGCTTTACCCCAAGATTCAGCATTAGGAGCATTACCATTAGGAAAAGAACTAATGTTATGAGATATAATTTCGTTTGAATATCTAGAAGATGTACTACCTAAACCTAGACCTGTTGGATCTTCGTGGAATGAATCATCAGAATACCGACCACCAATACCAAATTGTCTTCCAGGACTCATACTTCCTGTTTGTGTATCAACCACATCATCACTATGCATAACTACAAAATATTCTTTAGCATAATATCCCCCTTTACCGTTCATGTATTCCGTATTATTATGGTCAAAATCCACAACGGGATTAAAGTTTATGTTTCTAGTAGCATTATCTCTATAGGTTGGAGCTAGAGAAGAAGCCGCATAGGCATCTTCTTTATCTAGCGTTGTATCATAAGCCTGATCTTCCCAATTAGTTAAAGCAGCACCATCTGCAACCGCAATTCCAGTATTCGCTTTTAGCCAAAGTCTAAGATTACTTGTAATATTTGCAGGTGCCGTTGTAGCATCATTTAATACCGTAGTTGGATCTGCTTCCAGTAGAAAATTATCGAAAGCAACGCCTTCTTGTTCAGTAGAACTATTTGAACTGAATTCAATTCTAAATTTTACATTACTTTGATTTGAGAACGTAGCATCAGATAAATTTAATGAAGATCTTCTAAATTGACTATGTGGTGTAAAGGATGGAGAAGACGAGTGTCCATCATCATTCCATCCATCAGAACCTAATGCACTTACAGTATCTTCGTACCAATTGGTGCCGGATCCGCTTGCCCCCAGAAGCGTGTAAGCCCCTCCGGCAACAGAATATAAAATACGCATCCCATCTGTGTCATTTTCAGTATTATATTTTATATCTAAGCTAAGTTTTAAATTTTGTAAGCCTGTAAGATCTAATTGAGGGCTTTCTATAACAATATTGGTGTTACTATTATAAGAATTATAATTAGTATTTCTCCAAAAACTTCCTTCACCCATTTCATCAGTTGTTGTAAAACTATTAGTCCATGCCCATGATCCATTAGTTGAAGTTATTAAAGACCAGCCACCATTACTAGAATCAAAATTTTCATAGTAAGCAGTATATGATGGAGGTAGATCTTGAATTGAAAACATATTTGTAGAGAGTAATACACCTAAAATAAGTATACTAGACCTTAATAAAAAAGTAATTTTTTTCATAAGAGGTTAAGTTTAGTTTGGGACTAATTCTTTAATCATCAAATGTAAATCATAACTCCATGAAATGCAAATAAAATCGATGAAATGCACAATAATTATTGTATACGCTTACCTTTTAGTTTTTTTTTTATTATGACTAATTAGATGATTTAATATGAGTTACAGATAGTTTTTTGAATTTGTTTAAACAACTAAGAGTTGAGTTATTAAATAACTCAACTCTTAGTTGTTGGTTGGATTGATTAAATCAGTAAAGCTTTAGAATTTTATCAATCTTTTCATGAGATTATATCCAGTTTTTCTACTCGTAATTTTAAGCAGATATGTAGCTTGTTCTAGTTTATTTAAATCAGATACGTTTATAGCGCTACCAATGCTCGAGTATTGTTTTTCAAAAACTAACCGTCCATTTAAATCAAATATTTTTATATCAAACGTACTATTATTAAAACTTAGTGGAAGTTTAATATGAATGATATCGTTAAAAGGGTTCGGTGTAATCGTAACATTTGTAAGGCTGAAATCATCAATCGCTAAGTTATTATCCTCCACTGTAACAATGGCATCGCAAGTGTTTATGCTTCCATTAACGTCTGTAGCAGTAAGTGTTACTGTTACATCTCCAATGTCACTTGTTGTGAAAGTTGTTTGGCTAGCATTTAAACTAACAGAACCGCAATTATCATTAGAACCAGTATCAATATCACTAGCTATAATACTTGCATTATTTGTAGCATCAAGTAGTATTGTAATATTTTGGCATATAGCAACAGGCGAGATCGTATCATCAATCATAACGTTTTGGGTTTGCGTTGATGTGTTTCCGTTACCGTCATCATAAGTCCAAGTTACTTCTGTTGTTCCTTGAGCTGAGATTGGAAGTGTTGCATCTTTTGTTACGGTTACCGATCCACCACAGTTGACTGTAGCTGTTGGAGTCGTTAAGGCTGTTACTTGACATTGCGCTGTGATATCCGCTAAAGTAGCCACATCTGCCACAGGAGGCGTGTTATCAATAACTGTTACTACAGCAACGCAAGTATCAGTATTTCCAGCATCACTTGGATCTGTAGCCGTTAAAGTTACATTGTTTGTTCCAAGGTTTGCACAGGTAAAACTAGAAATATCAATTGATAAATTTCCAACACTACTTCCATCATTGACATCAGAAGCTGTAATTGTTACTTGCGCATCCGTGATGCCGTATCTTTTTTTGTCATAACAATATATTTGTTTGCAACAAAGGTATGTCAGAGGCTAAAGTTAAGAAAGATGTAGTTGCTCGGATGCTTACTAGATAAGGTTATTAACTTTTAGTTTTAATATATTAATACATAAAAAATATTCTGAATGTATAAATACAATGAATTGCTTCAATAAATAATCGTCAAGCTCATAACTCACTGGTTTGATTCCAATTCCCGATATTAGTAAAGAAAGGGCTTCCAAAGAATTGGAAGCTTTTTTTATTTCAATATTAAAAGAATAAAGTTTTAGTTCAATTAATATTATTTAAACCCATTTGATATAATTATAGTTACATTTAATTAGTAATTTTTTGTTTCAAATTAAACTTCAAGAAACACTGATCTTATTTGCGCTCATTATACTTTACATTTTCTTTTGTCAGAATATCTATAGGAAGGTAATTTTTTTGGTTTGGGATTTTATTTTGTAGTAAATAATCGGCCAATAATCTTATGGCTTCGTACCCTTGATCAAACGGTTTTTGAGATATTAAAAACGAAACTGAATCGTTTAGCAAACACGCAATGTTTTGTGGTGTATTATCAAAACCAATCAGTTCTAGATTTTTTATGTACTTGTTTTCTAAGCAATCAACAACAATATAAATTCTACTTGAAGGAACAAAAACACCTTTAATTTCTGGATTTTCCTTTAAATATAAACTTATTTTTGCTTTTGTTTCAGACGAGTTATTTAAGTTTTCAATTTTTAAAGTTTGGGTTTTTGAGTTAATATTATTTTTATTAAAATAATCATTGAAACCTTTAATTCTTTTTGAAACCGCATTATTTTTTGTGATATTATATCGAGCTTGTATAATTAAAAAGGAGGATGGTTTAGGTAAACTTAAGTGCATAAGTTTGCCGGCAATATAACCAGCCATATACGAGTCTTGTCCTACAAAAGCAGTATTGTTGAAGCCTTTTATGTCAATGTTCAAAAATAAATAGGGAATATTAAGAGCCTCCAGTTCACTAACAATTTTTTTAGTTTCTTTTGAGAAATTGGGCACCATTATAACTGCTGCAGGTTTTGTCTTTAATAAAGTTTTAAACGTATTTAAATAAGAATCTGGGTTATATTGATTAAAAGAGAAACTATTTACTTGAATACCAAAGGTTTTTAGATCATCCGCACCTTTTAAAATTCCTAAATAAGGAGATTTCCAAAATAAATCTGATTCATTGTATTCTGGAATTAAAGCTGCTATGCAGTATTTGTTTTTCATTGCAAGAGCACTTGCAACTGGGTTTACGCTAAAGTTATGATACTCAAGAATTGCTTTAATTTTTGCTTCTGTTTTTTTTGAGACACCACCTCGATTATGTAAAACTCTATCTACAGTGCCTTCAGATACTTTGGCCTCTTTAGCAATATCTTTTATTGTAATCATATAGATTTGATGTAACTAATAATTTCAAGCAATTTAATAATTATTTTTGGGTTTTTTGTGTGCGTACACTATATTTTTTGTTATATTTGTGTGTGCGTACACGAAAACGCTATTATTTTTAAATTATTATAATTAAGTAAGAAACTAAAAAATGAGTAAAGTAGTAGTTTTAACAGGTGCAGGCGGGGTTTTGTGTAGCACATTAGCAATGGCTTTAGCTAAAGAGGGTTACAAAATTGCGGTATTAGATTTAAGAAAAGAAGCTGCTGATAAAGTTGCCGATGAAATAAACGCAACAGGAGGAACAGCCATTGGTGTTGCTGCTAATGTTTTAGAAAAAGAATCTTTAGATTCAGCAAAAGGGATTGTAAATAGCCAACTAGGTAAATGCGACATCTTAGTAAATGGAGCAGGAGGAAATCACCCTCTTGGAACAACTAGCAACCCATATTTAGAAGCTTCAGATTTAGTAAATAAAACAGAAGGGTTTAAAACATTTTTTGATTTAGATGTCAATGGAATTCAATTTACATTCAACTTAAATTTTATTGGAACGTTGTTGCCAACACAAGTTTTTGCAATGGATATGGTAGGTAGAGAAGGTTGTAGTATTTTAAATATTTCATCCATGAATGCCTTTACACCCTTAACAAAAATACCGGCATATAGTGGCGCTAAAGCTGCTGTGTCAAACTTTACACAATGGTTGGCTGTACACTTTTCTAAAGTAGGTATTCGTGTTAATGCATTAGCGCCTGGGTTTTTCTTAACTGACCAGAATAGAAGTTTGTTAACTAAATCTGATGGAAGTTTAACACCACGAGGAAATCAAATTATAGAACAAACTCCTATGGGTAAATTTGGAGAACCTGAAGATTTAGTAGGAACAACATTGTGGTTGTGTGGAGAAGGCGCATCATTTGTTACAGGAGTAGTTATTCCTATCGATGGTGGATTTAGCGCATATAGCGGCGTTTAATATTATAACTTATTTTATGGAACAGACATGGCGATGGTACGGACCAAATGACCCAGTATCCTTATCAGATATAAAGCAAGCAGGTGCAACAGGAGTTGTTTCTGCTTTACATCATATTCCTAATGGGGAAGTATGGACTGTTGAAGAAATTCAGAAACGGAAAAACACTATTGAAAGTGCTGGATTAACTTGGAGTGTAGTGGAAAGCATCCCTGTTCATGAAAATATAAAAACCCGTTCTGGTAATTTTCAAACTTATATTGAAAGATATAAGCAAAGTATAGAGAATTTGGCAAAATGCAACATCAGCATTGTTTGTTATAATTTTATGCCAGTTTTAGATTGGACACGTACCGATTTAGGGTTTCAAGTAGAAGATGGCTCCAAAGCCTTACGTTTTGATGTCATTGCTTTTGCAGCCTTCGAACTCTATTTATTAAAACGCCCTGGTGCAGAAAATAGCTATTCGAAGTCGCAACAAAAAGCAGCTAAAATTTATATTAATAATCTTTCAGAAGATAATAAAACACAACTTATAAATAATATTATTGCAGGTTTGCCAGGTGCTGAAGAAGGTTACACTTTAGAGCAATTTCAAACTATTTTAGATACTTATAAGAATGTTGATGCTTCGGTATTAAGAGAAAACCTTGTGTCATTCTTGAAGGAAATTATTCCTGTAGCATCCCAAAATAAGGCGTTGATGTGTATTCACCCAGATGATCCGCCTTATCCTATCTTAGGTTTGCCTAGGGTGGTTAGTACAGAGGCTGATTATGCGTATTTATTTGATAATGTTCCAAATCGTTCTAATGGTATTACGTTTTGCACTGGTTCATTAGGGGTTAGAGCTGATAATAATTTGGTTCAAATATTTAAACGTTTTGCAGATAGAGTGCACTTTTTACATTTAAGGAGTACCAAGCGAGATGAAGATGGTAATTTTTATGAAGCCAATCATCTAGAAGGCGATGTAGATATGTATAGCGTTGTTAAAGCAGTTTTAGAAGAAGAAAAAAGAAGAAGAGCAAAAGGTTATGCAGATTTTGCTATTCCTGTAAGACCAGATCACGGACACCAAATGCTTGACGATTTAAATAAAAAAACAAACCCAGGGTATTCGGGTATTGGTAGATTAAGAGGTTTAGCAGAATTACGAGGTTTAGAGTACGGTATTAAACAAAGTATATAAATTTAAAGTATTAATTAGATATGAAAACAAGTTATGAAACACGATATGCGTCAAGTCCAAAAGCAGTAAAAGCATACGATACAACTCAATTAAGAGAAGAATTTTTAATTGAGAATTTAATGCAAGAAGACCAGTTAGTCTTGGTTTATACACATTATGATAGATATATGGCTGGTTCAGCGGTGCCTTTAGCGCATATAAAATTAGAAACCATTGATCCTTTAAAATCAAGTTATTTTTTAGAAAGAAGAGAAATAGGAATCATCAACGTAGGAGGCGATGGCACTGTAGAAGTTGATGGTAAAGTATACCAATTAACACTAAAAGATGCATTATACATAGGTAGTGGAAGTAAGGATGTTGTTTTTAAAAGTGATGATAAAAATAATCCAGCAAAATTTTATTTAAACTCAGCACCAGCACATAAAACGTATCCAACAAAAAAAGTAAGTAAGGCTGGAGCTAATAAAATAGAATTAGGATCATTAGAAACTGCTAACCATCGTACGGTTAACCAAATGATAATTGGCGGTATTGTTGATACATGTCAACTTCAAATGGGAATGACAGAGCTTAAAACGGGTAGTGTTTGGAATACCATGCCAGCACACGTACACGACCGTAGAATGGAAATTTACTACTATTTAGACATTCCACAAGACCAAGCTGTATGTCACTTTATGGGGCAACCGCAAGAAACGCGTCATATTTGGATGCAAAATGATCAGGCCGTTATTTCTCCGCCATGGTCAATTCATTCAGGTTCTGGTACATCTAGTTACACTTTTATTTGGGGAATGGCAGGTGAGAATTTAGATTACGGCGATATGGATGTCGCTAAAATAACAGAATTAAGATAAGCTATGAGTGCATCATTGTTTGATATAAAAGGTAAAAACGCTTTAGTAACAGGAAGTACCCATGGTTTGGGAATGGCTATGGCAAGAGGTTTAGGTCTTGCAGGAGCAACCATTATTGTTAACGGTAATTCTTCACAAGAAAAAATTGATAAGGCTGTCACAGAATATCAAAAAGAAGGTATCAGCGCCGTAGGTTATAAATTTAATGTAGCCAATGAAGTGGATGTTATTGCTGCTATTACTAAGATTGAAGCTGAAGTTGGTCAAATTGATATTTTGATTAACAACGCAGGCATCATAAAACGAACGCCTTTAATAGAGATGGAAGTTGCAGATTTTAAAGAAGTAATTGATATCGATTTAGTAAGTCCGTTTATAGTATCTAAGCATGTTGTAAAAGGCATGATTTCCAGAAAAGAAGGGAAGGTGATTAATATCTGCTCTATGATGAGTGAGTTGGGGAGAAATAGCGTTGGGGCTTATGCCGCAGCAAAAGGCGGATTAAAAATGCTAACCCAAAACATGGCTACCGAATGGGCAAAGCATAATATTCAAGTTAACGGTATTGGACCAGGGTATTTTGCAACGTCTCAAACGGCACCAATACGAGTTGAAGGGCATCCGTTTAACGATTTTATAGTTAATAGAACACCCGCAGCTAAATGGGGTGATCCAAATGATTTAGCTGGTGCAGCGATATTCTTATCATCAAAAGCTAGTGATTTTGTTAATGGACATATTTTATATGTTGATGGCGGAATTTTAGCAACTATAGGAAAACCATCTAACGAAAATTAATATGAAAAATGCACTATTGCCATTTGTTTTAGCAGTCTTTTTCCTAACATTAAGTTGTGCACAAAAACCAAATTACAGACTAACAATTGAAAATTCACTTGACGTGCCACGTGCTTTTGAAACTGTAGAAATACATAAATCAGACTTAAAATTAAAGGAAGGTGAACCTTTTGAGAACTTTGCTGTTAGAGATATAAAGACGAAAACAGTTTTAGTATCGCAATTTGTTGATGAAGATTTAGATGGAGAAGTAGATGTATTATTATTTCAACCAGAAATAGGTGCAAAATCAACAAAGGAATTTGAGTTGGTTTTTTCAGAAGAAGTTACTGAGCCAGAAGTCATCGAATATTGTTACTCCAGATTTGTGCCAGAAAGAACCGATGATTACGCTTGGGAAAATAATAAAGTAGGGTTTAGAACTTACGGGCCAAATGCGCAATATAGATTTGAAAACAACCTTAAAGAAGGAACACTTTCTAGTGGAATTGATGCCTGGTTGAAAAGAGTGGATTATTCTATTATTAATTCATGGTATAAAAAATATACAGAAAAAACAGGAACTTATCATGAGGATACTGGTGAAGGTCTTGATAATTTTCATGTAGGCTCTAGTAGAGGTATTGGAGGAATAGCTATAAAGCAAGATACCACGTTTTATATTTCTAAGAATTTTATAAATTGGAAAACGATAACTACAGGGCCTATTAGAACTAGTTTTGTTTTAGATTATGGTGATTGGGATGCTAACGGTCAAATTATTTCAGAAAAGAAACATATTACATTAGATTATGGCAGCAATTTATCTAAGTTCGATATAGAAGTTTCGGGAGTAAATTCTATATATACTGGATTAACATTACACGAAAATGATGGTGAAACTAATCAGAATAAAGAAGCCGGTTGGATTTCATATTGGCAACCTCACGGCAAATCAGAATTAGGTACAGCTATTATAGTTCCAAACCATAATATGCTAAGTTCTGAATTATATATAACAACCTTAAAAGACAGAAGCAATTTATATGCAGAAGTCGAGGTTGAAAATGGAATAGCTACATTTTACTCAGGTTTTGGATGGAAAGAGGCTGGAGAGTTTACAACAAAAGAGGTATGGGAAAATTACTTAAATAATTTCATTTTAAAAGCTAATACACCACTAACAATTACTTTTAATTAAGGCATATTTATGAATTCAATACATTTCATAAACGATAATTTTTTATTGCAATCTGAAATTGCGGAAACGCTATATCATAGCTATGCAAAAAATTTACCTATAATAGATTATCATAATCATTTATCAGCAAAACAAATAGCTGAAGGTTTACCTATTCAAAACATAACCAAAGCATGGCTTAATGGTGATCATTATAAGTGGAGAGCAATGCGAGCCAATGGGATAGATGAAATGTATATTACAGGATCCGAAACATCAGAAAAAGAAAAGTTTTTTAAGTGGGCAGAAACAGTACCGTATACTTTAAGAAATCCTTTGTTTCATTGGACACACTTAGAGTTAAAACGCTATTTTAATATAGATGATATGCTTAGTCCAAATACAGCCGAAGCTATTTATAAAAAAGCAAATACTATTTTAAAGGATAAAACACCTGCCCAGTTATTAGAGCAAATGAAGGTGGAAGTTATTTGTACAACTGATGGTCCAATCGATTCTTTAGAGCATCATAAGACAATTGCAAAACAAAATATTTTCACTAAAGTATTGCCCACGTTTCGCCCTGATGCTTTAATCTTAATTGAAAAGGAAAGCTTTTCAAATTATATTGAGAAACTAGCAAAATGTGTTGGGTTTAAAATTTCAAATGTATCTGAATTATTTAATGCCATTCAAAGTAGAGTCGATTATTTTAACGATTTAGGTTGCCGACTTTCAGATTATGGTTTAGAGCAAATTTATGCCTTTGATTTTACTGAAGATGAAGCTAATTCAATTTTCAAAAAGCGGTTGAATGATAAAGCTATTTCCAAAGACGAATCTAATGTGTTTGCATCATGTATTTTGTACAAATTATGTAAAATGTATCATGAAAAAGGTTGGGTTCAACAGTTTCATTTAGGCGCTTTGCGAAATAACAATAGCAAGTTAATGGAAACTATTGGCTTAGATGCGGGAGTTGATTCTATTGGTGATTTTTCACAGGCAGAATCGATGTCAAAATTATTCAACAAATTAACCTTAAATAATGCCTTAAGTAAAACCATTACGTATAATTTAAATCCATCACAAAATGAAGTTTTTGCTACTATGATGGGAAATTATAGTGAAGTTGGAATTCCTGGAAAGATGCAATGGGGTTCTGGGTGGTGGTTTTTAGACCAAAGGGATGGTATGGAAAAACAGCTTAATACCTTATCAAACATGGGGCTATTAAGTCGGTTTGTTGGTATGTTAACAGACAGTAGAAGTTTTTTATCATTCCCAAGACACGAGTATTTTAGGCGTATTTTATGTAATCTATTAGCTGAAGATGTAAATCAAGGTCTTGTGCCAAATGATATAGAGTTTTTAGGAAAAATGGTTCAGGACATTTGCTATAATAATGCAAAAGCATATTTCAAATTTTCAAATTAATAAATATAAAAATGAGTAAAGTAGTCACGTTTGGAGAAATCATGTTAAGATTAGCTCCACAAGGATTTTTAAGATTTTCGCAAGCAAATAATTTTGATGTTATTTATGGAGGAGGCGAATCTAACGTAGCAGTATCATTAGCAAATTACGGTGTTGATGTAGATTTTATAACACGTTTACCAAAAAATGATATTGGAGAATGTGCCATGATGGAAATGCGTAAGCGAGGGGTTGGTGTTGATAAAATTGTTTGGGGTGGAGACCGTTTAGGTATCTATTTTTTAGAAACGGGAGCCGTATCTAGAGGGTCTAAAGTGGTATATGATAGGGTCCATTCTGCAATAGCAGAAATTGAATCGGGCATGATAGATTGGGATGCTGTATTTGAAGGTGTAGAATGGTTTCATTGGACAGGTATTACTCCTGCGATCTCTCAAGGTGCTGCCGATGTTTGTTTAGAAGCTGTTAAAGCCGCAAGCGCAAAAGGTATTACTATTTCTACAGATTTAAATTATCGTGCAAAATTATGGAAATATTGTGATGATGCTCACAGGGAAAAGATAATGACTGAAATAACGTCTTATTGTGATATTATTTTAGGAAATGAAGAAGACGCCGAAAAGCATTTTGGTATTCATCCTGAAGGATTGGACGTTCACAAACATGGTCATGATGTAAAAGCCGAAGCGTTTCTTTCGGTTTGTAAGCAAATGATGGAAAAATTCCCAAGGGCCAAAAAAGTCATTACCACCTTGAGAGGCTCTATTTCGGCATCACACAATACTTGGGCAGGCGTTTTATACGATGGAAAAGATATGTATGAAACACGACAATATCAAATTACAGACATTGTAGACCGCGTTGGGGGAGGAGACTCTTTTATGGGAGGTTTGATCTATGGCTTGTTAAAATATCCGGAAGATGATCAAAACGCTTTGGATTTTGCGGTAGCAGCCTCATGTTTAAAACACACGATAAAAGGCGATGCAAATTTAGTAACGGTATCAGAAGTAGAAAAGCTCATGGGAGGCGATGCTTCAGGACGCGTAGCGAGATAATATATATGATTAATGTTGATCTGTTGAATCGTTTATGGGTTTAACAGTTTAGCAACTACACAAATCAACGATTAAAGAATTAGAAAAATGGCACAATTTTCAAGAATGGAAGTGGCACAAACTATGAAAGACACAGGGATGATTCCTTTGTTTTTCCATAGTGATATAGAACTGAGCAAAAATGTTTTAAAAGCCTGTTATGACGGTGGGGCACGTTTAATGGAGTTCACGGCACGTGGTGATTTCGCTCATGAAGTTTTTGGAGAACTCACCAAGTATGCCATTAAAGAATTACCGGGTATGATCATGGGCGTAGGCTCGGTAACCGATGGGGCAGCAGCTTCATTATATATGGCCTTGGGAGCAAATTTTATAGTCACCCCAGTATTAAGGGAAGATATTGCTATTGCTTGTAACCGTAGAAAAGTATTATGGTCTCCGGGCTGTGGTAGTTTAACTGAAATAGCAAGAGCCGAGGAATTAGGCTGTGAGATCGTCAAATTATTTCCAGGCGATCTGTACGGACCAAAATTTGTAAAAGGCATTAAAGGGCCACAACCATGGACAAGCATTATGCCCACAGGGGGAGTTTCGCCTACAGCGGAAAATTTAAAAGGCTGGTTTGATGCAGGTGTTACCTGTGTTGGTATGGGGTCGCAATTGATTTCAAAAGATATTATTGCCAGTAAAGATTACCCCAAATTAGAGCAAGATGTAAAAAAGGCTTTGGCTATTATAAAAGCAGTTAGAAAATAAAGACCAATTCGGAACAGGACTTTTATTATTTCTATTTTAAGTTTAGATATAAAAAGTCAAGATGAGTTCATAAATATAATTGAACAAAAAAATGAAATATAAATTAATTCTTTTAGCTGTATTTGTTGCAAGTTTAAGTTCATGTAAAAAATATGATGGAACAAAGGTTTTGTATTTAGGGCATACCTTACCTCAAACACATCCTGTACATAAAGGAATACTTGAATTTCAGAAATCATTAGAACAAAAATCTGGAGGAACTTTAAAAGTCAAAATATTTCCCGATGGCCAACTAGGTTCAGAGAGAGAGGTTTTAGAATTACTTCAAATAGGGAGCGTTGCCATTACCAAAGTGAGTGCTGCAACATTATCCAACTTTGTGCCCGAATACCATGTTTTGGGCATTCCTTATTTATTTAGGGACAAACAGCATCAATTCGATGTTTTAGAAGGTGAAGTTGGAAAGTCTATTTTGCAAAAAGGTGAAAAATTTTGGTTAAGAGGCTTGTGTTATTATGATGCAGGGAGTCGTAGCTTCTATACGAGTTCCAAGCCCATTCGCATTCCAGAAGATTTAAAAGGGCTTAAGATTCGCGTAATGAACAACCAAATGGCGATAAACATGGTTAATGCGTTGGGAGGTTCAGCAACGCCTATGGCTTATGGTGAATTATATACCGCAATACAACAAGGTGTGGTTGATGGTGCAGAAAATAACCCGCCTTCGTTTGTGTCTTCAAATCATTATGAAGTCAGTAAATATTATACCTTGGACCAACACTCTTCGGTGCCAGATGTACTTTTAATTGGCACAAAATATTGGGATACATTATCCGATCAAGAAAAAGTTTGGGTTCAAGAAGCTGCAGACGAATCTTCACAAGCCCAAAAGCAATTTTGGAATGAATCTGTGGAAAAATCAATGGCTACAGCCAAAAAAGCTGGGGTTGAAATTATTATTCCAGACAAATCACTATTTCAAGAACAATCGAAATCTGTTTTAGAGACCTTTATGAAAGAGCATCCAGAAATGAGTGCCATTATCAATAAAATTAAAAATCAATCATTATGAAGCTAGCAGATGTTCTTTTCAATAAGGCATGTAGAATCATGGAAATTTTCTTGATATCTATTTTTGGTCTATTGGTTATAGATGTATTAGGTCAGGTGTTTTCTAGGTATATATTAAATACATCTTTTGCTTTTACAGAAGAGTTGGCAAGATTTTCGTTAATATGGCTATCTATTTTAGGGGCAGCTTATTTAAGTGCAAAGCGGCAGCACTTATCCATGGATTTCCTTTTTCAAAAGTTTTCAAGAAAAAACCAAAAGAAAGCCTTGATCTTTATTGAGCTATGTATTTTTCTTTTTGCACTAGTAGTTATGGTCATCGGTGGTTTTAATTTAGTTTATACAACGCTTCACTTAGGTCAACTATCTGGTACATTAAGAATTCCTCTTGGTTGTATCTATGCTATTATGCCTTTAAGTGGTCTTTTAATGATGTGTTTCTCCATATATCATTTATCAAAAATTAATGCTAATAAAATAACCGACTAAACATGAGTATAGAAGTCATAAGTATCATCGTTTTATTTGCAAGTTTTTTTACATTGTTAATGTTAAAAGTTCCAGTAGCTTATAGTATTGGCATTTCTACAACGATAAGTTTATTACTTAATATTGATAACCTACCTGGAATAACTACCATTGCACAGCGGATGACAACAGGAATAGATAGTTTTGCATTATTAGCGATTCCGTTTTTTGTACTGGCAGGAGAAATTATGAAACGTGGTGGTATCGCCAACAGATTGATAAATTTTGCTAAATCTTTAGTGGCAAGTTTACCAGGAGGTTTAGCTTATGTCAATGTGTTAGCATCTATGTTATTTGGTGCCATTTCTGGTTCGGCCATTGCAGCAACCTCTGCAATTGGAAGTATCATGACCGATAGAATGGAAGAAGAAGGTTACCCTAGAGAATTTAGTGCATCTGTAAATATAACATCATCAACCACGGGATTGTTAATTCCACCAAGTAATATATTAATCGTTTATGCTCTTGCAAGTGGAGGTACGGCATCTGTAGCGGCTTTATTTATAGCAGGTTATTTGCCTGGTATTTTGTTAGGGGTTGCTATTATGGCTTATATCGCTTTTGTAGCGATAACTCGAAAATTTGCAAAAGGAAGTCGTGCGCCTATAGGATTGATTTGGACCTATTTTAGAAAGGCATTTTTTAGTTTATTGTTATTGGTGATTGTTGTGGGGGGTATTGTTGCCGGTATTTTTACAGCAACGGAAGCTTCAGCTATTGCTGTTTTGTATGCTGCGGTTTTGGCTTTGATTTATGGTGACGTAGAGGTTAAGGATTTTTCAGATATCTTATTGACCAGTGCAAAAACAACAGCTGTGGTGATGTTTTTGATTTGTACATCGATGGCGATGTCCTGGCTGTTCTCCTTTGAAGGGATTCCAGAGCTTATTAGCGGCTTTTTATTAGAGCAGTTCAGTAATAAAATCGTTATATTTTTGGTTATTAACTTGGTGTTGTTGATTATTGGAACGTTTATGGATATGACGCCTGCAGTACTTATTTTTACGCCTATTTTCTTACCTGTTGTAGTCGCATTGGGAATGCATCCTGTGCATTTTGGAATCGTATTGGTGCTTAATTTATGTATAGGACTCTGTACACCACCAGTTGGCACCATACTTTTTGTTGGGAGCGGAATAGCGAATGTATCGGTTTCTCAAGTGGTTAAGCCCTTATTGCCATTTTTATTAATTATGGTAATAGTGTTGCTTTTAATCACTTATATTCCAGAGATTTCAATGTATTTACCAAATTTATTTAATTTGTAACATTGTAATTTTAGTTCAATAAGTGTTAAAACCATAATAAATGAATTTTGAATAGTTTTAATCTAAATAATTCCCCGACGGCTCTACGGGGTTTCCGCTTTACCTCTCCTTCGGAGAGGTCGAAACTGCTTTTTGGCAGTTCCGGGTGAGGTAAAATACAAAATTTCGGTTTTTGGCCCAAAGACCAAAATGAAACCGGCGAAATACCTCTATGGCTTTGCCTCGAGAATAGTCGGTTTCAAGAAATTTTTTATTGTTAAAGAACATGTTATTAGTATAGATAATACAATCTTTTTAATACTCAAGATCTTACTCTTTAACCGCAAAGTTTGATTTCAATTTTGTTGTTGAATCCCCACCAACCCAAAGTTCAAAATCACCTGGTTCAACTTCCCATATTTTATTAATGGTATAAAACTGTAACAATTCTCCATTTATAGTAAAATTAATGGTTTTTGTCTCTCCAGCTTTTAGCATAATTTTTTCAAACCCTTTTAATTCTTTTATTGGTCGGGTTAAGCTTCCAACCAAATCTCGAATGTATAATTGAACAACCTCTTCTCCATCTCTATCTCCAGTGTTAATTACATCAACAGAAACTTTTATTTCCCCATCAGCCAGAATTTCGTTTTTATCTAAGGTTAAGTTTTTGTATTCAAAAGTTGTATAACTCAAGCCATAACCAAAAGGGTACAGAGCTGTTTTTGGTGCATCTCTATAGGCAGAAAAAGTAACATGAGTTGGATTGAAAGGTCTTCCGGTCATCTTTTGATTGTAATATAATGGCTCTTGCCCTACATTGTGGGGAAATGAAACAGGTAATTTCCCTGATGGATTGTAATCGCCAAATAAAACATCAGCAATGGCATTCCCCGATTGAGATCCTAATTGCCAGCATTCTAATATGGACGGTACGTTTTCTGAAGCCCAAGAAATATCCATTGGCCTACCATTCATTAAGGTAATAACTACATTTTTATTTACCTTTAAAATTACTTCTAACAAATCTTGTTGGACACCTGCAAAACCAATATTGGTCTGACTTCTCCCTTCTCCAGTTTGTAATGCAACTTCACCAATAGCCAGAATAACTACATCCGCATTTTTTGCAGTGTTTACAGCGGCAGGAAAACCAGATTTATCTGTATTGGCAAATTTTAGTGGTAATAAAAATGTACGCCCGATTTCTTTATTAATTACAATGTCACAACCTTTAGCATAAGTTACTTTGGCTGAAGGTAGCACTGCGTTTTTAATACCCTCTAACAATGAGATTGCGGTATCTCTGCCTCCTTTGGCTCTCCAATTTCCAATAGGCGTATCTTTATCGTCTGCTAAAGGTCCAATTACTGCAATGTTTTTTATGTTTTTACTTAATGGCAAGATGTTATTTTCATTTTTTAGTAGAACGATAGATTTTTTTGCAACTTCACGTGAGAATGCTTGATTTTCTTCTGTGTAAATTTCATTCTTTTCACGTTCCTCATTACAGTATTTATATGGGTCATCAAATAATCCCAATCTGAATTTCACCCTTAATATCCTTTTAACAGCATTATCTATTAAAGTAATATTAACTTTGCCTTCGTTTACTAATTCTTCTAAATAGCCCACATAAGCATAAGATTCCATATCCATATCGCTACCTGCGTTGGCTGCTATTTCAGCAGCATGTTTTTTGTCTTTTGCATAACCATGTGTAATCATTTCCCCAATCGAGCCCCAATCAGAAACGATAAACCCATCCCAATTCCAATCGCCTTTTAAAACGTTTCTTTGAATTTCTTTGTGACCTGTAGCAGGAATACCATCAATTTCATTAAATGAATTCATAAAAGTGGCTACTCCAGCTTCTGCAACTGCTTTAAATGGTGGTAAAACAGTGTTGTGTAGTTCATATTCACCAATGTTTACTGTGTTATAATCTCTACCAGCTTCTGCAAAGCCATAGCCTGCAAAATGTTTAGCGCAAGCAGCAATGGTATTGTTTTTAGATAAATCACCTCCTTGGTATCCCTGTACTTTTGCTACACCAATTTTTGCTGTTAAAAAGGGGTCTTCTCCAGAGCTTTCCATAATTCTACCCCAACGCGCATCTCGGGAAATGTCTATCATTGGAGAAAATGTCCAGTTTACACCAGCCGCGGATGCTTCGTTAGCGGCTATTTCAGCAGATTTTTTAATGATATCTAAATCCCAACTAGCACTTTCTCCTAATGGAACTGGAAATATGGTTTTATAACCATGAATGACATCATAGCCAATAATTAAAGGAATTTTTAATCGTGAATTATCCATAACTAGTTTTTGAGCTTCTCTAGTTGCTTTTACCGATAACACGTTAAGCATTGAACCAACTTCACCATTTTTAAGTCTTTCTAACTTTTCTTGGTTGCTAACGTTTGATGCAGGACCTGTTAAATCCCAACTACCATTAAATTGGTTCATTTGTCCTACCTTTTCCTTAAGAGTCATTAAGGCCAAAACAGAATCTACTTGTTGTTCAATTATATCATTAGTATTACTGTTTCCTTTTTTGTTCTTGTTTTCACAATTAAATAAAAAGGCAATTGATAAGGTAAGTATTAATATTTGGTTAATATTTTTCATTGACTAGTATTTGTTGTTAATTCTGTGTAAAAAGGGAAGTGATCTGAAGGGTATTTTAAATCTATTGGATCACTCAATACTGCATATTTTTTGACTTTTAGTTTTTTGTTTTTAGAAACGAATATGTAATCTATTCTTTTGTTAACAGGAACATTGAATTGAAATGCATTAAAAGAGCCTTCTGGACCCAAAGGGTTTTCAATAGAAATTTCTTTTGAGTCGTCTAATGAAGACTTTAAGGTTAGAATAGGTGTGCTTTCTGGTTCTACATTCAAATCTCCCATAAAAATACCCGGTAAATTTTCTGTGTTAATTTCTTTTATTTTATTCAATATCATTGGTACACTTTGTTCTCTAGCCATTACTCCTATATGGTCTAAATGTGTATTAGGAACCCACAATTGAATATTGGTCTTTTTGTCTTTAAATAATCCGTAAGTACAAATTCTTGGATACGTTGCATCCCATCCTTTTGAAACTGTATTTGGGGTAGGAGACAGCCGGAAAGTATGTTGCTTTAAAACATTATATTTAAGTTGATTAAAAAAAATAGCAGAATATTCTCCTTTACCATTACCGTCCCTGTCTTCACCTGTAAAACTATGATTTGGTAATGCTGAGTTTATATGATCTATTTGAAACGGTAAGCCTTCTTGAGTTCCTAAAAAATCTGGATTGTGTTTTTTTATTAATGATGATAAATTGTCTTTACGATATTCCCATGAGTTTTCTCTATCGTCTGCTGAACCATGCCTAACATTATAGGTCATAACTGAAAAATTTAATTCAGCTGATGACTTACAGCCAGCAAGTATCACTATTATTAATGTGCTTAATAAATATTTTGTCATTCAATTTATCTTAATTGATAAACTCTAACGTAATCTACTTCCATGATTTGAGGCCAAATAGTTTTATCTACACCTTCTCTACCTCCCCAAGTACCACCAACAGCAAAATTCATAATCAAGTAAAAGGGTTGGCTATAAGCCCAATTGTCTGGGGTTTTATTAATTGGAGAATAAGTGTTTTTTATATTATGAGGTGAATCAATATAAAATTGAATTGCATCTTCCGTCCAAATAATGCCATAGTTGTGAAACTCTTCTTCAGCCGTTTTTAAGTTAATGGATACTTTATTATCTGTATATCCATAATCATTTTGGGTATGGATATTAGAATGTGTAGTATTTGGTTGGTATCCAACATATTCCATAATATCAATTTCTCCGCATTTAGGCCAACCAACTTCATTGCGATTTGAACCTAGCATCCACAACGCAGGCCAAGTCCCTGTTCCAGATGGCATTTTTGCTCTAAATTCAATGCGACCATATTTGAATTCTTGTTTTTTTTGACTCGACAATCGTGTAGATGTATAACCATCCTTTTTGTTTTCACCTGTTTTGGTTGCAATTATAGAAAGGATTCCATTTTCTACTTTATAATTATCGGCGCTTTCAACATACTTTTGCCATTCATTGTTTACTTTACCTTCGTTCCATACAACGAAAGACCAATTATTTAAATTAATACTGTTACCTTCAAACTCATCAGCCCAGACCAATTCATATTTTTTTGTGAAAACTGCTGCTTTCTTGCTTTTATGGCATGAAAACAGCAGAATCAAACTGCTCAAACTAATAAAAAACAAATTAACTTTATTAATATTTTCAAAAAAGTACTTATTCATATTTCTTTTTAATTTTTTTATAAAAATCTTGCATGATATAAAAAGCTTTCTTTTTAATGCCATGATTCGAAATCAGTCCTTTTCTATTCCAGCCATCTTGAATATCTGGAAGCACTCTTTTAGGTGATCGAAAGTCATTTAAAATCCATGGGCTTGTACCTCTTATATTTGGAATCTTCTCAATCATTTTTAGATTCTGTTGGTATAAATATTCCTGATATTCTTCAGTCCAACGTTCTTTTATTGTTCCATAAAGCCCTTGTAAAGCGCCACCGCCAAACTCTGAAATTACCACGGGTTTATTAAACTTGATATCCCACTTTGCATTTGGTGCTTCTTCTAATGAACCTCCATACCATCCTGTGTATTGGTTAAAAGCTACTATGTCTAAATAATTACCTATTTCATCATCCAATATATTTACACCATCTATATTATGTTTTTCTAAAGCAGCACTAATAAGTCTGGTTGTATCCATACTTTTAGTATGACTTATTAAGGACTTTAAAAATGTGTTTCTAGGGCCAGATGGAGGTGTTTCATTCGCCATTGACCAGATTATAATAGCGGCTCTGTTTTTGTCTCGTGTAATGGCTTCTGATAACTGGTTTTTAGCATTGTTTAATGAGTTGTTATTGGTAAAATCTACTGTCCAATACACTGGTATTTCTTCCCAAACCATTAGCCCCATTTTGTCGGCAAGCTTTATTATATGCTCATTATGTGGGTAATGTGCCAATCTTACATAATTACAACCTAATTCTTTAGCCCAATTTAGTGCTACCAATGCATCTGCGTCATTATAGGCTCTGGCGCCACGCATGGCATTTTCTTCATGAATACAAATGCCTTTTAGAAAAATCGATTTTCCGTTTAAAAGAATATCCGGTCCTTTGGTTTCAATAGTTCTAAATCCTATTTCGTCTTTTAGTGTTTGATAATCTGTTTTAATGTATACGTCATAGAGTTTGGGCGACTCTGGAGACCAAAAGTTTATTTTGTTTGATGATATTTCAAATTGCACATTACCACTAGCATCAGTCTTTAATAATTTATTAATATGCAATTCAGGGATAGAAAGGGTTACATTTTCATTGCTTTTAGAATCGTCTAATTTAATATAGCCATTGATTATTTTGTTTTTATCTTTTTTGAGTTGAATGCTGTAGTCCTTAATAAAGGTAGATGGCTCTTCAATTATTTTAACGTCTCTGGTAATACCCCCATAATTCCACCAATCTGTATTTATAGTTGGGATAGCTTCTTTAAATCGGGTATTATCTACTTTAACAACTAAATAGTTGTCTTTTTCTTTTATTACAGATGTAACTTCAAAATTGAAAGGTGTAAAACCACCTTCGTGAGTACCAAGTTTTGTTCCGTTTAAATAAACTTCCGCTTTATAATTTATGGCTCCGAAATAAAGGTATAAACGATTGTTTTTGTCTGAGAGACTATAATCAAAAGATCGTTTATACCAAATAGTACCTTCGTAATAAAACAATTTATCATTTTGCGAATTCCAATCACCAGGAACAGTAAGCGTAGGAGATTTATCAAAATTGTACTCAACTAATTCTAATTTGTCTTTTGCGTGGTAATTATTGAAAAACGCTGAATTATTTTTTTCTGGTAGTTGATCATATGGTTGATATCTATAATTATAGTAACCAGTTTCGTAAGGGTCTACAATATAGTTCCATGTACCGTTTAAGGTTGTTACATTCCTGTTTAAAGTATTAATTATTAAGTCTTGCGATACACTAATAATAGGGGATAACAGTAATGCCTTTATTATAAAGGACTTTATCATAATTGTATTTTTTTAAAATTATACTTCTACTTCTTTTTTCGAGATTTGTTTGATGATTTTGCTTTAATAGTGCATATAGTGTAAAAGAACTCTCAGTAAACATTTTCGAAAGAATTACCGTCTTGTACATTATTGTTGCCAGAATAAATGACTAATGTTTTTTTGCTGAAATTTTAAAATATCCTGATTGAATTTTTCTATTAGACCTTTAATTTTTGAACCACCAAAACTTCTGTTTAAAATACTGTCATTTTTCAAATCTTTGGTAGGATCTTTCCAAAATCTATTTGACGAACTTCCTGTAAAAAGAATCCCCTTTTGCAAGGGGAATCCTCCGTTCAGGCTATCCTATGTTTATATCATTTTGCCATTTGTATTCATATTTTTGAGCTTATGTAAAAGAACTTAATGTAATAATTAAAATAAAGAAAGAATTGCAATGAAATGACAACTTCAATAGTTTAATTAATACCCATCATTTTGAGGATAATTAGGTCCCAAAAGATTAATTTGAGCTTCAGGAATAACCCAGTTTTTCATGTGCTCCTGTATTAATAGACGAGGATCTCCAGTAGCATAGGTTTGATTATAATTATCATTGCCCATATGATCTTGTAGGTACTCTAACAATACTCCCATTCTTTTAAGTGTGTACCAGCGCTGTCCTTCAAAAGCTAATTCCCTTGCTCTTTCATCCAAAATTGCTTCTTGATCTATAGTTGAAATACTTGCCGTATTTGACCTATTTCTAACAATATTGATATATTCTAAAGCTTTTGCATTATTACCACTTCTCATATGCGCTTCTGCACCAATTAAATAAGTTTCCGCTAAACGATAAACCATGATATTTTTTATATGATTTCGATCTGTAGGTTCTGCCTCTTCATCAAGAAATTTAAGAACCCCTGGATTTTGCCTTTGATAAAACCTTGTAAATTCATTTCTATCTGTACTATTCTCATCATATAAATCTAAAGGGTCACCTATATTCTTTCCAGCAGGTAAAGTAGCTGGATCATTAAAGAAATATTGGAATATATAATAGGTGTTTTTAGTTCTGGTATCATTTGGATCCTCAGTAAGAAGGTTTCTTACATATTTGTTCAACGTCATAAAAGCTGCACCACTACCTCCGTTTTCAAGAGATTTTAAAACTCCAGGTGCTAAAGCACAATTAGCAACACTACTCCAGTTCATGAAATTACGACCTCCGCCGCCAATTACGTCTCTTTCATATTGAATAGCAAAAAGTGTCTCATTTCTGCTTAAACCACCTTTAAATACTTCCGCAGTATTTGGCTCTAGACTATAACTACCATTATTAATTATAGCATCAGTTTGTGCCGCAGCTTCACTCCAATCTCCTTCCCACATGGCTACTTTAGCTCTAATATGTCTTGCCGACGCTTGTGTAAACCTACCAAACTCTGGAGTTGTCCATTCTAAATTAGCAATGGCAAAATCAAGATCGCTTCTTAAAAGTGCAAATATTTCTTCTTCTGAAGACTTATTATCTGGTTTATCAAAAGCATTTTCTGGAGTTGTAGGCTCTGTTGAAATAAAAATATTGTTGAACAATCTATAAAGGGTAAAATATGAATTGGCTCGCATACATTTAGCTTCTGCAATTATTCTATTTTTTTGAGCTTTATCAATCCCTGTTAAATTTTCGGCACCTTTTATAATGCCGTTGGCTCTGTCCACCAATTTGTAGTAATGTGTCCAATAATTACCATGGCCCCCGTTAACTCCCGTATCACCAAGAGTTGCACCCCATGCCAATCTGCTAAATAGAGATATTTCTCCGCCTCTACCAAAAACCAAATCTGATTTTGATTGTACTATTAACGGAATGGCGCCATTCCAAAAGGTTTGCTCATATAGTCCTCGGTTTAGTGTATATAGTCCTATGACACCAGTTTCAAGCCCTTCAGGGGTGCTGTATAAGAAATTGACCGAGGTTTCAGAAAGTAGCTCGTCTTCAAGAAATTCTTGACAAGATCCGAGGATAAACAAAGTGCATATTAACAATATGCACTTTCTATTTTTAAATAAATTTTTCATGTTTTTTATTTTTTTATTAAAATCCTAATTTAACACCCAATGTTAAGCCTTTTGAATCTGGAAACTCATTCGGATTATTTTCCGGGCTATATGATTTGTAATCCGTTATTGTAAATAAGTTTGTAGCCGTACCATATATCTTAGCACTTTTTAAACCTATTTTGCTCACTACATTTTCTGGGATATTATACCCCAATGTTAAGGTTCTAAGTCTCGAATATGAAGCATCTCTAATTGAAAAAGGGAAAAGCTGAGAAGCGGTATCTGCCCTTGGTCTTGGATATACAGTCGAAGGATTTTCAGGAGTATAATATGGTATTCTTATCCCATTAATAGCTCCTTTAAAAAACTCGCCATTCGAAAAGAAAGGATTTCGTTTTGTTGCACCTTCTACAATATAAAAGTCTACAAATAATTCAAAGCCTTTGTAATTAAAGTTTGTTGTAATGGTACCAAACCAATCTGGATCTTGGCTTGTATAAATATTATCTTTTTGGTCAATTATACCATCGCCATTTTGATCGATTACCCTAACATCTCCAGGTAAAGGGTTTGGAGAGATGACTGTTAGATCATCACCTACTTGCCAAATACCATCAAATTGAGGTAGCCAAATATTATTTATAGGCTCACCTACTTTTAAACGTAATTGTTGGAAATTTGGCCCCGTGTATGGAAGTTCAAGCGGTATACCATCTTCATCCAATTCACCTGTCAATTTTAGCACTTTATTGTCATTGGTTGAAAATATGACTCCTACTGACCATTGTAAGTCAGTTTTTTTAATAATATTCGTATTTAGAGTTGCTTCAAAACCTTCATTCTGAACCTCACCAATATTAAAACGTGTTACAGAGAAACCAGTAATCCCTGGAACAAAACGGTCTAATAAAAAATCTTTGGTGTTGGCTTTATAATATTCTAAGGTACCACTAAGCAGATTGTTGAATAAACCAAAATCCAGTCCTACATTAAAAGTGGTGGTGGTTTCCCATTGAAGATTAGGATTAGGTAATCTGGTTGAAGCTGCAAACCCCCCAGATGTAACCCCACCAAACACATAAGGCAAATTATCAGCAACACCGAGTGATTCTCTAGGATCTATCCCTTCATTACCCGTAGATCCGTAAGTGACTCTAAATTTCATTTCGTTAATACTTTCGTTATCTTTTAAAAATGATTCTTCATGCATTTTCCAAGCAAAAGCTGCAGCAGGGAAGTATCCCCATTTATTATCTTCTGCAAAAACAGATGACGCATCTGCTCTAGTGGTTAATTCAAATAAATATTTGTCTAAAAAACTATATCTTGCTCTACCTAAAAAAGAAACTAATCTTCTCCGTTCCACATTTCTTATTGGATCAGATAAAACTGTTGCAGCACCATTATAACTAAGGTTATCATTAGCAAAACCTGATTTATCAATGCTAGTGGTGTTGGTTTTTCGCTCACTTATCGCATTTACAAATGTAAAGTCTAAGTTGTGGGATTCGTTTAATTGTGGATTGTAGTTTACAATATTCTCAATTAAATATTCTTTATAAAGTTTAGTAGCTATAGTGGCAAATCCATCAATACCTTCATCCCCTTGTGAATGCAGACGTGTACGATAAATACCTTGCTCAGCATTTCTATTTCTTAAAAATGCATTTAGCTTATAAGACAAATTCGGTATGAAATTGTATGTCGCTGTAAGATTGATATCAGTAAGAGTTGTTCTCGTTTCGTTTGTAGATTCTCTAATATTCCATAAAGGGTTTATTTGAAAATGGGATTCTCCTAAAGGTCTTTGAACCAAATCACCATTTTCATCAAAAGGGATGGCTAAAGGAGAGATAGAAATAAAGCCTATTGAACTACTTTCATTGTCTTGTGTGTTAGTTTGGAAATTTACATTTGCCTGCATACTTAGCTTTTTACTAATCTTTTGATCAATGTTAAGTTTTAAAGTTCCTCTCTCAAAACTAGAACTAGGAATTAAACCATCTTGTTTAAAATAGTTAAGACTTGAATAAATTTTAGTCGATTCTGTACCACTGGAAACACTTAAAGAGTGGCTTTGTAAAACGGCGTCCTGTAAAATTAGATCTTCCCAATTCACGAAATTTCCATTAGCTATGGCTTCTAGTTCAAATTCACTAAAGATATTGTCATCAGACAGAAATTCACCTGTAGTTCGATCCCGATTTGCCTCTCTTCTTAAATCAGCAAATTCTTCACCACTAAATAGGTCAAAGTTTTTAGTTAAGCGCTGCGTGGTTGTATAACCATGGTAATTCACATTTATTTTACCTTCTTTACCTCTCTTAGTAGTAATAAGTATGACGCCGTTTGCTGCTCTAGCGCCATAAATTGCGGTAGAAGCCGCATCTTTTAGGACCTCGATAGAAGAGATGTCATCAGACGCTACATCATTAATATTGTCAAATGGGACCCCATCCACAATAATTAATGGCTCATTTCCTACTAAAGATACCTTGCCACGGATTAAAATTTCTGAATTTCCACCCGGTCGAGCATCAGCTAAATTAATTTGAACACCAGCTGCCCTACCTCTTAACATTTCCGCAACATTGGTGGTTGGAACAACCGTAGCTTCATCCAAATCTACACTTGCAACAGAGCCAACTAGATTACTCTTTCTCTGAGTACCATATCCTACTACTACAACTTCGTCTAGAGCATTTGCATCTGTCAATAGTTTAATTATCAGTGGTTCGTTGGATACTGTAACTTCTTGAGTTTGATAACCTATATAAGAAATTATTAATGTTGCAGAGTCAGAAGTTACATTTAATATGAATTTGCCATCAAAATCTGTTGACGTTCCATTATTAGTACCTTTAATTAAGACGGAAGCTCCGGGTAATGGCATGTTATCTTCAGAAGATAATACCGTGCCTGTGACTGTTTTTTGTGATTGTGCTGTGACAATCCCAAAATTTAAGAGTACAAAAAGCGAAAAAAGCAGTTTTACTCCTTTTGAGGGTAATTCTAATTTCATAAATTATTGAGTTTAGTTTAAATTATTGATATCCTAACTTATTGTTTGAATAGTTAAGATATTTTGTAAATTTAACTTCAAAAATTGCCATATTAATAAAAAACACTACTACAAAAACTCATTCTCATAATTTAGCACTCATTAATTTATCGGGTATCTCAGTAATAACAATAGAATATTTAAAATATTAAATTTTTAAGAAAAAAAAACAACTAACCTAAAATTGGATTGTAGTAGTAATGTCGTAGTGAATAATAGCTATGTAGTAGTGTTAAATTTTTAAGATGTGGTCAGTTAAACTAGTGTCATGTGGCAAATTCATTCGTTTTCTAAGTCTGTAACGTCTTGTTTCAACACTTCTTACAGATATATTAAGTAATGGTGCAATTTCTTTGGAAGTAAGGTTTAATCGCAAATAGGCACAAAAGCGTAAATCATTGGGTGTCATTTCCGGGTAGGCATTTTTTACTTTGTCTAAAAAATCTTTGTCAACATTATTGAAGGCTTCTTCAAGAAATTTCCAATCTTTATTATTATTTATGTTACTGTCAATTAATTTTATTACTGACTCGTTATTGGGTTTTTTTGTATTTTTTAATTCTTTTTTTATGCTACTCAACACTTCATTTTTTTTAATGATACTCATAGTAGAAATTGCCAGCTCTCTATTTTTATTTTCTATAGCCTCATTTAGTTTTTCGTTTTTAATTCTGATAATTAATTGTTCTCTCTCTAGATATTTGTGTTCGTGTTGTTTTTTATAGTAATTCTTATAAGCCTTGTGGATAATAAATGAGATAGTAAATAAACTAAATAAATATAATAACAAAGCAACATTTGATAAATACCATGGTCGATTAATTTTAAAATCATAGCTTATTGTATTATTGGTTAATTTATTACCTATTTTGGCTCTAACAATGAAACTATAGTTGCCGAAACTTAAATTTTCAAAAATAATTTCGGATGTTTCTATCCAATCACTCCATTTATTATATCTTCCTACGAGTTTGTATTGATATTTTACTATTTCATATTTATTGTATTCTGGAACACTATAATTAAATGCTACAGTATTATAGCTATAATCAAAATCTCCAAAATCATTCAAATTTACATTTGTATTGTTAGCATCAACATCTCTTAGGCTGATTGAGTTTAATTCTATTTCAGATTCATTTGTTTGTTGATTAAACTGGGAAATATCTATAGTTATATATCCATCGGTAAGACCTAATAGGTATTTATTATTTTCAACTAGTGAAATATTTTCATATCCTATTTGTCCTTTTCTTAACCTTGAAGGAATAGCAATCCTATTGATTTTGAATTCGTTGGTAATGGGATTTGAACTTACGTAGCTAATATTGTCTTCAGAAAAAGACCATAGTTTCTGTGTTTTGTCCACAACAAGTTTTCCAGTTGTATATTGTAAATCTGTAATAAGAGGACTAAGTATAGAATCTTTTATAAAACGACTCTTAAAATCATCATAAGCCATAATACCTCCCTCGAATGTGTATAAAATACGTTCTTTATATTTTATGAGGCTTGAATTATTGCCAATGGGAATTGAGGAGTCTAAAAATAAGTTCTTTACCAATGTGAAATCTTTATTAAGTGTAAGCCTAAATAATCCCTTATAGCCATGACTTATAAAAACATCATTATCTTTACCTATTTCAAAATGTCGAGCAGAGCTATTAAATCCTTGAATCTTATTCTTTAATTTCCAAATTCCTTGATTTTTTGATAAAACATTCAAGCCTCCATAATTGCCAAATAGTAATTCATTTTTTTTGTTGGGAATTGGTCTAAAACCCCAAGTACCGGGCTCATTAGATATTTGACGTGCTGTAGTATTATTTACGATGAATATCCCAGAATGATGACCACAAAATAACTCGTCATTGAACGAAAATAAACTCCAGACCTGTCCTGCAGTGCCTTCAATAAATTTAAATGATTCTTGTCCTTCAGCTTTTTTATAAAACAACCCTTGATTAGTACCTAAATATAATATATTGTTAAAAACAGTTGATGCATAAACCGTACCTATATTACCTTTATCATCATTAAAAACACTTATTGGAGATTTTATATTAATACAATCAATTCCGTTATCTAGTCCAACCCATATGTTATTATCTTTGTCTTCAAATAAGCATAATGCTGTATTGTTACTAAGTCCATTACTACGGTCAATTCGATATTCAATTTCTCCATCTTTGCTTAAATAAATAACACCTTTTTTTATTGTACCTAGTATAAAGCTTTTGTCTTGAAGTTGAATACTGTTAAAAACATTTATGTTTTGAAGAGTATCCTTTGCAGGGATTTGCCATAAAGACACATTGTCGTTTATTAATGTGTAAAAACCTGACTCTCTTGTTTGGATAAGTTGCCCTTCTTGAGTTGAAAATATATTTATTACCCTATCGTCTTTAAACATAGGAGCTTCAAGAATTAGTTTAGATTTTCCTTCTTCAATTTTATATACGCCTTCATTACTCACATGATAATAAATAACATTTTCAACATTAAAAATTTTTGTAATGATATTATTAGAATTGATAATGGTATATTTTTCATTATCAGTGTTATAAAAATAAATTCTATTATGAGTTTGAAAAACAATCCATTGATCATATGTGATAATATTCCAAATATGTTCATCTTCAATCATGGGTTCTTTCAACTTTGGAACTAATGAGGTATATTGTAATTTTCCAAACTTGTCTTTTTCCCAAAACCCAAATTCCATGTAACAGCCTGTATAGATCTTCTCACCAACAACAAGAACCGCCCTTATAATTGTTTTATTTGGAGAAGGAAATATGGTCCATTTAGCTCCATTATATTCTAAAAGGCCTTCGTTATTTGCAACATATATAAATTTATTTGATGATTGGGAAATTGACCAGTTTTGTTTATCACCGCCGTAATTTTCAGGAGTGAATTTCACTAATGGAGGGATTTCTTGTCCATCCGCATTGTAAATTGTAAAGACTAAAATAATAGTTGTTATTAACTTTATATATATAAAATGTTTCATTAAAAACGGTGTTATATATCAACTTGTAAAAAACCGATTAAGAATTATTTTGTAAAAAATTTGATTTTTAGATATATTTTTAACCCAATTAAATACAAAGAAATATAATATTCTTAAAAAAACCTCTTTAAGTCATTAATTTGAAAACTAAACAAATAATTTAGATTTAAAAAGTATTGTTTTTTAAGCGCGAATTTAAGACTAGTAAATTGTAATAGTCTAAAAGTAGTACTAATAACTATATTTCAAAATATAATTGATAGCATTTTCTTTTACTTAACTGATGTTACGCAGCAATTTTCTTGAAATTGCTATTTGATGTTGATAACTCTTCTAATTGTTTCCAAGCTGCTTTAGTAACGGTAAGCCATATTTCGCTTTTCATTGCATAATGATTTTTACTGTTTCTAATTTTTAACCGTTCAAGTTTCATATACGCTATCATAGATGCTGTAAAATGAGCTTGTTGTGTTTGTATTGTTTTCGTTGGTGCTTTGGCAAAAGCGGTGTTGTTTTTAATGGAGCGAAAAAATCCCTCTACTTTCCACCGTTTTTGATAGATTGCAGTAAGACTCTGGCAATCTAAGTTTAAATCACTTGTAGCTAGATAAAGCGTACCAGTACTACCTTCTCCGTTTTTGAAGACTTGCTTAGTTATCAATATAGGGTTGCTATATTGTTTTAAATAAACTGACATAGTACGCTCTTCCAGCGTTAAAGATTCAATACTTTGATAAATGCCTTGTGCTTTATCTTCTTCACTTAATGCTACGACCCGGTTTGGTTTAAGGGCCATTATAAAATCTGAATTGCAGTCTTGTGCGATACAGCTCATATTCTCTGATGATGAAAACCAACTGTCTACCAAAACATACTTAAAACCTATGTTGTAGTTTGCTTGGACTACCATGCGACGCATCATTTCATTCTTGGTTTCTTTACTTTTAAAAGAAGGTTTTCCATGCTTGCCTAAAACGGCTACATCTTTCTTTACAAACTCAACACCTACAGGAAGACCCATATCATACTTAGGACTATAATAATAGGAGCTTATAAAATTTACGCCTTTAACGCTTTTACCACTGCAATGGTCGTAGTGCCAATTTATTAAAGGATTGGTTTTTGTGTGTTTTTTGGGTTCAATGGAATCATCAATAATTAACAATCCATCTGATGACTTAATTTCTTGAACCATAGCTTTAGCTTCTAGCCATAAGGTTCTTGAGTCTATTTTACTAGATAACAACCGTGTTATTTGGTCATGACCAACACTATTATCTGTCACTAATGACAAACCTGTTGCTGTACTATAAGTGGGCGTCACCAACAAATAGTCAGTATATAAGTCTAAAAGGTTATTAACATTCATAAATGAAATTTAATAATTTTGTGCGTAACATCAGTAATTAATAATAAAACGCAATTGATGAATTTTAATTAGTTAATATTAAGCTAAAGTCAATAAATTTATAACTAAGTAGGTTAGTGGTTTAAGTTTCGTGCTACTAATAAATATAATTTTTAAAAGGAAAATAGAAGTATTTCATAAAAATGCACCTATAAAGTCGACCTTTAACAAATAAGAAACATACCTGTGGTTTTTCTTAATCAAGAAACTAAACAAGGTAGCCTAGATATGAAATTAATAGGATTTAGTTTTAAATGATTTATATTGATAACTATCCTTATAAAAAAGTCATTTGTTGTACCTATGTTGTACCTGTAATAAAAAAACCGAAGAGTAATCTTCGGTTTGTACTGTATTTAATGGTAGCGAGAGGGGGGCACGATCCCCCGACCTCCGGGTTATGAATTTAATAACCGCTTAAAAATGCCGGTGTTTACGTTGATTAATTGGTTAAAATTTTATCTTTTGTATTCGGTTTAGTATGCTGTTTGTTGTAATTTTTGTTTAAAAATATCTGGTCTCCAATTCCGAATATCCAGTTCGCATCAGCTTTATAAACTAATATGACATTTCTAATATGATCTGGAGTAAAATGCTTCTCGCCTTTTTTAATTTTGGTTAAGGTCTGCCTTAGTAAACCGATAGAATCACAAAAGTCCGAATCAAAACGGATAATGCTATTTGCTTTTAATATGTCAATCAACAAGAGCATGCGCTCGTCACTTATGTAGATTTTAGAGTCTATTTGATTTTCCATATCAATATTTTATATATCTAATCAGTTTATCATTCTCAAATATTAGATCAAACTTCACGGTTCCATAATACTTGTTGTAATTATAAATTGTTATTTCACTTCCTAACTCTTTATATATTGTTTCTCTTTGTGGGTTTCCAAATATATTGAACACTTGTTTGCTGCCTTCGCTTTTTTCTATTAGATCATCAAGAGTTGACTTAAAAGATTCTCTTGAGTAATCATTAATAACGTTATAGGCTTCAATGCACTTTTTTAATGATCGTTTAGATTTAGGGAATTCCCCTAAAACAAATAGCGTTGTTTCAGTAAATTTTTTAAAAACCACCTCATAATTATCACAGCTTTTTGAATGAACTGTTATCTGATTTATGTCTGGAAAGTGTAATTCTAAAATACTGTTAATTGATTGATCAATGTTTTTAGAAATTAAATCACCATTAGGGTAATAAAATCCTTCATTTTGGCAATAAGAAACGAAAGAACTTAAAATAAAAAAAGGAATCACAAAGAATAACAAAATTCTTTTCATTGTACATTTGTATTGTATTACAAACCAAAGTAACAAAATAATAGTTTCTAAACAAAACGGGAAACATAAAATACCTAAAAAAAGGGATGATGATATCAAATGTTATATGAACATTGTTAAAAAAGGTGTATTTCATCGAAAAAATGTAAGAAAGTTGTATAGTTTGTCGGTTATTTCTCTATTATTGGATTAAATACGGTTTAACCACAGAAAATATTGTGGTTAAACCACAGTTTTGTTAAAAGAATATTTCCTAGATTTATAAAGTATTAAATGCTTTATAATTATTCCCTCTTTGTAATAATTAATAGCAATAAAGTAGTTAATCCAACGAACATATTTAAGTAAAGTTATTTGGTAAACAAAGGAATCTATTAACCTTAAATTTTTATCAAATGAAAAAGCTTACAAAAGTTTTTGCATTAACCTTAATGGTTTTTGCAATTGGATTAACTTCTTGTACTAAACAAGATTTAAATCAAGAAGAAGTTCAGATTGAAAAAGACGAACCAAAAGAAACGGATATATAATTTATTAATAGCGATATTAATAGTTCTAATATCGTTTTTACCTTATATACACGATTTTACTTTTTTTAATGAGAAGGATGGCTTTAGTGGTTATTCTTCTCTTCGTATGGGCTTGTTTTTCGTCTCAATGTATGTTGTAGCTATTTCAGGTTGGATTTTTGCATTTATTAATAGTAAAGGAAAGCAGTACAGGTTTGTAATGTTAGCGCCTTTAATTATGTTAGTTTTTCAATTGTTTATTAATATTTTAAATAATCGAAAACATGCTGTTAATGGTGTTAGTGTAAAAGTATTAGTGAATTTTGGTATAGTTTTTTTAATTATACTACTTTATTTTTATTTAAAAAGAAAGGGGACCAAATATGAGTAACTTACTTAAAAAAGCTATTTGGTTTGAGGAGAATAAAGATAAATTTACGACCGAAGAAAGAAACACAATTAGAAAAGGATTATTAACTCAATGTTCAGAAAAAATTAAAATACTAACTTCTGTTTTTATAGAATCTATTGACAAAGTAAACGATTAAACTTTTTCTTCGACCAACCCCAACCTAGTAACTAGTTCTGCTAATTTAGCGTCTTGTAATTCGATTTTATTTAAATACGGTTTTAATACTTCTAAAACTTTTAAGTAAACCATATCATCTATTGTTTGTATATCTTCACTATGCTTAAGGCTTGCTTTACTATCATCAACTAAAACAGGTTTATATTTATTGAAATCTTTAAAAACCATATCCTCATACCCTTCTCTAGTTTCTGGATCACTAAATCCAAAAATAACACCGACCGTTACATCTAAGGCTTTTGCAATATGCTGCAACCTTGAGGATGGTATGTCTGTTTTTCCGCTCTCATAATCGTTATAACTTCGTTTTGGTATACCAGAAAGCCTAACGATATCATCTTGAGTTAAGTTTTTAGCTTCTCTTATTTCCTTGATTTTAAGCCTATTAAACATTATTTTAAATTTAAATGCAAAATATTGCAATAAAAACTTGCAGAATAATGCAATTGATTTTATATTTGTATTGTATTACAAACCAAAGTAACAAAAAACTATGAATGTTACAAAATGGTTTCCTGTAAATACCGAAAATAAGGGATATGATAGAACTATTAACTAACAGAGAAAATGAAGTTGTTGCCGAAATATCTAAAGGATATACGGTTAAAGAAGCTGCAACTAGATTATTTATATCTCCATCGACTGTTGATACGCATATTAAAAAAAGTAAAAAAAAATCTGGTGCAAGAACATTAGCTCATTTATCAGCAATGTTTGTTTTGTCTTTGGAAAATCCTAAAGGGTTTTATAAAATTATGATAGTAATATTATTTGTATTTGCACAATGTTTAATTCTTATGCCAAGAAAAATAAATGTAGAACAACGTCAAAGGAAAACGGTAAGAGTATCGCGTTCTATGACAAATAGAGCAAGATATCAGATAACTGCATAAACATAAAATTTACAATATATAATGAAAGAAAAAACAAGCCTTGAAAAATTGAAAGAAGCATGGGATAGCATGCCGCCTGGTGCAAAAAACAGGCTTTACAATGATTTTGGTCATACCAACCAAAATGTTGCTTCTATTTTAAAAAATGGAAGAAAAGACCAGAGCGTTATTCAATCGCTTTTATCTGATGTTAAAACCGTCTCAGATGAAATTACCGAAGAGATAAAAAATAAAAATGAAAAAGTTCAAGCGCTGTGAACGCAAAAATCATAGTCATTAACGGTGTAGAGTATGAGCCTGTTGTTAAAACAGACCCAGAATTTTCACTATTGGAAAATTACTATGAGAAACAGCTTTTACAAGGAAATTACTTTAAAAACAAAATAGCATGATAGATATTACCCAAATTACAATTTACGAAGTTTTACTAACCATAGTGGTTACTTCGGCTATCTATACAGCTTGTGAGGCTATTTATAAAGCCCATAAACGAAAAAAGCCATTCTAGGGGAATGGCTTAATCTATAAATCAGAATCTAATTATAAATCAGAATCGTATGTCAAATTTACTAAAAAAAATCGAAGTAGGAAACCCACTCATCAATTTAGGGTTATTTAATCTTTATGATGCACATCAGGAAACTAAAACCGATGAAGATCTGGCTAACTTTTATCACCACCTTTTAAGCTGCGTTGAAGGTAGTGAGGTGGCTGAAAAAATAACCTATGCCATGATATCTTATTCTACGGGCATGGATGTAAATCCTGTGTATTTGGAAATGCAAAAACAAATTTTTGTAAGCCATGAAAGTTGATCTAAGTCTTGAGGTGAACAAAGGCCGCATCACCTTAAAAGGAAAAACCTATAACGATTTAAACACTCGAGAAAAAATAATAATGAACGGCCTGATTAAGCACTATAAATTGAAAAATAAAACGGCTTAGATATGGAATTTAAAGGAACTAAAGGGCAATGGGGTTTAAATGGAAACGGCACAATGGTTTGGGCTGGAAAAACACATATTGTTAGTTATCCTGTTGCTATGAGTACTGAACAAGTTAATGACATGAAACTAATTGCTGCAGCTCCAGAACTTTTAAAAGCATTACAAGAATTAGTAGAATATAATTCAATTGGCAATCAAGCTAAAGCAAGAATTGCAATCGAAAAAGCACTTAAATAAATTAAATCTATAAATCATGAAAACAATCAGAATCAAATCATTAAAGCTAACGAATTTTAAGGGGATTCGTAGCCTAGAATTAAACGAGCTTTCCAAAGAAACATTTATTTACGGTGCCAATGCTGTTGGTAAAACATCGGTTTTCGATGCTTTTATATGGCTTCTTTTTGGAAAGGACAGTACGGACAGAAAATCTTTTGAGGTTCAAAGATTGGACTTAAAAAATAATGTTATACCAAAACTTGAAGTGCAGGTTACTTCTATACTTCATGTAGATGGCGAGCGAGTAGAACTTACAAGAATTATGCGTCAAGACTGGACTAAACCAAAAGGTTCATTAATTGCTGTTTTGAAAGGGAATAATACAGTTTATGAGTGGAATGGCGTACCCATGAAAGCATCTGAATTTTCATCTAAAATTAATGCAATCGTCGATGAAAACATTTTTAAAATGATCACTAGCACAACAGCATTTAATAGTTTGCATTGGTTAAAGCAAAGAGATGTTTTGATAGATATGGCTGGAAATATATCTGACATTGAAGTTTTAGATGCCATTTCAAATATTGAAAACAAATCTGAAGTATTAAAGTTAACCAACGTTCTAAACTCTAGTAAGTCTATTGATGAATATAAAAAAGAGTTGAACTCTAAAGTTCTAAAATCAAAAAAAGAACTGCAAACCTTACCAACTCGTATCGATGAAGTTGAAAGAAGTAAACCTGTAGATTTAGATTTTACCAAATTAAAGGCAGATTTAGAGATAAAGACCAAGGCTATTGAATCGGTTAACGATAAAGTTTCAGACAAACTAAAGGCACAGCAGGCCGATATAGATTCACAGTCTGTCATCCAAAAAGAAATCCATGCTATTGAGACTGAAATCAGTAATAAAAAGCATGAGATTAACCAAAAGGCATCAGCAGATTTTAATGAGTCTCAAAATTTACCTAGAGAAATTCAGCGCAAAATTGATGCTGTGGACCATGAGATAAAATCCAATGATTCTGCAATCTCAATTAACAACTCTAAGACATCGAGTTATGCTAATCAGATAGGTGATCTTGATAAAAGCATTAAAGATTTAAGAGCGCAATGGGAAGTTGAGAATGCTAAGGTATTTAAAATGGACGATGCAGATTGTGCGTGTCCTACTTGCAAAAGAGATTTTGAAGCCTCAGATATTGAGGATAAAAAGAAAGACCTTCAAGAACATTTTACCAGCAACAAAAATGCAAAACTAAAAAGCATTACCGATAGAGGTCAATCCTTATCTGGTCAAAAAATGACCTTAGAAAATAATTTACTTGAATTGACGAAGGAATTAGGAATGCTTCAGGAAAGCAATAAAATTGCCTGGGAAAAACGTGCCGATTTATCAGAACAACTTAAAGCATCTTCAACCTCTAAAACGCAGATAGAAATCTATGCTGATTTAATGAACTCTGAAAAACTATTTTTTGATTCTAAAACCTCAGATATCGCTACCAAAAGAGAATCCTTAGCCAACAGGCCAAAGGTGGACACTTCAGAACTTAAAGAAGAATTAAATAGGCTGAATGCTGAACGCGACGAAATTAAATCACAGCTTCAAAAAGAGCAACAGATTGAAGCTTCTAATAAGCGTATCGCAGAACTTTCAAAAGAAGAAACTCAACTAGCACAATCTATTG
The DNA here is from genome assembly GCF_006974145.1 of Changchengzhania lutea. Lineage (NCBI taxonomy): Bacteria > Pseudomonadati > Bacteroidota > Flavobacteriia > Flavobacteriales > Flavobacteriaceae > Changchengzhania > Changchengzhania lutea. The sequence continues at coordinate 263,993 of NZ_CP039456.1, read as the reverse complement.
CAGATCTAGAAAAAGAACTCTTTACAATGGAAGCTTTCGAAAAGGAAAAATCTACACGTATAGAGAATTCCGTTAACCAACGCTTTAAGTATGTAGACTTTAAACTGTTTGAAACGCAGATTAACGGTGGTGAAGTACCAACGTGTAAAGCATTAATTAAAGGTGTGCCGTTTAGCGATGCCAATAATGCAAGTCGTATTAATGCAGGTGTAGATATTATTAACACGCTTTGCCAGCATTACAAAGTCACAGCACCAATATTTATCGATAACCGTGAGAGTGTCTCTGAATTGATAGATACGGAATCTCAGGTTGTTAATTTGATCGTGTCTAAGCCAGATATTGAATTACGCGTGTCGGATGTGCCTCAAACTTATGAAGAGTATAAACTTAGTAAAGAACTTCAAACAGCGTAGTTATGAATAATTATTTACCAAAACCTAAGACATATATTTTTGAAGTTATCAACCATGAGGCTGGTCAAAGAAGAAGATATGGTGATAGTTATTACAGCTACACAATAAAAAATAATTCTGAAATTGATTACTCTGAGCATGTTATTAAATCATTTTGCACTGGTTTTTTGAAACCCGCTATTTCTGCTGAAAAAAGAAATGAATTGAAAAAAGACTCTTTTGATGCTCATTTTCAGACCTACTTCACAGAATTTAAAAAGATAAATGAAAGGGAATATTCTTATAAGGTAGTAATGCCTTCAACACATTAATAAATAATCTATAAATCAAAATAACTATGAGTACAAAAAACGCAGTAGCAACAATGAAAAACGCTACACCATCAGAACGGTTTACACAAGCCGTAATCAAAGAATTTCCAACAGGATTAAACAGTGAAGCTGTAGAGCTTACATCGTTTCAGAGAAAACTAATTCAGAACTATTTTATAAAGGTAGATTCTGTTTTAGGTGAAGCCGAAACTAAACGCCTGGCAAAGACAGAACAGTATCGCGATGCGTTGCCTTTAACTTGGGCAAATGTAAACATGCACAAGCTCGCATTAGATGTGGTTGCATATTCTAGCATCGGATTAGATCCTATGCAGAAGAATCACATCAGCCCAATTCCTTACAAGAATAACAAAACCGATAAATACGACATTAATTTAATGGAAGGTTTTAACGGTTTAGAATTAAAAGCTCGTAAGTATGGATTTGATGTTCCGGATCAAGTAATCTTTGAACTTAAATATTCTACAGATCACTTTAAGTCCTTAAAGAAAAACTCTGAACGCAAAGTTGAAGGTTATGAGTTTGATATCATAAACGATTTTGATCGTGGCGAATTAGAAGGTGGCTTCTATTACCAAATGTACAGCGATAATCCTGAAAAGAATAAGCTGGTTGTAATGACTAGAGGTCAGATTGAAAAGCGTAAACCCAAATATGCATCTCCTGAATTTTGGGGAGGCGAAAAGGATAAGTGGGTCAATGGCAAAAAATCTGGAAAGGAAACTATTGAAGGATGGGAAGAAGAGATGTTTATGAAAACATTGAAGCGCCATTGTTGGGATAAAGTGAATATCGATTCTAATAAGATTGATGATTTCTTATCGCGCACTTTAGAAAACGAAGCTCAGGCAAATGATAGAGAGATTCAAGAACTCATTCAAACCCAAGCCAACGGGCAAGAGATTACTATTGATGCCGATGGTGTGATTCAGGAAGATGAAACTAAATCACTTACAGAATCTAAGGATAAGGAATTTGAAGCTTTGCACAATGAAGCTATAGAAGCTGAAAAGGAAACTACTAAAGCATCTAGTCCAGGATTCTAGTATGAAACTAAAAATAGTTAATAGCGGTTCTAAAGGCAATGCTTACATCTTACAATCCCAAGATGAAGCATTGCTCATAGAATGTGGCGTACGTTTTAGCGATATAAAGAACGCTTTCAATTTCGACTTTTCAAAATTGGTAGGTGCCATTGTCACACATGAACACCTTGATCACGCAAAATCTGTAAAAGACGTAATGAATTACGGGATAGATGTGCATGCCACTAGAGGCACACATGCAGCACTGCAAACATCATCAAATCATCGCGCTAAGTCTTTTGAGTATCACAAGATGTTTCAGTTAGGCAAATTTAAAATTATGGCCTTTGATGTGTTACACGATGCTGTTGAGCCATGCGGTTTTCATATCTATCATCCAGAATGCGGAAACGTACTGTTTATTACAGATCTAATTTTCTGCAAGTACACCTTTCCAAACCTTCACAACATTATTATCGAAGCCAACTACGATGAAGCGATTGCCAAGCGAAAACTTAACGATATGGAATTCCTTAGAAACAGAATCATTAAGAACCACATGAGTATTGATACCTGTGAGAGCACGCTTTTAGCAAACGATTTATCTAAGGTTAACAACATTGTATTGATACATCTTTCCGATAGTAATAGTGATGCCTTAGCCTTTAAAGATCGCATTACCAAAGCAACACAAAAAACGGTCACGATTGCAGATGCAGGCGTTACTATTGAATTTAATGTACACCCATTTTAAAATGAAGATTTGTATAAATGAATTTCACACCATTACTCATTGGATGGAATTACCAAATCCACCATATCGACCAAAAGAAAACCCTGGAGGCATTTGGATGATAAACTAAAAACTAACATCATGAAAACACAATTTTACACTGACAAAAACGGAAAAGATATTACCCATGGCTCTCTTGTCAAGGTTTACCACTTTACCGGAGCTAGACGAAAAAAACATTACATGTACAAAATTATATGGAAAGTCGGTGAATTCTGGAAAGGGGTACATATCGAGGATGTTATCGCACAAAGACCAATGCCAACGGAAGAATACGGGGAAGGGTCTTATATGTTGCCGTTTACAAAAACAACCGGTGGGAACAAACAAATACCTATCCAGTTAACAGGTGTTGAACTTTTAGTTGACGGAGATATTGTTTTTAACAAGCCAGATTGGTATAAAAAAAAGAGGATAACCCTAATAAAAAAAATATTATGAGAACGATATCGACAAGCAAGCCCACTGTGGCTCTTAAAAAGAAGCTTAACAATTTGTTTGGATTGGCAATTTCCGCCAACACAAATGATGAATATGATGTTTGGTTTGAGCTGACCGGGCATGTTGACTGGATCTATTTAGGAATATGCAAAAAACGAAACGATGATCCAATTTTTGCTGAATACCTTTACTATCAAGGAAGTATGTACGACCCTAAAAAAGCATCAGCTACAATAAAAAAATGGGAAGCTGAACTGATGAATATCATTAATCCCCAATAACTAGATAAACAAATAAAATGACCGAAGGCGAAAAAAAGTATTTAGAACAAAGAAAATGGTTTACTGACAGGATAGGTAAGACTGTTTATAGATGTGATTTAAAATGCACTTGTGATGTTTGCCAAAATGGCAAAAAGGGTATTTTAATTGAGGACTACGACCAAGCGTGTTATATGAATGATTGTCGTGGGGAAATGGGAATTAAATATTACGATAGCATTGAAGAACTTGAAAATGATATTGACAATAGGGCTGAAAATTATGTAAAAAACGTGAATATAGATCCTAAGACATATAAAGGCGATGTAATAACAGCATATGTAATTGGTTCAAATGACCAAGACGAAATTAAAAGTAGAGAAATGGACAAATTAAAGGAAGTAAACGAAGCCTTATTTACACAAGTTGAAACTTTGATAAAACAAAAAGATGATATTGAAACAAAACATTACGCATATAAAAGAAAAAATCCAGAATACTTTAGTGGTGGAATCTGTGAATCGTGCGGAACTAATATTAGAAATTGTATTTGCTAAAAAATTAATCAGAATGGAATTAAAAATAGAACTGATATTAAATATTGAAGACCCATTTAAACATTACTTAGAAAATGAAACTGGAGATAGGTTTTATTTTAACCCTAATTCTACAAACGGACGTGAATTAGATAGTTTCTTGGTGTGTGCAGTAAAAAAACAAATAAAATGACCGAATATGAATACGTAGGCAGATATGTTGGTAAAAAGATGAAGAACAACAAACTCCCTTATGGTTTGCAATATTTGAATTTAGTTTCAGACCATGAAGAAAAAGCCCGAAAACAATGGAAATACATGATTAATAGAAAACTTAAACAAATAAAAATGGAATTTACAGGAAGTTATTACCAATGCTTAGACTGCTTACACATAATCGACTATATGGATTCTCATTGTCCTGAATGTGGTAGCCAAGATGAAACTGTCTTAAATGCATATGAAGTTCTTATGAGCGCAGAATCTCAAACAGAAAAAGAACGAAACAGACTTGTTAAAATGCTTGAATTACACGATGATTTATTATAACAAACAAAACTATGGCAAAGAACAGTAAAATTGAATGGACAGACCATACTGTTAATTTATGGTGGGGCTGTACAAAAGTACACGCTGGATGCGATAATTGTTATGCGGAAACTTTATCTCATAGATGGGGAAATGATATTTGGGGCGAAGGAAAAGACCGAAAACGAATAAAATCTTCTTTTAGTGATTTGAATAAATACCAAAAAGAAGCTGAACAAAAAGGAATTAATGTTAGAGTTTTTGTTGGTTCTATGATGGATATTTTTGAAAAACCAAAACCAATATCTAACAAAACTTTATTAGCTGAAAATACAGGCGATTTAAGAGACGAATTGTTTAGTAGAATTTCTGATGGTAAATACAACAACTTAACCTTTTTGTTTTTGACTAAAAGACCAAGTAATATAAATAAATACATACCATTTGATTGGGAAATTAACCCACCAAAAAATGTATGGTTTGGTTGCTCTCCTGTTGACCAAAAAACATTTGGAAACCTTGTGCCAATGCTTAAAAAAGTGAACGGAAACTTATTTTTAAGTATAGAACCACAATTGAGCGAAATTAAAAACATTGATTTAACTGGTATTGGTTGGGTTATACACGGTGTTACCAATAGTTAAAAATGGCGTGCGTGAGGTACGAGGGCAAATAAGCAATGGTATGAAAATAGATTTAAAAGGAATAACAAGGATTGTGTTTTTAGTTGGCAAGTACGCTATTAAAATACCGAATTTTAAATACGACCACGACCATTTTTTACAAGGCTGCGTGGCTAATTGGTCTGAAAGAAAATATTGTAAAAACTTTAAAAACGCAAAGTATGATGGCAATATGTATGAATGGGTTGCACCATCTTTATTCTGTTCTTGGTTTGGATTAATACAAGTGCAGAAGCGTTGCGAACCTTATTTAAAAAACCTAACAGAACAAGAAAAAGAATTTTACAAACCATTATGTGGAACTGATAATAAAAAAGAAAACTTTGGATTACTAAAAGGTAAATTAGTATGCCTTGATTACGTATGAGTGAGCGCCCTTTTTTATTTTTGGTAACGAATAAGTATATGAAGCGGTTTTTTCTGCTGATTTATATACTGTGTTCTTGAGAGTTAAAATAAAAAATAGGCGTGGCGGCACAGCCGACAAATTTAGAGAGATATGGAAATAAAAATAGGAGATAAAGTAATGGTGTCAGATAGAAACCCTAATCATTTAGGATTTGGCGTTACTGCTTATGCAGGATGGCAAGGGAGGGTTGAAAGTATAGGTGACTGCAATAATTTATCGATAAAAACCGAAACGGCAACTTTACATATTACGTCAACTACAAAATTACTAGTAGAGGATGTATCTGGCAGTTGGATTCTTATTAAACACAGGGTAAAATGACAAATTTTCAAAAGAGAGTATTAGAAATAATCAAAGATGATTATAAAACTTGCTCACAGATAGCGTGGGAACTTGGAGGTTCTTATGGGCAAATGCACGTAGGTAAATCTTTGAAATCACTTTATGAAAAAGAAATGGTTAATACCTATGTAACGGAGTTTACAAATAGAAAATATATAAGTGCGCTATGATTTATAGACGAGTCTATGAAGCGTTGCGTACCCATACAGCCGCAACCGTGAGTCGCCTATTTTTTATTTTTATTCTCTAGAACGGTCAACGTCTATGCTTCGTGGATGCGCAGCATACACACAAGAAGCTATGGCTGTGCATCTATGAAGTATAAACTGTGTTAGATGGCGTTTTGTAAGCTAGTACTCAAACAAAATAATAAATAAGAAAAGACCTTAGTTGATGCGTAGACATACGTTGCGAGTTAGAGGTCATTGAATAAATCTTTAGAAACTATTAAAATTATGGCAGAAACAAAATTAGAAGTAAAAGAATTTGAGTTATTGAAATTAAAGTTGCAAAGCAATAACTACATTAAGAGTTATAGAAAATCCATTGGATTAGAAACTCCCAATAATAGAATTGATACAGGTGATTTGAGATGTGTACTGTCTGCTCTAAATAAGCTAGGATTTTCTATCACTCGTGGATAATTTTACTGGTTTGATTTATGGTGCTTGCACAATGACCTCTAACGTTTAGTATAAAAATTGAAGCGGATAAATAAAATAATAACCTCATTTATAATGATGGAACTAAATAAATAATAACCAAACACCGAAAAGGCAATTAATAGCTTTTGTTTTTATACGGTGTGTGTGCCCAGCATGGGCATCTTTTATTTACGGAAAGGTAAATAATTAATCTAGAGGGTGCAAGTCCCTTATGTACAGGAGTAACGTCTTGAAGCATTAGTAAGTCGCAAGGGTGAAAACCGTGAGGTTCTATCTGAAGGAAGCGGAACTACAAAACTCGGTACTGACGAACAGAAATCGTATACAGAGGCATATTTACTTGGGTAAGCAAGCACATCATTGTAACGCCCAACGAACACCAAAAGGGTAAATATGTAGATACGGCAGTGATTGAGAGAAAGAAGATGTCATTACCTGGGGAGGTCTCCAAAACTACGAGTTGGTTATTTGGAGAAGTCAGCAGAGGTCATAGTACCTACGGGAAACGAGTTGAGGCAATACCTCAGATGGTCTCACAAGTAGGGAAGGACAGAACATTAAATTACGTTGGAATTCGATTAGGATGCCTAGCTAGCCTAGTTTTAAACCAACAGGAGTACACGAATTATTAAACCTATGATTGAAAACGTATTATCAGCAACAAACCTTTTTAAAGCAACACGACAAGTGGAGCGCAATAAAGGCGCGAGCGGTGTAGATGGTATGAAAACAACGGAGCTTTCCGCTTATATATTAGAAAACCGTTCGACTATACTATCGACTATTCGCACAAACAGCTATAATCCAAATTCAATATTAGGAGTAACCATTCCAAAAGGACAGGGTAAAACCCGACTATTAGGAATACCAACTGTAGTCGATAGGTGGCTTCAAAAAGCGGTAAGTCAACAATTAATGGTTCATTTTGAATATGATTTTGAACCCGTTAGTTACGGTTTCCGTCCACAAAAGAACATCCAAAAAGCAGTATTACAAGCTCAAACGTATATCAATTCTGGTTATCAAGATATTGTAGATATTGATTTAGAAGGATTCTTTGACCAAGTAGACCACTGTATCTTACTGCAACTTATTTACCACAAGGTAAAATGTCCGACCACTTTGCGATTAATCCGAAAATGGCTTAGAGTTCCCATATTAATAGATGGAAAACTCCAAAAGCGCAGAAAAGGCATCCCGCAAGGCAGTCCAATTAGTCCCTTATTATCTAATATTATGTTAGATGTTTTGGACAAAGAAATGAAAAGCATGGGCTTGCGTTATGTTCGCTACGCTGATGATTTTAGCGTTTACGCCAAAAGCAAAAGCGAGGCTAAACAAATAGGAAATAGACTGTTTGTCTTCTTAAAAGATAAACTTAAATTACCTATAAACAAAGCCAAAAGTGGCATCCGCAGACCTGTAAACTTTGAGTTACTCGGGCATGGTTTTGTACCCATCTATAAAAAGGGTGTAAAAGGACAATATGTACTAGTGGTAGCCAATAAAAGTTGGGCAAAGTTTAAACGTAACCTAAAAAGTATAACCAAGAAAACCAAACCCATGTCGTTGTTAGAACGACTCGAACGACTTAATCAAGTCTGCCGAGGCTGGATGAACAATTACCGCTTAACCAACATCTATGCAAAAAGTAAAAAGCTAGATGAGTGGCTAAGAAATCGGTTGCGCTATTGTATTTGGCACGATTGGAAGAAACTAGAACGGAAACGTAAAAACCTAATTCAATTAGGTATAGAAATCGGACAAGCCTATGCTTGGAGTAGAACAAGAATGGGAGGCTGGGCAGTTGCTCAAAGTCCTATTCTAAAGACTACTATTACAGTCTCTAGACTTAAACGAAAAGGGTATAAACCTTTGTTAGATTACATTAATAATACGCAAACTTCAATTTGGTGAACCGCCGTATACGAGACCCGTACGTACGGTGGTGTGAGAGGCGCAGTGACGACTTTTAAGTCGTCACCCGTCTACTCAATTGTAAATCTTTTAAAATATGACGGCAAAACAATACGCTAAACGCTATGATTTAGCATTGAACTTTAAAATAGTTGCGGAAAAAGCCTATAACGCTGGGTTGAAACAAGGTAAATCTGAAGATAAAAACGAGGTATTTAAACGGATTGAAAAAGAAGTTAAAAAACTTAGGTTAGAAAACAAGGAATTAAACGAGGTGTTAAATGATGGTGAAAAACTAGCTGATTGGATAGGCGGAATGTAGGCATATTTTAATTGTTTACAACGTAATGCGTGTATGCCACGTTGCTGAATTAAATACTAACCTTAATAAATAAACAATGAGTTTCACGGACAAAGAGATAAGCGATAGGATTGAATCTAATACTAAACTAGTAAATAAAATACAAGAAAAAATGGACTTACTTAAAAAACACGGAGCCAAGCAATGTGATATACACGGTGTGTGTGCCCAGCATGGGCATCTTTTATTTACGGAAAGGTAAATAATTAATCTAGAGGGTGCAAGTCCCTTATGTACAGGAGTAACGTCTTGAAGCATTAGTAAGTCGCAAGGGTGAAAACCGTGAGGTTCTATCTGAAGGAAGCGGAACTACAAAACTCGGTACTGACGAACAGAAATCGTATACAGAGGCATATTTACTTGGGTAAGCAAGCACATCATTGTAACGCCCAACGAACACCAAAAGGGTAAATATGTAGATACGGCAGTGATTGAGAGAAAGAAGATGTCATTACCTGGGGAGGTCTCCAAAACTACGAGTTGGTTATTTGGAGAAGTCAGCAGAGGTCATAGTACCTACGGGAAACGAGTTGAGGCAATACCTCAGATGGTCTCACAAGTAGGGAAGGACAGAACATTAAATTACGTTGGAATTCGATTAGGATGCCTAGCTAGCCTAGTTTTAAACCAACAGGAGTACACGAATTATTAAACCTATGATTGAAAACGTATTATCAGCAACAAACCTTTTTAAAGCAACACGACAAGTGGAGCGCAATAAAGGCGCGAGCGGTGTAGATGGTATGAAAACAACGGAGCTTTCCGCTTATATATTAGAAAACCGTTCGACTATACTATCGACTATTCGCACAAACAGCTATAATCCAAATTCAATATTAGGAGTAACCATTCCAAAAGGACAGGGTAAAACCCGACTATTAGGAATACCAACTGTAGTCGATAGGTGGCTTCAAAAAGCGGTAAGTCAACAATTAATGGTTCATTTTGAATATGATTTTGAACCCGTTAGTTACGGTTTCCGTCCACAAAAGAACATCCAAAAAGCAGTATTACAAGCTCAAACGTATATCAATTCTGGTTATCAAGATATTGTAGATATTGATTTAGAAGGATTCTTTGACCAAGTAGACCACTGTATCTTACTGCAACTTATTTACCACAAGGTAAAATGTCCGACCACTTTGCGATTAATCCGAAAATGGCTTAGAGTTCCCATATTAATAGATGGAAAACTCCAAAAGCGCAGAAAAGGCATCCCGCAAGGCAGTCCAATTAGTCCCTTATTATCTAATATTATGTTAGATGTTTTGGACAAAGAAATGAAAAGCATGGGCTTGCGTTATGTTCGCTACGCTGATGATTTTAGCGTTTACGCCAAAAGCAAAAGCGAGGCTAAACAAATAGGAAATAGACTGTTTGTCTTCTTAAAAGATAAACTTAAATTACCTATAAACAAAGCCAAAAGTGGCATCCGCAGACCTGTAAACTTTGAGTTACTCGGGCATGGTTTTGTACCCATCTATAAAAAGGGTGTAAAAGGACAATATGTACTAGTGGTAGCCAATAAAAGTTGGGCAAAGTTTAAACGTAACCTAAAAAGTATAACCAAGAAAACCAAACCCATGTCGTTGTTAGAACGACTCGAACGACTTAATCAAGTCTGCCGAGGCTGGATGAACAATTACCGCTTAACCAACATCTATGCAAAAAGTAAAAAGCTAGATGAGTGGCTAAGAAATCGGTTGCGCTATTGTATTTGGCACGATTGGAAGAAACTAGAACGGAAACGTAAAAACCTAATTCAATTAGGTATAGAAATCGGACAAGCCTATGCTTGGAGTAGAACAAGAATGGGAGGCTGGGCAGTTGCTCAAAGTCCTATTCTAAAGACTACTATTACAGTCTCTAGACTTAAACGAAAAGGGTATAAACCTTTGTTAGATTACATTAATAATACGCAAACTTCAATTTGGTGAACCGCCGTATACGAGACCCGTACGTACGGTGGTGTGAGAGGCGCAGTGACGACTTTTAAGTCGTCACCCGTCTACTCAATTAGCAGTAGTATTAATACCTTACTTGCCAAGTTTGACAATGGTTTGGAATTATACCAGAATAATGCCGTTTTTGCTAATTGCATAGAACACTTGTTAAGAGGTGGTGACGTTTATAAAATACTTGAACAAATTATAGTAATGCAATCTAATCAGCAAAAACACCTCACAGACCTTATTAAAAGTGGAACATTAAGGCAAGAGATAATAGTTTCTAAAGAACGATTTGATGAAATTAAAAACGGTGGTTTGTGATATTACTGCTAACGTATTGGTATATGGTGCGTTGCTTTTCGCAATGCATTATATACCGTGTGTGTGCCCAGCATGGGCATCTTTTATTTACGGAAAGGTAAATAATTAATCTAGAGGGTGCAAGTCCCTTATGTACAGGAGTAACGTCTTGAAGCATTAGTAAGTCGCAAGGGTGAAAACCGTGAGGTTCTATCTGAAGGAAGCGGAACTACAAAACTCGGTACTGACGAACAGAAATCGTATACAGAGGCATATTTACTTGGGTAAGCAAGCACATCATTGTAACGCCCAACGAACACCAAAAGGGTAAATATGTAGATACGGCAGTGATTGAGAGAAAGAAGATGTCATTACCTGGGGAGGTCTCCAAAACTACGAGTTGGTTATTTGGAGAAGTCAGCAGAGGTCATAGTACCTACGGGAAACGAGTTGAGGCAATACCTCAGATGGTCTCACAAGTAGGGAAGGACAGAACATTAAATTACGTTGGAATTCGATTAGGATGCCTAGCTAGCCTAGTTTTAAACCAACAGGAGTACACGAATTATTAAACCTATGATTGAAAACGTATTATCAGCAACAAACCTTTTTAAAGCAACACGACAAGTGGAGCGCAATAAAGGCGCGAGCGGTGTAGATGGTATGAAAACAACGGAGCTTTCCGCTTATATATTAGAAAACCGTTCGACTATACTATCGACTATTCGCACAAACAGCTATAATCCAAATTCAATATTAGGAGTAACCATTCCAAAAGGACAGGGTAAAACCCGACTATTAGGAATACCAACTGTAGTCGATAGGTGGCTTCAAAAAGCGGTAAGTCAACAATTAATGGTTCATTTTGAATATGATTTTGAACCCGTTAGTTACGGTTTCCGTCCACAAAAGAACATCCAAAAAGCAGTATTACAAGCTCAAACGTATATCAATTCTGGTTATCAAGATATTGTAGATATTGATTTAGAAGGATTCTTTGACCAAGTAGACCACTGTATCTTACTGCAACTTATTTACCACAAGGTAAAATGTCCGACCACTTTGCGATTAATCCGAAAATGGCTTAGAGTTCCCATATTAATAGATGGAAAACTCCAAAAGCGCAGAAAAGGCATCCCGCAAGGCAGTCCAATTAGTCCCTTATTATCTAATATTATGTTAGATGTTTTGGACAAAGAAATGAAAAGCATGGGCTTGCGTTATGTTCGCTACGCTGATGATTTTAGCGTTTACGCCAAAAGCAAAAGCGAGGCTAAACAAATAGGAAATAGACTGTTTGTCTTCTTAAAAGATAAACTTAAATTACCTATAAACAAAGCCAAAAGTGGCATCCGCAGACCTGTAAACTTTGAGTTACTCGGGCATGGTTTTGTACCCATCTATAAAAAGGGTGTAAAAGGACAATATGTACTAGTGGTAGCCAATAAAAGTTGGGCAAAGTTTAAACGTAACCTAAAAAGTATAACCAAGAAAACCAAACCCATGTCGTTGTTAGAACGACTCGAACGACTTAATCAAGTCTGCCGAGGCTGGATGAACAATTACCGCTTAACCAACATCTATGCAAAAAGTAAAAAGCTAGATGAGTGGCTAAGAAATCGGTTGCGCTATTGTATTTGGCACGATTGGAAGAAACTAGAACGGAAACGTAAAAACCTAATTCAATTAGGTATAGAAATCGGACAAGCCTATGCTTGGAGTAGAACAAGAATGGGAGGCTGGGCAGTTGCTCAAAGTCCTATTCTAAAGACTACTATTACAGTCTCTAGACTTAAACGAAAAGGGTATAAACCTTTGTTAGATTACATTAATAATACGCAAACTTCAATTTGGTGAACCGCCGTATACGAGACCCGTACGTACGGTGGTGTGAGAGGCGCAGTGACGACTTTTAAGTCGTCACCCGTCTACTCAATTACCTGACTGGTGCGATTGATAATAACAAAACTTTGAATAATGACTAAAATTAGTAATAATATTTTTTTGAGCGATGGCAAATTGCTGACGCAGGAAGCAAAACTAAACGTACTGTCTTGTTTTGATGGAATGAGTTGTTTGCAGATTGCACTTGATAAATTAGGAATACCAATAAATAAGTATTTTGCTTCTGAAATTGATAAATACGCAATGAAAGTAACGCAAGCAAATTATCCAAACACTATACAATTAGGTAATATTGAGTTTATTACAAAACAAACATTTGGCTCTAATAAGATACAATTATTTGCAGGCGGTAGTCCTTGCCAAAGTTTTAGTAGAGGTGGTGATCAATCTGGGTTTGATGGTAAAAGTAGATTGTTTTGGGAATATGTAAGACTTCTAAAAGACTTGAAAAGCGAAAACCCTAATTTATTATTCTTGTTAGAAAACGTAAAGATGAAACAAGAGTGGCAAGATGTAATTACAGATGCTTTAGGTGTTGAGCCAATTAGAATAAACTCTAAATTAGTTTCTGGGCAAACAAGAGATAGGCTTTATTGGACTAATATACCAGGTGTTGAAGTGCCAAAAGACAAAGGTATTTTATTAGAAACAATTTTAGAATCTGGGGAAGTTGATAGAGATAAGGCTTATTGTATTGATGCAAATTATTTTAAAGGCACTAATGCTTCTCAATATATTTCTAAAAGTAGAAGGCAAATTGTTTGGGTAATACCAGAAGCAACTAAAAAAGGATTTGTTGAAGTAGGTCCAGGACAATGTATTGACTTGACTTTTATAAAAAGCAAAACAAGACGAGGACGTTTAATGTTAGAAAAAAGTAATTGTTTAACTGCTTCTTCTCAAAACTTATGTAAAGTAACAAATGATTGGTTTAGAAAACTAACACCGATTGAATGTGAAAGATTACAAACAGTACCAGATAATTACACAAACCACGTAAGCAATAGCCAACGTTATAAAATGATTGGTAATGGTTGGACTGTAGATGTTATTACGCATATTTTAAAAGGTATGAGTGAGAAAAAAGAAGGGAAGAAAAAAAATATTGTTACGGATAAAATGCACGAACCTTTGATTGAAACAGGAACTTAGCACTTGCAGGTAACTATTATATATCAACCATATAACTTAAATAACTGATTATGAACAAAAAAAGCAAGTCAACTCTCGAAAAGTTAGAAAAAAAATTGAGGTTTAGAAACTATTCTGAACAGACTATAAAAACTTATCTTAGTTACTCTGAAAAGTTCTTAATTAGTTTCAATAAGGATGTATATCATATTTCGGTTAAAGAAGCTGAAAATTATTTAGAATCATATCCTTACACCTCGATATCGCAACAAAACCAAATTATTAGTTCAGTTAAATTTCTTTATATAAATGTTGTTGGCAGAAAGTTAAATACTTTAAACATTGTCAGACCCAGGAAAGAAAAGAAGTTGCCAAAGATTATTGATGCTGAATTATTAGCAGAAAAAATAAACAAAATAAATAATTTAAAACATAAGGCTATTTTATCTCTTGGTCTAAGCTGTGGGTTGCGCATATCCGAGGTCATAAATCTAAAATGGGAGCACCTTGACCGGAAAAGAAACACCTTGACTGTAATCAACGGAAAAGGACGAAAAGACCGTACAACCATTCTAAACGACAACATGATTGATCTGTTAACAGAATATTGGAAGCAATATAAACCTAAAGATTATGTGTTTAATGGACAGTTTAAAAATAAATACTCTCAATCAAGTATTCAGCGAATCGTTAAAAAGCACATACACCAAAAAGCATCTTTCCATTTTCTTAGGCATAGTTTCGCTACATACGCCCTTGACAACGGAACTGAACTCGCTCCACTTTCAAAATCAATGGGGCACCAAAACACAAAGACCACGGAAATATATTACCACGTTTCAAATAATTCATTAAAAACCATAAGACAAGCTATTTAATACTTCTAATAAATGAGTTACAATAATTTTATAAAAGATAAAATAATTATCGCAGAATCTTACGGTTTTAAGGTAAAAAGCAATGCACTGCCTAAAATACTTATGGACCATCAAAAAGACATCACTAAATGGAGTTTAGAAGGAGGTCGTAGAGCTGTATTTGCATCCTTTGGTTTAGGTAAAACCGTCATGCAATTAGCTATTGCCGAACAGATAATTAAGAAAACTAAAAAGCCTTTTTTAATCGGTTTACCGTTGGGTGTTATTGGTGAATTTAAGCGCGATAATGAAATGCTTAATAACGGAATTGAAATTATATACATAACCGATACTGATAGCATTGAAGACATTAAACCAATCATTTATCTAACAAACTACGAACGGATCCGTAAAGGAGATATCGATGCCTCAAAATTTGGTGGGATTTCTTTTGATGAAGCATCTGTTCTAAGAAACTTAAAAACCGAAACCACAAATTATGTGCTCAAGCATTTTTCTAAAGTACCTTATCGATTTGTTTTCACAGCCACGCCTACACCTAATAATTACATAGAGATATTAAACTATGCGCAATTTTTAGGTGTTATTGATCGAGGTCATGCACTTACTCAATTCTTTAAACGTGATCCTAAAAAAGCAGGTAACTTAAAACTAAATGATACACAGCGCGAGGACTTTTGGAAATGGGTGAGCAGTTGGGCTGTTTTTATAAATAAGCCAAGTGATTTAGGTTATAGCGATGATGGGTATGATTTACCTAAAATGCACATCCACGAAATAGAGGTTGAAAATTTAAGCAATAAGCCCATTATCAACAAAGGTGGTAAATTAGTGATGTTTAAAGACGTTACTAAAAGTCTTATTGATACATCTCGAGAGAAATCTGAAACCATAGATTTACGTGTTAACAAGGCTTTTGAAATTATTGAAAATGAATTCCCTTATTCAAATGTAATACTTTGGCATCATCGCGAAGCTGAACGTGTGGCCATAGAAAAGCGATGTAATAAAGATGTGGTTTTAAAATCTGTTTATGGTTCTCAAACCAATGAACATAAAGAAAAATTACTAATTGATTATTCTGAAGGCAAATTTCAAATCTTATCAACCAAACCAAAGATAGCAGGTTCAGGATGTAATTTTCAACATCATTGCAGTCGTGCCATATTTGTTGGAATCGATTATAAGTTCAATGATTTCATTCAAGCAGTTCATCGGATATATCGATTTAAACAAGACAAAGAAGTTCATATTTACATCATTCACACACAAAATGAACGTGAGGTACTAAAAGAACTCAAAGCGAAATGGAAGCGGCACATCGAGCTTCAAACCGAAATGATCAATCTGGTTAGAGAATATGGCCTTAATACAAATAAAATTTCAAGTGATATGAAAAGAAAAATTTTTAATAATGAGAGATCTGCTATAGTTGGTGACGCTAAAGTGTGGAATCAAGATTGCGTTAAAGCAATGGATTACATTGAGGAAAATAGTACTGGTTTAATAGTTACATCTATACCGTTTGGCAATCATTACGAGTATAGTAACAATTATAACGACTTTGGTCACAATGCAACAAATGAAAAGTTCTTTAAGCAGATGGATTATTTAGTTCCTAAACTTTTAAAATCTTTAATACCTGGGCGAATATGTGCCGTTCATGTTAAGGATAGGATTCGTTACGGATATCAAAAAGGTATCAGTTATACGAGTATTGATGATTTTAGCGGTGAAACTGTAAGAAGCTTTACAAAGCACGGATTTCATTTAATAGGTAAAATTACCGTACCTACGGATGTGGTACAAGAAAATAATCAAACCTACAGATTAACGTGGGGTGAACTTGTAAAAGATAGTACTAAAATGGGATGTGGATTGCCAGAATACATTTTGCTCTTCAGAAAAACACCTAGCGATGATAATAATGCTTATGCAGATTTGCCTGTAGCAAAATGTAAAGAAACTTATTCTTTAGCACGATGGCAATTAGATGCGCATGCTATTTGGCAAAGTAACGGTAATCGCTTTTTAACCTTAGAACAGGCAGAAACCATGAACCCGAAAACCATTTATGCATGGTGGAAGGAATATTGTAGAGTGGTACCATATGATTATCAACTTCATATTGAAGCATCTGAGACTTTAGATCAAGCTGGAAAGCTATCAAAAAAAATGATGACTCTTATGAACCGTCCAAATGGCCCTGATGTGATGAATGATGTAAATAGGCTTAAAACCCTAAATGCCAATCAAGCTAATCGTAAAAAAGAAAAGCATATTTGTCCACTTCAGTTAGATCTTATTGAACGTTTGATTTTTCAATACACAAATGAAGGTGAAATTGTGGGAGATCCTTTTGGGGGATTGTTTTCAACAGCATACGTATCTGCAATTATGAAACGTAAATCTTGGAGCATGGAATTGAATCCAGATTATTACGATGACGGCCTTTATTATTTAAAATCCATAGAATATAAATTATCGGTACCAACTTTGTTTGATATGGTAGAATTAAGTAAAGCTATTGGCGAAAGAATTAAAATAATTTCATAATGAAAAAACATGTAATAATAGTATCGACTAGATTTTTAAAGGCACATCCTAGAGCTGGGGAATTTACAGGATTTCCAGATAAGGTATTAGATGGCACAAAAATACACACGCTTAGAAAAAGCTATAAGCATTGGAAGAAAAAGATTGATGAAGTAAATGCAGGCGTTGCAGAGCTTCATGTTAGAACTTGGACCGACAGACCTTTTATATCTCCTCAAAAATCTATTAAAATTCTTGGAAAGGGGGAAGTGGGTATTCAAAAATGTCAAGTCCTAGCTGATTCTGAATTTGTATTTATTGACGATCATATAACTGAACAGTTAAACCGTTTTAAAATAGAGGAAAATGATGGTTTATCTACTACCGATTTTTGGAGCTGGTTTACAGAAGATGCTCACGATGCGTGTGTTATCCACTTCACAAATAAAAAATATTAGACTATGGCCAGACATCAATTAAATAAAGTAGAATATTTTCCACATCCCGTAAATCATGGTAAGAAAATGAGTTACCTAGAAAAAAAATATAAAAACGATGGATATGCAACGTGGTTTAAAATACTAGAAGAGCTAGGTAATACGGATTTTCATTATTTAGACTTATCCGATGAAGTACAAATTATGTTTCTGTCAGACCGATGTTTAATAAGTGAGGAATTGCTTAAAAATATTATAAACGATCTAGTAAGATTGAAGGAATTTGATAAACAATTATGGGAGGAAAATAACATTTTATTTAATGAAAAATTCACAGAAAGTATAAAAGACGCTTACAAGAAACGTAAAAATGAATGTATAGATAAAAATTCATTACTCATACTTTTAAGTAGTTTAGGGATACGGAAACTAGCAAAAAGTAACCCTAAACCTATAAAAAGTAACCTTAAAGGTGACGGAAACCCACAAAGTAAAGAAGAGTATAGTAAAGAAGAGGAAATAAAAGAAAAGGAGAGTATAAAAAATTTAACCCCATTTCATATTTTAAAAAAATTTAACCAACAACGTTTGGATGAATTATGGATGCAAAATCATAGAATGATTTCAGATAAAGAAGAACTCATAAAATATTTTAATAATAAAATGGATTTTATGTTATCTAAAGATGAAATTGAATTTGAACCAAAACAGCTAATGCCACAATTTAAAATGCTCCTTAACACTTGGATAAAAAACGAAATAAAAGACAAACAAAAATTTCAGAAAACAGATCAAACCCATAAACCTCAAAAAAGAAACCGATTTTAAAATGAATCAACCAAAACAAATATCAAACTTAAAATTAGATAGAAGTTCTGTTATAACCCTTGAAAAAGGTAAAATTCCTCCTCAGGCTATCGATTACGAAAAATCAATACTTGGGTGTGCACTTCAATTTAAATATGTTATGTCGGAGATTGTAGAAATTATAAGCGACAACGATACTGTGTTTTACAAAGAAGCGCATCGGCATATTTACTTGGCCATGCTGGATTTGTTCACAGATAGCGAGCCAATTGATTTATTAACGGTTTCTACAAAACTTAAAAGCAAAAAAAAATTAGAATTGATAGGCGGCGATTTCTATCTAATTGAATTATCACAAAACGTTACTTCATCAGCTCACATAGATTATCATTGTAGAATTATAATGCAAACCTACGTTAAACGCCACGCTATTTGGGTTGCCAGTCAAATGATTGAAGAGTCTTATGATGAAACAAAAGACGTTTTCGATTTACTTGAAGAGTCGCAAAGATCTTTGGATGACACATCAAAATGGTTGCTACGAAAGAAACCAACAGACTTAAAGTCCGGTTATGATAAATTTTTAGAAAATAACCAAAATCCAACAGCAGGAATTCCAAGCAAATTACTTAGTAGAAAACTAAGCTATTACCCTGGCGATTTAATTATTATAGCAGCTCGTCCAGGAATGGGCAAAACAGCACTTATTTTAAATGAGGCTAAGCATCAAGCAAAATTAAAAATTCCAGTTGGTATCCTGTCATTGGAAATGATGAACATTCAAATTATTGGAAGATTAGCTGCAGAGGAATTTTCAATTGATGCTGAAAGAATTAAAGATCCAAAAAAACAAACTCCGTCAGAAAGAGAAGTTTTAAAAAAAGAAGGTTTTAAAATATCCAACTTACCTATTCAAATGCACGACGAAGGTAATTTGAATATTATGAGTGCAAAAACAATCATTGGCAAGTGGGTAAGACAGAACGGTGTTAAAATTGTTTATATAGATTATTTACAACTAATGGAAGTGTCTGGTAAAAAGAGTTTCGGAAATCGAGAACAGGAGATATCATACATTTCAAGAACTTTAAAAGGCATAGCAAAGGAATTCGAAATACCCATAATTGCTTTGTCTCAACTCTCAAGAGCTGTAGAAACTAGAGGAGGTAGTAAACGCCCAATTTTGTCCGATTTAAGAGAGTCAGGAGCTATTGAACAAGATGCAGATGTTGTTGCTTTTATTTACCGCCCGGAATATTATAAAATCGATGAATGGGATGATGATGAAAGAGGGTCTACTAAAGATCAATGTGAAATTGACGTAGCTAAAATCAGAGAAGGCTTAACAGGTTATACTCGTGTTGGTTGTAAATTAAAATACATGCGATTTGAGGATTTACCTAACCCTGATGATGTTTGGGAACCGCTACCGCCGCCGGTTCAAAAACCTGAGGATGCTTTTGGAACTAAAAACGTTCCTATCGAAGATGAGAAGGATGATTTACCGTTTTAGCTATGTCCTGGACCAAAAAAGACTTAGATAGGCTCAATTTGAAGCACAATTTCAAAGAAAATAAAAATAAATCTAACGTTTTAGTAAAAAAAAATATCATAAATGGCAAGATTTCGGCAGGAAAAAAATCGATTAAGACATTGCTTTGGGTGCTCAAACGTGAAGGTATGATTGAAAACTATGTTGAAGAGCTACAGTTTGATGATGTTAGAAAATTTCGTTTTGATTGGGCATTACCAGATTTGAAAATTGCTATTGAATACGAAGGTATATTCTCTAAAAAGAGCCGGCACACCACGATAAAAGGTTTTACAACAGACTGTGAAAAATATAATTTAGCTCAAATTATGGGTTGGAAAGTATTGCGTTACACAGCAAATAATTATCAAAATATTGAAAAAGATTTAAAAAAATTATTGATTTTATAACATAATGTGTTATTTTTGATGTCAATGTATGTCATATAACGCGAAAAAACATTTAGAATTATGTCAAAAGTAAGAGCAAAATTTGAATGTGTTGAATTAGTAGAAGATTCACAAAACGAAAGTAAACATGTTTCATTTTCACCAGTAATTGATGGAAGTGATGAGAATAAATCATTTTCTAAATATACACCTGCAGGTTTAATTAATCTGCAAATTTCAAATGAAACTGAGGGATCAAACGCCTTTGAAATTGGTAAAGAATACTATGTTGATTTTACCGAAGCATAATATTAAAAATTAATGAAAGCGATTTCGCGGCTTCTAATTGTATTCTCACTGATTGTGAGTGCAACGGGATTCAGTTTAACTACTACTGACCTGAGCCAAAATTCGGAAATCAATGCAGTTGTTGGAGAAGTCCATCCTGTTGAATTGATAAGTGTAGTAAATCAATATCTAGTACTGGTAAGTGTATTTGTGTATCAAGCAGATGATTATCAAAAAGAATTATCTGACCGAATTGAATAGTGATTCTGACTGATAGGAAAGACTATCTTTTTTTAAGACATATGGCAACATCTAAAGAAATAAAGCTTACCCCAAAAAAGAAACGTTTCTGTCAAGAATATGTCAAAGATTTAAACGGAAAACAAGCAGCTATTCGTTCTGGATATTCCATTAAAACAGCAGAAAACCAAGCTAGTCGGCTGTTAAGGTCTGTTAAGGTAAAAGAATATATCAAAAAACTTCAAAAAGACATTAGGGAAAGAAATAAAATGAATGTTGATGATTGTGTCCAAATGCTTTCGTTAATGTCAAAATTTGATGTTGCTGATATTTTTAACGATGATGGAACGATGAAGCTTTTAAAAGATATCCCTAAAGACACTAGATTGGTTATTGAAGGTTTGGATATTGATGAAATTAAAGATGGCCCTGTTACAGTAGGCTATACCAAGAAACTGAAATTATCAAGCCGTAGGGCAAACATAATTGAACTTATGAAACACTTAGGTGGTTATGAAAAAGACAATAATCAAAAGGAATCAAATAACGTTGTTATTTTTAATATTCCTGACAATGGCAGAGGCTAAGGTAATTTCGCCACAACCAGGATATCAGATGATGGCACTTTCTTCTAGTGCTGATATTGTTATTGGTGGTGGTGCTGCTGGAGCTGGTAAAACATTTTCGTTGCTTTTAGACCCGTTAAGGGATATTAAGATACCTGATTTTAATGCTGTTATATTCAGAAGAACAACGCCACAAATTACAGCAGCTGGTGGTTTGTGGGATGAAAGCAAAAAGTTATATCCGTATGTTGCTGGTAAAGCTAATGAAACGCAATTAAATTGGACGTTTCCTACCGGATCAAAACTAAAATTCAGCCATTTAGAACATGAAAAGAATGTAACTTCATGGCAAGGTTCTCAGATACCATTTATTGGGCTTGATGAGCTTACACACTTTTCAAAAGACACTTTCTTTTATCTTTTATCACGTAACCGTTCAACCTGTGGTGTAAAACCAAGAGTTAGAGCAACCTGCAATCCTGATCCTGATAGTTGGTTATACGAAATTATTAAATGGTGGATAGGTGATGATGGTTTTCCAATTCCAGAACGACAAGGTGTTATAAGATATTTTGCCAAAGATGGTGATACCATGATTTGGGCGAGCACTGTAGATGAATGCATTAAAAAAGCCTCATATTTTATTTTTCCTTTATCAGAAAAAGCAGGTTTACCTCCAGAAAACTTTATCAAATCACTTACGTTTATTGGTGGCTCTGTTTATGAAAACAAAGCGCTTTTAAGTGTAAATCCTGAGTATTTAGCAAACTTAGCAGCTCAGAGTTCAGACTCAAAGCTGCAACTTCTCGACGGTAACTGGAAAGTGTCATTAAATCCTTCAGACGTTTATGATTATAATCATTTCAGGGATGTATTTAAAAATAATTTCGTAAAACCCTCAGATAAAAGAATTACTGTTGATGTCGCAATGGGCGGTAAGGATAAGCTTATCATAAGCTATTTTGAAGGCTATCGATTAGAAGATATTCTGATTATTGATAAATCATCTGGGAAAGATGTTATTGATGCAATTACCCTTTTTCAAAGTAAACACCAAGTTGGAAACTCTAAAGTTATTTACGATGCAGATGGCGTGGGTGCATTTATTGGAGGTGAGAACAATGGTTTTATTGAAGGTGCTATAGCTTTTCATAATGGATCTAAAGCTATTGAAACAAACGATAAAAGAAAATTCTACAATCTAAAAACACAATGCTTCATCTATTCGGGTGAACGCGTTTCACGAAGCGAAAGCTTTATTTCTGAAAACGTTGCCAATACCATGTATGATGATAAAATGACAGTTCGGCAGCGATTGATGTTTGAAAGAAAAGCTATTAAAACCAAAGTCCAACGAGATGAAGAGCCTGTTAGATTGATTGGTAAAGACGAAATGAAACAAAAGTATTTAACAGGGGGTAGTCCTGATTTACTAGACGGTTTTATGATGAATGAATACTTTGATATTATGCCTAAAATTTACGTTCACGAAACAGAAATAAGCGCAAACGACCTCGGGTTGTTTTAAATACGGCGAATTCGCCACAATTAGAAAAATATGGATTTTTTAGAATTATTAAAAACGGGTAAAATTAATGAGGCTATTCCTATGATGTCTAAAAAGCCCGATGTCGAGAACTATACCAAAGAGTTCAATAATGAGCGTGATATAAGGGACACACAGGTAGGAAAACGTAAAGATAAAATCTCAAAAAACGAAACGATCAAAGTCACTAAAATCCCTATTCCTTTTCAGCGCCAGATTGTAAAAACAGCATCGACTTTTCTATTTGGAAACCCTGTGAAATTGGTTGAACGAAAAAATCAGGACCAAAGCGATGATCAAAACAAAGACGCCTTTTTAGCAATAATCGATTTATGGGATGATTTGCGAATGGATCCTATGTTGCTAAAACTATGCAGAGCAGTTAAATCTGAAACCGAGGCAGCCATCATATTTTTTGATGTTAAAAAGGAAGGTGAGAAGGAAGTTAAGATAAAATCCAGTCTTAAAACCTCTAAAAACGGAAAGCTATTGCCTGTGTTTGATGCCTTTGGAGATATGATTGCCTTTGGATGGGAATACACTACCAAAGAAAGCGATAAGGATGTTGGCTATTTATATGTGTGGACGAATGACGTTAAATATACATTTAAGAGAACATCTAAAGATTGGGTAGAAGAAAACAAAGAGACAAATTTATTTAAAAAGATCCCCGCGGTATATTTATCACAGGACCATCCTGAGTGGTGGGAGGTTCAAGACTTAATTGATAGATTCGAGATGTCTTTCTCTAAGTTTGGGGACACCAATGATTATTTCGCCTCGCCCATGTACAAAGTGAAAGGTGCTGTTAAATCGATTCCTAAAAAAGATGAAACAGGCAAAATGGTTAAATTGGATATCGTTGAAACCGATAAAGGGAATGTTATTGAAGCCGATCTAGAAGTAATTGGTTGGGATCGTGCACCAGAGGCTTTAAAGCTTGAATTTGAAACAGAAAAGGCATTAATATATGGGCTCACAGATACGCCGGATCTATCTTTCGATAACGTAAAAGGCATAGGTAATATATCTGGAATTGCCTTAAAACTTATGTTCTTAGGTCCCATGTTAAAAGCTAAGGAAGGTAAGGGCGATTATCAAATTTTAATTAGTCGGATAATCAATGTCATGAAGGCCGGGATATCCAATATATCTAATACTAGCCTTAAGGCCAAACTGGATGCATTAAAGATTGATGTAGAATTTACGAGTGTGCTCCCTGAAAACCTTAAGGAAATTATTGAAATATTATCTGATGCCACGGGTAACAAGCCTGTTATGAGCCAAAAAACAGCCGTTAGCTTTAACCCCTTAGTCAACAATAATGATGAAGAACTTGAGAATATTAAATCTGAAGGGCAATTGGAGTTGGGAGATACTGTTAATTAATACAATGTTTATCGAAAATTATATACAATAAATAATCAAAATTATATATGACACCAAATGAGATGATTGAAAAAAAACAAGCCTTAGTTCAAAATGATATTGACCATTACAATAGGAGGCTAGACGAATTAGAAAATGAAAAAGCGGAATTAGCTAAAAAGAAAAATATCATTCAGCAAAAAATCGGAAAAAAGGAGATCTATCTAAATCAATTAGAATCTGATAAGGTTTAAATCCATAATGAAGCTCTTTAAAAACATAAGAATCTTTTTTATAAAACTCAAATGGGTTTTGTTTGGTGGTAATCCAAAGCATACCGTAAAAAAGATTAATGAGGTTAGGGGCTTGAGAATAGTACACAGTAAAACGAATAAGATTAGAAACCCACACTATGCTTCAACTAAAAGGCATTCTATTAAAGGATTTAAAAAGTGTTAATGAAATTAAAAGATAAAATATTAGCATGTCATGGCAATTTAATTGCTAAATCAACAGCTAAAGCTTGCGGATGCTCACTATCCCAGGTCTATAATATTTGGGGGCAAAACAATTTATTTTCAATTAAAAACAACAAAAGAAAAGCACCCAAATGGATATGAATGAAATTAAAGTGCCTTTTCAAATAGGGCAAACGGTTTATTTAATAACTGACGAAGAACAAAAAATACACATAGTTGTTGGTATTATAATTAGAAAAGAAGGTGTAAAAATAGCTGTCTCTAATAATGGATACGAGATAGAGGTATATGATTATGAGTTAACATCAATTCAAAATACATTAATAAAATTAGGTATTAATGAAAAATGAAGCCCAAACTAAAATAAATTCATTTCTACAAGCTTGGAAAGATCTTGATTTTAAAAAGATGTACGCGCTTACAAATAAAACGTGGAAAACAAAACACAGTAAGTCAGATTTAAAGAAGCTAATTACAGTAAGAATTAAGTCTTTTGAAATAAAATCTATTGAACCAATCTCTACTACAATGTTTGATGCAGATATTATTGTTATAGCAGGCGGTCATCGTAAAAAAATAAAAGCAAGAATGCTTTGTGAAAGTGAAGCTTATAAACCATCTATCGATGGTGAATTTGGGATTAACCCCATAAGTTTAACCAGAAATCTATATTAAAATGGCAACAAAAAAAGAAGAGAAAATTGAAGCGTTTTCAAAAACAAAAGATTTTGATAAACAGGAAATTATTAATGAAACCAAAACCACTTTAACTGTGGCCTATGGATATTCAAACCACTATCACAATGTTTTGGTAAAGCATAATATTTCAAAAAAAACAGACACAACTTTGTTCGTGGATGGTAATTTGTCTTTTGATCAGTTTGTTGAAAAGCATAAGGTTAAATCTAAAGATTAAATTAAATGCCAAATCATAAACAGCTCCTAAGCCTATTATCAAACCAAGATGCATCATTAAGTAAGATATATGCATCTATGGCCAGAGACTTGGCAGCTGTGTTAAAGAAGTATAAAGTCAACAATAGTTCCAAATTATGGTTTAAAAACAAAACCGTTAAAAAAGCGGTAGATAACGTTTTAAGCAAGCACCGCCCTATAATTCTGAACCATATTTATGGCCAATCGTCTAAAGCCTGGGAATTATCTAACACCCATAACGATGTTATGGTTAATGACTATATAAAAGGGATTACACTACCTAATGACGGTATATTCTTTCAAAGAAACACCGAAGCTCTTCAAGCTTTTTTAAAACGTTCTCAAAACGGGTTGAATTTATCTGATCGGGTTTGGAATCTTTCCAAACAAACCAAAGGTCAATTAGAATATTTCATTGCATCGGGATTAACTGAGGGCAGAAGCGCCACATCTTTAGCAAAAGACTTGCAACGCTACCTTAAACATCCAACAAGACGTTTTAGAAGACTTCGAGATAAGACTACCGGCAGATTAAAGCTAAGTGATCCTGCCAAAAATTTCAAACCTGGTCGAGGTGTATATCGTTCATCGTATAAAAATGCTTTGCGATTGGCCAGAAACGAAGTTAATATAGCTTACAGAACTGCCGATTTTGAACGTAGAAAGAAACTGCCATTTGTTTTAGGAGTTACCGTTAATTTAAGTCCGGCTCATCCTAAATATGATATTTGTTTTACAGCATGGCAATATAAAATAACTACGTCCAAAGGACAGAAGTACATAAAAGACATAGAAGCCGGAGATTTAGTTTTAACCCATAAAGGTAGATTTAGAAAAGTATCGAAATTATTTAAAAGTACTTGTTATGATGTTGATAAAACTGAAATCCAATACGAAGTGCCTTATGATAATAGAAGTAAAACAAAGAACATTTCTGCAACCTCAAATCATCCTTTTTTAATCAATGGAGAATGGAAAAGAATTGATTCGGCTAAAACTGGTAATGTTATTAAAATTTTAGCAACTAGATGTAAATCATGTGATACTAAAATTCCAATGTATAGAGAATATTGTTCAAAATCATGTTCTTCAAGAAACACAGCTACAAATCAATGGAAAAACCCTGAGCACGTAAAGTCGGTTTCAGAAAAAAGAATGAAAGTCATTAAAGATAATGGTGGTAGAATACCATATCTTGAGGATTGGGTTAATTCAGGAGAAAATGTAAAAAACATAACGTCTAAATCCGCTATAGCCAAAAGGACAAAGTCATTAAAAGCGATATCTGATAGAAAAATGAAAAATGGTACACATCCATTTATTCAACCAGAAAACATTAGAAAATCAGCTCAAGCACTTGGTAATTCGCACAACCGTTCTTTTATAGAAAAAAAAATGCAATGGTTATTAAGTGAGTTAAAAATAAGCAACGAAACACAAAAAATAGTTTTTAGAAACAAAGCAAAAAAACCAAACGGACAGAGAAGATACTTTAAACCTGATTTTGTATTAAGCGACTACAAAATTATAATTGAATGTGATGGTGATTTTTGGCACTCAAAGACAGTAAAAAAGGACTTAGAAAGACAACGTGAATTAGAATCTATGGGTTATATGGTTCTAAGATTTAAAGGAAGTCAAATAAGAAATGATTTAAAAAGTGTTTCTGATGAAATTCAAAGAGTTGTTTATAATCATGAAGAAAAATATGAGTTTTTAGAATATCCAATTTCAAAGGTTAGACACTATAAACAAAAGCAAACTACACCTATAACTAAATGGAATTTTCAAGTTGAAGAAGATAATTCATATATAGTTAACGGAGTAGTGGTTCATAATTGCGACGAATTAGTTGGCGACTATCCAAAAGAATTTAAATTTGTTGGATGGCACGCTAATTGCCTATGCTTCACCACTACCAAACTAGCATCAAAGCAGGATTTTATTAAGCAACTTAAAGGCAAGTCTATTGCGGATAACAAGTTTATAAGCGCCATACCAAATAGAGCAAATAAATACCTACAAGAGAACGCCGATAAAATTAAAGGATTAAGCAGTAAGCCTTATTTTATAAGGGATAATTTTAAGAATACCAAGGATGGGTTTGCTCTTAAAAAATCAACATTAAAAACTAAATAAGCGAATTTGGACTTATTACAATCAGTAGAACAGTACATTATAGATCACGGATTAAACATAACGCCAGAAGAATTATTTGTACAATTCAATCACATTGTAGAAAGCCATCATCAATTTGAATACTACCTAAAACTAAACGGAATTAACGAAAACTTGGAAAAAATGAAAAGGAACAAACGCCTACTTGAAAAACGAAAACTATTTGTCGATTGGTATTTTTTAAAAAACCAAAACAAAAAAAATATTAAAAGTTTAATGATTGAGGCTTCAGAAATGCTTTTTACATCCACAAAAACGATTCAAATCGACTTATTAAAGGAAACTACCGACAAATAAGCAGCAATCTCTTTATTGTATTTGGTTTGCAATATACTTTTAACATCTAATAATAATCTAAATTATCTACTATGTTAAAAGGGAAACTCAAAAAGGCACTCAAAAAGGCAGGGCTTAACGAGGAACTTGCACAGAACATTAATATTACATCTGAAGATCAAATTGAGGGGATTATAATCTCATTGCAATCAACTCAATCTAATGATTCACAATTAGACTTTTCTCAAGTATTGGGATCTCAAGAATTTGCAGATTTTATCGAAAAAAATGGATTCGACGGCGTGCTTAAATTATCTAAATCATTGCAAAGTGAGCACGATAAAAAAGTAACTGCCGGCATTAAGACATTTAAGGATAAATACTTCAAGCAAATTGATGGAGATGACAATGATGATGACGAAGATGGCGCGCAAAACAATGATAATAAAATGCCTGCTTGGGCAAAAGCTTTAATGGAAAAGGTTGACGGAATCGAAAAATCTAAAACCACTGAATCTAAATTAGAACAAGCAAAAGCTGCTATTACAAAATCCGAAGCTCTACCAGACAAACTCAAAGAGAAGTGGTTGTCCAGAATCGATTTAGAAAGCGAAACATCATTCGAAGATCAAGTAAAATCCTTAGAATCCGAACACCAAGAAATTCACACAGCTATTGTGGGAGATAATTCTGGAAGAGGCTTACCTGTTGGGGGGCAATCTAAAAATGATGAAGCCAACAAAGAAGATGTTGATGCTATTGTAGCTAATTTAATTTAATCTTTAAAAAACGAAAAAATGGCAACAGCTAATTTAACGAGTAAAAACAGCGTAGATACCACCAATGATTCGGTGGTAATTACAAAATGTTTGGAAACGGTAGCTGGGGGCAGAACTTTGGATGTAACAGGATTTGGTGATACAGAGATATCTGCCGGACATGTTATAATCGTAGATGATGCCACTGGTAAGATTTTTAAACCGCTTCCAACATCAGGAACGAAACCTGCTGGATATTCCTATGCAGGTATTTTGATCGCTTCAATTCTTACAACAAATGCACAAGCTGCAATCTTGGTTCGCGGAACAGTAAATGAAGCGTGGGTAAAATATGCCGTGCCCGCAGGTGCTAAAACGGATTTAAGTTTAATCAGATTTATAAACGAATAAGGCCATGGTAGCATCAATATTCAAAAACTATATTGCTAAATACTTTCCAAGTATAGCAAAAGGTATTACCGAAAAGGTAAACGATACGGAAAATGAAATTCAGTATGAATACAAAAAGTATTTAAAGAAGGATTTCTCTACAGATATGAAATGGCAATCATTAAGCTCTAACACAAGTGTTGTGGCTGCCGATGTTGTTTCTTTAGATTCTGAACTTTCATTGAAGAAAAGAGGTTCTTACGCTTCTGCAGAAGGTGAAGTGCCAAAATTAGGAATGATTAAGGCTTTAACTGAAAGCGCATTACAAGCCTTAAAAAACTTAAAAGCCAGAGGTGGTAAAGAGCTTCAATTGGTTCAAAAGATTTTTGAAGATTTGGCTGATAGTGTAAAAGGCGTTCATGAGCGATTAGATATCATGTTCTTACAAGCTATGTCTGAAGGTGTAACGCTTATTGACGATACTAATAACACAGGTGTAGGGATTCGTATTGATTTTGGTATTCCATCAGGAAATCAGTTTGGAGTTGGGAAACTTTGGAATGACGCCAATGCAACGCCAGTTGATGATATTGAAAATGTTATCAATAAAGCTAGAGGCAACGGACATGCATTAAAATATCTATGGATGGATAAAACCACTTTTAATCTCTTTAAAAAGAATGCACAACTTAAAGATGCTTTTGCAGGGTTTCAAAAAGTAGATGCTGCTTTAATTTTTAGATTGAAAAAAGAGGATATCCAAAGCTATTTAACCGATGAATTTGGAGTAACGCTTATCATAATTGATAAGATGGTACAAATTGAAAAAGGTGGTAAAAAAGTAGCAGTTGAGCCATGGAAACGAGGTAACGTAACCTTGACTTCTACTTTAGATATGGGAACTTTAACTTATGGCGAATTAGCCGAAGTTGACCATCCTGTTGAAAATGTTGAATATAGCGTTATTGATGACTTCATTTTAGGCTCTTTATTTAGAACCAACAATCCTTTGAAGGAAAATACAAGTGTACAAGCGCTCGCAATTCCTGTTTTGGACAATGTTGACTCTATCTATATCATGGACACAAACGAAGCCGAATCAGATGATGACGCACAAACAGAAGGCGATGCTAATTTCAATTATAACGGAACGAATTATACTAAAGTATCTGTTGTAGCTGGTATTAACGCAGCGCGTGAAGTAGATAAACAAGTGCCTGTGGCAACTGTTG
The DNA here is from genome assembly GCF_006974145.1 of Changchengzhania lutea. Lineage (NCBI taxonomy): Bacteria > Pseudomonadati > Bacteroidota > Flavobacteriia > Flavobacteriales > Flavobacteriaceae > Changchengzhania > Changchengzhania lutea. The sequence goes on along the minus strand of NZ_CP039456.1, from coordinate 233,166 downwards.
CACAGCAAGACAGCACGTTATCAAACAAAATAGATGCACTCTCAAAAGAAGGTATCGTATTGTTTGAAGCTGAGTTGGTAGCTAGCATATAATGACGGTTCTTGAAGCCATACAAGCTAATCCTGTGTTTATAGATGTTTCTGTAAACCACATAAATACTGTGTTAAGTAGCAGATCTATTGATGGGTCTGCTACCTATACAGAAAGTTCTTTGAAAGATGTTGAGTTAGTAACCGCTGATCTATATATGGATAAAGTGCTGTTGCCTAAGTTTAAAGAAGGTCAACTATCTGTTGAATATAATACGTCGCTCTTAAAAAATAGAGCGTTGGCATTATACAACAAATATGAAGATTCTAAAGCTTTAGAATACAGTCCGCAACCCATTAATGTAGGTGTTTCAGACGCTAGCAATGATTACTAGATATCCACATACAGGTAAAATTGTAGTTGCAACTGAAGTCGATAATGCCGATGGCATATCAACATCAACAAAAGTTGAAACAATATTACAGGGAAGATTTGAGCCAAATTCACAACAAAAGACTTTGGATTATTCAGCTAAGTTTTATTGTAAAAATTTTGGGGCGAACGTGTTTCAGTATGATGGTCAAAATTTTGTATTTAACGGCAAGCAGTTTAAAATCGTACAATTATTTCCCTATCAAACACACTGCGAGATATGGCTGGAATAAGAGCGCTATTTAAAGGCAAGCAAATTGAAAGCATTTTTAATCAACTTCAAAAAGATGTTGATAATAAAGCACTGCAAACGCTTCAATATATTGGAGAGCAATTTGTAAATGAGGCGAGAATAAGTGGTAATTATACAGATAGAACTGGAAATCTAAGAAGCTCTATAGGATATATTATTCTAATAGATGGCAAGATAGAAGATCGTAATTTTCAAGGTAATACAGAAGGTCAGTCGCAAGCGCAAAGTTTTGCAAACGAGATTGCTTTAAAATATCCAAAGGGATATGTATTAATTGGAGTGGCAGGCATGAGTTATGCTGCTTATGTAGAGGCTAAAGGTTTCGATGTAATTACGGGGTCATCACCAGATAGTGATGAATTAGGTTCAATTATAAAAAGTTTAATATAGTGAAATCTAGTATTGATATAGCATCTAAATTATACAAAGTACTGAATGTGGCATCTGTAACAGATGAAATTACAGGAAAGGTTTATATAAATGATGTGCCGGATGGCGATCAGTTAGAAAACATATCAGTAAAGACGTTGACAAATCCGAACAGATATCTACAGGTTGGTTATGCCAATTTGAATATTTATGTACCGGAGGTCATATCTGGAAGGGCTAATTTAAATAGGTTTCAAGATATATTAGCAGTGGTATTGCCACTTGTAAAAGATAACATTTATGATGGCCTTTCATTTCAAATTGATGATGATAAGGGCATTTTCAAAGACAAAGACAGAGATAGCATGTATTTCTATAATTTAAAATTAACATTTCAAACATTGTAAAAAATGGCAAAATCAGATAATATCAGAGGTGTCGAAAAAATCGAGATCGGTTTACCTGGAGACGGGGTAGTAGGCGCAACTTTAACGACATTCGCGGCAGTAGTATTAAATTCATTGACCTTAACAGGAAGTGAAGCTACTGAAGAAACTATTTCAACAGAGCAAGATGATTCTTATTTAACAGTAAACACAGGTGCTAATCCAGCAACCGCAAACTTTAAACTTTACGAAGTTACGGGAGATAGCGCGGTCATGCTTATGGGTGGCGCTTGGGATGATATCAATAAAGTATGGAGTGCTCCTAAAACAGTACCAAATAAATATTTATCGGTAGTTATTACAACAGACGTGACCGAAGGCAAAAAAACAGAAATTACATTTGCTTATGCTAAAGTAGTAGCGAAATTCGACGGTAATATCACAAAAAACGGATTGCTTTCATTGGACGTCCAACTTACGGCTAATACTCCAGTATCGGCTGCAAGTGTTGAAGGCGCGCCTTTCGAAATAAAATTCCAAGTTTAGTTTTTTAGTTTAGTTTGAAGGGTTTTTTATGAATTTAAGAAACCCTTTTTTTAGAATATGGACAAACAGAAGCAAGACATACTCAAGGCTTTGATAGAAAAGCCAACAACGTATACTATTGATGTTAAAGATGCATCAATGCTCCCAGATGATTTAAAGGGAAAACAAACCTTAAAGTTTACTGTAAAACCTCCAACTTTAGAAGTGTTATCAAAATGCGCTTCAATAGTTATGGGCATCCCTGAGGATATTAGAGAATCTAAAGATTTAAATATTGATGAAGCTGTAAGGTACCGTTCCGAAATGGCTCAGGTATTTTCTATTCTTGCACATGGAAAACAAGATGATTATCCGGATTGGTATGTTTCGTTTATTTTGAACAACGTAACAGCTAAAGAGCTGTACATGCTGTTCTATGAAAGTGTTCTAAAATTACAGACTGATTTTTTTTTGAACTCTTTCCAAATTGCAAGCACCAGCAATCCGATGATGATGAACCCGAAAAACGATTCAACCCCTACCAATTAATAGGGAGCGTTTCTAATTATTATAATTACACATTCGATTTTGTTTTTAGACAAATTTCCTTTCAGAATTTAATTCTATTATCGGCATCGGTGCCAAAAGTAAAAACCAAAGAAGAGCGCGAAAAAGAAAAAGAGCCAAAAACATTATTTGATATACTAGCAAAACATGGAAACTAAATTCAACATCTTTTTTGAACGATTAAAAGAAGCTAACTTTTCAGAGAACACACTTTGTAAAGGATTTTGGTTAAAGCTTAAGAAATTGCACCTTAATTTTAATGAATCTGATTGCTGGGAATTACTTATTGATAACATAGAATGGACAATTAATACTGGAAGCATCACAACCGATGAACTCATAGAATGGTTCTCTGAGGAAAAATTATCCGAAAACAATATATTTTATAAAGGATCCGTAAACATAAATAATGGTTTTGCTATTGGCTTAAAAGATGTTGAAATTGAAGCCGTTGGCCATAGTAGAATTATTCTTTTTGATAACGCAAAATGCAAAGCTTTTGATAGTTCCTTTGTTACAGGTTTTAATGATACTGAAATTGAATTAAAAAACTGTGCAGCTGATGTGTTTCATAATTGCAGGGTTACTGCCAAAGATTTTTCAAAGGTTGAAGCTTGGGACAATTCAAATGTAAAAGCAGAGACTTATAGTTGTGTCATGGCTCATGATAAGGTTCAGGTTGAAAATTCACAAAATTCACATACTATTATTATTTAGATTACGGTTAACCTCAATAAAAATATAAGCAATCAGCTTATATTTGCTTCATGGGTTATTTTGCAGAAGTACATATCAATCAAAAACGAAAACTTAAAGATGAAGTTTTTGAGATTATAGATATAAGTTGTTCTAATATAGAGTCTCCACAAGATTATATAATTGCTGTAACATTAAAAAACGAAGAGATAACATTTCAAACAAACATTGAAACTGTCATAAAAGATTACCAATTGGTAAAAGCATAACTATTCATTTTGTAGTTATTTTTAAAATTGACAATGAAGGCGCATCGACGGGTGTGTCTTTTTTTTTGAACTGTCAAGTATTATTTTACAGTTCATTTCTACTCAAAATAAACAATATCACCAACATTGTATTTATCCACAAAATCAAATAACACTCTGTCTTTAAAATCAAGATGGAAGCGGGTATCAATCCCTTGAAAATAGAATCTATTGCCTTCTCTTTTGTAATACAAAAACGGTTCGGTTTCATCAAATAAATGGCCGTCATCAATTTGCTCTAAAACTTGAGCGTAAAAGGTTTGTCTTTGCTGGTCCATTTTCAACATAAACCGATAAGGATTTACTTTTTTACCATCACAATAAGCCCTTGTGTTTTTCCAGCTTAAAACATTTAATCTAAATAATGGGAATAGCTTTTGGTAGGCCTTCATATCTTCATTTACAACTACGATTATTTTATCGCCCTCAATAGTGCCACCCAAAAACAAAGCTGTATGGACTGCCTTTTGAAACATTCTTGATGAGCTTTTACCTATAATGAGCTTAAACATAAACTTAGAGAAACTACCGAAACCAGACCGCAAATTAATTCTTTAAGAGCGAGCAACCAAATACTTTTAAAAAAAGTCTTTTTTCATGGGTGTGGTTAGTGGAGATAATTCATTGTTTTTTGCTACGGCAATAGATAACAGTGGTTTACAACGTGGTAAATTAGATGCTGTAAATATTATACAGAGCATGGCAAGTGGTATATCTAAGATAAACCCGTTTGCTGCTTTAGCAGTTGCTGCAGTTGGCGCATTTACCATTATAGCTAATGAGGGCTATAAAATGGCCGAGAGTTTTGAATCTGCTATGGCCGAAGTTAAGACCATTGCCAATGTTTCTGAAAAAGAATTTAGCAAGCTCCAAAAAAACGTTTTTGATATTTATAAGCGTTTGGGCACCGAACCGCCTGATAAATTAGCAAATGGTCTTTATGAAATTATAGGTGCTGGCTTTGAAGCTGGAGATGCTTTAAACATTTTAGAAATAGCTTCTAAATCTGCTACTGCTGGTGTTACTGAAACTGCGGTTGCCGCTGATGGTTTAACTACTATTTTAAATGCATTCAAATTAACCACCCAAGATGCTCAGGAAGTCGCAGATATTATGTTTGCGACCGTTGACCGTGGTAAGATATCTTTTGAAGAACTTTCAAGTCAAATTGCAACCGTAGCACCTTTAGCGGCATCAAGCAATATCTCATTTCAAGAAATAGGTGCCGCAATTTCTACACTTACAAAACAGGGTGTTCCCGCAAGTGTAGCTATGACACAAATACGTTCGGCTGTTATTGCCGCAAATGAAGTATTGGGAGATGGCGCATTTAAAACATTGTCACTCCAGGAAGGACTTCAAAAACTATTTGAACAAGCAGATGGTAGCCAAAACAAACTAAAGGAGCTAGCAGGTAGAATAGAAGCTGTTAACGCTATTATAGGTATTGCTGGACCAAATATGCAAGGCGCTGCTGATGATTTGGAAGCGATGAAAGATGCTGCAGGAAGTGTGGATAGGTCTTTTAAAACGATAACTTCTACAAATGCTAATCAATGGGAGATATTTAGTAATAGAATTAAAGCCACCACAAAAGGCGTTGGAGATGCAGTTCTTGATATGAGTAATGATATCGCTGGAGCTTTAAACGGTTTGTTTGATGACACCCTAGCGGATAGTGAAAAACTAAAGAAAAGTTTTGATGACCAACGATTAAAAGTATTTGAATTAAAAACGCAATTAGGCAGATTAAATGAAGAGAGTGATGAGCGTAAAAAACTGATTCAAGATATTATAAAAGAATACCCTGAATTTTTAAAAGGTGTAGATGCTGAAAAAGTAACAAATACAGAGTTGCTAGGCATTTTGGATAAAGTAAATGAAGCCTATAAAACACGCTATAAGTTTGCTCAACGTCAACAAGATTTTCAAAAAGAACTTGAAAAGCAAGGTAATATTGAAATTAAAATCGAAGATGTACAAAGTGAAATTAATGATCAACTTTCTAAAATTCAACAAGTAGCTGATAATAAAGGATTAAAAATAAATATTGATTATTCATTACCTAATGAAGAAATTTTTAAGGATGTTAGAAAACAAATAGATGAAGGAGAAAAATCTTTAGGTATTACTGCTATAAAAGGATTAGGAACTGGAACTGGATTTAGCAAATTAGGTCAGCAATTATTTTATTTGGTAGAAAATGAAAAAAAACTAAATAAAGAATTAATTACACAAACATCTATAGTTGATGAAATACTCCAAAAAAATGAAAAAGCCCTAAAACTAGACCTTAAGCGTGCCGAAGGTAGGGAGGAAGCCATAAGAAGGATTAATGCAGCTTCAAAAGAACAGGATATTTCACAGTTTAAAGATTCAGGGTTTGAAGATGTAGAGACTGCTTATAAAAACAGAATTAAGATAATAACTGATCTTGAAAAGATTGGTAATGTAACGGCCGAGCAGTACAAATCAAATAAAAACATACTTAAGGATTACTTGGCCTCAGAAAATAAGGAAATTAAAGAAGCCGCCAAAAAACGTGAAGCCTTTTTCAATTTTAAACCAAATCCATCTGGCTCAAGTGATGATGATAGAACAGATATCGAGCGTTTTGAGGATGATTTAAAAGAGCGAAAAAAACAATACGATAGTTACAATAACTATGTTGCTCAATTAGGGAAAGAAGCCGCAGATAAAGAGTTTGAAACGCTTTTAAAACAAGGTGCAAATTTTACTGAGTACTTAAGAAGCCAGTTAAAAGAGTTTCAAGAAAACGAAGCGAAAAAGAAAGCTATTGTAGATACTGCATCACAAAATAATCTAAATCTTAAGCCTAGAGAAATACAAAAAGCCGTTAGCGCTTTAAAACCTAATCCTACTGTAGAGGATGTTAAAATTGATACCACTTCAATAAATGCAATTGAAAGACAGATAAAGCAATTGGAAGAAAAGCGTAAAGCTGCTATAACTCAATCTGAAAGGGATATACTTCAAGCTAAGATCGATGCAAAGCGTAAAGAATTGGATATTGCAAACAGAGCTGTTAACGAAGAGCAAAACCTATATGAAAACCTTACCCGTAGCCTAGGCGATTTAAACAATAAAGCGCTTAGGGCGTATATAAAATATTGGCAAAAAAAGCTTAAAGTAGCCAAAAAAGGATCTAAAGAAGCAGCCGAGGCCGAAAGCAATATTCAGTCTGCCGGGGAACAAATAGGAAATAACATTTCTGGTACTTTTCAAGAAGTTTCAGGGGTTTTATCAGAGGCATCATCCTTATTTAAAAAGTTTGGTGACGAGGATATGGGGCAACTACTAGATCAATTAGCAGGAGTTGCTCAAGGTGCTGGAGATATTGCTAAAGGGATAGCATCTGGCAATCCTTTAGATATTATTAGTGGGGGTTTAAAAGTCCTAAATTCTGCTATAACAGTTGAAATAGATTCAGATACACCAAAATTTGAAGCGGCTATAAAAGACTTGGAAAAAGCTATCGATAAATTAGACTATGTAATTTCTCAAAGTGTTGGTAAAGATAGGGTCACAGGCAGAAAGCAAGCTATTGAAGATTTAAAAGACCTCGAAGAACAGACCAAATTAGCAACCGAGGCAGAGCTTGCAGCGCGTAAGGAAGTTAAATTCTTAGGAGTAAGAATTGGTAAAAAAGGTAAAGGAAGCGGAACGGATCCTGCAAAGCTCGAAGAGTTTGAGCAAAAAGCAGAAGACGCTAGGCGCAAGGCTCAAGAATTAAGAGAGCAGCTCGACGAGCTATATACAGGTACCACAGAACAAACCATTGTTGATAGCATCATTTCAGGATTAAAAGAGGGCAAGCGAAGCGTTGCAGATTTTGCGGACGATTTTAAAGATCTAATGCAGGACGCATTATTGCAGGCGTTTCAAATTAAATATTTAGAGAAAGAGATAGAGAAGTTTTATGATGCCTTTGCCGATGCAGGATCAGATAGTAATTATACGGCAGAGGAAATTGAGTCGTTGCGCAACCTATACGCTCAAATGATTAACGGGGCAGAAAGCGATTTGGACGCCATCAATCAAATATTAGAGGAATCTGGAATAGGCGCATTGGGAAGTGATGATTCAAGCAGGAAAGGCTTGTCCGGGGCAATTTCTACAATCACAGAAGATACGGCTAATATATTGGCAGGCACACTTAACAGCATTAGAATAGATGTATCAAACGGTATTCAAATAGCGCAACAAAGCTCGCTCTATTTATCCGAAATCGTTCAAAATACAACCTACAACAGGTATCTGGAAAGCATTGATATTAAGATGTCTAATATAGAAACGGCTATCTCTCAATTTGAATCTAAAGGGTTGACAGGATGATAAACGGTAAACCATATAGTGATTATGGATTTATACCTATAAATTTTTATGGGTTTCTTGATATGCCCTCAAGGTTAGGAGAAACATTTTATGATTGGGGCGAATATATTGAGCCACTTGTACATGAAGATGATTTATTTTGGAAAAGCAGGGAATTTAAAATTGATGTTTTTTTCGATAATCGCTTAACATTAAAAACATTTAATCAATCGGTAAATGAATTGAGTTCTATAGTTGGTTTTTTTCCTATAACTAATGAATTCGGAACTTTTAATGTAAAACTAAAAGAGGTCAATAAATTAAAGCACTTTAATGACTTGAATGTAGTCTATAGACTTGTTTTTGTTGAAGAAGAACCGATGTTTATAGGTGCAATTCCCGCGGCCGTTGGCGGATTATATTTAACTATAGATGGATATAGTCTATTCTCAGACTTTAAGGTGTTAACCGAGATCGTTAAGCTTAACGATAATATTGCCACCTTAAAGCAATCTCGTATTACAACGAGCACGCCTCAAAAACAATTAACAGATTTTAGGACATTTAAAAACATCGAGATCAAGTGTCATATGCTAAAATCTGATGATTATATAAACAATATAAACAGATTAAAAAAACTACTGTCACAAAGTGATTTTAGACAAGTGGTCTATAAAAGTGTTGATTATAAATGTTTTATAACAGATGGGTTTTCAGTAAAAATTGAGAAAGAGAAAATTCAATTTACTATATACCTAAACATTTTTAGTCAGGTTGGTCTTTTTACGGATTCTTTATTCGGTTCAACCCTGTTCTTTAACGGAAATCAGAAAAAAATAAAAGAATCACTTTTCGAATACAATTTATTTAAAACAGGAATTTTTCAAAGATAATATTATGGTACAAAAAACGATAAGAGAATGGAACAATAATCAATATTCGGCAGCAGAAGGTGCTGAGTTGATTAAAGAATTGGACGACAGAACAAAATCATCACAAGCTGGTTATAATTCTGTAGATGAGTTAGCAACCAAAGTTAAGGCTGTTGAGCTAAGTGGTGGAGCTGCAGGTGCCGATGGGGATAGCGCATACGAAGTAGCTGTTGCAAATGGCTATGTGGGTGATGAAGCTACTTGGTTAGCATCTTTGGTTGGACCAGAAGGGCCACAAGGGCCGTCTGGTGGAGGGGGAAGTACGAACCCTAATATTTATATCGTTAATGACATTAGCGATATTACTGGAGACCAAAGTACTAATGCCAATAGAATATGGGAACTACAAGCCGATATAGATTGTGCTGGTGCTGTTATAGATCTTTCCGCTTACAACATCACACTAAAAGACGGGGGTGGCAAATTAACCAATTTCACTTCTATTAATTTGGGAAATTTTAGGACAGACGGAAACCCGAACGCTGTGTATTTTGACCAGAGCGGAACTATCACTGGAGAGTGCCTTGATAAAATAGTATATATAGAATGGTTTGGCCCTAATAAAAATGAACATCTAGTTGATAATACTGTTTATCCAGCAACTTTAAATGGAGCGCTATCAGACCATAAAGCTGTACAAAATGCAATGTCTGTGACACCATTGACAGGAGGTATTATTTCTGTACCACCAAAAGCAAGAATGATGCAAGGTGATGGTACTAATCCGGATTATGGCTATACTACAAATCCGTTCTTGGGTATATCTGATGGTGATTTTACAGATGTTGTTCCAGATAGCGGAAGCAATTATGTAGGCGAGTTGCAAGGTTTTGAATTTTCTAATTATACAAACTTAACAATATTAGGAAACGGTGCAACCATTAAAGCAAACCCAAACCAAACAAATGTTCTTGATAACAGGGGATTTGCATTTAGTTATTGTGACAATCTAGTAGTTAAAGATTTAACATACGATGGAAATATATTCCAACGAAATATGTATATGACTGGAGTTTCATCTAAAAACTCACAACATGGATTTGCTATTAAATCTTGTAAAAACCCACAATTTGAAAATGTAACCGCACAATATTGTGTTATGGATGGCTTTGTTCTTGGAACTTCATCTGGTGTAGATGCGGGTTTAGGAGGCTCATTTAAAAATTGCAAGGCTTTATATAATTATAGAACAGGGCTCGCAAATGTTGGTCATTCAGACATCACATTTTATGATTGTGAATTTTCACATACGGGAAAGGTTCTTGGTATGCATGAAGCATTTCAAATTCAACCTGCACATCAATATACTATCTATTCTTTAGGTGATACAAACTGGACTTCGATAGGCGCTTCTGGAACACCTACAGTAGGCGAAACATTCATTTCGACTGGAGTAGGTTCTGGTACAGGCTTAGCTTATGGTAGATACATGACCCATAGCACAAGTTCTGGAGTAGACATGGAATCGAGCAACAGTAGTATAGTTGATAAGGCTAATAGAGGACAATGGAACGTTTCATTTATTAGGGTTACGTTTGACAGTAATTTTGGTGGTGGCTTGCAAGACCATTGGGGGTCAATAAACACTACCGTTCGAGATTGTATATTCATAAACGACGGCTACTATTCACCGCAGGATTCTGTTGAAGAAACGACTGGTAATGCTACGATTGTAGATAATAAATTTTATAATGGCACAATAGATGCCAGAGCAGGTGGAGCTCATATTACTGGAAATAAGATGTATTTTACAAATTATCCAGACACCCAACAAGGAACTGGAGGTTATCCTCCAATGGTTGAAGAGACAAGTTTTAATCCTCTAAACATTACCGATGTAGGCGATTATTTCTCTAATGGTTTTCATAGAAGAACAATTATTAAAGACAACTTTGTTAAGGTGTTTACTGATAATCCTAATTTTGCCAATACAGGTGTCACTTTAGGTAGACTTTATGTGGATGTAGAAGGCGCGGAAGTAAAAGGTAACCACTTTATAAACGTGGTAAGTACAAGCGGTTCTATGGCTACATTAGGAGTGACCAAAGCTCTTAAAAGTGTTATTGACAACACTTGGAGCATCGACGCTCAAACATTGTCAAAATATGGAAGTTATGGGTCTATAGATGTTGACGAAAGTACAAGGGAATTTGATAATATCATTGACTCTAACTATGGAAGTTATGGTAAATGGGGTGTTCATTCATTTGGAGCGAACACGAGATTTAATGCTAAGCCAAACACTATTGACGGAGATGAAGCTTATGTCATTCATGTACCAAGAGTTAGTGCTTTTTTAAAAATAATCACTAATAATTCATCAGCTCAAGGCGCTGGAGTAAGTGAAACATGGTTATCAACAGACACACCTTCTTATAGAAATAGTAACGAAAATCAAGGAGCAGTTGAAAATGGTTGGTATTCTTCAGATCCAACAGAAAGCGTAAATCCGAGAACAGGTAATAATAGTTATAGAATTGTTGTAAGACACGACGAGGTAGGTAATTCTAATTTAACTTCTACTCTTATAGTTGATTGGTTTGGAGAAAATGGCGATGCTTATTCAAGTGATGAATTTTATATTATGCGTGAAGATTTTGCACAAACAGCACCTAGCGCAACATTTACTGGCACAGAAACAGATTGGACGGTTACAGGAATTCCAGCAGCAGGGTATCAACTATTGGTAAACAATAGTTTACAGGTGTTGACAACAGACTATACTCTCACAGGCAGTACATTCTCTTTTGTGACACCTCCAGGAGCAAATGATGTCATTATGTACATACCTACAGACACACAATTTAGAAAAGTTTACACAGGTGGTAAATCTGGCACAACGTCTCAAAGACCAACTATAGGTGGACTTAATAATTATACTGAAATAAAATTATTAGCAGAATATAAAAACACAGAAACTCTTACTGTTGAACATTGGAACGGCACAGCATTTAATTAAAAAGGTTAAAGCACTCAAGAAATATTAATATGATAATATACAGGGGCATATACGAGTTATTATCTTTAGAAATTGATAACAACACACAGCTAAAACAAGAATTACAAGGGGAAGATGTTGTACAATCTAATTTTACCTTAGAGCATTATTATGAATTTAAGATAGGCGATTATATAAATTGGAGAGGGAAGAAATATACAATTTTTAAACAGCCTTCTGTTAAAAAGATTCAAACCAATCAAATTCAGTACAACCTTGAATTTGGTAGTGATATCTATAGATTACTAAATGCTGTATATTTATTGGATAGTCAAGGAGAGTTCTTTTTGTTGGGCGATCTACAAAAATTTGCAAACCTGCTTGTGGTAAACCTTAATAGGCTTGCAGGAGAATCTTTTTACCAATTAGGTACCGTACCCGCAACAGATGTTAAAAACTTAAACTTTTCTAATTCTAATTGTTTGTTGGTGCTTCAACAAATTGCAAGTGAATTTGGTAAAGAATTTGAATTTTCAACAGATGGCACCACTATTAATTTTGTTGACAAAATCGGTGTTGACACCGCTCTAGTATTTCAGTTTAAACAAGGATTAAGACATATTGAACGACAAAAAATATCAGACACAAGCTTGGTAACACGATTGTATGCTTTTGGGGGAGAGCGAAACATTACAAATGATTATGGCAGTAAACGATTAAAGATCAATCCCATTGAACAGAACACTGGTTTGTTTGGGGCTATTGAAGGTGTAGTGACATTTGATGATATCTATCCACATAGAGAGGGCACAATTACGTCGTTAGGTCCTGATGAATTTATATTTATTGATTCTGGTATTGATTTTAATTTAAACGACCAGCTGATGCCGGGGGTAAAAGCAAAGGTGACATTCAATACCGGGGATTTAGCGGGATATGATTTTGAAATCCTTAATTATAATAGTTCTTTAAAACAGTTCGAGATTATATCTTATGAAGATGAGAACGGATTGGTATTGCCAAACGCAACACTTAAACCCAATATTGGAGATGAATATGTGCTGCACGATATTATTATGCCTCAAATTTACATAAATAATGCAGAGGCTGAATTACTCGTCAAAGCGACAGAATATATTAATTTAAACAGCAAGCCTAACGTTATTTATTCCATATTGCCCCACCCCCCATATTTAAGAGAAAATCTTATTCAATTAAATGTAGGGGATTTGGTGACCGTCAAGGATGATGATTTTGAAATCGAATATCAAACGAGGATATTAAATATTACCCAAAGTTTATCGAACCCTTATATATATTCGATTAAGGTAGGCGATAAATTAACCGTAAATTATATTACAAAAGTTTTAGGAGGCCTAGGTGAATTAGATGATAACATAACTATTGAAAGGTATGATAGAACCGTTCATTATAACAGGATACGCAGAAATTTAAGAAATATTGACGAGCTACGGGATTCTGTATTTGATCCTGATGGGTATTTTGACACAGGAAATATACGGCCATTGAGCATCGAGACCAATATGCTTACCGTAGGAAGCAAAAGTCAACAGTTCTTGATTCGTGAATTGTTAATTGAGGCAAATTATCAATCGGATCCCAATAAAACAAATATAGGCAATGGAGTCTTGGTTCATTTTCAAATAGAGGACACGATAAAAGAATGGTCACTAACTGGCGCCGTTAAAACACATGCAGATTTAAATCAGTATTACTACATATATGCCAGATGCAATAGAAGTGGAACTACGGGGGATTTTTTGTCCACCTCAATACAATATAAGGTAGACACAGGATCTACTTATTATTACTTTCTTATAGGCGTGATCCATTCTGCTCAAAACGGCGTTAGAGGTATCAGCCTTACCTATGGACAGACAACCATAAATGGTAAATTTATAACTACGGGAAGGGTGCAATCAGTTGATGGCATAAATTACTTTGATTTAGATACAGGTCAATTTTTTATAGGTGACAGCAACAGCAGTTTGGATTGGAACGTTACCAATCCCAATAAACTGACCATTAAGGGAAGTGTTATACAGACATCCGCAGGAGTACCCATAAACATAACCAATTATAGGGGTCTTTTTAATATAGGAACAACCTATAATGAGGGAGATACGTTCACCTATAATGGTGTTGTTTATCATACACTTTCAACTATAGTTGGAACAGCTCCACCAAATCCCACGTATTATGAGCTATATGTAGATAAAGGCGAGGACGGAGCGGATGGTCTTGATGGTGCTCAAGGGCCACAGGGCATTCAAGGAGTGGACGGAGCGGACGGACAACCAACTTATACATGGATACGTTACGCAGATGATGTTAACGGTACCGGAATAACAAATGACCCAACCGGAAAAACTTTTATAGGTTTTGCCTATAACAAAACCAGTCCCTTAGAAAGCAATACGCCAGGTGATTATACTTGGGCTTTGCTATCAGGAGAAGGAGTTCCAGGCCCAGCTGGAGCAGATGGACAAACCACTTACACTTGGGTTAAATATTCCGATAGCGCAGATGGTACTGGATTATACGACATACCAACGGCCAGTACGCTTTATATTGGTATAGCGGTCAACAAAACCACCGCTACCGAAAGCACTGATAAAACAGATTATACTTGGTCAAAATTTAAGGGAGACAATGGTGCCGATGGTGCCGATGGTGTAGATGGTGTTAATGGATCTGATGGACAAACAGGTCCGAGCATTGTTTTTAGGGGTTTGTTCTCCGCTTCGGAAGTTTATTATAACAACGATAAGCGAAGGGATGTGGTTAAATATACCGACGATGTATATTATATATATAATGGAACAGATGGAGTTGCGCTGGCGTGGTCAGCTTCTAATTGGGAAAGTTTTGGAGCTCAGTTTGAAAGCGTTGCAACCAATACATTATTATCAGAAAATGCCAATATTGCTGATTGGATAATCCAAAACGGTAAAATCACCTCACAGGCCGAATATAATGGAAGTCCTAGGGCACAATTAGATGGTACAAACGGAAAACTAACATTGATAAGCCCTATAACGACCTATACCGGTTCAGGGGGCACAAGAACATACGAGCACACTTTAGAGTTAGATAGTGCAAATGGGAGGATAGAAGCTAGGCATACTGGAGATTCGTTCCAAAATTCAGGAGTTTCATATGTAGACAGTGAGGGGGTCTTTGCAAACTTCGCAGGAACTCAAGCGTTGCCTGCCAGTTCTGGAATTGAAATTAAAGGATCAGTCGTTGGGCTTGGAAATGGTAAATTGGACAGAACGGCATACTCAAGCAACAATGCAATATGTGGAGTTGTGGGCATGGCCTCAAATTCATCAAGTGACCCCGCGCCTAGTTATGGGGGTTTGTTTTTTGGATTAAAATCCTACGGGTTTTTCATTAATGTAAAAACAATAACTGGATCTAGTCATTATGTATCAGGTTCAGAAGATTATATCTCTTGTTATAATACAGGAACTACAAATATTTACCTGCCTACATCTAACAGGTATATTGGAAGAGTAATTTATATTAAGCGTATTAATGGCGGGGTTCTGATTCAGGGCAATGGTATAGATTTATTAACAACAACTAACGTTTCATCAATATCCATCAATGATGGCAGGCTAGCAATTCTTGTATACGACGGTACTTACTGGTGTGCGAATGTTATATTGACAGTTTAATACTATGGTGATAATAAACAAATATTTAGTTCCAAATGGATATGCGGCAATAGCGCTATTTCCATTTATATTTTTTAAGAAAAAAGAATACATAAACCCAGTAAGACTAAACCACGAAAAAATTCATTTAAGACAGCAATTAGAGCTGTTGCTTGTGTTTTTTTTCGTTTGGTATTTTCTTGATTTCTTAATAAAATACTTAAAGTACAAGAATTGGAATTTAGCATATAGAAACATTGTTTTTGAGATAGAAGCCTATAAATATCAACACCAAGCGAATTATTTAAGAAAACGCAAGCCTTATGCCTTTTTAAAATTGTGAGAAACTACCGAAAAAGGAAACAGTAGAATTATTTATTTGTCACAATTATTTATTCATTAGTAACTTATTAAGTTAAAATTAGGTTTAAATAGGTTTTAATGGATTTAGATGTAGTTGGCTTTATCGGTGCTATTACCGCATTCATATTGGGCCTTTTAAAATATAAAGGAGATCAAAAAAAGAAAAAACTAGAAATAGAAAATTTACAGCTTGAGAACAAAAAACTAAGAATCGAGCAGGAAGAATTAAAATTTTTAAAAACTGAACAACATGAAAAATTAAGCTTTTACGATGATATAATAAAACTGGTAATTGTTAATTCTATACAAGATTGTGTAGAAAGAATATTTAAAACTACTTCTGCAGATAGAATTCTAATATTAACAGCAAGAAATGGTAAAAGCTCTTTTAAATCGGCGGATGCTATTATCGATTTTTATAAAAATGGTTATGAAAGATTAGATGCTGTTCGTGTTTACACGAATGTAGAATTAGACCCTCATTATGTTAAAATGTTAAAAGACACAGAGTATTATGGTTTTTTTGATGTTGAAACTGCTAAAATGGCATCTCAGATCTTAAAACATTTTTATGAGACAGAAGGTGTAAAACACGCAAGGATGTTACCGATATCTCGATTGCCAATAGATGAGGATAATGATTTTTTGGTTTATGTCAGTATTGCAAAGCATACAGATTCAGAATTCACTTTAGCTGAAAAAACAATTTTTAATCTAAACAACAATAATGGGTTTAAGCCCAACATCCAAAAGTTGTTAAAAACTGCATACTAATGAAAAATAGAGCTATTGCATTAATAATTACCCTTATGATGGGGACAGGCGTGACCATATTTAACTACACAGGAGAAGACGTTGTTCTTGAAAGCGGCGAAACCGTTAAAACGGGAACACTGCCCAAACATTTAACAAAGGCTTTCAAAAAAAGAACTTTAGAGAAGCCTTTATACATTACTTTCCATCACACAGCTGGTAACAAAAATCAAACCGTTGAGAGCATCGCTAAAGATCAAATTAAAAGAGGCTTTGCAGAATTTGCGTATCATTTTGCTATTTACGAAGATGGTAGCGTGTATGCTGTAAATGATATTGAAGAAACCACATGGCACGATAGCGGACAAAATACAAATAGTATAGGGGTTGTTTTCGTGGGTAATTACGAAACATACTTATTATCTAAAGAGGCTTATAATTCAGCAAATCAGCTATCTGATGCGTTGTGTAAAACATTTCATATCATAGGTATAAGAGGGCATAGAGACACGAGCCCTACTTTGTGTCCTGGTGAGAACGTTTATAAACAATTGAAGCAAAAACTATTTTATTAACTAAATACATAAACCATGAAATTAGAAGATTTTTTTAAAACAACAGAAGCCATAGTAGTATTATTAGGCTTATTCCTTACAGTGGTATTAGGTAAATTTTGGGCTTTTGCTACGGCAATAACTTATATTTTATTAAACGTTCCAAGTTTGTGGAAATGGTTGAAAGATAAATTTGAAGGTTTTTAATATGCATAACCTTTGGAAATATACCATATGCATAGTCATCGGTGCATTAATTATGCTTGTTATTGTAAAGAATAAAGATGAAGCTTTAGATTACAAAGAAAAAATTAAGGACCTCAAAAAGCAAAATAAAATTTTAGTTGATGAAGCTCTAAAAATTAATGATAGCATTTTAAAATTAAAATACTTGACCCAAAAACAGCAAATTAAAGTGGATAGCCTAATAGATGTTAAAAGTAAATTTAAAATAATACGTGATGAAATACCTAGCAATGTTGATGCTTATCCTGATAGCAAACTCGATAGCATACTCACAACCTATAAACATCCCGGTTGAGAGTAAAAAAGAAATCGTTTCAACCTTAGAAGCCTATCCTGTCGTTTTAGCAGAATTAGATGCAGCAGATCAATTAATCAAAAATCAAAAATTAATAATCCTAAATTTAGAAAAACAAATTTTTGAGTATAGTAAATTAGTAGATAATAAGGATGCTCAAATCTTAAATAGTAAAGATAAAAATAGGCTTTCAGAAAAAGAAATTAAGCGACTTAAACGTCGCAATACTCGAAATGTCATATTCGGTGGCGCGGCCATTATTGGTTTTATTCTAATTAAATAATTCGCTATAATCTTCTGGAAGTTCAATATCATTAACATGGATGTACTCCCAAATAGCAGATGAAGTATGGCCGGTAATTAAACTAAGTTTTTTAATAGTGTCTTCTTTAGATAAGGATTCTCTCAGTTTTAAATAGAACTTTGTAATTCTATAATGCCTAAACATATAGGGCGTTAACTTAGGATTCAGATTGTGCTTCGAACGAAATTTTCTAAAACGATTTGTCATATAGTTACGTTTATCGATATCGCTTTTAGCGTTGAGTTCAAAAAGTCTGCCTTTTCTATGGCCAACAAATTCTTTTAAATTTAATTCTATAAAGCTAGGAATAATTTTCGTTTTAGAATCTTTTGACTTTGTGTCGACGCTCATGGTGCCTTTAATAAAGTCGATATCTTTAATCTCAATTCTAACATTCTCTATGGTCCTCCAGAACATCACACTCACCAGATCAACATACATAAAGAGCATGAAATCGTTTTCTTTTAAGAGCTTTTCAGCTTCAGTAAAGTATTTATCATCAACAAGGGTTTTCGATTTTTTTCTAACCGATTTATTCTGAATTTCTTTAATAAAGTTTGTTTTAATATAGTCCTGATCTGCAAGCACTGAAAAAATTGAACTTAAAGCTGCCTTGGTATTATTCCTGTTTTTAGGGCCATCAAATGTATTTAGGAACCCAATGACACATTTTTTATCGATATCTGAAATGTAGGAATATCTAAACCCTCTATTTTTTAAATATTTTTTGAACTGAGAAACCCTATTATAGTAATCTTTATAAGTGGTTTCTTTTACATCCTTCTTTTTAATGTTTAATGCAGCATCAAGCGCATTAGAAGCAGTGTGAAATTCGCTCTCATCAATATCATACGGCGAGTAACCTCTTTTTAATAAATTTTCTAGAGCATTTCTGAGCGCTTTGAAGTGATAGAGCCTGTCTCTTTTTGTTTTGTGCCGTTGATTTATTTTTAAATAAATTGGGTTTTGGCGCTCGAATTGATTGGTGTCAGGATTAAGAAAAGAATAATATACGTACCATCTTTTTGACAAATCAAAGTCTTTGCCACCATGATAGATATTAGGCTTCTTATAACGCTTCATTTTGTATTCGGTTGCGTATTCGGTAGATAGTATTTTAAGTAAAGAAGCCATTGTAAAAAGTGTTGTACGCACTGTAAACAAAGGCTTCATAAATTTGTAGCGAGAGGGGGGCACGATCCCCCGACCTCCGGGTTATGAATCCGACGCTCTAACCAACTGAGCTACCTCGCCATAATTTAAGGCTGCAAATATAAAAACAATATTATTGTCAGCAAACATAACCTAGCTAAATTATTATTAAAAATAGTTGTAGTACTTATCAATTAATGTATATATTGGCAATATAAATTTTTAGCTACTTATGGACGATAAAGTAAAATTTGATATAGAATTCCCAATTCACGCATCACCGCAATTATTGTATCAATATATTTCTACGCCTTCAGGCTTGTCTGAATGGTTTTCGGATAATGTAAATTCTCGTGGTGAATTATTTACTTTTATATGGGATGATAGTGAAGAGCAAGCAAAATTGTTAAGTAAAAAAACAGGGGAGCGTATTAAATTTAGGTGGATAAATGACGACGACGATGATACTTCATATTTTGAAATTAAGATTCAGGTAGATGAAATTACCAAAGACGTTTCGTTAATGGTTACAGATTTTGCAGAGGATGATGAAGTTGATGAAGCCAAAATGCTTTGGGAAAACCAAATCTCTAGTTTAAAACAAGTATTGGGTTCTTCCTAAAAGGTATTGCCAATTTTAAATTATATTTGTCCGACTCTTAAAAAATATAGAGTTGGACATTTTTTTATGATTAATTTTAACGGAACTATTTTAGAGGATTCTAAACAATTATCTGTTCAAAACAGGGGTTATGCTTATGGTGATTCTTTATTTGAAACGATTAGAACATCTTATGGCAAAATACTTTTTTGGGAAGATCATTATTTCAGGCTCATGGCGTCAATGCGTATTATGCGCATGGAAATCCCTATGAATTTCACTATGGAATTTTTAGAAAATGAGATCCAAACAACTCTAAAGGCAAATCATTTATCTAATGCGTCTGCACGTATAAAATTATCTGTTTTTAGAAACGATGGCGGTTTGTATTTACCAGAAAGTAATCACATCAGTTTTGTAGTTACCACGAAGCCTATAGAAAATGATTTTTATATTTTTGATGATGGCGCTTATGAGGTAGATTTATTTAAAGATTTCTTTGTATCACCAGGTTTGCTGTCTACATTGAAAACCAATAATAAAGCGATTAATGTGGTGGGAAGTATTTATGCTCAAGAAAATAATTTGAGTAATTGTTTATTGCTAAATACGAATAAACACGTGGTTGAAGCCTTAAATGGAAACATTTTTGTTATTAAGAAGCATATTATAAAAACGCCACCTTTATCGGATGGCTGTTTGAAGGGTGTTATGCGAAAACAAATCATTGAGATTATTGTTGAACTACCAGATTACCAATTATTTGAAGAATCTGTATCACCATTTGAATTGCAACAAGCGGATGAAATTTTTATTACGAACGTGATAACTGGTGTACAGCCTATTTCGAAATACAGGAAAAAATTGTTTAAAAACGACATCTCAAAAGTACTCTTGCAGAAGCTGAATATAAAGATCAGATTGTCTTAGTTGTAATTTGGGTTTTCTGGGGCATTGGACCAGATAACATAATCGCCACCAAATTCTAACATTTTTTCTTTCCAAAACGATTCATAAGGCTTCTCTATAATATGATTTTTGTAGCTGTTTTCGGTTACCACCCAAGAATTACTTTTTAATTCATTTTCTAGTTGCTCACTATCCCAACCGGAATATCCTAAGAAGAAACGAATATCATTTTCTTCAATAGTATTATTATGGATTAATTCTGCCACCTTGCTAAAATCGCCTCCCCAAAAAATACCTAATGAAATTTCAATGCTATCTGGTATTAATTCTGGTACTTTGTGAATAAAATACAGATTATCCTGCTCCACAGGACCGCCGTTATATACTTTAAACGTAGCTTCCACCTCTGGTACCAATTCATTTATTGTATACTCTAAGGGTTTATTTAAAATGAAGCCAATCGATCCTTCATCGGAATGGTCAGCAAGCAATACAATTGAACGATTGAAAGAAATATCACCAATTATGGAAGGCTCAGCGATTAATAAATCTCCTTTTTTCGGTTTAGTTGTTACCATATATCAAGGAATTATAAATTAAATCTAATATTTATTTTTTAAAAATGCAACTGTTTATTCATATATAAAGAAAAAGCCTTCAACATTTGAAGGCTTTTAAATAATATATTTGTAGTAAAACTTAGTTTACTGCACTTGATAAATCTGATCCAGCCTTAAACTTAACAACGTTTTTAGCTTTAATTTTAATAGTTTGCCCTGTTTGAGGGTTTCTTCCTTCTCTTGCCGCTCTTTTGGAAACTGACCAAGAACCAAATCCTACTAATGAAACTCTATTGCCTTTTTGTAAAGCACCTTCAATTTCGATAAGCGCACATTCTAAAGCTTTTTTTGCAGCTGCCTTAGTAATACCTGCGTGTTCTGCCATTGCATCAATTAAATCTGTTTTGTTCATAATGTAAATTTTAAAATATTAATAAATTGGTTAAACATTTTGTTAAATCCTCTACAAATTTATACGGATTATGCAACCATGCAAGTAATAGCAAGGGAAATACATAGTATTGTTGATAACTTAGCCCATTTGTTAATAACAGATATGCATTTCGTCGGATTTTTTAAATATGAGTGTTAATAAGGGTTTACAGCACTTTGGCATCAGCGTGAAAAGTATAGCCATTAAGTAAGGATTTAATGTCTAAGCTGCGCTTCCCTGGAAGCTTTATTTCCTTGATTAATATGTAACCATTTGCTGCGGCAACTTTTAAGGTGTCTTTAGAAGTTAATAGGCTTCCAATTTTTTCATTGTGCTTAGTAACTTCTTTTTCTACCTCATATATTTTAATATCTAATGTGTCGCTTCCATTCATTAATGTACTCCATGCCCCTGGGTAAGGGCTCAAGCCTCGTACTTTATTGTAAATGGTATCTAGTGATGCTGTCCAATCAATTTTACTGTTGGTTTTGTTCAGTTTATACGCCGTTTGAATATTTGTAGAATCTATTTGAGGTGTGGTTTTGACATCACCCTTCTCGATTAGCTGTACTGTTTTTAAAACCAAAGTACTTCCTAAATCCATTAATTTATTGTGCAAACTTCCTGCATTTTCTTTGGGATCTATGGTTATTTCATCTTGTAGAATCATTTCACCTGTATCAATTTTTTCGTCAATAAAAAATGTGGAAACGCCTGTTTTTGTCTCGTCATTAATAATAGCCCAATTTATTGGAGCTGCACCTCTGTAATTAGGTAGTAAGGACGCATGCAGATTGAATGTACCATATTCTGGCATTTGCCATACGACTTTTGGTAACATTCTAAAGGCGACTACAATATGCAAATTGGCTTTTAAAGATTTTAATGCTTCTAGAAAGGTGTTGCTTTTTAAATTAGTAGGTTGCAAAACATGAAGATGCTGTGATTTAGCATATTGCTTCACAGCACTCTCGTTTAGTTTTCTACCGCGGCCTGCAGGTCTGTCTGGCGCCGTAATAACACCAACTATATTATAGTTGTGCTCAACTAGGGTTTTTAAAGTGGCTACCGCAAAATCTGGGGTACCCATAAATACGATTCTCAAATCTTTCATGGTTTATTTTTATTTTGAAATGCCTCATTTTTAATTTAGACTATTACATCATTGAAGCATCTTTATATATGACTTAGTTTAAAGGTGTTTGTTTTCGTAATAATTATGATATTATGCTCTAACAAGAGTTTCAACATCGCTTTTATGTTTACCTCAGTATCATCCAAATTTTGAATAATAGCTCTTGAGGATAAATCACCAGATTCGAGCAAAGTAATGATCTGATTTTTGAGCGATTTGCTGCCTTTTTTAGGCTGATTTGGCTTTTTCTTGATACAGACTGAACAAATACCACAAGGTTTTAGGTCTTTTTCCCCGAAATAGGATAGAAGCTGCATGCTTTTACATGTCGAATCGTCTTCAATATAACGAAGCATGGCGCTAACCTGATTGGTCTTTAGTTTGTTTTGCTGCTCAATAATGGACGCAATTCTATTGATGGTTTTATCATCTTCACGAGGCTGAAGGAATGTTACTTGCGCATCAGTTTTAGCTAAATTTAAGGTAATAATATTATCGTGCTCTAACTTACTTAAAGTTTCTATGAGTTTCTGCTCAGAAACCGATGCCTTTTCTGCTATTCTAACTGTGTTTATTTTAGTATCATGGTCAAATATGCCACCGTACATTCTAAGTATCGATTTTACGATGATATTGAAATCTTGATGTGTTTCTAAATAATTAAAAAGAGCGGCGCTGCTAATTATAAATTGGGCAGAGGCATTATTCTTGAATTGATTTGTGAGACTTATAATGCTATTTCTATCCAATATCAATAGAGCATTATAGCAAAGCATACTACTAAATTTATAGGTTTTCGCAAAGGTATTAAAGTTGAAGTTATGTGTCGTTAAGGCCCCTTCTCCATAAGATATTTGAAAATAATTACATAATTTTCTGTATACTTGCTTAACAAAATCTACTTTTGGGAGCACATTTAAAAATTGATTTTTAACTAGTACAGAATCGCTGTTGTTCTTCAATATCACAGCAAACGCTTTTTCATCATTTCTACCAGCACGTCCTGCTTCTTGGAAATAACTTTCAATGCTTTCTGGTAAATTTAAATGAATCACGGTTTTAACATCTGGCTTGTCAATACCCATACCAAAGGCATTTGTAGCCACCATAACCTGTTTCTTATTTGTCAACCAATCATTCATACGCGTATCCTTTTCATTATTGGAGAGACCGCCGTGATAAAACGTTGTCAAAATGTTTTTTGAATTTAAAAATGAACTGATTTCATGAGTCGATTTTCTATTGCGAACATATACAATAGAAGACGCTTTGTACTTCTTTAAAATCGTTTCCAATCTATAATATTTGTCATTTTCATGAAAAACCATGTATGCTAAATTGGGTCTGTAAAACGAGTGTTTAAAAATTTTGGGATGAATAAAATCGAGTTCTTTAATAATATCATCAACCACTTCTGGTTTTGCAGATGCGGTGAGCGCAATAATATTTATATGGGGATGAAGTCGTCTTAAGCTGACAATATTTTTATAAGCGGGTCTAAAATCACTGCCCCATTGTGAGATACAATGGGCTTCGTCCACCGCAATTAGATTAACGTTCATTTGTTCAATACGATGCTGTACCAATTCTTGTTGTAAGCGCTCTGGCGATAAATATAAAAATTTATAGTTACCATAAATACAATTATCAAGCATCGTATCCAGCTCACTGTAAGGTATGCCGCTAGTAATGCACATGGCCTTAATACCTTTGTCTTGAAGTTGTTGCACTTGGTTTTTCATAAGTGCAATTAAGGGAGAAATAACGATGCAAATACCTTCCTTAGCTAATGCAGGAATTTGAAAACATAAAGATTTACCACCACCAGTTGGTAGTAATGCAAAAGTGTCTTCGCCCTCTAAAACCGCATTGATAATGGCTTCTTGCCCAGCTTTAAATGCCGTGTACTTCCAATAGCGTTCTAGTATGTTTATAGGATGCGCCACGTTACATAGTAATGGATTGTAATATAAAATCTGCTCTACGTTCAACAGTGTCAAAAGGGACATCCAATAACTTATAATTATAATTTTGATAGGTGCTCAAAAGGTGATCGTGGATTTTCAAAGCTTGATCAAAATCTTCGTAACGCTCATTATCAATGGTATAAATTTCTTGCCAAGGCTTAAGAATGAATACTTGATTATAAGGGTAACGCTCACAAGCATTGATGAATTTTTGCGGATACTTGTCACCAATAAAATCCATATAAGCTACAATATCTGGGATTCCTCTATCAAAAAACACCACATTACTGTCTAAATTTTTGACGTCTTTATATTGTTGCTTCCTCCCTTTTAAAAGTAATTCGCTAAATAATAAGGGCTTTGTTAAAAAAAGCTGATCAATACCTTGTTCCTGTGCGTCTAAGGTTACCGCTCTAGAAATTTCTTCAAGACATGTGTAACCTCGTTTTATTAATTCATTAATTATTGAAGACTTCCCTGTTCCGGGACCACCTGTAATTACTATTTTCTTAGTATTCAAATTGGCAATATTTTGGATGTAAAATTCGGAATTTAACTGCTATAAAAAAAATGTATGGAAAAACATCCGCTGCAAAAGTTTATTTAAATACAATAGTTCATGTTTTGTATTACATATCACCCTAAAAAATAATTTAATTTATACAGATGAAAATGTATATTTGCATTTTATAAATTACAATGGGCACACCTCCAAATTCAGACGAATTCTACGAAAAATTAAAAGGACAACTTCACGAAACGAGTAGTTGGCCAGCAGAGTATTTGTACAAATTCATCATTAAAACAGATGTAAAGAATATTGCCAAAATAGAGTCTGTTTTTGATAATATGGGCGCTGTAATCAATACTACAGCTTCCAAAAATGGCAAATATACCAGTGTTTCAATTAATCTATTGATGCGTAATCCAGATCAGGTTGTTGAAAAATATAAAGAAGTTGCAGAAAAGGTGGAAGGGGTGATAAGCCTTTAATTTTTTTTTGTATTTTGCGCAGGCATAGTAACTACGTGCACAAATATTTAACTCTACACAATAATTTTGATAGACAATTTAGAATATAACACAGAGCGTGAACATTTAATCATTCCCGAATATGGACGCCATATGCAAAAAATGATTAATTACGCTAAAACAAAAGAATCCAAAGAAGAGCGTAATAAATTAGCCAAGGCCATTATCTCGATAATGGGTAATATGCAACCGCATTTAAGAGATGTTCCAGATTTTCAGCACAAGCTTTGGGATCAGTTGTTTATTATGGCCAATTTTGAATTGGATGTAGATTCGCCGTATCCCAAACCTACTAAAGAGCTTTTAGAAGAACGACCGGAACCTTTAAAATATCCACAGAATTTTCCAAAATATAGATTCTACGGAAACAATATCAAAACCATGATTGATGTTGCTAATACTTGGGAAGACGGCGAACTTAAGGAAGCTTTAGTTTATACGATCGCAAACCACATGAAGAAGTGTTTCTTAAATTGGAACAAGGATACTGTGGAGGATATTGTAATCTATAATCACTTATATGAATTATCGAATGGCTCTTTAGATTTACGAAATTCTGAAGAAGAACTTTCCGATTCAAGCAACTTATTGCGCACAAAAACCAAATACAGTTCAAGCAGCTCTAAAAAAGGAGGCCATCATAAAAAGTCTTCGAGTAACCGACAAAGAAAACGCTACTAAATTACAGTATGGGAACATTTAAAATTGAAGGTGGGCACCAATTAAAAGGAAGTATTCAACCACAAGGTGCCAAAAATGAAGCATTACAAATTTTATGTGCCGTACTTCTCACTCCAGACGTTGTTACAATCAATAATATTCCAGACATCGTAGATGTTAACAAGCTCATTCAGTTACTTAAAAAACTGGGTGTAAAAATTGAGAAGCTCAAACAGGGATCTTATTCCTTTCAAGCTGATGATGTTAATTTAAAGTACTTAGAGTCTGAAGAGTTCAAGATAGATGGACGCGGTTTACGAGGGTCTATCATGATTGTTGGTCCGTTATTAGCACGATTTGGCAAAGGTTATATACCAAAACCAGGTGGTGATAAAATAGGTCGAAGACGCTTAGATACACACTTTGAAGGGCT
Organism: Changchengzhania lutea; assembly: GCF_006974145.1. NCBI lineage: Bacteria > Pseudomonadati > Bacteroidota > Flavobacteriia > Flavobacteriales > Flavobacteriaceae > Changchengzhania > Changchengzhania lutea. Next base: position 206,315 of record NZ_CP039456.1, on the reverse strand, counting down.
TATTAAACTGGGTGCCAAATTTAGATACAGTAAAGAAGATCAGTTTTATGGTGTTGAAGCCGATAAATTAAAAGGTACCTATATGCTTCTTGAAGAAGCTTCTGTAACAGGAACTGCCAATATTGTTATGGCCGCCGTTTTAGCAGATGGTCAAACCACTATTTATAACGCGGCATGCGAGCCTTATTTGCAGCAACTTTGTAAAATGCTAAATCGCATGGGTGCTAAAATTAGCGGCTTAGGATCAAACATGTTGATTATTGACGGTGTTGATAGTTTGGGTGGAACAGATCATACCATGCTCCCTGATATGATTGAAATTGGGAGTTGGATAGGATTGGCTGCCATGACCAAAAGCGAACTGACCATTACAAATGTGAGTTGGGATGACCTTGGCGTGATACCTAACGTTTTTAGAAAATTAGGAATTACCGTTGAAAAACAAGGGGATGATATTCATATTCCTGCGCATACCGATGGTTACGAAATACAAAGTTTTATCGATGGTTCCATTTTAACTATTTCTGATGCGCCATGGCCTGGGTTTACACCAGACCTATTAAGTATAATTTTGGTAGTGGCCACACAGGCAAGAGGAAGTGTTTTGGTACATCAAAAAATGTTTGAGAGCCGATTATTCTTTGTAGATAAGTTGATCGATATGGGCGCTAAAATTATTTTATGCGATCCGCATCGTGCGACCGTTATCGGGCACGATTTCAAATCCACTTTAAAAGCCACCACGATGACCTCTCCAGATATTCGTGCGGGGGTGTCCTTATTAATTGCTGCGCTTTCTGCAAAAGGAACCTCGTCTATTCAAAATATTGAACAGATTGATCGTGGTTACGAAAACATTGATGAGCGTTTACGTGCTATTGGCGCTCATATTGAGCGGGTTGAGTAGGTTTTTAATTTTAATGACCTTTAAAACAATCCTGTAATTTCACCATCATCATTAATATCAATGCCTTCTGAAGCTGGATGTGCTGGCAACCCGGGCATCCGCATAATATCTCCTGTTATTGGAATTAAAAAACCGGCACCAGAGGCTATTTCAATTTCTCTAACCGTAATGATAAAATCCTTTGGGCGACCTAACAGCTTCGGATTATCTGAAAGTGATTTTTGGGTCTTTGCAATACAAATGGGTAGATGATCTAATCCTAAATGGTTTATTTTATTTAAATGAGTTTTGGCTTTAGAGGTGTAATCGACGTATTCCGCACCATAAATTTCGGTACAGATGGTTTCAATTTTATCTGTTACACTAGCGTTCCAATTGTATAAAGGTGTGAAGTTAGACGTATTGGATTCCACAGCATCTATAACTGATTTTGCTAAATCAAGAGCACCTTCACCGCCCTTGCCCCAAACATCTGCTAAAGCCACGCGTACACCTTTTGATTCGGCAAACTCTGTAATGAGCTTGATTTCAGCGTCCGTATCAGTTGTAAATTTATTAATAGCAATAATGGATACCACTTTAAACTTAGAGATGTTTTCAAGATGCTTTTCCAAATTGGGAAGTCCTTTTTTTAAGGCGTCTAAGTTTTCTGTAGTAAGTGCTTTTAAATCGGCACCACCATGGTATTTTAAGGCGCGAATGGTTGTGGTTAGTACGACCGCTTTGGGTTTAAGTCCAGCACTTTGACATTTAATATCAAAGAACTTCTCCGCACCCAAATCAAATCCAAAACCAGCTTCCGTAACGGTATACTCAGAATGCGACATCCCCATTAGGGTAGCAATAACAGAATTAGTGCCTTGGGCAATATTTGCAAATGGGCCGCCATGAATGATGGCAGGGTTGCTTTCAATAGTCTGCACCAAATTAGGTTTTATGGCGTCCTTTAGTAACACGGCCATGGCGCCTTCCGCTTTTAAATCTTTAGCGTAAATGGGTTTTTTGTCATAGGTATAACCTACAAAAATGTTACCCAAACGTGTTTTTAGGTCTATCAAGTTTTCAGCTAAACACAGAATAGCCATAATTTCTGAAGCTGCTGTAATATCAAAACCAGTTTCTCTTGGGACACCCGATGTGGTACCACCTAAACCTACGATAACGCGTCTTAAGGCACGATCGTTCATATCGACCACGCGTTTCCAGCTTATCGTTCTGGAGTCTATGCGTAGCGAGTTGGTCTTGCTTTGAATATTATTATCAATAATTGCGGCTAATAAATTATGCGCTTTTTCAATTGCGGAAAAGTCGCCAGTAAAATGCAGATTGATATCTTCCATAGGCAGTACCTGGGAGTATCCACCACCAGTAGCACCACCTTTAATTCCAAAAACAGGCCCTAAGGATGGCTCTCTCAATACTACGGTTGCCTTTTTATTCAATCTATTTAAACCTTCAGACAAACCGATGGACATGGTTGTTTTTCCTTCACCTGCAGGTGTGGGCGAAATGGCCGAAACTAGAATCAAATTACTATTATCGGCCACCTTTTTGTTTATGGCTTTTAATGGTAATTTAGCCTTGTATTTGCCATACATTTCAATTTGTTCTGGTTGGATACCCAATTTTTCAGCTATAGTTGTAATAGGTTTTAGGGTAATGGTTTTAGCAATTTGTAAATCGGTCATCTGGCTTAGAGTTAAATCATCAAAATTTCAAATACGCTTAAAAGTATTAAATTAATAGACTTTATTAGGTGACTTTTATCATATAAAAACTATGGATTGATTTCTATATAGAAGATTGATTTATAGTTGAAATTGAGGTGTTGATGTATAACCGAAGCGTATTATTAAATCAATAAGCGAAATTTTTTTTGTAAAATGATTAATCAATGAAGTTTAGAAATATTAGTTCAAAGCCTCTTTATAAACCTGTAAAGCACGTTCTCTAGCAAATTTATGTTCCACAATAGGTCTAGGGTAGGTAAGCTCTTGAAAATCGGGTGCCCAAGTTTTAATATAATTAAGTTGTTTATCGAACTTTTCAATTTGTGTCATGGGATTGAAAATCCTGAAATAAGGAGAGGCATCTACCCCAGAGCCTGCCACCCATTGCCAGTTCCCTACGTTACTGGCCATATCGTAATCGTGGAGTTTCTCGGCAAAATAAGATTCTCCCCAGCGCCAATCGATAAGTAAATGCTTGCATAAAAAACTCCCTACTAGCATTCTAACCCTGTTGTGCATAAAACCAGTTTCATTTAATTGCCGCATTCCCGCATCGACCAAAGGGTACCCCGTTTCTCCATTGCACCAAGCTTTGAATTCTATTTCATTATTTCGCCATTCAATACGGTCGTATTGCGGTTTAAAGCTTTTGGTTTCAGTATGTGGAAAATGCCATAGGATTTGAGTGAAAAATTCACGCCAAATCAATTCCTGCCAAAAAATCTCATTATTCTCAGCAATGGACTTGTTTACGATCTTCCTGATGCTGACCGTGCCAAAACGCAAATGTGGTCCTAATCGAGATGTCGTATCTTTCGCAGGAAAATTTCGGGTGCTTTCATAGTGTTGAATAAGTGATGGTGTTACGGTATAGCTAGCAACTTTTTGATCAGACGTTTCAAATCCTATGTCGGATAAATTCAAATCGGGTAAGTCTACCTGATTAATTAAATTATTTAAGTGGTTGGCTGTATCGAAGATCTTAAGTTTTTGGGATCTAAAGGTCTGTTTCCATAGTTTCATATAAGGCGTATATACCATATATGGTGTGCCATCCTTCTTTACGATCTCGTCTTTTTCAAATATGACCTGATCTTTATAAGTTTGAAATGGAATAGCATTTTGCGATAAAAAGTGACCAATCTCAGTGTCACGTTTAGTCGCATAAGGTTCATAATCATGATTGGTATAGACTGTATTTATATCGTAGCTGTCAACTAACTGTTTGTGAATGTCAAGCGGTTTGCCATAATATAAACCGATGCTACTGCTGTGTTTGTTTTGTAAAGTGCTGCGTAACTTTTGTAACGTTTGGTAAATAAACGTCACACGAGCATCAGTTTTTGGTAGTTTTTGTAAAATGTCTGAATCAAAAATAAATATCGGTAATACGGGAAGATTGCCATTTAGAGCTTCGTAGAAACCAACATTATCATCTAGTCTTAGATCACGGCGAAACCAAAAAATATTTATAGGCTGTTTCATGTGTTTATATTTATTGTTTTTTATTGGTCACATGCGACATCCATTTAATCATTTCACTTGGGTATCAAGTTTTAGTTATGGATGTTTCATGTTAATATTTGCCAAAGAGTGCTTCTAATTTTTTAGTTCTGTAATTAAATATTTCTTCCAATTTAGGTTTTACCAATATGGGATGCACAAGTTGGCCCAAAATCCCAAATGGCACTTTATAATCAATAATGTCTTCCATTTCAACACCGCCATCTATAGCTTTTATAAAATGCTTATGGTGCCAAAGGGCATAAGGGCCAAAGCGTTGCTCGTCAACAAAATATTTGTTTTCTTCAGAATGTGTAATCTCAGTAACCCACTTGGTTTTGATCCCCAAAACAGGCGTGACAATATATTGAATTATTTGTCCTGTAAACATAGGTCTGTCTGCTCCTGAGAGTATATGAAAACCCATATAATCTGGAGTAATGATTTTTAGATTTTTAGGATCCGATAAAAACGCCCAAGCTTGAATAACGGAGATAGGAAGGTTTTGCTTTTTATGTAACCGATAAATTTTCATATAATTAATTGTACAAGAAGATGTAAGCATTTAAAGATGTGGCGATGATAAGCCAAATAAAATATGGCAATATCAGTAAGCTCTTGGCTTTGAGCTGATTTTTATAACCGAATAAAAATTTAGCAACCACTAATGTCAAGGCTACAATAACAACAAGCCCGAGTAAGACCATGTGTTGATTAAAGAACATGTAATTCCAAATGATGTTAAGTATAAACTGTACCAAAAACATCAATTTTAACTTAGTGCTTGGATGCTCAAAGTATAGGTATGCCATATATACAGAAAAGCAGATCATTATAGTAGTCCAAGCCGTTCCAAATACCCAACCAGGAGGTGTCCATGGTGCTTGATTGAGACTATTGTACCAATCTGTCATTGGCCCATTTGCCATGAGTAGGCTACCAATGGCTAGTGCTCCAAAGTTAATAATTAGGAAAACAAAAACGGTTTTTAGAAATTTCATAAACCTATTTTAAAAGCTGTTCTATTTCTTTTGAAATGGCTTCAGCTTCAGCGTATTTCCTATCGCTTTCAGTACGATTTGTTGTAGATAAAGCATGCCAATCTTTCATAAGAGATTTATATTGCTCTTGTAGCTTTTCAAGCTTTGTCTTCTTCTTGAATAATTTAAACATAGTTTTATTTTAAACGATTTACTATTTTAGGTGCTAAAGGACTCGTTGTAGAAAAATAATAATCTGCTAAATACCCTTCTTTATTCACTAAGTATTTTTGAAAATTCCACTTGACTGTAGAATTAGATTTTCCATTTTTATTCTTTTGCGTGAGCCATTTATACAACGGATGCTGGTTGTTTCCTTTTACATCTACTTTTTCCGTGATCAAGAATGTAGCGCCATAATTTATTTCACAAAAAGATTCGATAGCACTGGAATCTCCAGGTTCCTGATTTCCAAATTGATTACAGGGCACACCAATAACCTGTAATTTGTCTCCGTATAATTCATGTAATTCTTGGAGTTGTTTATACTGCGTTGTGAAACCACATTTAGAGGCGACGTTAACAATGAGTATGTATTTTCCTTTAAAGTCTGAAAACGATACGGGTTCACCACTGAGGGATTTAATGGTGATATTATAAATAGATGTTTGAACATTGCTTTTTGAATGTTCTGACTTTGAAAAAAGCGTCGCTGCAAAGATTTTTAGAGGATTCATTGCCTAAATTTTAAAACTTACAATGCCACAATCCATTTCAAAAACTTGTCCTGACATCGAGAGGGCTTTGTCAGATAACAGAAATTCTGCTAAATGCGCTACTTCGTTGGGTTCTAAGAACTTTTTAAGCGGGTGTCTATCCGTGATGTTTTCAATCATCTTTTCATTGCGCAAGAGCTTCGATGCTAAATCTGTGTTAGTTACGGTTGGAGCAATGGCATTGATACGTATGTGTGGGGCGAGTTCTGCTCCTAATGATTTTACCAAGCCCTCAACACCAGATTTTGCCGTGGCAATACTAGCATGATATGGCATGCCTAATTTACTGGCTACCGTGCTAAACAATAAAATGGCAGGGTTTGTACTTTTTTTAAGAAGAGGTAAGTATGCTTGAATAGATTTTACGGCGCCCAGAACATTGATTTCAAAATCTGCTCTAAAATCTTCTAAGCGTAATCTATTTATTGGTTTTAAATTAATGCTTCCAGGGCAATACACCAATCCATCAGCTGAATTTAATTCTGGTAATTCATCTTCAAGGATATCACAAGTGTAATGTGATAAATGATTGTGCGATTGCTCTGGAGCAGTTCTACTAATATTAATGACTTTATAGTGTTGAAGAAGACTGTTTATAATGGCGTTTCCTATTCCTTTACTTCCGCCAACAACTATAATTGTTTTCATTATTTAATTAGGGTTTTTCTAAGGCCTACCTTTAAGGCGCTTTTCAATTTTCTGTTTGATTACGGTTAACCGCTTCATCAAATCCATAATTTCAGGATCTTTTTTTTCTTTATATATTGTGTTTAAGTCTAAAATAAGGGCTTTAACTTCTCTAGACGATTCAATACGCTCACTCGTTGTTTTAAACGTATGTCTGCGTTGCTCAAATGCTAAAGCTTTATCAATAATCTCCATAATGTTTTAATCTTTAATCTAATTTAATAACTCGTGAAATCTTGTTATTTTCACAATTTCACAATATAATAAAATTTGACAGATTTACTATTTTAATAGAGATTAATTAAGTAAAATTTAATATTTTATTTGATTAAGCACCTTTTTATATTCTTCTTTAAATAATTAGGCTACCAACGGCTTTCCTTTTAACCGCTTTTCAATTTTTCTCTTTATAACAGTTAAGCGTTTCATGATATCCATGATTTTTTCGTCTTTCTTAACTTTATATATCTCATTTAATCCCAATATTAGAGCTTTGGCTTCTCTAGAAAGCTTCACCCTATCACTAGTGGATAATGATCTCATTTTGGTCTGTTCAAACGCTAAGGCCCTATCGATTAATTCCATAATGTAAATATTTAAAAGTTAATTAATTACTGATTCTCTATCTTTTAGAAATACTGTTTTGAGTGATTTGTTTTTGTCTTGAGCATTTAAATCGGCCTTTATCAAAACCTCCTAATTTTTCATGCTTGGTCTTTCTTCCCTGCACCCGTTTACTCCACATTTTGAAACTACTAGGTATCATTTCATAGCGCATTAAACCAATCACTTCTTGTTCTTTTAAACCGAACTGAAATTCTATTGCTTCAAAAGTGGTTCGGTCTTCCAAGGCTATTTCAATTATTCTATCAATTGCTTCGACACTTAAATTCATGCTGGATAAAAGTTGTATTTTGTATCGTATTCAATTTTTTTATCGAGCATTTTACTAAAAAATGTTTTGTTTTCTTTAAAAAAAATATTATTCAAAAAATGAACATACTTGCCTTGAGCATGAATACTGGCACCATTTGTTTTATACATGACGAGCTGATAATACGGAATTGCCCAGGTAAATTTTTTTAAGCCTTTATTAATGTAAATAAGGATGCCACCAGTTCGTAACTCTATATTGGCATAATTTATATCTGCCACCGAATTCATGTAAGATTTAAGGTTTGGACTCACATCATCAACAATCATACGTTTCGATCCAACACCTCTTAATTTTAATGTCTCAAAAAAAGAAAACGGACGCCCTACCAAATCTAAAAGAATTTGTTTTTCTTCTCTATTTTTAAATGTAGAATTTAAAATCACTTGATATCATTTTTTTCAAATTTACAAAATGTTTAACAATTTTAATAATAAATTAAACAAAATTTTTGATTCTAGAAAATCACTTATAGAAAATATACTAAAATAATCGATTATTAGACGATTGGAACTAAATGAAAGTAGTAGATATAAAGAGGGCTACAACAACTAATAAATTTATTCTTAACTAATTAATCTTATTAATAATAGAACATAAAAAAACCGCTTAAATAAATCAAGCGGTTTCGTTATAATTTATGTGCAATTATGTGATACTTAAGCTTTTTTAGCTTTTACCATGATTTTTAACTCTATATCATCATTAATAAATTTATCGCCTAAATCATCAAAAAATGATTTAGAGCCGTATTTTACATTCCATTTAGAACGATCAATAGTAAAGGTGTCGCTAGTAAGCGTCATCATGTCGCCGTCATTGCTTACAGAAACAGGGAATGTTACATTGTTTTTAACATCTTTAAGCGCTAAATTTCCAGATAACATCATTTTGCCATCAACTTCTTCTAAACCTGTAATTTCAAAAGCTGCCGTAGGATGATTTTCAACATCGAAAAAATCAGGACTTTTTAAATGGCCTTCTAATTTAGCACTGCCTTCCCCATCTTTTAAAGAAGCCATATCTATTAAAAACGTTCCACCGGCAATTTTACCATCAGCAGTATTTAAAACACCATTTTCTAAGTTGATATTACCAGTATGGGATCCAGTGGGCTTGTAGCCCGTCCAGGTAATAGTAGAGGTTTCAACATCAGCTATATATTTGTCTGTAACCACTTCTGGGGTCATGACTTCTTCAGCTTCTGTAGTAGTAGCTTCGTTAGCCTTATCCTTACAGCCCATAACAGAAACTGTTAAGGCGCTCATTATAAAAATTGTTGCAAATTTGTTTTTCATATCTAATTAATTGTTTTAGTGTTAGGTCGCAAATTTAAACAAATTGTTTTATTTATTAAAACAATAATTAAACAAAATTATTTTAATGCTTAGTACAAATAAAGTAATGACATTATGGCATTTTTATAATAATGGCAGTACTTTTGCCAACTTAATTTAGAGTTTGTAAAAATTATATACAGTAATGAGTAAGAAGCATAAAACACAAGATATTGAAGACCAACAAGTAGATGGTTTTGAGAATGAAACTGTTGAAGTTGATGAGCAAGAGGTTATTGAAGAAACGGTCGAAGAAAAGCTTGAGGGCGAACTAAAACAAGAAAAAGAGAAATTTTTAAGACTTTTTGCTGAGTTTGAAAATTATAAAAAACGTACCTCTAGAGAACGTATTGAATTATTTTCAACGGCTAGTGAAGATGTCATGAAAACCATGTTACCTGTTCTTGATGATTTTGAACGTGCTTTAAGTCATATTGAAGAAGACAAAGAGGCAGAAGAATTAAGAAAAGGGGTGCTTTTAATTTATCAGAAATTGGTAAATACCTTAGAGCAAAAAGGTTTAAAAGTCATCAAAGTTGAAAAAGGGGAAGCTTTTAATGCTGATAATCATGAGGCCATAACACAAATACCAGCGCCTACCGATGATTTAAAAGGGAAAATTATAGATATCATAGAGAAGGGCTACAAATTAGGAGATAAAGTTATTCGTTTTCCAAAAGTTGTTATCGGACAATAAACCAAAACCATGGCGAAAAGAGATTACTACGAAATATTGGGTGTCAATAAAAGTGCATCTACGGCAGAAATTAAAAAAGCATACCGTAAAAAGGCGATTGAACATCATCCTGATAAAAATCCTGATGATAAGGAAGCCGAAACTAAATTTAAAGAGGCCGCGGAGGCTTACGAGATTTTAAGCGATGGCGACAAGAAAGCACGGTATGATCAATTTGGTCATCAAGCGTTCGAAAACGGTGGTGGCTTCAACGGTGGCGGTATGAATATGGATGATATATTCAGTCAGTTTGGAGATATCTTCGGTGGTGCTTTTGGTGGTGGCGGCGGTTTTTCAGGATTTGGCGGCGGTGGCGGTCAGCGTCGTGTAAAAGGCAGTAATTTGCGCATCCGCGTAAAACTCACTTTAGAAGAAATAGCTAACGGCGTTGAAAAGAAAATAAAAGTCAAACGTAAAGTTCAGGCTCCTGGTACTACATATAGAACGTGTCCTACCTGTAACGGTAGCGGACAAGTAACGCGCATTACCAATACTATTTTAGGAAGAATGCAAACAGCAGCGCCATGTAATGCTTGTGGTGGTGCGGGTCAAACTATAGATAAGAAACCTGCAGATGCTGATGCACAAGGTTTAAAAGTAGCAGAGGAAACAGTATCGATTAAAATTCCGCCAGGCGTTGTTGATGGTATGCAGCTCAAAGTGTCAGGAAAAGGAAATGAAGCACCAGGCAATGGGATTTCAGGAGATTTACTTGTCGCTATCGAAGAAGTTGATCATGATAAATTACAACGTGAAGGAGATAATTTGCATTACGATTTGTATGTGAGTTACCCAGATGCGGTTTTAGGAACCTCAAAAGAAATTGATACCGTTACAGGTAAAGTGCGCATTAAAGTAGAGGCTGGCGTTCAGTCGGGTAAAATATTGCGCTTGCGCGGAAAAGGAATCCCAAATATTAACGGGTATGGCAAAGGAGATTTACTGGTACACGTGAATGTTTGGACCCCAAAGACCCTAAATAAACAACAAAAGGAATTTTTTGAAGCCATGCAGGATGATGAGCATTTTGCACCAAAACCAGAAAGTTCAGACAAATCATTTTTTGAGAAAGTGAAAGATATGTTTTCTTAAACATACATCAAAGTTACTAATATATCTGTGAGTGATTTTTTTAGATAACTTACGCTATAGTTTTTCTCTATTTGAGAAAAAAAAACTATATTTGATGTATCACTAGTTAACGCTAGTGGTAATTTTTCTTTTTCATAGCAATTTTTTTCCCATCCTTAATTTTTTTAAGGGTGGGTTTTGTTTTTAATACCATATTGTTTTCATATACCTCACAATCTTTAAGCATTCAGCAATTAAAGTCTTAAATTGTACCGTTTGGGTTAAACTTCTCGTTTAACATTTAATATATTTACCACGAATGAGATCAGCTAAAAAATAAGAATGAGTAACTTACTTGAAGTTCATAATGTTTCTAAAAATTTTGGAAATCACACTGCCTTAAATAATATTTCTATAATGGTTCCTGAGGGTAGTATTTTTGGGCTTTTAGGGCCTAATGGCGCTGGGAAAACCACCTTGATTAGAGTGATTAACCAAATAACCATGCCAGATTCGGGGTCAGTAATTTTAGATGGAGAACCGTTGAATGATATGCACATAAAGGATATTGGTTATTTACCAGAGGAGCGGGGTTTGTATAAATCAATGAAAGTGGGTGAACAGGCACTATATTTAGCGCAATTAAAAGGCTTAAGTAAAGCCGAGGCCAAAGCGCGATTGAAATTTTGGTTTGAACGTTTAGAAATTGGCGACTGGTGGAATAAGAAAATACAGGAACTTTCCAAAGGGATGGCGCAAAAAATACAGTTTATTGTAACGGTGTTGCATCAACCTAAACTCTTAATATTTGATGAACCGTTTTCTGGCTTTGACCCCATCAATGCTAATTTAATAAAAGATGAAATTTTAAGATTACGAGAAGAAGGGGCAACCGTGATTTTTTCAACGCACAGGATGGAGTCTGTTGAAGAGCTTTGTGACGATATTGCTCTAATTCACAAATCAAATAAAATCTTAGACGGTAAGCTGATTGATGTAAAAAGGCAATATAAAATTAACACGTTTGAAGTCGGTATTAGAACAGCAAATAACGATATGTTAAAAAGCGAATTGTCTTCGAAATATGAGTTGTCACCAGCGAATTTTAAAAGTTTGGAAGATGATTTAAAATTAAATATTAAACTGGAAACACACGAAAAACCTAATGATCTTTTAAATTACCTTACCTCAAAAGGCGAGGTATCTCATTTTGTTGAATTGATTCCCAATGTCAACGATATCTTTATTCAAACCGTTAAGAATAACTAATTTATATGAACCATTTACCACTCATTATAAAGCGTGAATATTTAACCAAGGTTAAAAATAAATCCTTTATAGTCATGACCTTTCTAAGTCCAATCATTATGATTGCCTTATTTAGCGTAGTGGCCTACTTATCACAAATTAACAATGATAAAGTTCGTGTTGTTTCTGTTTTGGATGAATCTGGATTGGTATCTGATGTTTTTTCAAATACCGATAATATAACCTATCATATTCTCGAAAATATGTCATTGGAAGACGCTAAAGAACTTTCAAAAGAAAGTGGTGCTTTTGGCTTACTTCACATTGATAGGTTTAAAGAGGTTAATCAAGTTTCCAATCACATCAAATTTTACTCAGAAGAATCTCCTTCACTGAGTCTCATATCAGATTTAGAAAGTCAGGTTAGTAATAAATTAACTAACATTAAGTTGGAAAATAAAGGTGTAGATGTCGCCATGATTAAAGCCTCTAAAATGCAAGTTACAATTGAACAAGAGAGTTTTAAAGGTGAAAGAACCTCAAAAACGGATAGCGTTGTCAAGCTCATTTTTGGTGGAGCTGCGGGTTATTTGTTATTTATGTTTATCATCATATACGGCAATATGATTATGCGAAGCGTCATTGAGGAGAAAACGAGTCGTATTATAGAGATCATTATATCATCAGTAAAACCCATGCAATTGATGTTGGGGAAAATTATAGGAACCTCTTTAGCAGGTATTACCCAATTTATCATTTGGATTATTTTAGCAGTACTTTTAGCAGTTATCGTATCGTCTATTTTCGGAATCGATATTGCACAAGTGCAAACGCCACAGCAGGATATGATGCAACAGGCCATGACCAATCCAGATGCCAATATGCAAGTTCAAGATTTCATTACCGCATTTTACAATCTCCCTATCACTAATTTAATAGTGGCATTTATTCTGTTCTTTATTGCTGGCTATTTACTGTACAGTTCGTTTTATGCGGCCATTGGTGCGGCTGTTGATAATGAAACCGATACACAACAATTTTTACTGCCTATCATGATGCCGTTAATTCTGGCAGTATATATAGGCTTTTTTACAGTAATTGAAGATCCGCATGGGACGGTCTCAACGGTGTTTTCATTTATACCGTTAACGTCTCCAGTGGTGATGCTAATGCGGATACCATTTGGTGTACCCATTTGGCAACAGGTACTATCACTGTCAATTTTAATTGCTACATTTATTTTTACCGTGTGGTTTGCAGCAAAAATTTACCGTGTGGGTATTTTAATGTATGGAAAAAAACCAAGTTATAAAGAACTTATAAAGTGGATTAAATATTAATATGAATCAAGATTTAGAAAAGATAGAGGAGGCCATTAAGGAAAGTTCTGCTTGGGAAAAGATTAGATCGGTGCTAGATCAGCATTATGATTTTACTGAGGAAATCAGTATTTCTGTTCAAGATGTGCTTATCGTTATCACCGTTATATTTATTACAACATTATTGTTAAGGCTCGTATTGAGGGTGCTTACCCGAAATTTACCAAAACCAGATAAAGTTAAATTTAATGTGGTCTTCGGCTATTTTCAATGGCTCATATATATCATCATATTATTAATTACACTCAATTCTTTGGGTGTTAACGTTACAGCAGTGTTTGCCGCTTCTGCCGCATTGCTTATCGGTATTGGTTTGGCATTACAAACCCTCTTTCAAGATATTATATCTGGGGTGTTTATTTTGATTGATCAATCGGTTCACGTTGGTGATATTATTGAAATTGAAGGTAAAGTAGGTCGGGTAGAAGAAATTAAGCTTAGAACTACAAGAGCGGTCACTATCGATAATAAAGTATTGGTCATTCCTAATCATTTATATTTAGAAAATAGTTTATACAACTGGACTCAAAATGGGACAACCACAAGAGAGGCTGTAAGTGTTGGGGTGGCTTACGGCAGTGATGTGCAATTGGTTAAAAAGTTATTGATTCAAGCCGCCAGTACACACCCAGATGTAATTGGTTCTCCTGAACCTACTGTTGTTTTTACAGATTTTGGCGAAAGTTCTTTGGATTTTAAAATTGTTTTCACGATCAATGATAGTTTTAAGGCACAGTTTCCTAAAAGTGATATTCGTTTTGAAATTGATAAGTTGTTTAGAGAGAACAACGTGAGCATTCCATTTCCTCAAAGGGATCTTCATATCATTCAAAAACCAGATCAAAATGTACAAATACGTATGAAAGATTCAAACGGAAAGTCCGTGAATGATGATGATAATAATACCCCTAAATAATAAGTTATGATACCTAAATCGTTGAAATGCCTCTTTATTGTGTGCTTTATATTTATGTCAACCTCTGTATATGCACAACTCACGGATTTGGCACGTTTGGAATACTCTTTTATTCCTAAGAGTAATTCAGAAGATCAATATACACGTTTGAGGGCCATGTTGAATTATCCTATTGAAATGAAAAAGGAGTCTTATCTAATTATTGGAGGCGAGTACAATAGAATTATTCTAAATTTAGAGGACAAGTATCCATTTGATACAGAAAAAGTAGAAACTATAAATATTATCGATTTCAGTCTGGGCTATACCTTTAAAATGAATGAAAAATGGCGTTTTGGTGCAAAATTCAATCCTAGGATAGCATCCACATTAACAAAATCCATTACTTCTGATGATATATTTATGAACGGTGGAATCTATTTTATTAACGACAGAACGAAGGAAGAAAGTTTAAAAAGCCCATATCGATTAATTTTAGGTTTAACTTATAATGCGACTACCGGTATTCCATTCCCGTTGCCTTTTGTTAGTTATTTTAGGGAAATTAATGACACTTGGAGCTTTAGTGTAGGCGTGCCAAAATCGAACTTAAAATATGCTATCAATGAAAATAACGACATTCAAGCCTTTGTAGGTTTAGATGGTTATTTGGCGCATTTGCAAGAACCTTCTGTAGTTAACGGAAAAAATGTAGATAACGTATCATTGTCCGTAGTAGTAGGGGGAGTGGGTTATGAATATGGTTTTACCAAGCATGTAGTCGGTTATTTATATACGGGGTATACGTTCAGATTAAATAATGTTTTACGTAACGAAAATAGAGATGAGGTCTTTAAATTGGATGACGTGAATGCGTTCTATTTAAGATCAGGAATTAAATTTAAAATATAAGATGTCAAAAATATTAATAGTAGAAGATGAAGCAGCAATAAGACGGGTGCTTGTTAAAATACTTTCTGAAGAAAATGAAGGCTACCATGTTGATGAAGCTGAAGATGGTTTAGCGGGTATTGAAAAGATTAAAAATGAAGATTTTGATTTGATACTGTGTGACATAAAAATGCCGAAAATGGATGGTGTTGAAGTGTTGGAAGCGGTAAAAAAAATTAAACCAGAAATCCCTATTGTTATGATTTCTGGTCATGGCGATTTAGATACAGCCGTCAACACCATGCGCTTAGGTGCCTTTGATTATATTTCCAAACCGCCCGATTTAAATCGATTATTGAATACGGTCAGAAATGCATTAGACCGAAAAGAATTAGTAGTCGAGAATAAAATTCTTAAAAAGAAGGTCAGTAAAAAGTATGAAATGATTGGTGATAGCGATGCCATTTCTCAAATTAAGGATATTATCGATAAAGTGGCGCCCACAGATGCCAGAGTATTAATAACAGGTCCCAATGGAACGGGAAAAGAACTAGTGGCGCATTGGCTACATCAAAAAAGTAATCGTGCCAAGGGTAATATGATTGAAGTTAATTGTGCCGCGATACCAAGTGAACTTATTGAAAGTGAACTTTTCGGTCATGTCAAAGGTGCCTTTACCAGTGCCGCAAAAGATAGAGCAGGTAAATTTGAAGCAGCCAATGGCGGGACCATTTTCTTAGATGAAATTGGTGATATGAGTTTATCGGCGCAAGCCAAAGTCTTGAGAGCATTGCAAGAAAGTAAAATTCAACGTGTAGGTAGTGATAGGGATATTAAGGTAGACGTTAGAGTAGTAGCTGCTACCAATAAAAACTTAAAAAAGGAAATAGCTGAAGGTAGATTCAGAGAGGATTTGTATCATAGACTGGCAGTGATTCTAATAAATGTACCAGCATTGAACGAACGACGGGAAGATATTCCATTGTTAATCGACTATTTCACCAAAAAAATATCAACAGAGCAAGGCACTGTACAAAAAACCTTTTCAGATAAAGCCATAAAATTATTGCAAGATTACGATTGGACTGGGAATATTAGAGAACTTCGAAATGTCGTAGAACGTTTAATTATTTTAGGTGGAACTGAGGTAAGTGAAACAGACGTTAAACTATTTGCTTCAAAATAAAAAAACATGATAAAACTAACAGTATATAATAAAAGAGCGCTTTATGGCGGTATCATCGCTGCTATAATTACAGGATTGGGAGCCTATTTTTTGGGTAATTTAAGTGGTTACGAGGCTAAGGTTTTAATAAAGTCTTCATTACCAGGTATCAATACCTTGTGTAATACCATTGTCTTGGCTTCCGCAACTATTCTAGCCTTATTATTAACGCTTTTAAGTGTGAGCTCCAGCACCAAATCCAAATTAAATGAAGAACATTATAGGCACGTGTTGCTCATTGCAAAAATTGATACAATTGTATTCGTGGTCTCTATGATCGCATTTCAGTTATTTAATATCCCAATTACAGAGGCAGATAATGTTCCCAGTACTTGGTATACTTCAATTTATTACGCCAGTTTAGGCATTTCATCTTTACTGAGCGGTGGCTTAATTAGTGTCGTGCTCATGCTGTTCAACGCGGTCACCAGCATTATTAAAATTGTTGGCTTGGGTATTGAAGATCATCCATTGGTTTATCAAGAGGATGATGAAACTGATATAAATAAATAAAGTTAATCATCCAAACAGAGATCAAGCTGAGCGAGATAGTTGGATGCCAAATCCTTCATGTTTTCTATAAAATGTGATTTAATATCTTCAAGACTTTTTGTGCTAATCTCATCGGTATTGCTAGACACATCTTTTAATGGCTTATCGGCACAATCGCAAACTTCCAATGTGCTGTTATACGTTTCAAGATTTGACGACATAGCTTGTTTATAAACATTGATTAAAACTTCTTTTTTCAGCGCTAATGTCTGTTGCTTTTGGGCTACAAGTTTTGCCTTAATAGCAGCTTCTTCCGCTTTTAAAGCATTTTGCATTTGCTCAAGTCTTTCTTGTTCATTTTCTAAGGCTAACAAATCGTTTGTTTCGGTAGTAGGTACCGTACATTTATCAAGCTCAGTAATACTCTGTTTTGCTATCTCTCTGGCGCGTTTAACATAAAAGCGACCATCTTCAAAAGTCGCTTCATTTTCAACCTTAGCTAAAAGTTCCGCGGCATCATAACTTAGGTTATAGGCCGCATCACAACCACAATTTTCTAAACTTTTTTTAGAACGATTAAAAGCCTCTAGGGATTTATTGGCGTAATACTTTAAATGACTAATATTGTTTGAATCATAAGACGATTTTACATTAGAATAGGCATAAATTAAATCTGAGTTGGCATCCTCACAATTTGTTTGACCAAAACTAAATAATGATAGGGATAGGAATAACAAAAAAATGTATTTTTTTTCCATAATATTTGGAGCTATATTAATAAGTAGGTGAGCAAATGTATCAAAAAGACCACGAAGTAATGTACCGTTCATCGAAATTATGGATTTACTATATTTATAAAAAATTAATGTATACACTGAAACTATGAAGAAAATAGAAATTGATGATTTTAAAATAACTTCCAAAATTGATATTAAAAACCAACCCACAACCTTTGATCTAAATGAAGGCGAAAAGAATATAGAAAAAGAACAGCAAAAAATAAGTCGTAAGCTTGCTAAACTACAGAATACCATGTATGCCCATGATAAATATGCCGTTTTAGTTTGTTTGCAAGGCATGGACACATCGGGTAAGGACAGTTTAGTACGGGAAGTGTTTAATGAATTTAACGTTAGAGGTATAATAGTACATAGTTTTAAAGTGCCAACGGAGTTAGAATTAAGTCATGACTATTTGTGGCGTCATTATATAGCATTACCAGAACGTGGGAAATTCGGAATTTTTAATAGAACGCACTATGAAAATGTTTTGGTCACTCGAGTGCATCCAGAGTATATTTTAGGTGAAAATATTCCAAATATCAATTCAGTTGAAGATATTAATGACGCTTTTTGGGATAAGCGTTTTGAACAGATCAATAATTTTGAAAAGCACATTGCAGATAATGGTACTATTATCTTTAAGTTTTTTCTGAATCTATCTAAGGACGAACAAAAAAACCGACTATTGCGACGCCTCGAAAAACAAGAAAAGAACTGGAAATTCTCACCAGGCGATTTAAAAGAGCGCAAACTATGGGATGAGTATCAGGCTTGCTATGAAGATGCTATAAATAGAACATCTAAAGACTACGCACCTTGGTATAACATTCCCGCAGACGATAAACCCACAGCACGTTACATTGTAGCTAAAATAATGTATGACACATTAAGTCAGTACACCAATATTCAAGAACCAGAGCTCGATGAGGATATTAAGGATAACTTGGAGCAATATAAAAAACAACTTAAAAGCGAATGATTGTGAGAGTTTAAAACTTTTATGATTTCTTTAGAAACAATCCAATCAATAAGAACTATTTTTAGCTTAAAAATGTTACTATGTATAAATTGAAATTTACGCTTATCTTTTGTTTATTCTTAGTGTCTGTGAACGTTCAATCACAAACAGATGAGCAAGTCATTAAAGATATTTACAAAAAAGCCCTAACCAATGGGAAAAGTTACGCATGGTTAAATCATTTATCTAATCAAATCGGTGGGCGTTTGTCAGGTTCTCTAAATGCCGAAAAAGCCGTGGAATACACCAAAGAAGAACTTGAAAAGTTAGGGTTGAACAAAGTCTGGTTACAACCTGTTATGGTGCCAAAATGGGTGAGGGGCATTAAAGAATACGCGTTTATAGAATCGGAATCCGGAAAAACGACCACAGTAAATATTTGTGCTTTGGGCGGCTCTGTTGCAACGCCGGCTTTAGGTTTAAAAGCAAATGTTATTGAAGTTAAGAATTTTGAAGATCTAGAGGCTTTGGGCAAAGCTGAAATTGAAGGCAAAATTGTGTTTTATAACAGGTCCATGCAAGCCGATTTAATACTTACGTTTGAGGCTTACGGCGGTTGCGTAAACCAACGCTATATGGGAGCTGTTGAAGCTGCAAAATATGGCGCTGTTGGGGTTATTGTGCGTTCTATGAATTTGAGGATGGATGATTTACCACATACAGGTAGTATGACTTATAATGATTTACCTAATGAGCAGCGTATTCCATCTGCAGCTATAAGCACCAACGATGCCGAATTACTGAGTACCATGCTACAATTAGACCCCGCTGTTAATTTTTATTTTAAGCAAAATTGCCGCCAGTTAAAAGATGTGCAATCCTATAATGTGATTGGAGAAATTACAGGAAGTGAATTTCCAGATGAATACATGATTGTAGGGGGCCATTTAGATTCTTGGGATTTAGGAGATGGTGCTCATGACGATGGCGCAGGAGTGGTGCAATCTATGGATGTTTTAAGATTACTAAAAGAGTCAGGAATAAAACCAAAACGAAGCATCAGAGTCGTGTTGTTTATGAATGAAGAAAACGGTTTACGTGGCGGTAAAAAATATGCTGAGCTTGCAAAACAAAAAGGTGAAAACCATGTATTTGCTTTGGAAAGTGATTCAGGTGGGTTTACACCTCGTGGGTTTAGTTTCGATTGTAACGATGCTACTTTTAATCAAGTGTTAAGTTGGCAACCACTATTCAAACCTTATCTTATTCACTATTTTGAAAAGGGTGGAAGCGGTGCAGACGTTGGGCCATTAAAAACAAAATCGAATGTGCTTGCTGGTTTAAGACCAGACTCACAACGCTATTTTGATCATCACCATGCCAGCAACGATACATTTGATGCGGTAAATAAACGGGAGTTGGAACTTGGTGCTGCAACAATGACGGCATTGGTGTATTTGTTTGATAAATATGGTGTAAACCCTATAAATAAAGACACACAGATAAAAGACTAGAAATTAAGATGAATAAAATTATACTTGGTGTGATGGTTCTTGTTATTACTCAATTAAACGCACAAGATATGCTTGAAGAAAAGTTGCCATATTACGAAATTCCGGAGCCATCAGAGAATTATACAGCAGGCACGGTCGCCGCTAGAATGATTGACGGTTTAGGGTTTAGGTATTACTGGGCTACGGAGGGTTTACGAGCTATGGATTTAAGCTACAAACCAAGTGAATCTGGCAGAACAAGCTCAGAAACGATAGATCATATTTTAAGTTTATCCTACTTTATTCTCAATACCATATCTGAAGAAGGTGAAAAGCAAAGTGAATTAGAACTTTCTTTTAAAGACAAGCGAAAGCAAACTTTATATAATTTTAAAATGGCCTCTGATGTTTTGAAGAACACCACAGATATCTCTCAATATGATACTTCTAGATTTCCCTTTTGGAATATTATTAATGGTCCGATATCTGATGCTTTATGGCATTGTGGACAGGTAGTGGTGCTCAGACGCGCTTCTGGTAACCCGTTCAACTCTAAAGTATCTGTTTTTTCAGGGAAACTAAGAGAATAGTTAATGACTATATTTTTCAACTATATTGCTAACATCATCGTATTTTTTCCATGTTTTTGGCCGTTTAAAATCTTGCTTAGAGATTAGAATTTTAGCGTTTGGATATTTTTCTTTTATAACTTTCCATGAGGTGTCTTCCCAATAGCTATCTTCTAACTTTTGAAGCTTTACACCTTTTAAGCCACCAGAAACGGCTTTATCAATTAATGGCCACCAGAGGCTTTCGGTTTCTCCATCCCAAAGTATAAAACCATCTAGACCATCCCAAACTTTAGGATCGTAATAGGTGTAACCACTTACGGCAAATGTAAAAGCTTATCTGCGTAAGTGCGTTTATAAACAGCACCTAAATCTGCTAAAATACAGTAAGCAGCAAAAATAGGCACACCATCAATAACATCATTAACAACCTCATGACGTGTTAAATCTTTTATCGAATAGGCTTTAATGTCATTTCCTTTATGAGCCACTAAAAAACGATGGTTATCATTCCAATGGATATCAGCTTTAGCAATGGTTTCAAATTTTGGTTCTAATAACGCAGAAAAGCGCTCTCGACCCATACCATAATGAAATTGTTCTGGTTTTAATTCTAAATTGTTAATCTAAATAATTCTCCGATGGCTCTGCCTCGGGGTTTCCACTTTACCTCTCCTTCGGAGAGGTCGGAACTGCTTTTTGGCAGTTCCGGGTGAGGTAAAATATAAAATTTTGGTTTTTGACCCAAAGGGCAAAATGAAACCGGCGAAATACCTCTATGGCTTTGCCTCGAGGATAGTCGGTTTCAAGAAATTTTTTATTTTTCTATGTCCTTTGATTATCAATGTTTCATACTTTAAAATTGAAAATAAATGAATTGTTCGCCACTGCCTTGGGCAATAATAATTAAGAAGCACATCATGGCCCAAACGATTCCTAGTGTCCAAGGAGAAACTTTTAATGAGAGGGCTCTCATGGAAGAGTTTCTCATAAACCAATGACATAAAAACATAATGCCAATTAATACGCTAACTCTAATTATTGTGAATGTTTCTAAAATCTTGACGCCGTCGGTCTGCATATAAAACATTGATTTTATCATATTCCAAGCGGTTTCAAACTGTCTTGCTCTAAAAAACACCCAAGTAATATTTACGCAAGAGAAGGTTATAAAGGCCAGTATTAGACCATTCCATTTGGTAATTTGAAAAGGCAGGTATTTTATTTGAAGTTTCTCTAATATCAAATACGTTCCGTGTAAGCCTCCCCAAACCATAAATGTCCATGCAGCGCCATGCCAAATACCTCCTAAAAGCATGGTGAGCATTAAAGCAACATACATGCGTGTTATACCGTGTTTATTACCACCAAGCGGGATGTATAAATAATCTTTTAACCAGCTCGATAGGGATATATGCCAACGCTGCCATAAGTCTGAAAACCCTAATGATGCATATGGATATTTAAAGTTATCTGGTAGTATAATACCAAGCATAAGGGCGATACCAATAGCACAGGTAGAATAGCCAGCAAAGTCGAAAAATATTTGACCTGAAAATGCTAATGTCCCAACCCAAGCATCTACACCATGTAGTAATTCGTCTGAACCAAAAACAGCATCAGAAGTGTCGGCCAGTAGAGTGTCTGCCAAAACCACTTTTTGAAATAAGCCTATGGTTAAAAGAAATAAGCCCCATATAAATTGATTGGTTGTAGCTTTCTTTTCTTCGTAAAATTGCGTTATTAAATCTTTTGCCCTTACAATAGGCCCCGCTACTAACTGCGGAAAAAATGTAACATAGAGTGCAAAGTCTAAAAAGGTTTTTGCAGGCTTAATTTTTTTCTTATAAATGTCAATCGTGTAAGACATGGTTTGAAAGGTATAGAATGAAATGCCCATGGGTAAAATGATGTCCATAGGTGCTGCTTGGTATTCTACCCCAATACTATTCATAACAAATATGAAATTCTCTAACAAGAAATTCCCATATTTAAAAAAGGCTAGAAAACCTAAGTTAACAAACATGCTTAGTAGAAGCCAAAACTTACGTTTGGTCTGATTTTCTTCCACCGATAGTTTGTTGCCCGCTGTCCAGTCGACCATTGTAGAGATCCAAAGTAAAATGATTAATGGCGGATTCCATAAGCCATAGAACACATAACTGGCTAAAAGCAGCATTCGTTTTTTTCCTGTCCAATTAAATAGTTTTAGATAATAAAGTGTTAAAACTATGACTAGAAACACTATGAAACTTAAAGAGTTAAATAACATGATTAGTTGGTTTTAGTGTTAGAAATAGCATTGTCTTTTTTTATGATTTTCAAAAGCTCTCTTGTAAAATAATAGGCATTTTCCTTTGAGAGATGAGATTCCTCAGGACATTCAAGGAACTTTAAGGTATCGTAATCTTCAAAATGGTAGCTTTTAACTTGAGCTTGTTTCACGAGTTCGTCCCAGAATTCTGTTCTGGACAAGGCATGGTTTTCACCTGTTCTAACGCCGCCGCTGGAAGGACATCGGACTAAGATGAGGTTTCCGTTTCTGGATTTGAATTTTTTAAGATCTTCAAGAAAAAAGGCCATTGTAGCAGCTTTGTCTGGAGGAGGTGCCGTTTTTCCAAAGTGATGCCAAATTTTGATTATGGTATTAGCAAAAGCAGTATCTATAACGGTACGCTTGCTCATAGTTATATTTCTAGGAATAGATACGTCACCAAAATTATAAAACGGTGGAAGTTTAGTCTCACCCGCTCTATCATTAATGTGGATTCTTTTGAGCAATGATTTTAAATCGATATCATCGCTCCATTCTTCTTCATCAGAAGACATTAATACCAAATTTTTTTGCAACGGAATAGATAAGGCATTATTTAGTCTCTGAGCATAGGTTTGATTTTGGTAATATTCCACTTTAGATTGAATCCGTTTCCATGGTGGTGCTTCTGGATAGGTAGTAGAAAAAAATAACCCAGGGGCTATGCCCATGACAACAGTGCCATTGAAATCGGTATTGTTTACAATATCATGAAAGGCTGGTAATGGCGAAGATCCAGTGGATGCTAATTGAATTGGGATTTTTCCAGTAGCTTCTTGCCATGGTTCAGATTGGATATCAAAATAAGCTCTGGAAGATCCTAAAACAACAATGTCATCAGTTGCCTTTTCAACTTTTTTACGCGTCATTGCCCAAAGCGCTTTTTCATCATTTAAAGTAGGGTAGTACCCTTGAGAACGCCAGTAGAATTCCCATGAAATTATGCTGATGATAGCAAATAAAAGCGCTATTATAAAGGATTGCTTTAATTTCATTTTTGGTTGGTTTTGAGTTTGTGCTTTGCTTATAGTAATTATAGAAATGACTTGAAACCCCGAACTTGTTATAAAAAAGGCAGCTTTTGTTATATTATAACTGCTGCCTTTTTGGGATAAGGTGTTGTTTATTTACTTAGCACTTAACATGGTTTGGCTGTAATAGATCATGTGTGAAGTTATTTTTCCATCGGCATCAAAACTACTACTGGCATGGAAAGGAAGTTGAATTTCTTTTTTATCCGATTTTCGTATTAGATGATAATTCCACCATGATAGTACTTCGCGTCCGTTGCCCATTTCGTATTCCAGATAATCGGGATAGCCTATCATTTCTAGATTTTTTATTTCAAAATCTTTTAAGAATTGTTCCCAGTTTGTTTTTGTTTCGGCTTTGGTATCTGATGTTCCAAATTCATAATTGATGTTAGAAAACGAAGCATCATCGCTAAAGTAACTCAAGCATTTGTCCACATCTGAATTTTCGAAGGCATAAAAGGCTTTACGCACGGTATTGATATTGTCGTGGTGGTTATAAATAGTACCATTGGTTCTATCTACATAACTGCGACCTATTTCATCAAAAACACTTTGGTTGGTGTAATTTATGATGGTTTTTATTTTATTCTCTTTGTTGACAACAAAAAGGCGGTGCATGGGCATGTTTACTTTCACACCCGTTTTTTTATGGACACCTTTTATATCTTCCCAGGTTTGTACCCAAACCACATCTTCATTATTGTCTTTTTTGTATTCAATAGCATCGGGATAAGCTCCTTTTGTGCGAGTTATGGTAAAATAATCTAAGCCATCGTTCCAACTTTTAGATCTGCTAGAAAATGTAGCCTTGTCCTGTCCTTTGGCTCTCGGATTTACACCTACGCCATTATAGGCTTTAAAATCATCAGTTAAATAGCTGGCCACTTTTGTTGAATCGCCACTTACAAATGCTTTTGTCATGGCTTCAACGGCTGTAATGGCTGGGTGGTCAATGTAAACGGTTCCGTTTGTTTTTTTCTGTGCATATGAGACGATCATTATCATCATCATAAAAATTACTGTTATTTTTTTCATCTTATGGTTGTCAGAGTTTATCGTGCTGACGCCGCACTTCTGGTTAATTAATTAATTTTATTTTACTAAGGTTTATATATCTCTAGTTCTATTTCTATCATGAACTCCGGTAGGGCCAATTCTTTTACGCCCAACCAGGATCCCGTTGGAAATTGCTTTTTGTAGATGCTATTTCTATAACTAGCAACTTCTAGAAATTTTGGCATATTGGTAGTGAAAATGTTTTCAACGACCACGTCATCGAATGTGCAGCCATAATGTTTTAATATTTTTTCTAAATCGGAATAGCAGCTCTTCATTTGTTGTTCCAAATCGCCAATTGATGTAGCGTTCCCTTCGTCATCCATACTAACTGCTCCAGATACCTTTATGTCGTTACCAATTTTAACAGCATGTGAGTAGCCATAGGCGTTTTCAACTTCAGGGCGCAGTAAGAAATATTCAGGAGTTTCTGGCTTAGCTTCAACGGTTTCCATGTGTTTTACCTGTTCTTTTTGTGGTTGGTGACATCCCATGAGACCCATCGACAATGCGATTGAGAAAAGACCTAGTTTTAACAGCGTTGTTGTTTTCATCTTTTGTTAGTTTGAATAACTATTTAGTGTTTCTATAACAGGTTTAAACTGAATATCCAATTCGGCTGTAGCCAAATCATTTTTGTAGATAATACTTGGGTCCTCTTTTGGAGGGTCATTATTTAGCATCGCCTGCACATCAGATACTTTGTAGGTTTCACTGCTTAGTAAATAATTCTTACCGTGCAATCCTAAAGTAGTTGCTGCTTTAAAGGTTGCATTGGCAACGTCTTCAACATCAACAATGGCTAAAGGCACATCGTTATCATATAGTGTTTGGATAAAATCGTCTGGTGCCATGTTGTTTTTTATTAAATATTGGAAACCTCCAGAAGTGGAATCTTCTCTTTTTGATAGGGATTTCCCCATGACCATTACTGGAGACACTGAACTTATTTCAAACTCGATGTCTGGATTTTCCTCTATGAATGTGTCGACCATATGATTTGCTATAAATTTTGCTTGTGCATATGGGTGACTTTCGGTGCTAGTAAATCTAGTGTCCTCTTCATCAAAAGTGTCTGTAAAATTCTTCAGTTCCGCAGGAAATGGAAAATTGGTGTTCCAAGCAGCGACCGATGCTATAAACACTACTTTTTCAATGCCTGGCGTACTATTTATAACGTCTAAAAAATTCTCAGTCCCATTAATAGTTGGGTCGAATAGTTGTGATTTTGGATCTTGTACATCTAATATAAATGGGGTACCACTATGAATAACTACATCGCAATCACTTACAAAATCCTTTAGTGCTATTTTATCTGTTACATCCAATTCGCTGATGTGTAAATTGTCAGATTTATTAAAAACCATCAGATGTTCATACTTGTCTTCACGGGAAATATTGGTAGTTGAAACTTTTACTTGGTAGCCCTGATTTAAAAAGGCTTTTGTGATGTAGCTTCCTATGAAACCAGAACCCCCTATGACACCTACTTTTTTCATGTGTTTATATTTGTTGTTTTTATATTGTCACATATAACATCCATACAATCATTCTTATGTGTGACTAAATGTTTAATTATGGATGTTTTATTATTTAAATTTAAAAACCTACAAGAATGCATCTGAAACGGGTTCAGTACAAATAATCTTGTAGGCTTGGTTGTTGGTTAATTCTTAAAATGACTAAATCATTCTTTTAAATCTACTCTAAGTAACGTATGTAAATTATTGTTTACAAGCGATTTAGGACGAAGGGGGCTAAATAGTGTCCTAAAGGGGTGTTTTATTTACCGGTAAGTTAATTACTTGAAAATTAAATCTATAGGATTAATTTTAATGCGCTATGCGGATGGCTTTAGTTTAAAGTCAAAAATAAAGGTAGTACCGTTACTGCTATCTTCTTTCATGCTTCCGTTTAATTGCCGTGTAAGTAGCGAAATGAGCTGTGAGCCGAAGCCCGTGCCTTGGGTTATGCCAGATTTACCAATACCGTCATCAGTTACTTCAAGGTGCAGTATATTGTTATTATGTTTTTCTAGTCTGATGGTAATGTTTCCATGGTCGTTTTGAGGAAATGCATATTTTACGGTATTGGTCAATAATTCATTAATTATTAAACCCAGTGGAACTGCGGTATCAATATCTAAGTCAAGTTGTTCCATAGCTAGGCTTAAGTTTATCCTTTTTTCTGCCCCAAAACTATCTATAATACTTTCACTTAAATTTAGAAAATAATCCTTCATTTCTATAGCGCCCAGGTTTTTACCTTGATATAATTTTTGGTGTACAATACCAATTGAATTAACACGGTTCTGACCTTCTAACATGGCTTCCTTGGTGTTTGTATCCTCTATTTGTGCAGATTGTAACGCTAATAAACTAGAAACTACTTCTAAATTATTTTTTACCCTATGGTGTACTTCCTTTAGCAATAATTCAATCTCAGCATTTTTAGAAGCTAATAATTTGTTGGATTTGCTTCGGTTGCGGTAGCTAATAAAACCAAACACCAAAAGGCCTAACAGTAAGGCTGCAAAAGCAAAACTTAAGGTTTGAATTAATTTTTGTTGGGAAATTTTACTGTCTTGAATGGCAATGGTTTCTTCTTTCTTTTTAGTTTCATATTGGGTTAACAGCTCAGACATTTTAGCATCACTTTCAATAGAAGCTATACTGTCTCTAAGGTCATAGGCTTTTTCTTTGAAACTCAAGGCTGTTTTATAATTTCCCAACTTGTTGTAAATGGTACTTACATGGTTATAATTTTCTATGAGGTTAGAAAAATCGTTCGAACTTTCTTGCCGCTTTACAGTTTCCAACTGATAGACTAAAGCTTCGTCATAATGACCTAAAAGCATATTCACCTCACCCAAATTCGCCATAGTGGCACTTATAGCATTTGCGTAATTGGCTGCTTTGGCCAGTGCTAAGCTTTTTTTATATTTTTCTATGGCTTGCTCGTATTTGCCCAAGCGCTTAAGCGCATTCCCTATACCATTGGTTACATCTGCTTCTGTTGCTAATCCCAACTTTTGTTCCTGTGAAATGGCTAAGGCTTTTATATAATAATCGTAGGATAGGGTGTAGTCACCAGATGCCATAGCCACATTGGCAGCATTAAAATTGACATAGAATTTTTCTGAAGTTAAATTATAGGTTTCTGCTATATCTATAGATTTTTTAGCATATTCTAAGGCTTCTGTCAATCGGTTTTGACGTGTTAAATCATCAGAGATCCTGGTTAAACCATCACAAATACCTTGTTTATTATTCATGGTTTCCATGATTTTTAAACCAGCCAAATCCTTTTTTAATGCATTTTCTAAATCGCCATTTTTTCTATCTACCCAGGCTAACTTGAAAAGTGTTGTCGCTTTTCCATTCAAATTATCTACAGCTTCATAGCCTTTAATCGCTTTGTTAAAGAATAGGGTTGCCGAATCGAGTTGCAATAAGTTGGCGTGCATTCTGCCTTGCATTTCATAGAATTTTGGTTGCCAGTCTTTGTGGTCTGCCCTTTCAGATAACGTTACACCTTGTTTTGCAAATTTTAAAGCCTGCTCAATATTTTGACCGAAGGCGGTATCTACCATGTCGTTTATAATCTCCAGTTGATTATCAGTTTGCTGTTCCGAATTTAATTTTTGCTGAAGCTCTTGAATGCCTGTCTCTTGGGTATATCCTATATGGAAGAAAATAAAAAGGAAATATAATAGATTTTTCATAAATGAGAGATAGAGAATATTATACTTTTTGGATATGTTGTAGCAACTGTTTCTTTGATTCGGAACTTATAGGAATAGCTTTTCTTGAAATAACAATATGGCTCGTTGCAATTTCATCAATACGAGATATATTCACTATAAAAGATCTATGCACTCTTAAAAAATGTTGATGTGATAGTTTGCTGTCTATATCCTTAAGTGTGGTGGCTAACAAATATTGTTTGTCTTTAGAATAGATGCGACAATAGTTTCTCTCGGCCTCAATATAAAGAATATCCTTGATGTTGACGCGAACCATTTTTTCATGATGGCGTACAAAAATACAATCGCTTAAAATAAATGGAGGTGCTTTTTCATCTGTAGATGATATATCTAATTCTTTTTCAGAATGGATTCTATTTATCGTTAATTCGATAGCCCGTTGTAAGTCTAATTTTTTAAAAGGCTTGGAAATAAAGGCATAGGGGTTAGTCGTTTTAGCTTTATTGAAATGAACCTCATCCGCATTGGCTGTTACATAAATAATCGGGATTTTATAATCTTCCTGTATTATTTTGGCTGTCTCAATACCAGTAAGGTCGCCTCTTAAATGGATGTCCAATAGAATAATGTCTGGTTGGTTTTGCTTTATATGAGATAAGGCATCTTCACCTTTTGGCATAATGCCTATAACATTATAACCCAAAGTTGTTAGTTGTAGCGACATATTTGCGGCAATGATCATCTCATCTTCCACGATTAATATTTTAATGGGCTCGATCATTTATTTTGGAAGATTGAATGTATGGTGAATAAAAGTTTCTCAAATAGTAAAAACAGTTTAAAATTCAACATGGAATAATGCGTTGAGAGTATTTTTTGCATTAGAGTCTTTTAGTTTATTGCTATTAATTAAAAGACTTAGGGGGAATGAATTATAATATTAAAGAAAATAATTGACTATTAACAGTTTTTATTGAAAAATATTCTGATTGTTTGCTTTTGTGTCAGTTACTACTTTTAACTAGCAATATTCAGGTTTTCGTCATGCTGTACTTGTTTCAGCATCCCAATAGGTTGGGAGGAGACCCTGAAATAAGTTCAGGGTGACGAGATGTAGAAGTACTTGCTAGACGAAAAATGATATACATCATAATATTAATGTCATACAGCATAAAAAATGCTCAAGTGAGTTTGAGTATTTTCAGAAACCGATATGTATAATAAATCATTTAATTAACATTTTTCTTTTTTTAATGAAAAATCAATAGCTATTTGATTTTGTAAAATGTCATTAAAGGTTTCTCTTTTTCTAATTAAATGTGCGGTTTTATTATACCACAACACCTCCGCAGGCCGGTATCTTGAATTATAATTACTCGCCATTGAAAAACAATAAGCTCCCGCATTTTTGAAGCATAAGGTGTCTCCTTCATTAATTTCATTGATACGACGGTTATTGCCAAAGGTATCGGTTTCACATATATATCCAACAACGGTATAAAAACGCTCTCGCCCACTAGGGTTTGAAATGTTTACAATATCATGGTGAGACCCATAAAGCATCGGTCTTATTAAATGATTAAATCCAGAATCTACTTGTGCAAAAACAGTAGATGTGGTTTGTTTTACGACATTCACTTTTGTTAAAAAACAACCAGATTCACTCACTAAAAATTTCCCCGGTTCAAAAGCCAGCGTTAGTTCTTTTCCGTATTCTTTACAGAAGGCATTGAAGCGTGCACTTAATTTTTTACCAAGTTCTTCAATATTGGTTTCTATGTCTCCCAGTTTATAGGGCACCTTAAATCCAGACCCAAAATCGATAAAATCTAAATTTTTGAATTGTTTGGCAGTATCAAAAAGGATTTCACTGGCATATAGAAAGACTTCAATATCCAATATGTCACTACCGGTGTGCATATGAATGCCGTTAATAGTCATATTAGTGTTTTCAACAATACGAAGCAAATGTGGGATTTGGTGGATTGAGATACCGAATTTTGAATCAATATGACCTACAGAAATATTGCTATTTCCACCGGCCATAACATGTGGGTTAATTCGTATACATACAGGAACATTAGGGTGTTTAGTGCCAAATTGCTCCAAAATGGAGAGGTTATCGATATTAATTTGAACCCCTAATTCCGCAGCTTCTTCAATTTCATCTAATGATACACCATTGGGAGTGAATATAATTTGCTCTGCTAAAAAACCTGCTGCCAAACCCAACTGAACCTCTTGAATAGAGACTGTATCAATACCGGAACCAAGCGCATTAAAAAATTTGAGAATAGATATATTAGAGAGCGCTTTAACGGCGTAATTTATTTTTAAATGCTTCACATTGTTAAAGGCATTTGTTAGCCGCTTGTATTGACTTTCTATTTTTTCAGCATCATATACGTATAGCGGACTACCAAAATCTTTCGCTATGTTTAATAATTCACTATTGTTCATTTTATTTACATTTTGGTCAAAGATATTTTTTTGTACACTAACAAAAATAAATAAATAAAAAATGATACACATTAAACAAAATGTTAATTATTTAACAATATAGAAATTAAAATATTCTAGTGGTCATTGTGTGCAAAATATTAGTCTAATTAGTACCGATTATTTACTTTTGCGCTACTTAAACGATTTAGTGACTTATGAATTTACACGAATATCAAGGTAAAGAAATTTTAAGCAGTTTTGGAGTGCGTATCCAACGTGGTATAGTGGCACAAAATGCTTACGAAGCAGTAGCAGCTGCAAAACAACTAACTGCAGAAACCGGAACAAGCTGGCATGTGATTAAAGCACAAGTTCATGCAGGTGGACGTGGAAAAGGTGGTGGTGTTAAGCTTGCTAAAAGCCTTCAAGAAGTTGAGGAAATTGCTGGTAAGATCATTGGAATGAACCTAATTACACCTCAAACTTCAGCTGAAGGGAAGAAAGTGCATCAGGTTTTAGTAGCTGAAGATGTATATTATCCAGGTGAAACTGAAACCGAAGAATATTATATGTCGGTTTTATTGAATCGTGGTACAGGTAGAAATATGATTATGTATTCTACTGAAGGAGGCATGGATATTGAAACAGTTGCTGAAGAGACGCCGCATTTGATATTTAATGAAGAAGTTGACCCGTCCGTCGGTTTGATGCCTTTTCAAGCAAGACGTATCGCTTTTAACTTAGGCTTGTCTGGTTTAGCTTTTAAAGAGATGACCAAATTCGTGACCAACTTATATAAAGCTTACGTAGCATCTGATTCTTCTTTATTCGAAATAAATCCTGTTTTAAAAACAAGTGATAATAAAATAATGGCTGTTGATGCCAAAGTAACTATTGATGATAATGCGCTTTACAGACATAAAAACTATGTCGATTTACGTGATTTACGTGAAGAGAGTGCTATCGAAGTTGAAGCTGGCGAGTTAGGTTTAAATTATGTAGACCTTGACGGAAACGTGGGCTGTATGGTAAATGGAGCAGGTTTAGCCATGGCAACAATGGATTTAATTAAACAAGCAGGAGGAGAGCCAGCCAACTTTTTAGATGTTGGAGGTACTGCTGATGCTGCCCGTGTAGAAGCGGCTTTTAAAATCATATTAAAAGATCCAGCTGTAAAAGCGATACTAATTAATATTTTTGGAGGCATTGTTCGTTGTGACCGTGTTGCTCAAGGCGTTATAGATGCTTATAAAAATATGGGAACTATAAATGTGCCAATCATAGTACGTTTACAAGGTACCAATGCAGATATCGCTAAAGAATTAATTGACAATTCTGGGTTGGATGTTATGAGTGCTACAGAGTTTCAAGAAGCTGCTGATAAAGTACAACAGGTTTTAGGTTAGATACCTTTATATATAGAAGAAGTGGTTTAAACTTTTTTCAATTGGATGCAAAATGCTCCTTTTCATCCCTTTTTTTGTCTTTTTTTTACTTCGTAACGTTGCTATGAAGTGCAAAAAAATCTTCAAAATGAATAAAAATTAGCTATTTTTCGCTTCAATCAAAAAAGTTTAAACCACTTCATAAATTAAAAGAGCAACGTTAATCGTTGCTCTTTTTTTGTTTTGACTTGTCCTGCTTTTTTGGCATCGGTCCGCGTAAGTGGATCACTAAACCGTTTAAAAAATTTCTTAGTATTTGGTCACCACATTCCATATACTTTGGGTGGTCTTCTTTTCTAAAAAACGCACCGAGTTCACTTTTTGAAATTCTAAAATCAACAAGCTCTAAGATCTTAACAATATCATCATCTCTTAGTTTTAAGGCAACTCTTAATTTTTTTAAAATATCATTATTTGTCATTTTGAATATTTAGATTTTGAAATTACTTATTTAATCAATGTTTTTTGCGAAATATGTATTTCTAGCGTTTTGATGATTTTTGTAAAGATACTTTAAATATACGTTCTATAATTTAAATTCAATTTTCATTTAATTATGATTAAAATATTGATATTCAGTTATTTATATTATGTGATATTGATAAAAAAGATTGTTAAATACATAGAAAATCTCTCCTTTTTTGTTGGATATACATTTTTTTTATGATGAACTAAATAAAAATCACGATAAAATACGTACGTGTTTTCGATAAGAGACATTATATCTACGATTAATAAAACACCTTTCTGTGTACCTTTATAGTATAATTATTTAATCCCTTAGAAATGATTAATAGAGTAGAAAAATTGAGCCTTTTATCTGAAATGATCGCTTTTGCGAAGTACGATAAGGATATAAAGAATATAGAATATCACTTCCTTTTGGGAGTGGCTAAGCAACTAGATATTGCACGCGAGGATTTTGATTATTTAATTGAACATCCTGTGACCTATACACATTTAAAATCTCACAGTGAACGTATTGTTCAATTTCATAGACTGGTCCTATTAATGAACATTGATAGTGACAGCGATAATTCATCATCTGGTGCTATAAAATTATATAATTTCGGACTGCGCATGGGGTTAAGCCATGAGTCTATTACCAAAGTTTTATACTTAATGGAAAGTTTCCCAAACAAAATTGTTCCTCCAGATGTATTAATAGATATTTTTAAAACACAATATAACTAATAATTTCAGCTATTATCACTCAAATATTGCCTTAAAAGGGCCAAAAAAAAGCTAAAAGGTTATACTTTTAGCTTTTCTAGCTTATTCTGATAGCTTTTAATATCATCGCGCAACTGGGCAGCGATAATAAAATCTAAAGCTTTGGCGGCTTCTTCCATAAGTTTACGCTTCTCCCGTATTTTTTTCTCTAACTCTGGTTTTGATAAGTATTCACTTTCTGGTTCAGCAGCCTTCAATGCTTCCAATGCGTAACTATATGTACTCACCGAGTTTTTGGACAGCGCATTATCTAAACTTTTATTTAAAGCCTTTGGTTTTAAGTTATGCTTGGTGTTATATGCTATTTGTTTTTCCCGTCTGTATTCCGTTTCATCTATCGTTTTTTGCATGCTTTTGGTTATTTTATCCGCATACATAATTGCCTTTCCATTTAAGTTTCTTGCAGCTCTACCCACGGTTTGTGTCAACGATCTGTTTGATCTTAGAAAACCTTCCTTATCTGCATCTAAAATGGCCACTAAAGAGACTTCTGGTAAATCTAAACCTTCACGCAATAAATTCACACCGACCAATACATCAAATAAACCTTTACGCAAATCCTGCATAATTTCAACGCGCTCCAAGGTATCTACATCACTATGGATATATCTGCAACGAATTTGAATTCTATCCAAATATTTAGTGAGTTCTTCGGCCATCCGCTTGGTTAATGTCGTCACTAAGGTACGTTCGTCCTTTTCAACGCGTAGCTGAATTTCTTCAATTAAATCATCTATTTGATTTAGACTAGGTCGAACTTCAATAATAGGATCTAGTAAACCTGTTGGCCGAATGACCTGCTCCACATAAACCCCGTCCGATTTTTCCAATTCATAATCTGCAGGTGTGGCACTGACATAAATCACCTGATTTTGTAAGGCTTCAAATTCTTCAAACTTTAAGGGTCTATTATCCATAGCCGCGGGAAGTCTAAATCCGTACTCCACTAAATTTTCCTTTCTGCTTCTATCCCCGCCATACATGGCATGAACCTGAGAAATGGTCACGTGGCTTTCATCTACCACCATTAGATAATCATCAGGAAAATAATCGAGTAAACAAAAGGGTCTGGTACCTGGTAATCTACCATCTAAATAGCGCGAATAGTTTTCAATACCAGAACAGTAACCTAATTCACGAATCATCTCTAAATCAAATTCGGTGCGCTCTTTCAGCCTTTTTGCTTCTATGTGCTTACCAATATCTTTAAAATAATCATGTTGCTCCACCAAATCATCTTGTATGTCTTTAATAGCTCCTTGAAGCACATCTGGAGAGGTAACAAACATATTGGCGGGATAGATATTTAGGCGGTCGTATTTTTCGACAACTTGATTGGTTTGAATATTAAAAGATTCGATTTCTTCGATCTCATCACCAAAAAAATGAACCCTAAAGGCATCATCTGCATAACTTGGGAAAATATCGACCGTATCGCCTTTGATTCTAAAATTTCCATGTTTAAATTCCCCTTCTGTTCTAGAATATAAACTTTGCACGAGTCTATGCAATAGCTTGGTTCTGGATATTTCTTGGTCACGTTCTAAGGAGATGACATTTTTTTGAAATTCAACTGGATTTCCAATACCGTATAAGCAGGATACCGACGCTACCACCAATACATCACGACGTCCCGATAATAAGGACGAGGTGGTGCTCAATCGCATTTTTTCTATTTCTTCATTTATAGAGAGGTCTTTTTCAATATAAACTCCAGATACAGGAATGTAGGCTTCTGGTTGATAATAGTCGTAATAGGATACGAAATATTCAACGGCGTTATCGGGGAAGAACTGCTTAAATTCTGAATATAGTTGGGCTGCCAGCGTTTTGTTATGGGCTAAAACCAATGTTGGTTTTTGAACATCCTCAATAACGTTGGCTACAGTAAACGTTTTACCCGAGCCCGTAACACCAAGTAAGGTCTGGTATTTCTCTTGAACGTTTAAGCCTTCTACAAGTTGTTTTATAGCCTGCGGCTGATCACCAGTGGGCTTGAATTCTGATTGAATTTTAAATCGCATTATGCAAAATTACGCAAAAATTAAATGCTATCGTTTTAGTGAAAAATGTCCTCTGACATCAAAATCGGTACCGTCTTTTTTAACTTTTGCGAGAAACCAATAATCATCAGCTGGCATATTATAGCCATTGAAGGTACCGTCCCAACCCATTGAAGTAGAAGGCAAGGTTTTGAGGAGCTTGCCATATCTATCATATATATAAACAACCGTGCCTGGGAGTTGCTCTATACCAACAATATGCCACCTATCATAAGCACCATCATTATTCGGGGTTACAAATTTAGGCACATCAATAACCACTACTTCTTCAATAATATCCTTACAGCCATTTAAATCCCTGATAGTTATGTTATGTAGACCGAAGGTGACATTCTCAAATACATTGGATGTTTGTGGTTCCCCATCGTCAAGAATAAACACATAATCACCAATGCCACTTACATCCACAGTGATACTATTTGGGTCTGCGAAATCGACAGTAGTTGTAAAATTAATGGTTGCCTCTTCAGAGTCAATGACCGTAAAATTTTTAGTGAATTGACAGCCTTCTGGTGATGTCACGGTAATAGAATATTCACCCAATTCTGTAGGTTCTATTTGTATTTCTGACAATGTGGAATTATCTACTCTAGGATTAACAGTTGTAGACCACGAGTAAGTTTCTCCAAGGATACCTGTATCAGCATTTATAATTAGTGGCAAATCATTAAGACATAACGGGACTATATCATTAATAGGTATCACTGGCAGCGGGTCTACAAAAATGGTGAAATCAGTAATATCAAAACAACCCGTGTCATTATTTTCTATTCGAACAAATACATTTTCACCGTTAAATGCAGCGTGCGAATTGCTTAGTGGGTTTTCAGCATCAAAAGCGTTGTTAAAACTACTGTAATAAGTAACCGATAGATTTTCGGTTTGAGAACCAATGACCGCATTTGAATTAACCGATAAATCAAACTCAAGCGCACCATCGAAATTATCATCACAATCAGTTAAATCTGGTGGTTGGTTTGCTATTGGATTTTCGTTTATTACCAGATTAAAAGAGGTGGTAATGGGACAGCCTGTTTCCGCATAGGCAATTCTAATAAAAATAATATGGTTATTAGTTGTATAGTTATAGGTATTCGCCAATGGGTTAATATTATCATCGGCATCAGTTTGTGTGTCATGATAAGAAATATTGACCACGGATAAATCATCGACAATAAGTGGATTTATTTCATTTAGATCGAAGGTGTTTGTATCATTATCACAAATAGGAATAGTGCTTATGGCATTGAATTCTGGAGGCAGATTTACTTGCAATTCCAAAGGGATAACGCTAAAACAACTTGACTGATTTTGAAGTACCTTAATCCAAACTGTGGCGGAATTAGATATATAATTTGTTGGATCTGGAATTTGATTAGTATTGTCTAAACCATCTTCTTGATTGATGTCTTCAAAATTTGTATAATAATGAACGCTAAGGTTTGTTTGGATACGATCAAGAATTTGAAAGTCTGCATTTTCTAAGTTGAAACTCACCGATCCGTCATAACCATCATCACACAGCACAAGTGGTGATGCTTCTGTAATATCTGGTGCTGCAATAATATTGATATCCAATTCTTCTACAACATAACACAGCGAATCATCACTTTCAATACGCACATACACGGTCTGTGGGTTCGTAATATTGGTATAAGTAGTATCGAGAGCATCAAGATTGTTTTCTGCTTTTGATAAGGTTTCATGAAACGAAATGTTTAGTAAATCAGTTGATCCTGCTTCAATTTCAGCAATCTTTTCATTAAAATCAAAGACACTAACCCCGTCATTAGAACTGTCATCACAAACAAAAAATGGTGTGGGATTATTATAAACAGGGTCTGGCGACACTTGTAATATGAAAGATGTTGTATTGAAACAGCCAGAATCTGTAGTGTTCTCAGCCCTAACATAGATTGTTTGAGGGCTTGATGTATTTCTATAATTTTCGTTTTTATCTATGGCATTACTTAAATTACCATTAAGTGCATCGCTTTCATTTTCGAAATAATAGACTTCTTTTCCAGTTTGGTCATTTAGTATTTCAGTATCTTTTTCAACTAATAAAAAGTCTGCGACATTACTGCCTGTATTTTGACAGATTTGAAAATTACTAATGGTATCAAATTGGGGTAAGGTATTTACGAAAATATTTAAGGTCACGATATTAAAACATTTCAAGGTATCGTCATTTTCAACACGCACGAAAATATCTTGTGTATTGGCAATATAAGTGGTAGGATTAGGAATTGGGTCAGTCTCCGTTTCGGCATTTATAAACGATGTGTAGAAATCAATATTAACATTGGATGTTGTTGAAACTATTTCGAATAATTTATCTTCTAAATTGATAGTTGAAACTCCATCTTGGTCATCATCACATATAAATATTGGGGTAGGCGATATAGCTGCAGGCGCTGGAATAATTTCAATTTGAAAAGAATTGATAGTAGAGCAACCCGTATCTAAATTGACGATTTTAGCAAATACGGGTTCTAGAGGATCAGAATTTTCATAAGATGGCGGGTATTGGTTTGTGTCATTTTCGGCATCTATTTGTGTGGGGTAGTAGCGCACTTCAAAATTGGTATTTCCATTTGTTATACGGTCGTCCAATAAAGTGAAATCTATGTTAACAATGCCATCCTCATCATTATCACAATAGGGCACAGGGTCTACAGGATTGAAAAGTAGAATGGGATTAACTATTAATCTAATTTCAGAGACTTCAGTACAAGCACCATTGGTTATGGAAATGTACAAAGTAGTAGGACTTGTTGCTTCATATAACTGTGTTTTATCCACAGGATTTACCTCATTATCCCTATCTTCCTCCTCTTCGTAAAACGTAACCTCAATATTAGGAAGCTCATTCGCAATAAATAATTCAACGGTATTTAAATTAAATTTTAAGGTATCGTTTTCATCATCATTGGTGTCGCATAGCGCAAAATCACCCGTATCTGTTCCGGTAAGTAATAAGTTTGTGTGAATTTCAAAAGGTACAACGGAAGCGCAACCGGTAACATCATCTAAAATCCTTAAATATACCGTTTGCTGGTTCAGGTTTATATTTTGATAATTTGTTTCGTTCGCGATAGGATTATCACCCGTTTGCGCATCGGTAAACGTTTCGTGGAATGTTCTGGTTACGCCAGTTAGGCCTTGTAAAATATCGGCTATGACTTGTGTTAAATCAAATGCTGCGAAGCCGTCTTGATCTTCATCACAAGCATCTATAAATTGAACATCTCTATTGACATCTGGACTATTAGTGATGTCAACGACTAGGGACGTTGTATTAAAACAGCCAGTTTGAGTATCAAGCACTCTTATATAAACCGTATCTGATGGCGTATTGGTGTTTACATAGGGCGATACAATAGGATTTAATCCCGTGTCTGCATCAGCTTGTGTATAATGATAGGTAACAACTAAATTTGCAGATCCACTTGTAACTTCTACGTCTTTTTGCGTTAAATCTATTAAGGTATAACCATCCTGTAAGTCATCACCGTCGCATATTTCTAAGGGAGAGGGAGCGGTAACTATTGGCACTTGATTTACAATTAAATCAAAACTCGTATAGGTAAAACAGTCGCTGTCTAAATCATCTACTCTTACAAATATGGATTGTGGATTGGTTACGTTAGGATAAGGTGTCGTTATACTATTTGTGTTGTTTCTTGCATCTGTTTCTGAAGGGTGATAAGTAAAAGAACCATTAGTGAATGGAATGATAGGAGAGATTTCCCCATCTTTCGTTGCTAAATTAAAAACTTCAGTTTGGTCAGCGCTAGGATCATCACATAATAAGTAATCTGAAATTGTGGGCATCGGTTCTTCAAAACTAACCACGACATTAATTTCATCTATCTCTGTACAGTCAGAATTATTAAGAGGCACCGTAACCTCCACACGGTAAGTTCCGTTTTCTTCAGCATCTAAAGTGGCATTGTTTTCTCCAGGAATGAGCACACCGTCTAAATACCATGCATATGAAGCTAAAGGGTTTTGAATATCAGCATCTAGAGGCACAGAAGGATCACATGTTAAAATGTCTTCACCTAAATCTATATTTTTAAAGCTATTTCCTTCAATAAAGACAGCCGAATCTTTAATGGTTCCGTTTTCATCTGCAATCACTAATTTAATATGATACTGCACGTACGGCACAATGGTCGTTCCTGCTGACAACACCGTTGTTCTTCCATTGTAATTCGTGTCCCCAATATTATAACCGTCAAAATAGGCTTCGTTTTCGGCTGCGCATGCTGGAGATAAATCGTTGTGAATAGTTCTTGTGTTTACTGGGATATTTGTTCCAGGGACAACGGCCAAATTTTGATAGGGTGCAGCACTTCCAGTTTCTTTAATAAGAAACACAAAACTATCCGAAATACTACAGGGATTAAGATCGAAATACTCTTCGGAGGCAAAGAGGTAATTGAACTGAACTTGGTTGGAAATTGATACGAAATCAAATTCAATAGATGTGGCATTTACGGTTCCAGTTATGCCTAAGACAGCCTCTAAATCTGGGTCTGTGCCCCAATTTGTTGTGCCTTCATCCAAAGCATTTACATTGGGGTTATTACCTCCAGAAGGCGCGTTTCCGCTTGATAACATAATACCGCTCTCAAAAGGGAAATTTGAGTTTCCCTTCTCAAAATATGCGAAACTTGACAACCCATCTACAGAGCCGTTTATTGATGAGGTAATATTTGTTATTTCCACACAGCCATCTACCAGATTGTTTTCTATTAGGGGCTGCACACCAATAGAACCATCAACATTTATAACTTGCGAATAAATGCATTTGCTTAAAAGGAGCACTATTAAAATAATATAAGCTCTAAATGTCATAGCATGTAGGTGTCATTTCTATAAATTTGCTTTTACAAATTTTATCATTCAGGTTAAATTCATTTGAAAAGTAAAGCTATTTCAGACGAACTGCAAAATAAATCGGTTAAAATGCGGTTATTTATGAATCAATTGTTAAATAATTAGACCTTTAACGTAAAATGACCCTTAAATATTCTGCCATCTTGTAACACAATGGAAAACCAATAATCATCACTTGGTAAAACTTTGTTATTAATCATACCATTCCATCCTTCTCCAGTTGGATTAATCTCCTTTAGCAGTTTTCCAAACCTATTAAAAATCAATATTTTAGAATTTGGTTGAAACATGCTTGAAATGCCATAGACTTGCCATGTATCATTAATGCCATCGTTGTTAGGCGTAAAGTATTTTGGAAACCCAATGACAGATAAAGCCTTATTTACCGTACCACAGTTATTTTTAATATCTCTAACGGAAACGGTATAAATTCCAGGGATCACATTTTCAAATACATTGTCACTTTGATATGGCTCAGAGACTACATTATTTTCATCAAGTAGTCTATATTCATAAATGCCTTCACCGGAAACAAATACAGTAATGGTATTATTTTCTGCCGCGTCAATAATATCAATATTTTCAAAAGTAGCTATGTTTGAGTCTTCCACCACAATAATTCTTTCTTTCGAGCAATTATTGCCATTAGTTACCACAACCGAGTAGGTGCCTGCTGTGTTAATTTGAATGTCGTAAGTTGTAGAACCATTAGACCAATTGTATTGGTAATTGCTTTGATCTTCATCAATGAGCGCCGCATCAAGCGTTATAGGTTCTGGAAACGTATTTAAACAATAATAGCTAATTTCTTCCACTAAAATATTTGGAAGTTCGTTAACCACTAAATCCAATTCACTAATACCATAACAATCATTTACATTTTCTACTCTGGCAAAAATTGTTTGTAGGTAAGGCTTAGTATTTGTGAATAATCTACTCAAATTGTTCACTTCCAAAAGGGCTTCTTCATAACTTTCAAAATAAGATACATTTAAACCTGAGGGTAGGCCTTCAATTATAAAACTTTCGGCATTAGTTAAATCGAATTTGTAAAATCCATCCTCTATTCCGTCATCATCGCATTCCGTTAATTGTGCATCAACTGAATCCGTTAGACTCACTTCTAAGCGTAATTCTGAAGACGTACTGCAACCCGTATCCTCATTGACAACATCAACATAAATAATTTGAAATGCAGAC
This sequence comes from Changchengzhania lutea, assembly GCF_006974145.1. NCBI lineage: Bacteria > Pseudomonadati > Bacteroidota > Flavobacteriia > Flavobacteriales > Flavobacteriaceae > Changchengzhania > Changchengzhania lutea. The sequence goes on along the minus strand of NZ_CP039456.1, from coordinate 164,321 downwards.
TTATTTACATAACTGCTGCCATCAATCTCATTAGTTTTAGCAGAGTCTGAATAAAATCTTGTGTATCTATTTGGGATACCTCCTGTAAGAATTTCGTCTGCTTCATTAAGGTTAAAAATAGTAATTCCGTCAATTACACCGTCCTCATCGCATTGCACCAAATTGGCATCGAAAGCCTCGGGATTTATATTTACTACTAAATCTAATGTTGTAATGGTATTACAATCTGGATTAAGAACATCTTCAACTCTTACAAATATTTGTTCCAAAAATGGAATGTTATTATAATATGGGTTCGGTAATGGAGCATTCTTTATTTCAGCATCAGCCAATAGTGTATAATAGGAAAAATTATAATCAGCAGCATCTAGCCCGTTTAAAATCTCAATCTGTCTTGTTGTTAAATCGAAAGTAACCCGCCCATTGTTTCTGTCCCCATCATCTGCATTATCACAAATAGAATAAGGTTGAGGCGTTTTAATTTCTGGACCTATGTTTACACTTAACTCAAAATTGGTGAGTTCAAAACAACCTGTAATGGAATTCGTTATTCTGGTATAAATAATTTGTGGATTCTCTTTATTTAAATAGGGACTGCTTAATGGGTTGATTCCGATGTTGGCATCACTCTCTGTTGCGTGGTAAGTGACCACAACATCGGTCTGCGACCCAATAATTGGATTGGTATTCTGGTTTAAATCAAATTCCGTAAAACCATTATCGAAGGGTGCAAAAACATCACAGCTTTCTAAATTTATAGGTTCCGGTGACACACTAGATTCATCTATGGGCGGGGTTGAGAATTCTGAAGTACCAGTCCAATCTAAAGTAAATGGGCTATTGCCAATAGGCCTATCAATAACGATATAGTATGTTTCACCAGCTTGAACGTCTAGCCATCTTACAAAACTATCTCCATCTGGTCCAGGCCCTTCGGAGGTATCGGACGAACTTGCGTTCATTCCTGTTAAGTTATTACCTTGCCCTGCAGCCTGCGGGTTTGTTGTGGAACACCTTATGGCTTGTCCAATATTGTTACAAGGGACGTTTGGACCAAATACGAAAAAATCATAATCTTCAGTAATAGCAGAACTATTTGGAGTGAGCGTAAACCCTAATGTGCCACTAGTTACTAATGTCATTTTGAGCCAAACACTATTATTTTCTTGACTTGAACAGGTATTTGAACCACTTAATTCTTGTGTGCCTATCCCATTTACATCTAAGTTAACGTTGCTATTTCCACAAACGGTTACGGATTCAATACAATCTGTTGGTTGTTGCGCATAAATTACAATACCAGACAGAAACAAAAAAAATGAAATTATGAAGCTCGTATGTTTTTTCAAATTGATTAAAGTTTTAACGTAAAATGGCTTTTAAACGTTCGACCGTCTTGTAGAGTTACTGAAAACCAATAATCATCTGTTGGAAGCGGGTTTCCATTAAAGGTGCCATCCCAACCTGTTCCTAATGGATCGAGTTGTTTCAATAATTGACCGAAACGGTTATAAATGAATATCTTTGAATTGGGCTGAACCTCTCTTGATAAACCAAAAACGTTCCAAGTATCGTTTACGCCATCGTTATTGGGTGTAAAATATTTTGGGAATCCTATGACGGATATGGTTTTGTCAATCACTCCACAACCTCCTTTAATATCTCTAACTTGAATATTATAAATTCCAGGGGATACATTTTTAAAAACATTACTAGTTTGAAATGGCGAATAAAGCTGGTCTTTTTTAAATAAGGCAAATTCGTAAACGCCTTCGTTGGATACTATGATGGTAATACTATTGTTTTCTGAAGCATCAACAATTTCAATACTATTAAATTCGGCAATATTAGATGATTCTACTGCAATGTTTCTAATATTAGTACACCCTTTTTCATCAGTCACTTGTACTGTATACATACCAGGTTCATTAATTAATATTTCATATGAAGTTTCTCCAGTGGACCAATCGTATGTAAAATCACTTGATGATCCATTAATAATACTTGCGTTGAGAGTTATTGGTTTTGGGTATTTATTAAGGCAGTAATAACTAGTTTCTTCTTCAATAATCTCTGGCAGTGTTTCTATTTTTAATTGCATTTCATTTATACCATAACAATTATTGGTATTCACATTTTCTATACGAAAATAAATAACCTGTGAATAGGGGTTAGTGTTTTCATAAATTTCAATTTCATTTTGTTCTAATAGTGCGTCATCAAAGGTTTTATAATAATTCACTCCTAAATCGGTATCAGGAATTAAAAGTGATGCAATTATTTCAGATGAATAAGCTTTTAAGTCGAATGTGTTAATACCATCGGGAGAATCAATCTCGTCGCAAATAGGTTGTGCAACATAATTAGCCACAGTTGCTTGACTTATTCCTAAAGTAAGACTTGCTGTGCTAAAACACCCGCTAATATCACCCATAACACGAGCAAATATGACTTGATTAGGAATGTTATTTTCAAAAGCGTCAATATTCGGAATAGAGTTAATCCCAGCAATAGCATCATCTTCATTAAAATAATATGTTACAGTTCTATCTGTTAAGTCTGTAGTGATAATTTCAGTCGCTTCATTTAAATTATAAGTCGTAATACCAACAGTGCTAAGGTCTAAATCACATTGAAAGAGAGAGGAATCCACTGCGTCTGGATATTCATAAACTTCGACCCTTGCTTCCCCTTGTGGAAATCCGCAATCATTGGTAATAGTATTTCCTGGAGGTTCAATAACAACTTTGTATGTACCACTTTCTGAAATTAACAAATCGAAATCAGACTCAGATAAACCCTTTCCGTCTTGAGTCCAAATATAAGTTGCACCAAGAATTTTTTCGGCAACAAGCGTATATTCTTCTCCTTCACATAGTGCTAAGAATGACGTATCACTTCCATTTCCAATAATATCAATTTGTTGATTAAAAAATGAAGCAATAAAAGGTGGTAAGCCTTGGGTAGAATTATTGCCGTCTAGGAATATGGCATTATGCTCATAAGATGCTGCAGTACCTAATTCATTTGGATTGTTAATAACGCCTAGACCCGTAAAACCTTTATCATAAGTAAGACTTAGAGACCTATAAATCTTTCCGTTCGGTCCCAACTGAAGTGCACCCCGGTAATTATTACGCCTGTCTAAAACACGCATACTGTTACTCACATCAGCAACAGTTAAATCATACTGCAGTAACACTGCGAAATGGTTTTCAGGTTTATTATTCTGACTGGCATCATCTCTATTAAAATAATCGTTTGTTGAAGTGACATAAAGTTTTTTGCTGTCTGGAGAAAACTCAATGCCGTACGGTTTGTCGTTTTGATCTTGAATTTGTAATCTTTGGGAATTGGTTACTGTTCCAGTATCTGCATCAAAGCCAAACAAGTATAAGCCACTAACAACATTAGCACAGGCTAATTTTGAACCATCTGGCGACAATTTTAAGTACCCCCTAACATCTGTAATGTTAAGGTTAAATGTTGATTTAATTGGAGTTGTTTTTACGCCAGTCTCGTTTATTTCATAAGCGTAAAAAGTGTCTACTGGAAAGTTCTGCGTGCCGCTAGAGTTTCCAAAGGTAATTACCCATATTGATCTGGTGTCACAATCTTTAACCACAGCTGATATTTTTTCAGCACTTTTAGATAATAAATTAACGTTTTTATTTTGAACTCCTCCAAGTCCTGAATTTGAGGACATATCGACAACTGAATAATTAAGTCCGGTATTGGTTTGATTAGAACCCACGGTGAAAATATAATAGATGTCAGGGTCATTTGGTTTTGGCACTACAATGGCCGATTGCGTACTAGATTCATCTCCCAGCAGACCATTTCCGTTTTGCATAATACTATGAGTTCGGTTATATACCGTTTGCCCATCGGTGTAAAATAATAACTCCCCATTGGAATCTGAAATGGAAGCACAACCTTCACGGGTATTAATTTGTCCGTCATTTAGAGCTGTAACTGCACCTGTGAAAATATTAAAATTAATACCGGCATTTTCTCCAAAGTACCAATTGGAGGCCTCGTTTTGTCCAAGGCAACTTAGAGCAAATAAACAGAATAGAAATAGTGCAAAATTTGTTTTCATCTTTTAAATAGCATAGCTATCAAAGATATCATAAATCTCGCTTTTTTAATAATCTATACGATAAAAACACAAATAGGGCAGTCCAACCTAAAACAATGATAATCTCATACCAATGCACGGCGAAATCATAAGCTAAATCGCCTTTATCAGGAAACTTGCTCATGGCAATACGTTGAAACGGTTGATCAATTAATTTATACATGGATTTTAAAGGAAAGAAATTTTGAATTTTCTCAGCGAATGCTACATCAGATTGCCATGCGATGAGGCCAAACAAAATCCATTCAATAATGTAGAGTATAAATAGAAATGCGAGTGCAAAAGCCGAACGTTTTACAAGCATTCCAAAAAATAAACACAGACTAAAAAAACCTGTTAATTTCACAAAATAAGCGACAAGAAAATTAGTCTCTCTAATAATAATAGAGACTTCATTATAGCTAGAATAATATAAGCCAATACATAATGAAATGAGCGCGATTAAAACTGTTGATATTAAAGAAAAGAAGGCTATGGTATAGAATTTTGATAGGATAAATTCTTTCTTGCTTAAACCATCGATTAAATTTTGCTTGATCGTTTTGTTGCTGTACTCATTACCAATCATGCTCACTACGACAATAGCGAAAAAGAATTTAAATTGGGACGCAAAAAACGTTGTTAAATGCCAAATTACAGGGAAGTTAAAAATCCCCAATTCACCTAATTCTAGAGTAAAAAACCCAAAAACATTAATTTTTAATGAGGAGAGCAGGATAACAAAAAACGGAAGTATAAAAGAAACAAATATCAAGATTTTACTTGTTCTATTAAGCAATAGTTTTTGTAATTCTAATTTTAAAAGTCGTAACATGCGAGTGGTTTTGGTGGTGTTAGTTGTTATCGGTTAATTGTAAAAACTGTTCTTCTAAACTTTCCTTACGTTGCACGAGATGCGTAAGTATAATACCATTGTCAAATAACAACTTATTAAAATCTTCCGATTTCATTGGTTCGGTTAAAAAGGCGGTGATCAGGTTATCATATTGCTTTATTTTACCAAAGGATTTGTGGTTTTCTAAAAGAGAAATCAAAGCATCAGGTGTATTGCATTTAAGTTCAAAAAAGCCAAAACTAGAAGTCATTTCATCTACACGTCCAGAATAGAGTTTTACGCCCTTTCTAAGCACTACCACATGCGTACATACTTTTTCTACTTCATCCAATAGATGGGATGCCAACAAGATTGTGGTACCTTGTTGTGCTATTTCTTTAATGATTTCTCTAATTTGATGAATCCCTTGAGGATCTAATCCATTTGTAGGCTCATCTAAGATTAAAATTTCAGGATCATTCAATAGGGCAGAGGCAATGGCTAATCGTTGTTTCATTCCTAATGAATAGGTTCTGAATTTACTATCCTTTCTATCCACCAAACCTACAATCGATAATTTTTCATCAATTTTACTGTAATTCACACCTTTTATTCTACACACCAGCTTCAAATTTTGGTATGCACTCATATAAGGGTAAAAATTTGGACTTTCAATTATAGCGCCTACTTTTTTCAAGGCATCGTGGTTTGACGTATTCCCATCAAACCATTTAAAATCCCCTTCTGTTTTATTCACAACGTTTAGAACAATACCCAATGTTGTAGATTTTCCGCTGCCATTAGGGCCTAAAATACCATAAACGTTTCCTTTATTTATAGTGAAGGATAAGTCTTTAACAGCGGTTAAATACCCGAATTTTTTTGTAAGATTGTTGATGGTCAGTATAGGCTCCAAGTTGAAATAATTTTTTATCGAAAATCAAAATCGATAAGGGTTAGTTATAAAGTATGACGATAGTACATCTAATTTGTTACAAGTATAATAATAAAAGCATTAAATTTGAGTAATCTAAGCCCATGGAAGATTTAAAAATTTCTAAAAAGAAGCCATCATTTCCAGTAAATGATGATTTGCATAATTATCTCTCTGAATATAACAGGAACATAAAAATCCCAATTTTTTATGATGATTTGTTGCGTTTTCAAGGATCTGTAGTCGTTTATGATAAGGATGACAATGATACGCTTTGGATACGCGTTTATTATAATGAGTACGAACGCGAAGAAATTGAGATATCATTAAAAAAAATATACACCATTTTACATTCCGATGGAACCGAAAGCACCATTCCGTTTTTAAATGTAGATGCTATAGATTTTTGCACTTTTGGAAATTCAAAGCCTTTCAGAATAAAAATCAGGAATATCTTAAATGATAACTTCAGCTATTTTTATGTAAAAACTGCAGATGCTTCGCGGGTTTACGGGCTGGAATTAGAACATATGTTATCACCTTATAATCTCAATTTTTTAGTGTATAAAAACACCTTGATTGAAGAACATATTGCCGGAATTCCTGGTGATGAGTTTATTAATAATATGCTTCCTAAGTGTAATAAATCTGAGAAATCCCAAATTGCAAAGGAATTTGTAAAATTTAATGAGCGCTGTATGATTAGGCTTTTAGGCGACATGCGTTCCTATAATTATGTCATTGTACCAACACATGATTTCGACCATGTAGTGTATAATATTAGGGCCATAGATTTTGATCAGCAATCCTATGAAGGAAAATTCAATATTTATCGACCTCAATTTTTTAAGGAAAATTTTAAAATGGTAGAATTGGTTGCAGATACCATTCAAAAATTATCCATCGATCAATATAAGATTGAGGAGCGCTCTATTATGGTGAAACGTTTAAAAAGTTTTCACAATAGAATTGATGAGTTAATCGCTTGTATGGCATCAGATACCATTTCAAAAAAAGAAAATATCAACTTATTAAAAATGAATATTTTTGATTATACACAAGACGTCAAATTTAAGCGATGCAAGAATATGGGCGATATTTTAAAATGTGCTATGGAGTTTATCGTCCACAATTACGAAAATGTAAATCCTAAGGACCTAATTTAATTCCAGTTTTCATCAAAATCTAAATCGCTGTAATCGTCTACATCTAACTCATCTTCAAATTCCTCAAAATAGGTATCATCAGCATCAGCTTCAAAGATTTTTTCTGGTGCCGTGTCCGGAACTTGGCCTTGAACAAACATGAGATTTGGGTAGTCTGAACCTTCAGATTCATCTGCAATTTCAGCTAGCTCCACATAAAAGGTCCACATGCTCAAAAAATCGTAAACATAAATCAGTTTAGTCTGCATTTCATGAACCACATTATTTATAGATGTGGCATTCATTAAACGTGCTGGTGATTCTTCACTTAAATCAAATAATGAAATTTCTTCACCTTGATCCCATTGATCATTGCTTATGTAAAATGATGCCATTTCGGTACCATCAAAACCAAAGGATTGTGTGATAATGTTATGTAAATCTTCTAAAGAATCAGTTTCTCGAATTTCTAAATCACGAAAAATATCATCCTCCGTATCATTATCAAGTATCACTCTAAATCTATAAATCATGCTGAAATTTTAAAATGCAAAGGTAAGTTTTTTAAAATTATTTACTGAAGCGATGTAACGTAAATGTCATAGCGCTCAATAAGAAAAAAGCACCTATTTGATGTGCCACACCTAACCATACTGGAACTTGCAATAAAATGGTAAAAACACCAAGTAAGAATTGAATGGTAACTATAATTAGTAGTGTGCTAATCCCTTGTGATTGCAGCGCTGTTAAGCTTATTTTTTTTGATTTCAACCAGATTCCAAAAATCAAAACAACGACTAGATAAGCTAGTATTCTATGTACAAACTGAACGCCACTTTTGCCTTCGATAAAGTTTTTGTAAACTGGGTTTTGTTCAATGTATACAGTTTCATGCATAAACTTACCTTCACTCATCATAGGCCAATGATTATGAATGAAGCCAGCATCTAGACCGGCAACAAAAGCACCATATATAATTTGGATTATTAACACTACTAATCCGATACGTACCAAATTTCTAAACTGTTCGTGAATCGCTTTCTTCTTTGGATAAATAAGATCTAATGCCACCCAGAATGTATAAGCAAAAGTAAGAAAAGCGGTAGTTAAATGCGCCGCTAGACGGTAATGGCTTACATCTGGATTATCTACTAAGCCACTTTTGACCATATACCAACCCAAGAATCCTTGAAATGCACCCAAGATTAATAGAATCATTGCTTTTTTTATCGTCGGTTTTGATAGTTGTTTTGTAAATAGAAAATATAAGAAAGGCAATAAAAATACTAAACCAATAAAACGACCTATCACACGATGAATCCACTCCCAAAAGTAAATGTCTTTAAAATCTTGAATTGTAAATTGATTGTTTAGCTTTTGATACTCTGGGTACTGTTTGTATAAATCGAAAGCAGCCTGCCATTCGACATCATTCATAGGAGGTATGGTTCCTGAAATGAGTTTGTAGTTTGAAATAGATAACCCCGAATGCGTGAGTCTCGTAATGCCACCAACAACAACCATGACGAAGATTAATACGCAACCTGTAAGTAACCAAAAAACAACTCTGTTATTATCTCTTTTCATATGATATGAATTCCTTTTTAAAACATAAACTATTCAGCGCATTAATATATGGACCATAGTTTGGTATGTCTTTATAACCTTTATGACGATATAATTTAATGGCAGCTTTTTGATTTATACCTGTTTCTAAGATGCAACTTGTAAAACCCAATTCTTTTGACCACTGCTCAAGTTCAGTTAAAATTTTTGAGGCTATACCTTTTTGTCTGAAGTCACTGTCTGTAAACATGCGCTTTATTTCAGATGCGTTATCATCATACGCTTTAATGGCACCACAGCCAACAGCTAAATTATCAGAATAAGCGACTACAACATATTTTATCACATTTATATTATTGTACTGGTTGTAAAAATCATGCTCATCGCCGTCCGTAATTTTTAAGTAGGCATCAAGCTTTTTAATAAGTTTTTTAAAATCTACATTATCAGAATTTGTTCTTAAAAGAGTCAACATAAATTTAACTTTTTACTTCTAACCCCAATAGTTTGCCTTTTTCAATCATTAATTTAAAAGCTGCATCGTATTCATTAGGAATTTCACCTTCTAAAATCGCTTCTTTAATTTGCTCTTTTATTAGACCTATTTCCCGAGATGGTTTTAAATTGAATGTTTTCATAATTTCTTCACCAGATATAGGGGGTTGAAAATTGCGAACATGATCGCGCGCTTCTACTTCAATGATTTTATCTCTTACAATTTTAAAATTGTTATGATATTTATTAAATTTCCTTGGGTTTTTGGTGGTGATGTCTGCTTCGCAAAGGGTCATTAAATCATCAACGTATTCGCCAGCATCAAATACCAAACGTCTTACCGCAGAATCTGTTACTAAATCTTGTGCAAGAACGATAGGGCGTGAGCTCATAAAAACCATTTTTTGAACGAATTTCATTTTATCATTTAATGGCATTTTAAGTCTTTTGAACAAATGATACACCATTTTTGAGCCTTCAAACTCATGGCCATGAAACGTCCAGCCTACTTTTTTGCTAAACTTTTTTGTGGGCGCTTTTCCAATATCGTGCAATAATGCCGCCCAACGCAACCACAGATCATCGGTGTGTAATGCAATATTATCTACAACTTCTAGCGTGTGGTAAAAGTTGTCTTTGTGTTTCTGACCTTCAACTTCATCAATGCCTTTTAAAGCTGTAAGTTCAGGTAAGATGTACTGTAATAATCCAGTTTGTTCCAATAGTAAAAAACCAACAGAAGGTTTCTTGCTTTCTAATATTTTATGAAGCTCTACAACAATACGTTCATTCGTGATGATTTTTATACGCGCATTGTTTTCAGTAATGGCCTGCAATGATTTTTGTTCAATTGAAAAGTCAAGTTGTGTCGCAAACCTAACAGCACGCATCATGCGCAATGGGTCGTCACTATAAGTAATATCTGGGGGTAATGGGGTTTTAATAATTTTATTTTCTAAATCGTCAATACCATTAAATGGATCAAGTAAATCACCAAAATTATTCTCATTTAAATTCAATGCGAGCGCATTAATTGTAAAATCCCTACGATTTTGATCATCTTCTAAAGAGCCATTTTCTACAGCAGGGTTTCTACTATCTTCTGTATAGGACTCTTTTCTAGCGCCAACAAATTCAATTTCAATATCGTCATAACGAAGCATGGCTGTACCATAAGTTTTAAAAACCTGGACTTTAGGAGTATTAGGAAGCTGTTTGGCTACTTCTTTTGCCAATGCAATACCGTCTCCAATAGCAACAATATCAATGTCTTTAGCGTCCCCACGGTTTAAAAGAAAATCACGTACAAAACCACCAATAACATAGGCGTCGATATCAAGAGCTTTTGCAGATTTTGAAATGGTTTTAAAGATGTTGTGACTTAATGCTTCTTTATAATTCATTAATGAAATTTCAGGATCTACTCGCGTATAATTTTGACCACACCGCTATTACTCAATTTAATAATTGCTGACGGCTTCGAGCAGATTTTTTCGTGGTGCAAATTTACGATATAGTCTACACCTTTTAAAATGACGGGAGATATTTCTTTATATGATTTAGGACTGGGCTGACCGCTAATATTTGCGGAGGTAGAAACAATGGCTCCATTTAATTTTCTTGCGATTTGATAACAAAATTCATCATCTGGAATTCTTATGGCAATAGTGCCATCTTCTGCAATTAAATTTTTGGCTAGATTTTGTGCATCGTCGTAAATAATGGTCGTTGGTTTTTCTGCAATATCAATAATGTCCAAGGCAACACTTGGTACAGATTTTACATATTTCTTCAACATTCTATCGTCGGCGACCAAGCAAATGAGTGCTTTGCTATCTTGGCGTTGTTTTAGTTTGTATATTTTTTCGATTGCCTTTTCATTATTCGCATCACAGCCAATTCCCCACACCGTATCTGTTGGATAAAGTATAATGCCTCCTTGTTTTAAAATTTGTAGCACTTTATTTATTTCTTCATTCATGTTTTGAGTCATATATTTGTAGCGTTGCAAATTTACAACAGAAAATCAAATAGATTTCTCAATTGCCTTATTTAATAGTATGAAAGAAATTAAAGTATTCAATAAAAATTTAGATGAAGGATTCAAGAATAAGTTAGATCTTAAAATTCATAATTTTGAGTCTATTGAAGGAGGAAAAGGAAAGCGGAATGTTATTAAAATTATAGACTTAGAAGACGTTTTATTGAATATTAAAGCGTTTAAGATTCCAAATATTATCAATCAAATTGTTTATACTTTTTTTAGAAAAAGTAAAGCGCAACGTTCCTTTGAATATGCCAATACTCTAATTAGTTTAGGAGTTGGAACACCAAGACCATTAGCTTATTTTGAATATATTAAGTCTTGGCTTTTTAAAGAAAGTTTTTATGTGAGCGAGCAGCTGGATTGCGATTTGACCTATAGGGAACTGACAACCAATTTCAATTATCCGGATTACAACCATATTTTACGTGCCTTTACCAAATTCACTTACAGTTTGCACGAGAAAGGGATTCATTTCTTAGATCATTCTCCAGGAAACACCTTAATTAAAAAGAATGGTGCCAATTATGAATTTTATTTAGTTGATTTAAACAGGATGAAATTTGAGTCTTTAGATTTTGAAGCTCGAATCAAAAATTTTTCCAGATTAACCATTCATAAGTCTATGGTAGAAGTCATGAGTGAAGAATACGCTAAATTGACTGGTGAGAATTACGATAAAATTTTTAATCTAATGTGGAAAGAAACTGAGGGTTTTCAAAGTCGTTTTCACAGAAAAAAAAGAATTAAAAAAAGGTTAAAGTTCTGGAAATAATTTAGTGTTGATTCTCAATTAACGCTCTAAGTTTGGTGTATTTTAAAAAGGTAATATTTGCGGTTTGTACACATATTACCAATCCGTTTAGGCCATCTAGAAAACCAAATCGTAAAAAATAAGCTTTCAAAAATGCCCATGTTGGGTTGATTGCAATTTTCCAAATTGGGGCTGTTTTCCCTAAATCAAAATAAGCTTTCGCCGCCACATTAGAAAAATGTTCAGTTTTTAAATTAAATTCAGAGTAGGTTTGGTAAGTCCAATGTAAAATATCACCTTTTAAATAACCTGCTTTCCTTTTAGAGTCATTTAATACAACGTTATCATGCGGATTAATGCCTTGCCATTGCGCTTTTCGTCTATTAAAAACACGTAATTTTTTATTTGGATACCAATCGGAATACTTAATCCATTGCCCGCAGAAATTGTTGAATCGATTACAATAGTAACCATCAAATTTCCAATTTTCTTTCAACTCAATAATTGACTTTTGAAGCGTTTCTGAAAGGGCTTCATCACCATCGAGCGATACGACGTGGTCATTTGACGCTTGATTTAGAGCAAAATTTTTCTGCTCGATATAGCCTAAAAATTTTTGTTCAATAAATGTTACATTGTATTGTTCGCAAATGGATTTTGTGCTGTCTGTTGAAAAAGAATCTACGACCACAATTTCATCTACAACAGATACTAAAGATTGCAAGCATTTTTCAATGTTTCGCTCTTCATTAAAAGTTATTACAACTCCAGATAGTCTGATCATTTGCTTTCTATAGGGTTCGGTAAAAATAGTTATTTTTGCCATAATGGGACTATTTAAAACATCTGTAATTATTAGCACTTATAATCAACCCGTCTGGTTGCAAAAGGTACTTTGGGGTTATGAAGTTCAAAGTGAAACTGATTTTGAAATTATTATAGCTGATGATGGCTCCACGCTAGAAACCAAGCAAATTATAGATGACTTTATCCAATCTTCAAGTTTGCACATAAAACTCGTGTGGCAGGAAGATGAAGGTTTTCAAAAAACCAAGATATTAAATAAAGCTATTTTAAAGGCTTCATCTAATTATTTAATTTTCACGGATGGCGATTGTATACCGAGAGCGGACTTTGTTGAAACCCATCTGAAATTAAAAAAAGCAAATTGTTTTCTATCGGGAGGCTATTTTAAATTGCCTAAAAATATTTCCAATACAATTCATAAAAGTGATATTAAAAAACAGTCTTGCTTTAACATGAATTGGCTACGTTCTCATGGTCTGGCAAAAACGTTTAAGTCTAATAAATTAACAACTAGTGGTTTTAAAGAATGGTTTTTAAATACGTTTACACCAACGAAAGCAACCTTCGATGGCATGAATGTATCTGGTTGGAAACAAGATATTATTGTGGTAAATGGTTTCGATGAACGCATGGCGTATGGCGGAGAAGACCGAGAAATTGGGGAGCGTTTAATGAATTATGGTATAAAGTTTAAGCAAATTAGATATTCTGCTATTTGTGTGCACCTTTACCATGAGCGTCCGTATAAAAATGATGTCGCTGCTGAAATGAATAAGAAAATAAGAAGCAAAACTAAAAGGCAAAAATTAAAATATACCGAGTTTGGTATCGTCAAACAAAACTCAGTTAGCGTTTAGGCTTAGTATACGCTTGATTATACGATTTTAAGATGAAGTGTTTCAGACGTTTTCTTATTTTATATTTCCGTATTAAATTCAACGGTTTACTTTTTAGGTAAGTTTTATCTTTATGTAAAAAACCGATTGTAGCATCTATAATTCGCTGCGAAGAATTTCCATCATTATAGGGATGCAGCTCATTCACAAATTCTTTTATGCTTGCTAAAAGCGATTTAGGATATTTTAAGGCTTCAGAAAACTTATTTTCAAGATCCGTTGCGTTGTTTACATCTATAAGATACTCATGATCGAGTGTATGGTTAAAGGTAACTACTGGTTTTATTTGTAACAAAAACTCTTGAATGGCGGAAGTAGTATCAGCAAACATAATATCCGCTTTCTTAAATAAGGGGATTAAATTAGTGGTGTCATAAAATTTAAAATGCGCATTATTGATTGATCTCCATTTACTTATGATGTGTTCTGGAAGTTTTGGATGCAACACCATAATAAAATTAAAAATTCCTGCTGCGGATAAGCTTTCAATTTCTTTATAAACATCATCATTATACGCTAAGCTTAAACGCTCAGTAAAGGTTGAAGCGATCATAATAGTATTTCCCTTTTCTTTATTAACTATAGGAAATAAAGGATCTACTTTACTCCAACCTGTTTCTATTACTTCAAAATGCGGATATTTTTTTTGTTGCTTTAAAAAACCTTTAGTACTTGATGGTCCCTGTGTACAATACAAATCAAAAAAACCACGAATCCTAAAATGGGCTTCCCCATGCTTCCTCTCCGGTCGCTTATAGGTTAGAAACCCATGAAATATCTGCACTTTAATCCCCGTAATAAAATCTGGGACATCATCTGTTGCAGCTAACACAACATCTGGTTGATAGCCCATAAGGTCTGTTATATTATCTATGACGTTGTCCTTTAGTGAAATAGCTTTTTTCCCATCTTCTAAATCACTAAACCATTTAACTGTATACCCACGTCTCTTAATTTCGCTTTCTAAAGGGTTGCCAATAGGCAATGCATAACTATAGGAAATGTATATTAAGAATTTGTAATTCATAGCGAATACCTTTTGACATTATGGATAAGCAAAATTTAATTTATTCTATGATCTATCCAATTGAGTATGTATTTCAAAGACTTAGGTTCGGCCATATCCAAGCTCTGAAATGTAACGAACAATTTAGAGTTATCTATTTCAAACCATTTTAACTTTAGTCTGGTGACAAACAGGTTTTTATAAGATCTAAAATACGTTAATTGTGGGTTAGATTTATAATGAAATGTCCTGTTTTTAATTTCCAAATGCTCAGAAAGTGAAGAAATCAAAAATTGATTTTCATTTCTAAATCTGTGCTTGACATTATTTTTGAGGATTTTATTTATTTTAAAAAAGTTTTCTAACGTCGATTTTCTAACGCATACTGGTGTATGAAATCGTCTTAGATAATTATCTGTTCCCGCAAGTTTGGCACTATTCTGCTGAAATTTCTTGAAACTTATTCCTTTTTCATCTTTTGGTTTCCCTATTAAGGAAAGGACGCTGTGATAAAATTTTCTAAATTCCCTATTTTCATTAAAATCTTCCCATTGTCCCCGGATAATCGGCTGGCCATTAATAAAAAAATCAGTTTTGGTAGCACTTCTCATTAAAAATGTGTCGTCGTTAAAAATGATAAAATGCTCAGATAGATTAGGAATTCTAAATAACATAGACCCTATAGAACATGAGTTAAAACAGGGTAAACAGTCTTCAAAGTCTTTAAAAATAACGGTATGATCCACCAACTCCAACTGGACACCATTGGCAATTGCTAGAGATTGTAAATCATCAAATGCTTCAGGTTTCTGATTATCTGTAACTAGATAAATATTCTTTATAAAAGGAGCGTATTTTAAAATGCCCTTTATGGCAATATCAATTTCTCCTATAGAGTTGTAACGCTTTTTGTGCTTGGTGTCATTAAAATTGATTTTAACATCAGAATACCTATTAATTTTTTCTTGCCAGTTAATGTCACTACCATCAACCCATGTTATTACTGCGTCAATTTTAATTCCAGAGGCTTCCTTATCATATTTCATAAAACTGTCGAGCCCATTTTGAGATAAATTTAAATATAATATCCATGATTGTTAATTGTAACCTTAGAATGTTATTTGTAGCCTTACTTTAATTTCACAAGATAAAGTAGTTATATCAATATCCTTTTACACAGCCACATTATGTTCTCTAAGCGCCTCGTTAAGCGACGTTTTTTTATCAGTACTTTCCTTGCGTTTACCTATAATTAAAGCGCAAGGCACGTTATATTTTCCAGAAGGGAATTCTTTAACGTAGCTTCCTGGAATCACCACAGAGCGCGCTGGAACTTGTCCTTTCATTTCAATAGGTTCCTCACCGGTCACGTCAATAATCTTGGTGCTCATAGTTAATACTACATTGGCACCTAAGACTGCCTCTTTCTCAACTCGAACGCCTTCAACAACTATACAACGACTGCCTATAAACGCACCATCTTCTATAATAACAGGTGCGGCTTGTAATGGTTCTAGAACTCCACCAATGCCAACACCACCAGAGAGATGTACATTTTTTCCAATTTGCGCACAACTACCAACCGTCGCCCAAGTATCAACCATAGTGCCTTCGTCCACATAAGCGCCAATATTCACGTAACTGGGCATCAATATCGTGCCACTTGATATATATGAACCATGTCTAGCCACTGCATGCGGCACTACCCGAATCCCTTTTTCGGCATATCCAGTTTTTAATGGAATTTTATCATGGTATTCAAAAACACCAACTTCGATGGTTTCCATTTTTTGAATAGGAAAATATAAAACCACAGCCTTCTTAACCCATTCATTAACTTGCCATCCATTTTCAACAGGTTCTGCAACGCGAAGCACCCCTTGATCTAGTAAATCAACTACTTTCCTAATAGCAGTGGTTGTTTGTTCTTCTTTTAAAAGGGCTCTATTCTCCCAGGCTTGCTCAATAATATCTCGTAATTCGGTCATTAGTTTTACATTTTTAGCAAATATATAGTCTAAGCACGAGAAATGAGAATGAAAATTTAGAATTTGATCGAATTGGTTTCTTTTAAATTGATTCAACTTATTAATTCCTTAAGAGATGAATGGTCATTTTTTTACTCTGAATGAATTATTTAGTGTTTAAGAAGAAGAAAAACTGCTTATTGGCGATGAAAATAAGCATTTTATCTATTCGTCGATAAAAGCCAGCTCATTTTCTAGTCATCGAATTTTCAATCCTTTACAACTAATTTATTGTGTTTAAGCTTCTATGTGGATATATATTTGGCTCATCAAACAATTAGAAATAATGAAAGCGAATTTAAACATCTTACTAATTTTATTACTGACGGTCTCTCTAGGTAACGCACAAAGTATCAATGAAGATGTTTTAATAAACTCTTTGGATTCAATTTCTAACACTCAAATAGAAAAATATACTAGTGTTTTGCAGGACTCTTTAACTATAAAGCATCCTGTTAAAAAGAACGATATATTAATTGATGCTGCAGAAGCAAAAGCAAATATTGCGAGAAGTAGCAGCGATATTAGGGTATATTTAAACCGTCTTAGAAAAGTTGGAAATATTAGTTTACTATTTCCTAAATTAAATAGACGTCAAACCACATAGATTACAATTTCAAATATTAATAATTAAGGTTAAACTGTTGAAGAAAGGCTATCTGAAAAGATGGTCTTTCTTATTTTATAAAGTATTTTTGCATAAATATTAGAATATGGCAAGAATACTAGCAATTGATTATGGGATGAAGCGAACAGGGCTTGCGGTTACGGATGACTTCCAGATAATCGCTTCTGGCCTGACGACAGTTAATACCAAAGAATTACTTCCATTTTTGAAAAATTATATAGAGAAGGAGAAAGTCGAATTATTTTTAGTTGGAGAACCAAAGCAAATGGATAACACACCGTCTGAAAGTGAAGCGCTTATTTTACCATTTCTCAAAAAATTAGAGGCACTAATTCCTAATATACCAATAAAACGGATTGATGAACGTTTTACTTCTAAAATGGCGTTTCAAACCATGATTGATAGCGGTTTAAAAAAGAATCAGCGTAAAAATAAAGCCTTAGTTGATGAAATTAGTGCGACTTTAATTCTGCAAAGCTATTTATATTCTAAGTAACGAAATATAAGCGGCTTTCAGCCATTTTTTAGGAAATAGAAAAAGTCAAGAAGGGTTCTTGAAATAAGTATTGTATTTTTGCCAAAATAAATGAGTATAAAATAATGATTTTACCAATAGTTGCCTATGGCGATCCTGTTTTAAAAAAGAAAGCAACAGACATATCTAAGGAATATCCAAAATTAGAAGCCCTATTAGCAAATATGCACGATACCATGTATAACGCTTTTGGTGTTGGATTAGCAGCACCACAAATAGGACTTCCTATTCGATTATTTTTAGTAGATACGTCGCCTTTTGGTGAAGATGAGGTGCTGTCTGATGAAGAGCGAGAAGAATTAAAAGTTTTTAAAAAGGTTTTTATTAATGCGAAAATATTAAAAGAAGAAGGCGATGAGTGGGCTTTTAACGAAGGCTGCTTAAGTATTCCTGATGTTCGTGAAGATGTTTTTAGACAACCTATTATTACTATCGAATATTTTGATGAGCATTTTAAAAAACATACTGAAGTTTACAAAGGTTTAATTGCAAGAGTGATACAGCACGAGTACGACCATATTGAAGGTGTTTTGTTTACAGATAAACTATCTACACTAAAAAAACGTTTAATTAAAGGGAAATTAAATAACATATCAAAAGGTAAGATAGATGTAGATTACAGAATGCGTTTTCCCAATCAAAAAAAGAAACGCTAAAATTTGCAAGGCATGAATAAACACATGATATTTGCGCCTTTTAAGAAAATATATTTATGAGTTTAGATAAAATATTAGCCATTTCAGGTAAACCAGGATTATACAAATTAGTGGCTCAAACTAGAGGCGGTTTTGTCGCGGAATCTTTATTGGATAACAAACGTTTGTCGGTTAGTGTACAGCAAAACGTGAGTGTTTTAAGTGAAATTGCTATTTATACTTTAACTGAAGAAGTGCCTCTAAGAGATGTTTTTGCTAAGATTAAAGAAAAAGAGAACGGCGAACCTACTAGCGTTAAACCAAAAGACAGTAAAGATAAACTAGAAGAATACTTTTTTGATGTGCTCCCGGAATATGATGAAGATCGTGTTTATGCCAGCGATATTAAAAAAGTAGTACAATGGTATAATCTTTTGCAAAAGCATGATTTGCTAAATAATCTGGAAGAGAAGAAAGATAAAGAAGGTAAAGACGAAGAGGAATAATCAATGACAAATATCATTTAAAAATCTCCAATCAGGAGATTTTTTTTTATACAAAGAAAAGTAGGTTAAACTGCAACAAGTTTATTAATCATCCCTGTAAAAATAAACCCGTGAAAAGGTAATACACTATACCAATATAACCGCCCCCAAAGTCCCCGAGGTCTAAAGGTTGCTGTTTGTTTAAGTAAACCATCTTCAATTTTAAATTCTAACCAAGCTTCTCCAGGAAGTCGCATTTCGGCATACAAAAGCAGTTTTTGTTGTTCCTTATCTGCAAAAATGACACGCCAAAAATCCAAAGCATCACCAACATCAAGATGTGTCGGACTCGTGCGACCTCTCCGTAAACCAATACCACCAAAGAGTTTATCGATATAACCTCTAATTTTCCAGAGAAATGTACCGTAATACCAACCTGTTTTACCACCAATACGCCAAATTTTATCAAGGGTTTTTTTAGAATCTTTGACGGGCCGCTCTTTATAGTCCTTAAAACAGCCAAATGTTGGAACGTTGATATATTTGTGCAAATGACTTCTTAATCGGCCGCTACTAACCATGGAATCCTTCCAACTGGAAATAATACTATTTTGCTCTATCTTTTCAAAAGCTAAAGCCACAGCTTGTTTGTAACTTAATGGGTTTACATTAAGCAATTCGTTTATATTGCTCGGTTTTCCAATAATTTGAACCCCCATACTATCTACCAGTGAGGTTGCCAACTTGTAAGATGTTGAAGTGACAAAATACAGCCAATACGAAGACAATTTTGGAGTCATAACAGGAACCGTTAAAATATAGCGCTTTAAACCTCTTACTTCCGCAAACTGGAGTAGCATTTGTTTATATGTGAGTATTTCAGGACCAAAAACGTCATATGATTTATCGTAAAGTGCATGATTGCCCGCAGCACCAGATAAAAAAGATAAAACATCCCTAACCGCTAGTGGTTGAGTTTTGGTATTGAGCCATTTAGGAGCAATCATGAAGGGGAGTTTCTCAACTAAATCTCTAATGATTTCGAAAGACGAACTTCCAGAGCCCACAATAATGCCTGCCTTTAAAATCGTGAGGGCATAATTTTTTGAAGATAAAATATCCTCGACATTTTTTCTTGAACGTAAATGTTTAGAGAGTTCTTTCTCATTTGTAATACCGCTTAAATAAATGACCTGTTTTACTTTTGTTTTCTCTAACTGAGATTTAAAATTAATCGCACACCGCTCTTCAAGTGATTCAAAATCCTTAGAAGAGTTCGACATGGAGTGAATTAAATAGTATCCCACGTCGATATCTTCGGGAATATTTTTGAGTGTCTCTGGTTTTAAAAAATCAACTTCAATAATGTCTATTAAGTCTTCCTCTAAATAAGTTTTATCCGCTCGAAGTACATCTCGAACACAGCAAATGACATGATGCCCTTCATTAATCAAAAAGGGAATTAGTCTTTTGCCAATATAGCCAGTAGCTCCTGTAACAAGAATTTTCATGTTTTGAATTTGTTTTATTTAGGCCTTTGATATCCTAATCTAACCCTATTGTCGGCAACGGTATAGCCATCCAACCCATTTATTGAAGCAACTTCAGCTTTGGATAAGTCTACAAAACCATCTTTTTCAATAAGGTTATCATTAATGTGCAATCCTATTATTTTACCTATTAATAGAATGGTATTATTAGCTGTAATGTTATATTCTTCCACAAATTGCATGGCTAATTTAACAGGTGCATCTTTTACAAAAGGTGCTTGAAAGTTGTTTTTATATTCTGAATTCAATCCAGTCACATCAAACTCAGAAATAGTAGCATCATATTTGGCAGAGGTATGGTGTGCATCTTCAATTATCTTTTTATGAATATGATTAATGGTAAAGATACCCGTAGATTTTATGTTTTCATAAGTATTTCGAATAACAGTGGTTGGTCTCATAAAAAATCCAAACATGGCTGGACTTGAACCAATATGAGTAACAGAACTGAATACAGCTACGTTTTCAATGCCCGCTTGGGATTTTGTGCCAATTAAGTTGGCAGACTTATATCCCGAGCAACTATTTATTAAATTGATTCTGTATAAATGGTGTAATTTTTCAATATCATCTTCATTGAAATAAGTCATTATAAAGTCATGTAGTTATTGATTTTAATGTCTTTAGCTTTCAAATCGAACATTAAATTATACAAGCCAAAGAATGTTCTGTTAATATAGATAAAATGTTTGGAACCTCTATTACCGTTCATCTTTTTTAAATCGGTACTTTTTGAATAGCGTTCTCCTAATTCTGCGATGTCGCCAAAAAACTTGGCATCTGAAAAATCAAAGGCTTCTTGATGAAAAGGCTTTGTAAATAAGCTGAGCATCTCATAAAACATACCAGTAAAAAATTCTAGTTCTTGTTTGGTATCATCTGCCCTCAGTATTTCCAATTCATATAATTTCTTAACAAAATAAGCCTCGTTATTAATATTTTCAGGCTTGGCAAGTTCAAAATAGGGCACATAGAATTCGTCAGGGATTTGCTTCATACATCCAAAATCTAAAGCGACTAATTTCGCTTTATCGGTTACAAGAAAGTTTCCAGGGTGTGGATCGGCATGCACTTTTCTAAGTTTATGAATTTGGAACATATAGAAATCCCAAAGTGCCTGACCGAGTTGATCCGATTTTTCTTGATCTGAATTAATGGCCGTAAATTCTGAAAGATGCTCCCCTTCCATATAATCCATGGTGATGATACGTTCTGAAGATAATTCCTCATAATACTTAGGGAATAATAAATTGGGAACATGCGCACAAGCAGCGGCTATGTCCTTGCTTTGTTTAATTTCCAAAATATAGTTGGTTTCTTCAACCAGTTTATTTTCAACTTCCTTAAAATATTTATCAGAGTCCTTGCCTTTAATAATGAACATGCTCATGGCTATGGGCTTAACCATAGCTAAATCTGATGCGATACTTTGTGCAACTCCTGGATATTGGATTTTCACAGCAAGTTTATTCCCATTTAATTCTGCCATATGGACTTGACCAATGCTGGCAGCATTTACAGAAGTTGCATTAAAAGTATCATAAATATCATTCGGCGATTTACCAAAGTATTTTTTAAATGTTTTTAGAACCAATGGAGGTGATAATGGCGGTACCGAAAATTGTGCTAAAGAAAATTTTTCAACATACGCCTGAGGCAAAATGCTTTTCTCCATACTTAGCATTTGAGCGACTTTAAGGGCACTGCCTTTTAATTGTTTTAAGCCATCATAAATATCGGATGCATTATTTTGGTTGAGTCGCTCTTTGGCTTCCGCATCTGGATTTACTATTTTATCGCCGTAGTATTTAAGATAATTAACGCCAACTTTTGCGCCTGTACTGACTAGTTTTGAAGCGCGTTGTATTTTAGAAATGGGTATTTTGTCTATGGTTCTCATGGGAAGATTTAAAATTAAGATAGTATTCAATACGGTTTTAAAGTAATATGATGATTAGCGCATATTTACTTTTTCTTTAAAAATAAATTTGCCAAAATCTATCACACTTTTTAGTGGTACAATGTTTAGTACATCAAAACTGGTGTTTACCGATTTTTCAATAAATATGTCGGTCTTTTCAAATGAAGGTGAAGTGTCGTCTAGCCAAAATTTCATGGTAATCAACAATTGAAACCAAGCCGATTCTTGCAAGGTTTTCTGTTGAAGTCGCTCTACCTTATCTTGTTTAATATCGAGCATCTCGATATCTAAATGCGCGATATAATTTGTGAAGCTATGTTTTAAATCTGAAAGTACACGTAAGCCCTTTAAGCTGTTTTTGTGTTTATTGAGTGCATACACGACGTAGCTTCTATTGGCGGTTAAGTTTTCAAAAAATGTAAAATAAAAGCTTAGCAATTGATTTCTGGCATCAAACTTTAGATAGGGTTCGTTGGCCTGAAGCACTGAGAGCGTATTGTCAAAGAACGCTTTGAAAACTGTTTTCTCAACAGCTTCAAACGAAGCGAAATATTCATAAAACTTAGATTCTTCAAAATTGTTATGCTTAGCGAAAATAAAAACTGATTTCGGATTGTCATCATGTTCCAAAACATAATCCATATACATTGTAATTATGTCTGTAGCTGATATATTTTTCTTTTTTGCCATATCATTTAATTTTAAACAAATGTACAAAATGTTTAATAATTAAACATTAAAGTTAAACAAAATAATATATTATGACTTTTATTTATCAACTAATCTTAACTGTAGCCACAAAACACCATGGCAAAGGTGCCAATAACTTCGGCATAAAAGGTTTTCATTTTTATATTTTTTGTAAAGACACAATGTCTTAATTTAAGTTTTTGTTAACAATTAAAGGTGTAAGATTGTTTAATTTTAACAATCTTAAATAAAATTAACTCATAAACAATATTGACATGAAAAAATTACTTTTAGTATTGATGACATTTACATTGGTTTACTCTGTGAATGCTCAAATTGAAACACCCCAGCCTAGTCCTGCTGCTAAATTGGAACAAAAAGTAGGTTTAACAGATGTGGTTTTAGAATATTCAAGACCTAATATGCGCGGTCGTACCATTTTTGGCGATTTAGTACCTCACGACAAAATGTGGCGTACAGGCGCAAATAAGAATACCATGATTACCTTTAGTAATGATGTAGAAATTGCAGGCAATACGCTAAAAGCGGGTCCATATGCTATATTCACTAAGCCGATGAAAGAATCTTGGGATGTATATTTCTATTCAGATACTGAAAATTGGGGAACACCAAGAAAGTGGGATGATGCCAAAGTTGCAGCTAAAACCAATGTGCCAGTTTACACAATGCCTATGAAAATTGAGTCATTCACCATGACTTTTGATGATGTATCAAGTACGGGAGCAACCTTAGGTATGCTTTGGGAAAACAGTTACGTAGGTGTTGAGTTTAAAGTACCTACTGATAAAGCAGTTACTGCAGCCATTGATAAAGTGATGAATGGGCCATCTGCTGCAGATTATTACACTGCCGCTGTGTATTATTCCTCTGAAGGGAAAGATATTAATAAAGCTAAGATGTGGATGGACAAGGCCATGTCGATGACAGAGAAGCCAGCGTTTTGGCAATTGAGACAACAATCTTTAATTTATGCAAAAGCAGGAGATAAAAAAGGAGCTATAGCAGCCGCAAAGAAATCTTTAGCTGGTGCAGAAGAAGCTGGAAATGCGGATTACGTTAAAATGAACAAAGAGTCTTTAAAAGAATGGGGATCAATGTAAATTCAGATTTCTTAGATTTCTAGATCATTAGATTTATAGACTATAAAAATACAGCCTCCAGATAACTATTTGGAGGCTGTATTTTTTTATTTTAAGGGATGTTGTAATAAAAAAGGGTGCTACTCAACTTCATATTCTAAATCTATTAGGTTTCGTACCGTGTCCAAAACACCAATAAGCATGTTACTGAATTTAAACGACATGATATCACTTTCGTTTTTATCCTGTTGTAAAAGTGCATTAAAATGTTCTATTTCATAATTGTAACCATGGGTAGTATATTCAAATGCAACATTTTTTTCAATGCTATTTTCAATTAAGGTTACTGAAGATGGGGCATGAAATTGACCATTGATTTTAATAATACCTCTTTCACAGTAAAAAACGGCTTCGGTCGGGGTGTCTTCCAACAGGGTACTTTTTAAATACGATTTTCCCCCACGAAGATGTTTAAACGTCATATCACAGGATGAATCAGCACCGTTATGAAATTTGGTAGACACGGCGCTTATTTTTGAAGGCATTCCCAATGTAGAAAGTGCAGCAAAGATAGGGTAGATACCGATGTCTAATAAACTACCACCTCCTAATGATTTTTTGAATAAACGTGAGGAATCATCAAAAGCACGATAAAACCCAAAATCTGCTTCCAGTCTTTCAATGTTACCAAACCTTTTATCCTTTAATTCTTTTAACACAAATTGGTAATGTGGAAGAAAATACGACCACAGTCCTTCCATCAATAGTACGTTTTTGTCTTTTGCTTTTTGGATCATTTGCGATACTTCCTCTGCATTCATAGCAAAAGGTTTTTCACATAATACGGCAATGCCATGGTCTAAACACAATAAGGTGTTGTCCTTATGAAGCACATGTGGTGTTGCAATATAAACCGCGTCTAGGTCGCTATCTTCTGCTAGGAGCTCATAACTGCTATACGCTTTTTTAGCACCAAATTTAGTGGCGAAAACATCCGCTTTTTCCTGTGATCTGGAAGCAACGGCGTATAACTCTGCATCTTTGACGGTTAGTAAATCTTCTGCGAATTTGTGGGCAATATTTCCAAGACCGATTATGCCCCATTTAATTGTTTTAGGCTCTGTACTCATTTTCTTTTCGGTTAAATACTTGCAAAATACATGCAATGCTAATAACTATGACGCAACCTACAAAATTCAACCATAAAAAAGGCAGGTTGATGTATTCATATTCATTTAATAAAAACAGGCCAATGACAACTGCCTGAGTAATAAGTGCAGCTATAAATACCGCATTGCCTTTTACAAACTTGAAGAAAAATGCCAAAAGGAAAATTCCCAATACATTACCGTAAAAGATAGAACCAATAATATTCACGAGTTGAATTAGGTTCTCCGCAAGATTAGCAACACAGGCAACGCCTATAGCTATAATACCCCAAGCCAAGGTGAACCATTTTGAAGCCTTCACCATTTCTGTTTCTGTTTTCTCGCTCGTATTTCTTTTGTATAAATCTATCGTGGTGGTAGAGCCTAAAGCGTTTAGTTCGCTAGAGGTACTCGACATAGCAGCGCTTAGAATTACGGCTAGAAGTAAGCCAATTAAACCACGGGGCAGGTTGTTTAGAATAAAGTGGATAAAGACATAATCTTTATCATTACTTTCAATCTTTATGTTCTGATTATCGGCTGCTTTATCAATCAACAGTTTCGCTTCGGTTCTTAGGTCATCACTCGCTTCATTTGCTAATGCAATATATGCGGCTCCATTTTTAGTTTCAGTATTTAAGTACGACTGTATTAAGGTTTGTTTATCATTAAAAATTTGCTGTTGTTCTTTTTGAAGGACTTTAAAATCTTCGGCATATTCAGAATTCTGGACGAGTTCAGTCGCTGTTGGATTAAAATTAATGGGCGCTTCATTAAATTGGTAAAAAACGAATACCATGACGCCGACCAGCAGTATGAAGAATTGCATGGGTACTTTTAGTAGGCCATTAAAAATCAATCCTAATTGCATTTCCTTAACAGATTTACCAGAGAGGTAACGTTGCACTTGGCTTTGGTCTGTACCAAAATATGACAACATTAAGAAGGTGCCACCAATAATGCCACTCCAAAAGGTATACCTGTTATTTAAATCGAAAGAAAAATCTAGCACTTCCATTTTGCCACTCGCACCAGCAATATCTAAGGCTTTTCTGAATGTGATGTCTGGAGGTAGTTTGCTTACAATTATAAAAAATGCAACGAGCATTCCAATAAAAATCACCACCATTTGGTGCTTTTGCGTGACATTCACTGCACGAGTACCACCAGAGACCGTATATATTATCACGAGGATTCCAATGATAATATTAAGCGAAAGCAAATCCCAACCTAATACAACCGATAGAATAATAGCAGGTGCAAAAATGGTGATTCCCGCCGCTAAACCCCGTTGTATTAAGAATAGTATTGCGGTTAAGGTTCTGGTTTTTAAATCGAATCTATTTTCTAAAAACTCATAAGCCGTGTATACTTTAAGCCGGTGATAAAGCGGGATAAACACCATACAGATCACTATCATGGCTATCGGTAAGCCAAAATAAAATTGCACAAAGCCCATACCGTCATTAAAGGCTTGCCCTGGCGTGGAGAGAAAAGTAATAGCACTGGCTTGGGTTGCCATTACAGATAATCCAATGGTCCACCATTTTGAGGTGTTACCGCCTTTTAAATAATCCTTGACATTTTGACTGCCACGTGTTTGGTACGTCCCATAGCCAACTATGGTAAGTAGTGTGATGATTAAAACAGTCCAATCAATCCATTCTAGAGCTTGCATGGGTTATAGGACTTTAGTTATAATATAGAATACTAAAATATAGAGGGCATTGGCAATTAATACGATGGAGTATAACTTAAGCCACGGCTGTTTAGGTTGGTCTTGATTACTCATTCAGTCATTCAATTTAGCTTCTAGTTTTATTTTCTCTTTTCCAATAGAGAGCATGTTGGCAAACAATCTATAGGCACCTGAAATCCCTTCGGGGAATTCTCTAAAGAAACTTAATCCGGTATATATATAATGTCCTTTACCATATTTAGCTACTAATAAACTGCCATCCTTTGGCGTCTCGTTTTTATCGTTCATAGATAATATCGCTACAAAGTTTTCCGCCCATTCATTTGGAAAATACAAACCGCGTTCTTGGGTCCAACCTTCAAAATCTTTTTGTGTAATTTTATTTGGGTAATTAAGAATAGGGTGTTCTGGGTTTAAAAAGCGTACATCAGCATTTTCGTCAGTAACGCGATCCCTTGATAAGGTTAAATTGAAGGGCGCTAAGGCATCAACTTTTAATCGGAAACTGGTATTGTATTGCACAACCATATTACCGCCTTGTTTTACAAAATCGAAAAGTAAATCCTGTTTATATTTTAACTCATCTACCGTGTTGTAAGCTC
This sequence comes from Changchengzhania lutea, assembly GCF_006974145.1. Classification (NCBI taxonomy): domain Bacteria; kingdom Pseudomonadati; phylum Bacteroidota; class Flavobacteriia; order Flavobacteriales; family Flavobacteriaceae; genus Changchengzhania; species Changchengzhania lutea. The sequence goes on along the minus strand of NZ_CP039456.1, from coordinate 136,699 downwards.
TAATACCAATGACAACGGCATCCAATCGACTCAAATTTTCCGGAGTTATGTCCTCTGGATTTAGAATCCGCACGTTATAACCAATTTGTCTCAGGCTTTCAGGGACCACATCACCAGCACCTTGGATATAGCCAATATTTTCACCCCGTTTTTGAATATTCAAACGGACTATTTTGCTTTCGCTGGGTAGCAAAACAGTTTGAGTTGGAATATGTTCGTAATTAATCGTGATAAGTTCATTGGTGTATGTTTTTCCATTCACATTTACAACGGGGCTAATATGGCCTTCGCTATCCGTTTTCGGTGGAATTACAGTAAATATTAAAGTCTGCGCTTCACCTTTATGGGTTATGGATACTTTTTGTTTAGCAGGATAGATATGCCAGTCCTTGGGATGACTAACTTCCACATCACCCTCTAGATTGTCTCGTCCTGCCGTAACAATCACACTAATATCCCGTTGACTTGAATTTTCGAAAATGATGACTTTTTCCGTGATTCTAGCGGATGCTTCTGGAATGATTTCAAACGGACGATATAATTCACCTTTCTCTGGTTTTGAAAACCGATTGATAATGGGTTTTGTAATCGTAATTGGCACCTTATTGATTAGTAAATTAAAATCTACGGTTAGCATTCTTGGTGTTTCGGGCAAACCAATTAACGCAAGATCATTCACTTTGTACATGCCCAAAGATCCTTTTTCAGTGAGCCAATACGGCGTGGTTGGACTTTGATTATTAGAAATATTAATGACCTCCTCAAAAGCGAATTTTGTATTATCTGTAAGTTCAATTTTCTTAGAAATAGTTAAACCCTCAGTCGTTTTAATACTTTCCAAAATGATTGGTGATTGGCTTCTATTTAAAATTTCAATATTTACATTTACCTGATCACCGGGAGTTGCAAGATGGGCTTCCGCGGAAGCTTCCAAGTATAAACCAGCACACATTTCTATAATACTTTTTAACTCTTTAGTTTTTTGAATTCTCCAATGCGCATGGTCTATATTTTGCAGTAATTTATAAGCATCAAGGAGGTTAGGAATATGATTCGACGGCTGAGTGAAGTTGAAATTTTCCTGAATATCATATAAAATCTCACCAATAGCTTCTCCACCATTAACCCGGTTCCATGAGGTGTCGATGCCCTCAAAAATGTCTTTACCACCATCAAAAGAAGCACCCTTTAAAAACTCAATGTATTCGTTTTGAGAACCACGTTGAGATAAACGCCCAAATCCTTGAGATAAATGTTGGCTACTTGCTATAGAAGCGACTTCATTATTAGACAAACCTTTTAAAGGGTAATAGGCGCCAATATCGAAGTTAAGCATATTACTTTTGTCGGCTTTTTCAAAGTTTTCTTGACTTCCATAAAACCACCAACTGGTGTTGAAAAATAGGCGTTTTGGCTGCCAAACATCAGCAATTTTAAGCAAATCCGGAAATGCAGCGGCGTCATTAGCTAAATCAAAAGCTTCTACACTTAACATAGCAGAACTTGTATGGTGGCCATGCGTACTTCCGGACGTTCTATGATCAAAACGGTTAATAATTATGTCTGGTTTAAACTGCCTAATGGCTAAGACCACATCACTTAAAACGGCATCTTTATTCCAAATGGATAAGGTCTCATCTGGATGTTTTGAATAACCAAAATCATTGGCTCTTGTAAAACGTTGTTCACCGCCATCAATTCGTCTAGCTGCCAATAATTCTTGCGTTCTTATTACACCCAATAATTCTCTAATTTCTGAGCCGATCAGGTTTTGTCCGCCATCACCACGAGTTAATGATAGATAAGCCGTACGCGCATGCATTTGGTTCGACATGTACGAAATAAGTCGAGTGTTTTCATCATCGGGATGTGCAGCTACATATAATACCGAGCCTAAAAAATTAAGCTTCTGTATGGATTCGTAGATTTCTGATGCGGAAGGTTTTGTAGGTTGTTGTGCCTGTGAAATAGCAGTTATAAAGAATAGTAATACTATAGAAAAAGTAAATTTTTGCATATGGACGACGTTGGCTAAAAGTCAAATATAGGAAAGAATTACAGCCAGATGATGGCTTTTAATGTTTCTTTAACTTAATTGCTTACAACCACTTTTTTCTTTTGAAATAGATGAGCATGCTAATAAATAGAACAATCATAACACCCCACAAAATAAAGTAGGAATACCTATAGCTTAACTCTGGAATGTATTCGAAATTCATCCCATAGATACCAGCGATAAAGGTAAGCGGAATAAATATAGAAGCCATAATGGTAAGCACTTTCATAACTTCATTCATTTTGTTGCTAATGGTAGTCATATACATATCCATTAAACTCCAAATCATTTCCCGGTAGATATCAATATTTTCAGAAACTTGAATAAGATGATCGTAAATATCACGATAATAGGTAATGGTTTTTTTGTGAATGAGGGCGCTATCATTTTTTTCGATTCTATTAATCACTTCGCGCAACGGAAAAATTGAGCGACGCACTTTTAATATTTCGCGTTTTAAATCTTGAATATGCTTACTAATATCATCATCTACATTGCCTGAGAAAATTTCAGTTTCAAAATCCTCAATTTTATTCCCCAAGGTTTCAATGATAACAAAGTAATGATCTACTACGGCATCAATTAATACATACAGAAGATAATCGGCATTCATAGAGCGCACACGCCCTTTGGCCTGTTTTATACGTTCTCTAACTTCATCAAACACATCGCCGTCGGCTTCCTGAAATGATAACACATAATTTTCGCCTAAAATAAAACTGACTTGTTCGGAAACCATTTCATCATCATCATTATAATAGAGCATTTTAAGTACTACGAACATATAATCATCGTAGTCGTCTATTTTAGGTCTTTGGGAAATATTAACAATATCCTCTAGAACTAAAGGGTGTAGTTCATAATGTTCTCCTATTTTTTCAATTTGATCGACGTGGTTTAAACCATTTATATTAAGCCAGGTTATAGAGTTTGAAAGTTTGAATTCAAAACCCTCCTCAATGGAGCTTAACTGCTTAACGATACACTGTTCTTTATTAAAATCAAAAGCTTCAATAAAAAGCTGTTGTTCTAGCTTTTTACCCGTATAAATAATACTACCAGGAATTTGACCCAGTTTTTTTTTGTAAGTATCGGTTCTTTTTTTTAATGTGCGAAACTTCATCTTATAAAGATATTGAAAATTTATATAGCATCCATCAGATCATCAATGGCGTCCTTTTCAATAAGTGTAACCGCTTTTTGAAGCATAAGGTTATTAGGATAGGTAACTAAATCACCGTTATCTAATCTAAGATGCAGTTGAAAAGCTCTTATGTCTTCAATAATTGCTCTTATAGGAAAGTCTTTATCGTGTATTTCAATTTTATCACCCACTTTGTAAGGAAAGTTGAAAAACATGATAATTCCAGAAGTGATGTTACTCAATATGGACCAAACAGCAAATAGACCAATACCAATAATGGCAAATAAGGAAGAGAATATAAGGGCTAAATCTTTAAATTCTGTACCAAAAACAATGGTTTCAATTAACATTGCCATTAAGAAGAGCGTTATGGTAATATAACGACGAATAAGCCGAATACGAGCCTCATTAATGCCAGTTCGTCTCCCTAATTTTGTGACTGCAAAATTTACAGTAACTCTAACAACAAGGAGAAATAGAAGAACAAATCCGCTTATTATTAATTCATTTTGATAGGTTATAAAAAACATAGTTGGTCGTGTCTATTTTGTAGGTTACAAAGATACATTACAAAACGATAAGGCTTTAATTTAATTGGAGTGTTTCTCTAAGTGCTTCGTCTTTATTTCTATTCTTGCCCCAGTACGCTGATTTAATACTTTGCATTTTGGTTGCCTTTGTAGTAAGTATTTTGGCATTTGGTTCAAAACCACTTTTAAAGGTTTCTGTCCAACCTAATATACTATAAGGGAATTGAGGTTCAAATTGAATAGAGAGCGTTCTGTTCAGCTCTGGATAAGATATGCTATAAGTGTTTGGTTTTAGTGTTGCGGATGCTTGGTATGCTTTTATTGGGATGTGGCGTAAGCGCGTATATTCAAAAGAAGGAATTATTTTTAAGTCCCCTTGTGGCAGTGATTTAGGATTCATACGAAGTTGTGTCCATAGTTCATTTTCTAAAATAGCCTTATTGATATTGAAGTTTTGATCGGCTTCATCTTCGAAGTAGGAATGTAGAGCGATTTCGAATTTATCGCGATTATTAAGCTGTGCATAAACGTGCCCACACCATTCTTGTATAGAACTGGAAATTTTAATGGCATGTTGATTATTTGAAATGGGATAAAAGGTACTTTGCATTATAGAATACGGGTATATGCCTGTATTAAAGTTTTTAGTGGCATTTAATTTTAGTACAGAAATAGTGTTAGAACGTTGTACATCAGCTTTCACTTGAGCATTTGTTAAAAAATCTTCAGTAACATAAATTAATACGGCTTCACCGTTTCTAATTTCACCGTAGCGTGCTTGTTCTAATTTATAGGATGTCATTTCAGCTTCACCAGCGTACCAATATTTTTTAAAGGCTTCAGAGGGCTCTTTAACAATTGGCTTATTGGTTTCAGGGGATTTATGTATTGCTAATTCAGGATTTTTGCTTTTATTTCCGCAGGATAAAATAAGTGAGATTATACCAATAATAATCCAAAATACGAGTTCAACTTTAAGAATTTTTTTCATATTGAGCGTATAGAAATTATCTAAATTTACAATTTTAGCCGGTTTTAGCAATGGCATTTAACGTTTCGTAAACCACATGGGTCGGTAAACCCATAACATTAAAATAAGAGCCTTCAATTTTAGTCACGCCAATTTGCCCTATCCATTCTTGAATGCCGTACGCACCCGCTTTATCGAAGGGTTTGTAGGCATTTATATAATACCATATCTCGTCATGGGTTAAAGTTTTAAAATTTACTTTAGTGATATCATGAACGGTCTTTTCATAAGTTGTGGTAGTAAAGCATACCGAAGTGATAACCTCATGCGTAGTCCCGCTTAACGATTTTAAAATAATATACGCTTCATTCTCATCACGGGGTTTTCCCAAGGCTTTGTTATTATGCCATACAATGGTATCACTGGTAATTAGAATATCTCTAATTTTTAATTCTGCTTTAAAAGGAAGTGCTTTAAGTTGCGCTAGGTAATTACTGATTTCAAAATGTGTGAGTCGAGTTGGGTATTCTTCCTTGACTGGTTTTAAGCGAATTTCGAAACTTAACCCCAAATCCCTAAAAAATTCCTGACGTCTGGGTGAACCAGAAGCCAGAATAATATGGTGATTTTTTAGTATGTCTTTTAGCATTAGGGTAGTAAAATGTACTTGTATAAAAGTAACGAAAGAATCCCGAACAGCATGACCAATTTAAAAAGACTGCTTATCATATGATAATCTTTTTTTGTTTTTGCCATATAGATTTTAATTGACGAGTAAAAAAGTGGCGCTATAATAAATATCAAGAAATATCCAACGGCTATTTGGTTTCTATACAGAGAATTTATTATGTAAAAAGAAATGGCCAATAGAGGAATAAGGCTAAGCACAAATAGAATGTGTTTAGACCGTTCTCTGCCAATGGCTATAGGGAGTGTGTACATACCAGCTTTGTAATCACCGTCAATATCTTCGATGTCTTTAGCGATTTCACGAAGGAGATTTATTGCGAATGCAAATAGCGCGTAATCTAAAATGATTTTAAAAAAAGTAAAATGAGTGGCTTGATTGAGACTCGTAATATTTGGTAGTAGCTCAAACATCCCAACTATAATAATACTTAATGCGACTAATACTGAAATTATAAGGTTTCCGATAATTAAAATACGTTTTAGGTAGGAGGCATAAACGTATAATAAGGCGGAAATAATCACAAAAAGTGAAAAGAAGGCACTTTTGCCAACAACATGCGACAAATAAAAGCCAATACCAACCCCAACTAAATTGAATGCTATAAATAAATTATACGCCGTTTTTTCAGAAATTTGATTGCCAATAATAAGCTTTTCTGGCTTGTTTATAAAATCGGTTTCAACGTCATAAATATCATTAATAATGTTTCCAGCTGCAGCAATACACATCGTAGCCAAAATTAATAGTGCAATACCAAAATCATCCAAAGCAGTTTGGACTCCAAACGGTTCTAATAGTGCATATTTAATAAGTAATTGCGTCAAGGCAATCATTACTAAATTTTTCCAGCGAATAAGATTAATAAAACCCAAGATTGAAACGATTATTTGGATAATTGCTGCGTTTTTTCAAAGTGAAATATAATAAACTCATTATAATGTGGCATCGTAATAGCCATTCCATTTCCCTTGAACTTTTAGTACTTGCTCTATAACATCTCTAACGGCTCCATAACCACCTTTTTTGTGGGATACGTATTTGGAAATTGCTTTTATTTCTGGAACAGCGTCTTGTGGGCAACACGGAAATCCTATGTGTTTCATAACGGGATAATCAGGAATATCATCTCCCATAAACAATATATTTTCAGCCTTGACATCATGTTTTCTTAAATAGTCATTAAGCTGATCTATTTTATTATGGGCACCCAAATACACATCTGATATACCTAAACCTTCCAACCTTATACGAACACCTTCATGGGTTCCGCCAGAAATTATTGCCATATTAAATCCGGCATTTATCGCTGTTTTAAGGGCATATCCATCCTTTACGTTCATAACTCTTAATAGCTCACCACTGGTAGTAACAGTTACTGAACCATCGGTAAGTACCCCATCCACGTCAAAAATAAACGTGGTGATATGTTCTAAATATTCTTTATAGCTTTTTTCTTCCATGTGTGCTTTGAATCGATGCTGTTAAAAGTTTATATATGTCTTTATGATGTTCCGTTTTTAAAGCCTTTAAGTGTCTTTTAATGGTTTTTTTGTCATTCCGTTTTGCAGGACCTGTTTGCGCTTTAAATGGCGATATGGTTTGAATTTTATGTGCCGTTTCTTGAATGAGTGGTTTTAACAGATCAAACTCAGCACCTTCCGACTCTGTGATTTCATGACCAATTCTATATAGCTGATTTGTAAAATTATTCACAAATACGGCAGCTAAATGCAATACGCCCCTTTGGTCGCTATTTACTCTCTTTGATGGACTTCCTATAGACTGTGCCAATGCTTTTAATAACGGATAATTTTTTTTATGAATGGTTTCTATACAAATAGGAACGTTGGCAAAATCCATAGTTGTGTCTTTACTAAAAGTTTGTAGCGGATAAAAAACACCACGTTCATTTTTCTTGTCAATATCATAAACACCTACACTCCCTGAGGTATGAACTACCAGCTTATCTTTAAAGGGAAGCTCTGATGATAATTTGGAAACGGCATCGTCACTTACCGCCAGAATGTATACATCGGCATCTTTTAACATTTTTACATCGTCGATGATATTTACTACATTTTTATATCTACCAATAGCCTTTAAGTCACGACTATACCACTGCTTAACAGTAATTTGTTCGCTATTATTAAAAGCTTTAAATAAATGTGTTGCAACATTGCCTGCGCCAAGGATACTAACTGAAATCATGTAGCAAAAATAAGTAATATTAAGACATACAAAAGCCTAATCACGTATCTTTGTTTTAATTATGAAGAAAGATATTAAAACACGAGAAGACATATATTTGCTAGTAGCTTCATTTTATAAAAAAGTTAGAGATAATGACTTGTTAGCACCATTTTTTAATGATACCATAAAGGATTGGGATGCACACCTTGAGCACTTAACTACCTTTTGGGAAGCGAGTTTGTTTTTGAAAACAAAATACTTAGGTAATCCTCTAGAAGCTCATATTAATGTAGATCAAGCGCATCACAACAGTATAAGTGAACAGCATTTTGGTGTGTGGTTAAACTTATGGTTTCAAACTATTGATGAACTTTTTGAAGGCGATTATGCCGAAAATGCCAAACGGCGGGCAAGAAAAATGAGCACTTTTTTGCATCTTAAAATTTTTGAGGCAAGACAGACGAAATTATAACACTTTATTAGGCTGAATCTCATTAAAAAATCAAGGAAAATACTTAAATTTGCATGACCTTAAAAGGACCTATATTATGCAAAATAAACTTGCCAAAATTCTTTTCTCGACCCGACTTACCGCGTTTTTATTCATTGCCTTTGCTGTAGCTATGGCTACAGGCACTATTTTAGATGCCGGTCAGGATACTTCGCCAACACCCTACACTAGAAATTTAATTTACAATGCTTGGTGGTTTGAGGCCATTATGGTGTTTTTTGTTATTAATTTTTCTGGTAACATTATTAGATTCAGACTGTATAAAAAAGAAAAATGGGCAACGCTTATTCTGCACTTATCATTCATTTTTATTCTATTGGGCGCATTTATTACCAGATATGCCAGTTTTGAAGGTATGATGGCCATAAGGGAAGGTGCTACAGAAAATAAATTTCTATCTCAAAAAACATATATATCGGCATATATTGATGGGGATTATGTCATTGATGGTGTGCCACAGCGTTTACCCATTGAGCGTGAAGTTGATTTTTCCGGACGTTTGGAGAATGATTTTAAAGTTGAAACGAAATACAATAAACAACCTATAACCATTGAATTGGAGAAGTTTATTGTTGGTGCTGAGGAAGATATTATTCCAGATGAAAATGGGATTGAATATCTCAAAGTCGTAGAGGCAGGAACGTCTGGTGCGCACAATCACTTTTTAAAGACAGGAGAAGTTCAAAATATTCACAATGTATTATTTGCACTTAATAAACCTACGGAAGGTGCTATTAATATTACTTATAATAATGATGAACTCACCATTAAGTCGCCTTTTGAAGGGGAATACATGACCATGGCAACCCGCGCCGAGGGGACATTGGTTAAAGATAGCGTACAACCGCTTCTACTGCGTTCAAGGTACGTCATTGGCGTTATGCAGCTCGTATTTCCAAAACCTGTAGTAAAGGGGTATTTTGATATTGTTCCGAAATCAAAAATATTAAAGAATGATGAAGATGGTGTCTCATTGAAGGTGACCACAAATGGAGAAACTAAAACCATCGGTTTGTTAGGTGGTAAGGGTACGAACAGCGCTTTTAAGCAATTAGAAGTTGGAGGTTTGGATTTTGCATTCAAGTATGGTTCTAAAGTTTTGGAATTGCCTTTTCAATTAAAATTGAACGATTTTGAAGCAGAACGTTACCCAGGAACAGAAAAAGGATATTCTGCATATTCCAGTGAGGTGACTGTAATAGATGAACAAGAAGGAAATTATGATTATAAAATTTTCATGAATAATATTTTGGACCACGGTGGCTATCGTTTTTTTCAATCTGGTTTTGATCCAGATGAAAAAGGGACCATTCTTTCTGTAAATCATGATTATTGGGGAACACTTATAACATACATCGGGTATTTTATGCTGTATTTTGGCATGATGGCCATTTTATTTAGCAAATATTCACGCTTTGGAGATTTAAAAGTTCAGCTTAATAAAATTAAATCTAAAAAAGCAAAAATGACCATGATTTTGCTGTTGTCCTTTGGCTTAACTGGTTATGCGCAAGAACATTCTGAAAATGATGGTCATGACCATTCACGGCCAAACAAAGCTCAGATAGATTCTATTTTGTTGGCCAATGTCGCACCAAAAGCGCATGCTGACGAATTTGGTAAATTGGTGATTCAGGATATGGGTGGACGCATGATGCCTGTAAATACGTATGCTTCAGAAATGCTCCGTAAACTGAGTAAAAGTGACACCTATACAGATTTAAATGCAAATCAAGTATTCTTATCAATTCAGGAAAGTCCGTTGCTTTGGTATAATGTGCCAATTATTTATTTGAAGCCAAAAAAAGGAGATTCTATTCGTAGCCTTATCGGGGTTTCAAAAGAAGAAAAGTATGTGACTCTGGCAGATTTTTTTACCAATAAGGGCGCTTATAAATTAGCACCATTTTTAAATGAAGCATACAAAGCGCAAGTGCCTAATGGATTTCAAAAAGAATTTAAGGAGACAGATCAGCGTGTAACCTTGTTGTTCAATACGATTGAAGGTCGTTCCTTAAAAATCTATCCGCTCCCTAATGATAAAAATAACAAATGGATTTCTGCTTACGATTATAAATATGAAAATCATAAAATTGAGGATTCATTATACAGTAATTTTATTAAAAATGGGTTTTTAGCCTATTTGCAAACTTTAAATCGTGCAAAACAAACGGGAGATTTTTCTGAAGCTTCAAAAATTTTAAATGCTTTCAAAAAGACTCAGCATCAATATGGAGGCACGGTGATGTTGAGCGACGAGAAAGTAAATACAGAAGTTTTATACAATAAATATGATATTTTTAAAAAACTCTACAGCTGGTACATGTATGCCGGTGTGCTGTTGTTTATCGTGTTGATCATTCAGATCTTTAAAGAGAAAAGCAAGGCAATAACCATTACCATTAATGTTTTTAAAGGTATTGTTTTAGGCCTATTTATTTTGCATACGCTTGGTCTTATAGCGCGTTGGTATATTTCAGGGCACGCTCCGTGGAGTGATGCCTACGAGTCTATGATTTATGTGGCATGGGCCACGATGTTTTTTGGTCTGGCCTTTGGAAGAAAAAGTGATTTAACTATTGCTTCAACGGCATTTGTTACGGCGATGATTTTGATGATTGCCCATTGGAATTGGATGGATCCAGCAATTGCTAATTTGCAACCGGTATTAAATAGTTATTGGCTCATGATTCATGTGGCTGTTATTGTGGCAAGTTATGGTCCCTTTACTTTAGGAATGATTTTAGGTGTCGTGTCTTTACTACTTATGATTTTTACCACTAAAAAGAATAAGGATAAAATGCTTCTCAATATCAAGGAGCTTACCATAATTAATGAAATGGCATTAACTGTGGGATTGGTCATGCTAACCATAGGAAATTTTTTAGGCGGCATGTGGGCCAATGAAAGCTGGGGACGTTATTGGGGTTGGGACCCTAAAGAAACCTGGGCACTTATTAGTATCATGGTGTATGCCTTTGTTATTCATATGCGATTAATCCCAGGATTGCGTGGACGATGGTTTTTCAATCTCATGTCTATTATTGCTTTTTCAAGTATTTTGATGACCTATTTTGGCGTTAATTTCTATTTGGCAGGCTTACATTCTTACGCTAGTGGCGATCAAATTGTGAGTGTGAAATTTATAAGTATTGCCTGCGGAATTGTCGCTATGTTAGGATTTTTTGCTTACAGAGGTTATGCAAAGTACTATAAAAAGTAATTAAGGATTCGTAATTATTATAGAGTCAATTAGTTTTTAATGAGCATAGAAACATACTCATAGCCCAGTCCAAATAGTATAGCTAAACCAAAACTTAACAGGGTGCCAATTAAGATGTATTCTGTAAGTTTCCGGTCTTTGGCTTTTGAAAGATCGCTAAATCTAAATACAGATTTCGCGGCTATTAAAAAACCAATGCCTTCCCAGTAATTCATAATAATAAAACCGAATACAAATAAACGTTCCAGAATACCAATATAAGCTCCAGCACTCTTTAATGAGGCTTCTTCAATCCCATCTTCTTTTAAGTTCCATTTAGAAATAATGGTTTTCATAATTATGGAGGATACTGAGGTGACACATAATAAGCTAGTGATTAATAGTAAGGTTTCCGTAGCGAAAAGAATATCGAAATTAAATTGATAAGGCTCATAGATTTTTACAACCAAAACTATAACTATTAAATGCGCCAATTGGTCTAAGCCAAAAAGTAATCGGGAGTTTAGTTTTGGTTTTAGCAGAAGTTTGATAAGGTCAATAAAATAATGTGTTATGATGATGATTAGTATACCTAACCAATAGGTAAAGTTAAATTGTAGCACGAGCACTAGCGCACATAAATGCAACAGAATATGCCAATACAAAAATTTGGATTTATGTTTATGAATTTCTTTATGAATAACCCAACTTGCAGGTTGCAATACAAAGTCACCAATAATGTGGGCTAATATGAGCTTTATGATTAATGCTAACATATTGTTTTGACTTGAGTTTTATAGTAGTCTAATAGTTTCGTGATTTCATCAAAACCACCACGTTTAAGGCCTTCACTAATATTACTTTGTGATTTGCCTAATAATTTTGCGATTTGTCCTTGGTTTAATTGAGGGTTTTCTAATGATGTCTTAATAATTTCCGAAGAAGTTGCACTCCAATTATTCATGGTTAATTGGGCGAGTTCCAGCATGATATTTATTGTAGTATTAAAAGCTTCAAAATCAGATTTAACCGCAAGTGTATTGTTTTTCATATTTTCAAAACATTCCCCTGAGTTTACAAATGCACTTCCGTTAGATTCGGTAATTTTATCTGAATCATATGTTTTTTTACCCAAACCAATAGCAATTCTAACATCTATATTTTTATAGATTTTTATGATGGCTTTAATTAAGATTGCAGCCTTTAATGCATGTTCTGGTTTTATTTCGAGTTGAAAACTATCGCCTCTAAAAATCTCCCATGTTTTAGGGGAATCTCCAAAAGTAGTTAAGGTGTTCTTGAGTGCGTTTAACCATTTTTTTGGTTCACTTTCTCTTGAGTTTATAATATCACCAGTAATAATACTTGTCATGTCTTCAGGGGTATGTTCAAATTTATGTTTTTTTGATGAGATAATCAAAATTATCTGCTAAACAACAGATATTTTAAATTATCTGCTAAATAGAGGATAATTAAAGTTATCTGCTAAATAGCAGATAAAAATCAAAATAATAATTGAAAATTAGGAGCTGAAAACTAATTATCTTTGCAAAGCATAAATAAAAAATAATATTACTCATGTCACTTTTTAAAGAATTTAAAGAATTTGCCGTAAAAGGAAATATGATGGATATGGCCATTGGTATCATCATTGGTGCATCCTTCAATAAAGTTATCGATGTCTTGGTCAAAAAAGTGTTTTTACCTCCGTTATCATTACTGACGGATGGGGTGAATTTTGCACATAAACGAATCATCCTAAAAGAAGCGGTAACAGATAATGCAGATAAAATAATAACAGAAGAAGTGGCCATTGGTTATGGTGCTTTAGGGGAAGCTGTTTTAGATTTCTTAATCATTGGATTTACAGTGTTCATCGTTGTAAAATTTATGAATCGCTTAAAAACGAAAGCGCAAGATTCTAAAGATAAAACTGTAGTAACCCCAAAAGATATCGAACTACTATCACAAATAAGCGAACTTATGGAAGAGCAAAATAAGCTTCTAAAGTCAAAATAAATGATATGGGAAAAACTGGCAGGGACAAAAACACAAAGAACAAAGCGAAGCATTCAAAGCTTATGGATCAAAAGAAAAAGAAGAAAAAAGTAGAAGCACAACTTCGTAAAGATCGTTTAAAGGCTATTATTGAAAAGGCGAAACAAGAACAGAACATATAATATTTTAACAGGAGGTAAACCTTAGCTTTTTGAATTAAAGTAAGTCTTTTATCTTGTTAAAATGTATGTTCTTAAAATCGTTTACAACCAAATTGGCTTGGGTATAATCTTGGTTTTTAGAATGAAAACTATCATAGCCAACACAAAAAATATTAGCGGCATTTGCGGCTTTAATACCATTTGTAGAATCTTCAATTACTAAGCATTCTTCTCTTTTAAATCCGCTTGCTTCAGAAGCTTTAATAAAAATTTCGGGGTGTGGTTTAGACGCTTTTAAATCAGCACCACTTAATTTTGCTTTAAAATACGGGTTCAAATCAAATCGTTCAAAAACACGGTTAATGTTAGGCATAGAAGCAGACGATGCTAAAACAAGTGTGATGCCATTAGCATGGTAATTCTGTATTAAAGCTAAAACATCATCCATTAATTGAAAGTCTGGATCATTCTCAAACAATGTTTTAAAGTAGCGACGTTTGATAGCCACTAAGGTTTCTGGTATATGACTTAAACTAAAATTCTCCACCAAATGTTTGCATATGCTTAAGGTGGATTGACCTGTAAAGGATTCGTAAAGCGCTTCAGATACCTCAATCTGTACTTCATCAAACATGTAATGATATGCCTTATTGTGCAGGGGCTCACTATCAACAATCACCCCATCCATATCAAACAAAACCGCTTTTAACATATGTATAATTTATCGGCGAAGATAAAAGAATAGCAACCAAACTCCCAAAAACTATTTTGCAGTTCTAATTTAATTTAATCATATTTGTACTTTATGATTGTATAAATTCACTTCCGTACTGTATCGAGATTCTCTCGGACAAAAAACTACTAAACGCTTTTGGTGTTTAGTGATGTCTATTATTTTATATTTTTCAAAATGCAATCAAATAAAATGTCCTTAAAACAATTATTTAAATATTTTAAACTTGCTGTTTCCGGCAAGGATCAAGAGTTCACCTCCGGGAGTATCCGTAAGGCCGTATTTATGTTGTCCATTCCCATGATATTAGAAATGCTCATGGAATCCATTTTTGCGCTGGTAGATATTATGTATGTATCGCAAGTTAGCGTTAATGCGGTTGCTACTATCGGTCTAACCGAATCGGTTATTACCTTAGTTTATGCGGTAGCCATTGGTTTAAGTATGGCGGCCACGGCTGTGGTAGCACGACGCGTAGGGGAGAAGGACTTAAAAGGCGCCTCCAACGCGGCAGTTCAGGTGATATTTTTAGGTGTGTTTGTAGCAGCTATTATTAGCGTTATTGGCATTATATATCCAAAAGAGATTTTAGGTTTAATGGGTGCAGAACCTGATTTAATAGCAGAAGGGTATGGGTACACCCAGGTATTAATGGGAGGGAATATTACCATCATGTTACTATTTTTAATTAATGCTATTTTTCGTGGCGCTGGTGATGCATCGGTTGCTATGTGGACACTCATTTTATCTAATGGTCTTAATATTATATTAGATCCTATCTTTATATTTGGTTTTGGACCCGTTCCGGCATTTGGTGTGGAAGGTGCCGCCATCGCTACCACCATTGGCCGTGGTACAGCTGTTCTTTTTCAACTGGCTATTTTATTTTATGGCTATAGCCGAATAAAAGTAGGCGTTAAAGATTTAGTATTACGCGTTGGGGTTATGTTAAATTTAATTAGAGTCTCGCTTGGTGGCATTGGCCAGTTTTTAATAGGAACTTCATCTTGGGTGTTTTTAATGCGTATTATGAGTGAATTTGGGAGCGAAGTGTTAGCAGGGTATACCATAGCCATTCGGGTCATGATGTTTACGTTAATGCCGGCTTGGGGCATGAGTAATGCCGCAGCCACATTAGTTGGACAAAACTTGGGTGCTAAAAAACCAGAACGTGCCGAACAGTCTGTTTGGAAAACTGGCAAGTACAGCGCCATATTTATGGGACTTGTTTCTATTATATATTTAGTGTTTGCACCACAAATAATTATATTGTTTACTACGACACCAAACGTGGTTAAATATGGAAGTTTGTGTTTACGTATTATTGCAGCGGGTTATGTTTTTTATGGCTATGGGATGGTTGTCATTAACGCATTTAACGGTGCTGGAGATACAAAAACACCAACGTATATAAACTTTGTCTGCTTTTGGTTATTACAATTACCGTTTGCCTATGTCATGGCCATCACTTTAGATTTTGGACCTAGCGGCGTATTTTGGGCGATTACCTTAGCAGAAGTTTTGATTGCTATTGTAGCCATCATTTGGTTTAAAAAAGGACACTGGAAACGTGTTGAAGTTTAATATTTAAAAACAGAAAACTATCAATAAAAAACCCAATTTTCATCCGAATAATAAACATAAGTCTGGTTACGATTTTAATGTGTTACTTAAGGCATTTCCAGATTTAGAACCGTTTGTATTCGTAAATAAATACGAAACAAAAACTATTGATTTTGCACATCCTAAAGCCGTAAAAGCTTTGAATACGGCTTTATTGAAAGTACATTACGGAATCAATTTTTGGCAATTTCCAGACACGAATTTATGCCCTCCAATTCCTGGACGTGTCGATTATATTCATAACCTCTCAGATTTATTAAAAAAATCTGGGATTACAAAAGAAATTAAAGTTCTAGATATTGGCACAGGAGCGAGTTGCATTTATCCTATTTTAGGGCATGCCGAATATGGCTGGGACTTTGTAGCCACAGATATTGACAATAATGCATTAAATCATACACAGAAAATTATTGATAAAAATGGGTTTAGTGATTCCATTTCTTTAAGACATCAAAAAGATGACACTCAAATTTTTAAAAGTGTATTAAAAGATGACGAAAAGTTTTCAGTATCGATGTGTAATCCGCCATTTTATAAATCAGAAGCTGAAGCTTTAGAGGTAACTACTAAAAAACTAAAAGGCTTAAATAGGGAAGGAGACAAGGTTGTTAGAAACTTTTCAGGAACTCAAAACGAGTTGTGGTATAAAGGCGGAGAAAAAGCTTTTATTCATAATTATCTTTATGAAAGTTCTTTGTTTAAAACACAATGTATTTGGTTTACCATATTAGTGTCAAAAAAAGATTTAGTAAAAGGGATGTATACCTCTCTAAAAAAGTTAGGAGCAACGGATGTTAAAACGATTAATATGAGCCAGGGAAATAAAATCTCAAGAATAGTAGCTTGGACTTTTAAATGAAAAAGTATCGAAAACTATATTTTATATAGCTTACGATACCTCATCAATTGAACGTCACTCCAAATATTAAAATTTTAATTTTCTTTTTTCTTTCTTAAATCGGTTTTAAAGAATAAACCCACTTGTAGTCGGTTTAAATTCAATTTATTGATTTCGTGATTTAAATACCCTATTTGAATATTATTTGATTTTGAAATATTTATTCCTAACGCCGCATAAAATCTATTTTCAGTAAATACTTGGTCTTTCGTGTTAGCGAAAATTTCATTATTAACGTTTATAAACAACTTATCATTTAACTTGATTTTTGTTCCTAATCGATAACGAAATCTATTTAAAGTGGTATGTTGATGTTTAAAGTTTAAAAATCGATGCTCAAGTCTTAACCTATGATATATCGGTAATTTGAAAGTTTCCTGTTTATAGCTAATTTGCTCATAAGGTCTATTTTCATAAAGATGGTTTTCACCAGAAATTAAAAAACTTCTATCAATATCCAAATAGTTATAAGCAATTGTTAGGGTTGTTTTTTTGTTTAAATGGTAATTGATTCCAGTATAATAAAATAATAGATTCATGTTATCTAAAACTTCAAAAGAACGCAATTGAAATCCTGTTTTAATACTAACCTTATCTGAAATTCTATGCGTGCCATCTAGCATGTACCACGCTCCAAATTTATCTTCAGGAGTTGTTTGTGAAAAGGCATTAGTTATAGAAATAATAATCACTAATGTGATTAATAAGTACTTCATGGTTTTATGTTTTATTTTTCATCAACCTGAGCTTGTTTCAGGTTCTCTTTTAATAATTATTAAGTTTAATCTAAATAATTCTCCGATGGCTCTGCCTCGAGGATAGTCGGTTTCAAGAATTTTTTTATTCAAGGTTCTGAAAACAAGTTCAGAAATACAAATTAGTATAACAAAACTGTAAAAGGAGCTCAATTTGAGCTCCTTTTACAGTTAATAAGAACCTATTAAAAGTGTTCGTGTAAGTGATGATGTTCATCAATTAGTGGTCCACCTTCAATAATTTGTTCAGAGGCTTGTTGGGCAAATTTCTCAAAATTTAAGTGAAATGAGTGCGCTAAGTGAATCGCTTTACCAACGTAAGCTCCTTTTTGTAACCAAGTATTCATGGGGTCTAAAATCTCTGATGGCACACCAGGACAATATTTTGGCATAAATAATCCAAATATGAAGTTTTGTTCGTAATCAACATTATCCAATTCTCCGTTTAGGATTGCAGTAATCATGGCTCTTGTATATTTTAATTTTATTCGAGATCCAACACCGTAAGGTCCTGCGCTCCATCCTGTATTAATTAACCAAACGTTTACACCAGCTTCTGTCATTTTTTTACTTAACATTTCTCCATAAACAGTAGGGTGTAATGGCATAAATGGTTCACCAAAACAAGCAGAGAATGATGGCACTGGCTCTGTAATACCCGCTTCTGTTCCTGCTACTTTAGCAGTATATCCAGAAATAAAATGATATGCTGCTTGACCTGGTGTCAATTTAGATACTGGAGGTAAAACTCCAAAAGCATCACAAGTTAAAAAGAAGATATTTTTTGGGTTGTTTGCATAAAGTGTTTCCTGAATATTGTCTATATGATGAATAGGGTAACTTACACGTGTATTTTGTGTAATGCTGCTATCCATATAATCAGGTTCACCATCTTCCTTAAACACAACATTTTCAAGTATAGCACCTGGTTTTACCGCTCTAAAAATATCTGGTTCTTTTTCTTCAGTTAGGTCAATTACTTTTGCATAACATCCACCTTCAAAGTTGAAAATAGTATTATCTGCTGTCCAACCATGTTCATCATCACCAATAAGTTTTCTGTCTGGATCGGCAGATAAGGTAGTCTTTCCTGTTCCTGATAATCCAAAGAATATCGCGGTATCTCCTTTTTTGCCAACATTTGCTGAACAGTGCATAGGTAGCACGTTTCTTTCTGTTGGTAAAATCATGTTTAATGCAGAGAAAATACCTTTTTTCATTTCACCTGTATAAGCAGATCCTCCAACTAAAGCAATTTTTTGAGTAAAGTCAAGTATTGAGAAATTACCTTGACGGATACCAAAAGCAGCTGGCTCTGGGCAAACATATCCTGGAGCACAAAGAATTAACCAATCTTCTTTAAAGTTTTCTAGTTCTTTTTGACTAGGTCTTAAAAACATGTTGTAAACAAACATATTAGACCAAGGTAATTCGGTTACTGTTCTAATATTTGTTCTATATTCTGGCTCTGCACAAACATAGCCATCTCTTGCATAAATTTCTTTACCAGATAAATATTTTGTAATTTCATTTTTTAGCTTATTAAAATTCTCAGGAGAAACAGCTTTGTTTGTTTTTCCCCACCAAACTTTATCAGCCGTATAATCGTCTTTTACAAGAAAACGATCTTGAGGCGAACGACCCGTAAATTTACCGGTGTTAATGGCAAGTGTTCCGTTTGCTGTCTCTTTCCCCATGCCTTTTTCAATGGTTATTTTCTGAAGCTCCTCT
Organism: Changchengzhania lutea; assembly: GCF_006974145.1. Taxonomy (NCBI): domain Bacteria; kingdom Pseudomonadati; phylum Bacteroidota; class Flavobacteriia; order Flavobacteriales; family Flavobacteriaceae; genus Changchengzhania; species Changchengzhania lutea. Next base: position 117,506 of record NZ_CP039456.1, on the reverse strand, counting down.
GGAGCTAAGTTCCAACTTACTTTAGCATTTTTGATTCCGTATTGTTTTAAATCCGGACATTTTAATGTTTTTCCTGTTGTTTCCATTTTTATTCAATTTTAAGGTTCTTATTGATAATTTATTTTAAAATGGCCATATTATTGGCACGAGTATGAGTGTTATTATAAAAAACATGAGCAATAGCGGTGCGCCTACTTTTAAGTAGTTCATAAACTTATAGCCACCTGCAGTCATTACCATGGCGTTTGTTGTTGTACCTATTGGTGTTAAAAATGCTGTTGATGCACTTATAGCGACTACTATCATAAATGGTTCTGCCGATAGATTCAAGGAACTCGCAGCTAGAATGGCAATTGGTGCCATTAGTACCGCTGTTGCGGAATTATTTATAACTTGACTAAAGGTTGTTGTTAATAAAAACACACCACCAAGTAATAGTATAGGATGTATAGCGCCTAAATAGTTTACCAATCCGTTTGCAATAACTTGTGCGGTTCCTGTTTTTTGCAGCGCAATCCCCATAGGTATCATAGCCGCAATCATAACCACACTAGTCCAGCTGATACCTTTGTAAGCTTTTGAAATAGGTACACAACCTGTTAGTAAGACCACTCCCGCTGAAATAAGGGCAGCAATAGATCCAGGAACTATGTTAAAGACCATAAGCACAATCATGAGTATTAAGGCAGCTAGAGCGATATACGATTTAGAATTAAGGCTTTCTACGTTTTTTGCCATACCTTCTGGACTTCCTATAATAACTAGATTTTCGTGTTGCTTTTTTAAGTCGTCTATATGCTCCCAGGTCCCACGGATTAAAAAGGCATCACCAGCTTTAACAGTTATTTCTTTGTCTAGTATAGGTTTAGTATTTCTTGATGCTGCTAGGAGCTGAATCCCAAATCGTTTAAAGTAATCTCCTAATTTGTATTTTCTTCCAACTAACATGGAATTGGGGTTTACAATCACTTCTGTCATGCCAACCTCTTGATTGATCAGGTTATGCTTTAATTCATCGGTAATAGGTTCTAATGGTAAAAGCCCCAACCTGAACGTAATCATCATTTTATTGATGGCTTCAGTTTCTCCTTTTACCGTAATAATATCATGGTAAAGAAACTCGGTAGTAGGATTAGGGAACTCTATAAAAGCAGGTATCCCTTTTAAAACATTTGGATGTCTTCTTTTTACACGAATAATAGAGACATTATATTCTTTTTCAAATTGCCATTCTTCCAATTTAGTGTTTAATAGTGGTGATATGGATCTGACTCTCAATCTGTAATAACCAGTGTCAATTTTATAAGCTTCAATCCAATTGTGTAAGGTTGATTCTATATTTACTGGTTTGTTATTGGTTTTATTTTTAGGCAACAGTTTGTATCCTATATATCTAAAATAAACTAATGCAATAATTAATAAAGGAATACCTATTAATGAAAATTCAAAAAATGAAAATCCTCTAAAACCTGCATCTATTAAAGCATTGCTAGCAATAATGTTTGGAGGCGTCCCCGTTAAGGTTAATAAACCGCCAGTATTGGAACCAAAAGCTACAGGCATTAACATTTTGGAAGGCAATGTGCCTATGCTCCAGGCAGATGATATAGTTAGTGGCATCAAGGTAGCGACAGTTCCTGTATTACTAACAAATCCAGACAATACGCCAGCACCTAAGGTGACGATAACTAATAATTTTGGCACGCTTTTTCCAGCCCATTCAACAAATTTCTTTCCCGCCATGGCCGTCCAGCCTGTTTGAGCAATCCCTTCACCTATAATAAAAAGTGCGGCAATCATAATTACGGTTGGGTTGCTAAAGCCACTTAAAGTTTCGGTAGCGTCTAAAATTCCTGTTAAAAACAAACTCAACATAGAAATCAATGCAACAATATCTGGTGTAAACTTCCCCCAAGCAAAGAGACCGATGGTGATAACTAAAATGAGAAGCATTAAATAGATCATATCTTAAATATATGTTAGTAAATATAGTATAAAATTACACTGTATATAGACGACGTATTATGACTAATGTCATACTTTCAAGGAGTGTGTCACTTTTCAATATTTATAGGTTTTGGACTCTTTAAATTATCAATGCAGAAAACGAAAACGTGATAGTGGTAGTGTGTTTTTATATATTCGTAAAATTTCTGGTAAAATTCAATTTGAAGTGTTTAGAAATGATACTTAAAAGCGTATTTTTATAGTGACATAATAAGAGAATTAACATATGAAATTAGATATTCTTGCCATTGGCGCACATCCAGATGATGTTGAATTGGGTTGCGGTGGCACCCTGGCCAAAGAGGTTTCAAAAGGAAAAAAAGTGGGTATTATCGATTTAACTAGAGGTGAATTAGGAACTCGGGGCACAGCCAAAACCAGAAATGTTGAAGCTCATGATGCTGCTCATATTTTGGGTGTTTGCGTTCGAGAAAACCTTGGATTTGCTGATGGGTTTTTTATAAATGATAAAAATCATCAATTAGAAGTCATAAAAATGATTCGAAAATACCAACCAGACATTGTGATTTGTAATGCCATTGACGATAGACATATAGACCATGGAAAGGGGAGTGATTTGGTGAGCAATGCCTGTTTTTTAAGCGGATTGATTAAAGTAGAAACTTTAGATGAGGCTGGCTTAACTCAGGTGCCATGGCGTCCTAAACAGGTATATCATTATATTCAGTGGAAAAATTTAGAACCTGATGTCGCCGTTGACATTTCTGGATTTATTGATCAAAAAATGGCTTCTGTACTAGCTTATAAAACACAGTTTTATGATAAAAACAGCAAAGAACCAGAGACACCCATTTCAAGTAAAAATTTTACGGACAGCATAATATATAGATCCCGAGATTTAGGACGATTGGTCGGTGTGGAGCATGCAGAGGGTTTTACCGTTGAGCGCTATGTTGCTGTTGATAGCTTGTTCGATTTAAAGTAGTTAAGGTAACTGGCTATTTTATTTTGATTCACAATAGAAAATATTAAAAAAAGTCTTTGTAGAAAAGATTGAAATCAATTACATTTGCACACGCATTACAAAATGCAAGTTACATGGTGGTTGTAGCTCAGTTGGTTAGAGCATTGGTTTGTGGTACCAAGGGTCGCCGGTTCGAATCCGGTCTTCCACCCAAAAAGCAAAAGCCTTTCAATTTCTTGAAAGGCTTTTTTTGTTTCTATAGATTCGAAATTAATCCAACTTAATTCGCTCCTCACGATTTGCCAATTCCCAGGCCGTATGAAAAATCAAGCGTGTTCGTGTTTCCAGTAAATCATATTCAATTTTATCAGGCGTGTCAGTTGGTCTGTGATAATCTGCATGTGTGCCATTAAAATAAAATATGACAGGGATATTGTTTTTTGCAAAGTTATAATGGTCTGAACGGTAATAAAAGCGATTCGGGTCATTATCGTCATTATACGTATAATCAAATTCTAAATTAATAAACGCTTTGTTTACAGCTTCTGAAACATCATGTAATTCCTGACTCAGTTTATCTGAACCTATTAAATAGACGTAATTTCTGCTGTCTTCATGTTTGGGATCCACACGTCCAATCATGTCTATATTTAAGTTAGCAACCGTATTTTCAAGCGGAAATACTGGATCCACATCTGTATAATAAAGCGATCCGTATAATCCAATTTCTTCACCTGTAACATGCAAAAATAAAATAGAACGCTTTGGCGATTGTCCATTATCAGCGGCTTGTTTAAATGCTTCGGCAATCTCCAAAATGGCTACCGTTCCAGAACCATCATCGTCTGCACCATTATTGATGTCGTTCCCAGAGATACCTATATGGTCTAAATGAGCAGAAATCACGATAATTTCATCTGGCTTTTCAGAGCCTTTTATAAAAGCTAACACATTCTCAGAGTCCTTAATCCCTCCATTAAAAAACGATGCTGGAATCTCTTGGAAATAATCACCTTCAGAAATTGGAGAAGGGATGCCATTATCGATATAATATTTCTTTATAAACTCGACAGCTTTCTTTTGTCCAGGTTCCCCTGTTTTCCTGCCTTCAAATTCGTCGGAAGCATACATATATAAGTTTTCCTTAAGTTCTGTGGCGGTGATGCTATTAGCGAAAACTTTTGGGGTGCCTTGACTTGAAGTTGTACTTTTATTTTGTGACGTACTACAAGACATCATTATAAAAGAAAGGAGTAGAAGTGCTGTTTTTTTCATTTAACTGGATATTACAAGACGATATTACAAAATTGTTGCTATAGACCAATAAATTTTGAGTCTATTTTAACAGTTCGTTGTTTTCATCTGTTTTTAAGCGATACGTTTGATTGGCTAGTTGCCATGCTGTTGCAAAAATGAGTTTGGTGCGTTTTTCAAGTAAGTCGTAGGCTATTTTATCAGGTGTGTCAGAGATTTCATGATAGTCTTTATGCTCGCCGTTGAAATAGAATATTACTGGAATATCATGTATCGCGAAGTTATATTGGTCGGATCTTGAATAATAATGATTGCTTTCATCCTCTATATTATATCTATAATCCAAATTAATATGAGTATATGTATTATTAACTTTTTCAGAAACGTAATGCAGTTCTCTGCTAATTCTATCCGTTCCTATTAAATAGATATAGTTCGTGTCGTTTTTATGTTCGTCATCTACTCTTCCTATCATATCTATATTGAGATTGCAAACGGTATTTTCTAGGGGAAAAACGGGATATCGTGTATAGTATTCAGAGCCTTTTTTGCCGATTTCTTCAGCTGTTACATGAAGGAATAAAATGCTGCGTTTGGGCCCATGACCTTCCAGTTTTGCAATATGAAAGGCTTGTGCCATTTCCATAAGGGCTACTGTGCCAGAGCCGTCATCATCGGCCCCATTAAAAATTTCACCACCATCTGAAACTCCTAAATGATCTAAATGTGCCGATATAATAATTACCTCATCAGGCTTTTGAGCCCCTTCTATATACGCTAGGACATTTTGAGATGCTGTATTACTTTCATTTAAAAAACTTTCAGGCACGGTTTGATAATAACTGGAACCCCCTAATGGTGAAGAAATATTTTCCTTAATATAATAATCTTTAAGAAACTTAGTGGCACGCTTTTGACCAATCTCTCCAGTTTTACGGCCTTCAAATTCATCTGAAGAAAAAATATAAAGCTGTTTTTTTAGTTCTTCGGAAGTAATGGTATTGGCATACTTAATAACTAGTGCGCTATCTGAAAGGATGATGTTATTTTTAATATTCTCAATTCTAGCAGTATATCTTGGAGAGGCACAGGTACCTACCATAAATGTGGCTAAAAGTATGCAAAACGATTTCATATTAGAGTCCGACTTTTAATCATCTTTAAGCCTGCAAGTTAACAAAACATTATAATTTTTAAACCTTTGATTTTAAAGACATTATTTTAAACAAAGACGAAGATATTAATATCTAGGAAAAGACATGTTAATTTATTTCAATATCTTCAAAATCAACGTCATCAATTATATTAAAAACAACATGTTATATCATTTAATGTCGGCATTTTTTTATGCCAAAACACAATTAGCTGATTTAATGATAATTGTCATAGTTTATAAATTTATGGAGATATACTTTTACTAAGATTTCAATTTCTTAACTGATGACACGTATTTTGTTACCTACGGATTTCTCAAATAATTCATTTAATGCCATTGATTATGCCTTGGAATTATTTAGAGACAGCCCTTGTGAGTTCTACATTCATAATGTACAAAAGGCATCATCCTTTATTACTGATGATATGCTGATAGTTTCAGCATCAACTACTATTTATAACACCATTATTAAGGCAGCCAAACAATCGATTGCAAATATTATATCGCGAGCGGAAGGAAAATATAAAAATAAAAAACACACCTTTTTCGCAAGTGTAGATTATGATAATTTTATTGATTCAATCAATCAAATAACAGAAAAAACACCTATAGATTTAATAATTATGGGGACCAAAGGTGCTGCTGGTATAGAAAAAGTGGTGTTTGGTAGCAATACGGTTAGAGTCATTCAACGTTGTAAAGCCCCAGTTTTGGTCATTCCAAAAGACTCGAAATTTAAAGAAGTAAAAAATATCGCTGTAATAAATAGTTTTTCCACGTCGTACGATTTAAAAACTTTAAAACCCTTGTCTGAGATTCATCGGATTCTTAGTTCAAACATCAAGGTCGTGCATGTTAACTATGAGCAAAATAGAACACCCCACCAAACCCAAAATATAGATTCCATAAAAGAATTATGTCACGCAACTTCTGAAGATTTTCTAAATAGCACCAATACTAATTTATTTGAAACGGTACAGGAATTCATCATAAATAATGATGTAGACATGCTTGCCATGGTAGGTGAAAAACATACTTTTTTAGAACGCTTATTTAAAAGGCATGCGGTTGAAACTTTTGCTTATAAAATAGATATTCCGCTTTTAATATTAAAGTCAGATACTGATAATTAGTCTATTGACCTGAGTTCGATTCATATTCAAAAACTCAACAACTTGAATTTCAACAACAAATAATTCTCTTTCATATCCTGCAAGGTTTTGAAAACCTTGTAGGTATATTTTGTTATTCTAATACCTACAAGGTCAAAATAAGACCTTGCAGGATTTCAATAACTAATTGATAATTAAAAGTTTATGTGTTAAACTTAGGTTATTAATAGATTAATTTTTCATGATTTTTGTAACATTTTGATGAACTATGCGTCATATAAGTATCAATCAAAAAATCATCATCATGAGACAAGATAATCAACTTATAGTCATCGCCCATTTAAGTCAGTTAATTACATTAGTTACTGGTTTTGGAAGTTTGATTTTACCATTAATATTGTGGCTAACTCAAAAAGAAAAGGTGTATCAAATGGATGCACATGGTAAAAACATCATAAACTTTCAGTTAAGTTTAATCGTATACTGTTTATTATGTATCCCACTCATATTATTATTCGGCTTGGGACTTTTAGGATTTATAGCTTTAGGCTTAATTTCTGTAATATTCCCCATAATAAATGCAGTAAAAGCGAGTCGTGGTGAAACACCAAAATATCCTTTATCTCTTAATTTTATTAATTAGTTTATTAGTTATGAGATAAATAAAATGCTCACTTTTAGTGGGCGTTTTTTTTGTTTAAAATTTGGGCGTTACCCCAAAAAGGGGGCCAGGCTTTTCGCTACAAGTTCTCGCTCGTACCTCACTGCGAGCTTTTATTCATGAATTTCTATTTTATATTAATGAATTCATGAACATAAATGTTTCACTGCAATCCTTAACGCAGGAGTTTGCTAGTTTAAATTTTAAATCGAAAGTTGTTTTATTTTTGGAGCGTTTATGTACAATAGTTGCGGGTTTGCGTGCGAGGATTTTCCGCAGGAAAATTAGATGCAGCAAACCCGCAACTACCTTTGTTTTAGCACTAAACCGCAATTATTTTTAGCGGTGTTGTGCTTTCGTTATTCTTTTTTCCCTTCTTCCACAGTCCTGTCTGTATTAGGTTCAGGCGGAGGAGGTGTAAATCCGAAATCAGGAACGTCACTTTTAATTATAGGTTCAGAATTTGGTCTTTCAGTAATTCTTCTTCCTTGGTCTTCATTTAAAGAGCCTTTGTCTTTTTTGTCTGGCATATCGTTATATTTAATTGTTGATATTTATATCAATTCCGTAATTATTTTTAAGATAAATCTTCATCCTTAAATTTGATTTATTTTTAATATTCTGTCCTATTTCAAATAAAGTGTCATCATTGAAGTTTAATATTTCTGCAATTTCTTTTTTATATTCAAAATATGTGTCAGCTGATTGTTCAGTTGTAATTAACCCATTTTGCATTTTGTACCACAATCGCTCAAATTCAATATTTAAAACATCAATTTTTAGATATTTTGAGTTCAATTCTTTAACATACTTATAATAAGGGAAATAGGGTTTTATCACCGTTATTACTTGAGATAAAGCAATTATTCCTCCCCAAAGTAGAGGACTACTGTCCCAAATTGCCCAAGCTGCAATACTTCCTGATGATGCTACTGCTAAAAATATATTAATATTCCTATCCCATTTTTGAAATTTACCCATTAAAAAATTCAGACAATAGCCTTTGAATCTTAAATTACATAATTCAGCCCAGATTTGATTTCTCATTTCGTTTTTTTAATGAAGCACAAGGCAAAGGTAAGTTTCAGTTTCAATGAAACTTATCGATTGTTAAACTAAGTTATCATTTTTTTCTGACAAAGCCAAGAGTAAAAAAAAAGCAGCAACCCAATTAAGATTACTGCTTTTGTATTATGAGACTCCAGAATCTACAGGAATGCCTATTAATTATTCAACATAACAGGCATAACCAACATCGTAATATGCTCACCTTCATCTAGGCCATCAACGGGTGTTAAAATACCTGCTCTATTTGGCATGCTCATTTCCAATTGTACATTTTCTGAGCTTAGATTATTTAACATCTCGGTTAAAAATCTTGAATTGAAGCCTATTTGCATATCGTCCCCTTGATAATCACAGGTTAAACGCTCCTCGGCTTTATTACTATAATCTATATCTTCTGCAGAAATATTAAGTTCTGCACCAGCGATTTTTAAACGGATTTGGTGCGTGGTCTTATTAGAGAAAATACTAACACGGCGCACAGAATTTAGAAACTGCGTTCTATCTATAACCAATTTATTCGGGTTTTCTTTTGGTATGACCGCTTCATAATTAGGGTATTTACCGTCAATTAAACGACAAATTAATTCAGAATTTTCAAAAGTAAATTTAGCGTTAGATTCATTATATTCAATAGTCACATCATCCTCACTAGCCACTAAAATACCCTTTAATAAAGTTAAGGGTTTTTTAGGCATAATGAATTCAGCCACTTGATTTGCTTTAACGTCTTCACGTGTGTACTTCACCAGTTTGTGGGCATCTGTAGCAACAAAAGTTAAGCCTTCGGTTGAAAATTGAAAAAAGACGCCGCTCATTACGGGTCTTAAATCGTCATTTCCAGCTGCAAAAATAGTTTTACTTATTGCTGTAGCTAAAACATCGCCTGTAACAATGGTCGTGCTAGGATCTTCTAAAGCGACAGCCTTTGGAAACTCTTCACCATTAGCATAAGCCAAAGCATATTTACCATGGTTGGAGCTAATTTCTACCGTATTATTATCTTCAACCACAAAGGTTAGCGGTTGTTCTGGAAATGTTTTTAAAGTATCTAGTAACAATCGTGCTGGAATAGCCACGCTACCTTCACTATCGCTTTCAACATCTAAAGTAGAAGCCATTGTGGTTTCTAAATCACTCGCTGAAACGGTTAGTTTTGTATGGTCTAATTCAAATAAGAAATTATCTAAAATAGGTAAAGTGTTTGAACTGTTAATAACACCGCCTAAAACTTGAAGTTGCTTTAATAAATAGGTACTTGATACTATAAATTTCATCTAAGTTACTGCGTTTAAATTTTGACTAATACTACCTACAAATATATCCTTTACAGCGTAATTTAAGAAACAAACTTATTAACATTTAAGTGCTGTATTTTTTCTTTCTAATGAATAAAAATAAGAACCCAAAGAGTGCGAGTAAGACGATCGGTAACAGGATGTTAACAACTTGCCACATGATTTTTTGGGAGGCTATTTTTTGCTGATCCAAAAAGACCACGGTAATTTCCTTGGATCGAATGTTTATAAGTCCCGTATCATCGAGTAAATAATTTACAGCGTTCAATAAAAATTCTTTATTAGCATAGGTCTGTCCCGTCCAACGGTCGAAACCTAATTCTTGAGGCGCATTTTTAATGACATCATTTTTAATCACATCACCATCTGAAATGATTATAATCTTTGAAAGCTCTCCTGAATCCTTATGATTTTGAAGGCTAAAAGGTTTGATACGATTCTTATAGTTTGAAGCAAACTGACCTTCTAATAATATAGCGAGTGCTTGTTTGCCTTTATTGAATTGCTCAAGGTTTTGTTCTTTGGTTACCACATCTAAACTAATTTCCCGTGGTATACCTTCTAAGTTGGTTAATGCAGCAGTTTCTAGTAAAATGGTTTTTTTAATATTATTTTTTAGGGTATCGATGGGATTTGCAAAATCAAACCGGACGAAATTCAGATTATTCACAATAGCATGTTTGTTATTGGTAGCTGCTAATGGTGAATATGGCCAACGTAAATTTTGAAATTGTGAGTCACTGCCTGTTCCCATAGCTAATGTAATAGGTGCAGAGTAGAGTGTACTAACAAGTAACGGATTTATTCTAAGACCATATGTGAAGAAAAAATCGGTTAGATTTAAATCTCTTGCGACTGCAAAATTACTTCCTGTATCGTTGTACAAACTATCTTTTTCCATGGCCACAGCATCGATGAGCCATAAACTTTTACCACCATGCATGGTATACTGATCTAAAGCATATTTCTCTTCTTCTGAAAAAGGCTCAGTAGGTTTTGCAGAAATTATAAGATCGAAATTTTTTAATTTCGTTAAGGTTTGTGAGGCGTTTTTAGAAATACTGTCTAATGTAAAAGGCGCAATTAAATAATATTCCCCCAGTTTTTTCAGAAAGTCTGCAATATAAATATCATCTAATTGTTTATTTCCTTTTAATATGGCAATCTTTTTACTTTTGGTTTTTGTGAGTTTTGAAAATCCATCAGCAAAAGCATATTCTAAATTCTGAATAGAATTGGTCACCAATTCCTGTTGAGACATCCCAATTTTATTTTTAATCAAGGGGATAGTTACCGTTTGGCCATTATAACTTGCAAGCGCCCATGGGAAGATAACGGCTTGTGACGATTTTCCGTTTTCTGTTACGCTGAGCTGCATCGGTTTCAATCCGCGCTCACTCAATTGTTGCATATTTCGATCGCGCATGGCATCGTCCTGTAACGGATTAATGAATTGGAACTGGATGTATTTGTTTTCTTCGGCAAACTCTTCCAGCAGTTGTTTTGTCTCGCTTTGTAAGCGTCTAAATTCAGAAGGAAAATCATCACCATTCAAAAACACATCTACAGAAATTGGCGATTCAACATCTTTTATAATACCAATAGCGGCATCGCTTAAAGTGTAACGCTGGTCTGTGGTTAGATCAAATCGGTTATGTAAGGTGCTCGTAAAAATATTCACAATCAGTAATACCAATGGAAACAATAAGAAGTATAAAAGGTCTTTCTTGTTATAAGGTCGGTTTCTAATACTTCTAACAGTAAAACCAATAAATACAAATGTTATACTTAAAAAATAAAGCATATCACTCGTATCTATAACACCTCTGCTCATGCTGCTATAGTGGTAATTTATCCCCAGTTGCTCAATGAACGTACTTGATAAAACCTCCGCGAGGCCTTCAAAACCAATATAGAACAACAAGGATAAAAGTACCGCTGTGATGAACGCCACAATTTGATTATCTGTAAGAGTAGATGAAAATATACCAATCGCCGTATACGCAGCTATTAAAAAGAGTAAGCCAAAGTAAGAGCAAATAATGCTTCCCATATCTAAATTGCCAATAGGACTGCCTAATTGATAAACCGTGTAAACGTAAAGTAATGTTGGTATTAGGGCAATAACAATTAGAGTAAAGGCCCCAAAATATTTACCTAAAACAATATTGGTATGTGTTATGGGTTTGGTGAGTAGCAACTCTAAAGTACCTTGTTTTTTTTCATCTGAAAAACTCCGCATGGTTACCGCAGGAATTAAGAAAGTCAAAATCCAAGGGGATAATAAGAAGAATGCGGATAGGTCGGCAAAGCCATAATCCAGAATATTGAATTCGCCTTTAAAAAGCCATAAAAACAAACCATTAAGCAATAGGAAGATGGCAATCACCAAATAGCCAATTGGTGAGGCGAAAAAGGCGTTAATCTCTTTTTTAAAAATGGCTAGCATGTATTGACTATTTTAAACTTTCTAATTTTTCTACACTCCAAGCCTCTGGTTTTTGACTGAATAATGGTTTTGTTTTAGACCAAACCAATTTGAATAAGTCAGAGCTTCTGTATGTACTCAAATGATTTTCGGACTGCCAGTAACTATAAGTAAAAAAAATATGCTGTTCGTTTTTATCTCGATACAATTCTAAAAATTCACAACCTTCAAAATCCCTAATGTTATTTTTATTGGTATTAAAATGGTTCAGAAATTCATCAATTTTATCCTCCTGAAATCCCATTTTAACAATTCTTACTATCATAATTTATTTATAAAAGACCTTCATTTGCTTTTGGAAGTGCGGAGGATGCCGTAAAATTAATGCTCACCGTATCCATAATACCAAGCCCCATTAAACTAGAGGCACTACCAACCGTAGTCGTATTGCTTTTATACAAGGCAATTTCCAGAAAATTACCTGAATTAAAAACGACTAATTTACGGCCTTCATCATTGCGTTTGTCTTCATCTATTTCAAAGTTTACAATGTCGCTGTATTTATGATGTATTTTTTTGAATTTGTAATTACGTGCAGAAATTTCAAAATTGCGTCCCTTTTGCACCGCTTCAAAAAATGATCGCTTAATATTGGTCACCACATTACCATAGTTATCGATGTAAATCACACTACCAATAATTTGTGTTTTATCGTCATTAACATAAGGCACAATATGTTTTATCGGTTTTATGTTTTCAATGCTTTTCCCTATCACTTCTAACGTACCACCTCGTGCAATATGACAGGCTACTTTTACAAAAACATCCAAAACAGGAAAACTGGTTTGGATTTTATCATGAATATTAATTTCAACAATTTTTTCAGGAACAATTTCAGAACAGATCATACTCATAATCCCATTATTGGCACAAATAAAAAAATGATCGTCCAGCTTAATGGCAATATGTTTGTTTTCAGGATTTATCTCAGAATCAATTCCTATAATATGAATCGTCCCCTTAGGAAAACTACTATAGGCATTTTGAATGATATAGGCCGCCTCTGGAATACTAAATGGCGATACAGAATGCGAGATATCAACAATTTTAACATCGGGGAGCTCACTGTATATAGCGCCTTTTGTTGCGCCAGCAAAGTGATCTTTTTCACCAAAATCGGTTGTTAATGTGATGATTGCCATTGGCAAATTGTTGATATGTTTTTAACGTTAGGTCACTCAAATTTATATATATTTGAGTTTTAACAAACCTACATAAATTTTTCGTTTTCGTTTTAGGATTATAGCAGAAAATGCATAGATTTATAAAGAGTTTTAAATATTAAAAAATTTTAGAAACTGAATCTATCATTTAATCTTAATAACAAATTATAGCATAAAATATTTTGTTGAATTTAATCTAAAACCTAGCCTTTGAACGAAATTATAATCGAACTTGAAGAAATCACTCCAAAAGAATTTTTTGGAGCCCAAAACGCCAATATTGAACTTCTAAAAAAATACTTCCCCAAACTTAAGATCGTCGCCCGAGGGAATACCATTAAAGCTTTTGGCGATGAGGAATTACTTGAAGAATTTGACCGTCGTATCACCATGCTCTTAAAGCATTTTGCCAAATACAATAAGCTAGATGAAAATGTGATCGAGCGTGTTTTAACCAGTCAAAGTAGCGACGATTACTCAACCTCCAAACAAAGTGGCGAAGTCATTGTTCATGGCGTAGGGGGAAAGCTTATAAAAGCCCAAACAGCCAACCAGCGCAAGATGGTTGAGCTCATGCGTAAAAACGATATGGTATTCGCCATTGGTCCCGCAGGTACAGGAAAAACCTATACGGGGGTAGCTTTAGCGGTTCAAGCGCTTAAAAACAAAGAAGTGAAGCGCATTATTTTAACTCGGCCAGCGGTTGAAGCTGGGGAGAACCTTGGGTTTTTACCAGGCGATTTAAAAGAAAAATTAGATCCATACATGCAACCCCTATACGATGCCTTACGAGATATGATTGCGCCAGAAAAGTTAACGCACTATATCGAAAATGGAACCATCCAAATTGCACCATTGGCATTTATGCGCGGGCGAACGCTGGATAATGCTTTTGTTATTTTAGATGAAGGGCAGAATACCACGCATGCCCAAATGAAAATGTTTTTAACACGAATGGGTAAACATGCTAAGTTCTTGTTAACGGGAGATCCTGGACAAATCGATTTACCGCGACGTACCATTTCCGGGCTTAAAGAGGCGCTACTGATTTTAAAGAATGTAGATGGTGTCGGGATGGTTTTTCTGGATGACAAAGACGTTATTCGTCATAAACTCGTTAAGAAAGTGATCGAAGCCTATAAAAGCATAGAGAATAGGGAGTAGGAGTTCAGTGGGCCGCATTCAGTTGCCGTATGGCAGGAAAACTATATGTCACATAGTGTTTATTGAAGTACGATGAAAAAGTATTAAAGTATTTTTTTTTTTTGAAGCTATATCCCGCTTTCCGCTATATCTTTTTTGCTTTAATGGCAAAAAAGGATGCCGCATCAATCGGGGCTAAACGTCAATCAGTGATCAGTTTTCTGTCGCAGTATGTAGTTTTTAAAATTAAACAATTAAACAATTAAACAAATCAACTCATAAACGAATAAACAATAATGAGTAACACCATAATAGATACCAATTTTAATTTTCCAGGTAAAAAAAGTGTTTATAAAGGAAAAGTACGAGAAGTATATAACATAGATGATAAGCAATTGGTAATGGTTGCTACAGATCGACTTTCTGCTTTTGATGTTGTGATGCCCAAAGGCATTCCTTACAAAGGGCAAATACTTAATCAGATTGCCACTAAAATGATGGCAGCAACTCAAGATCTTGTTCCCAATTGGTTACTGGCCACTCCAGATCCGAATGTAGCCGTCGGTCATTTATGTGAACCATTCAAGGTAGAAATGGTCATTCGCGGTTATATGTCTGGACACGCTGCCCGAGAGTATAAAGCTGGAAAGCGTATATTATGTGGCGTCTATATGCCAGAGGGCCTTAAAGAAAACGATAAGTTTCCAGAACCCATTATTACCCCAGCCACCAAAGCGGAAATGGGCGACCACGATGAGGATATTTCTAGAGAAGATATTTTAAAGCGGGGCATTGTTTCCGAAGAAGATTATCTGGTATTAGAAGATTATACACGTAAATTGTTTCAGCGTGGAAGTGAGATTGCGGCATCAAGAGGTTTAATTTTAGTGGATACCAAATACGAGTTTGGAAAGACCAAAGACGGACAAATTGTGCTCATTGATGAAATACACACACCCGATTCCTCACGTTATTTTTATGCGGATGGCTATCAAAAGCGACAAGATAGCGGAGAAGCGCAAAAGCAACTCTCTAAAGAATTTGTACGCCAATGGTTGATTGCCAATAATTTTCAAGGTCTGGAAGGGCAAACAGTACCTGCCATGAGCGATGAGTATATTGAAACGGTGAGCGAACGTTACATCGAGCTGTATGAAAATATTACTGGTGAGACATTTATAAAAGGGGATGTCTCAAACATTCAGGAGCGTATTGAAGCGAATGTTCTGGCGTATTTAAAATAGTTCCACGATACTACTCATAATCTGCGGTTTGGTTTACCCAAGCGTAGTTTCCAGAACTACCCTTCTTTATGAACTTGCCCGTCGCTTCCGCCGGTTGGCAGCTCAATATCATTGGTATTGGAGCAGTCAATAATGAAGAAAAAGTTATAAATATTTAAACGTTAGTGATTATACTCAACAACCCGCTCATTCAAAGGCTGTTCATTTCTATAATTATTAATGGGCATATTGTTTTTAAGCTTTAGTACTTCTTCAACAGACAAAATAATAGGCTGTTTAAATACAATCCAATTAACACCTTCGGTACATGGTGGTGTGGTTAAGGAGCCAGAATATGAATAATAATTTTTGGCATTTAAAAACATACTGGATAAATCAATTTCTTGATGAATGTCTTTTGTGGTTTCATTTTCTATAGGTAAAAAACTTTCAAAAAACTCAAATAATTGGCTTTCATCCCCCTCTTCTCCCAAAAAGCCTAAAACTGTCAGTTTTCCTGATTTGCTCACGTGGACCAAATGCATTTCAATAGGATAGATAACGCCATTTATTTTGTGTTCAGAGGGCTCGTGGAAATGAATTTGTTTTAGGTTATAGGTGTTATTTTTATAATTTATGGAATCTCCCGCTTCAAAATCAAATTGAATGGAATGTCCGTTGTTTTCTACTTTGCTAATAAGCGTGGTTGGTGTATATAAAATCTTTAAATCACTTTTTGAATTTATGGAGTCTACATCTTTATTAATGATGTTAATAGGTGATTGGTGCTTACCGTCACAATTGGAGTTTTTTTCAATTTCTATCCAATGTTCTGGTGAGGTTTCACCGGAATAACTCCAGTGATGAGTATTTTCGTTTTCTATAGTATGCGCTGTTTTAGGTGCTTGTTTGCAAGACACTGCAGCTAATAAAATAGTTAAAAAAAGTAAACTAAGTTTCGTTTTCATAATATGATAAATTTTTATGCTATAAAATTACTAATATCACAGAGTCAAAAAGCTTACTTTTGTCATGTTTTGAAGATATTTACGAAGATTTATTAACTATTAGGTTTTCTTTTTATCTAAACTTTAAAAATGGCTAGCGTCTGCGTTGTCCTGAAAACTCCATAGCCTCACCTTTACCAAAACCATAACTAACACCAAAAGTTACAAAGCGTCCGCGTTGCCTGCTATTAAACAAGTAAAAGTCTGGTTGCGTTGTGGTGGTTTGGTCTATTCTAGATGCAAAAACATCGCGAATACTTAAGTTTAAAATCACTTTTCCCTTAAGAATCTTTTTTCTTAAACCAAGATCAGCAAAAAGATTATCTGCAATGTCGTTTTGAACGGTTTTATATTTAGATCTATAATCGCCAGAGATTTCTAAATCAAATTCCGCCGGAAGTTTAAATTTAGTGGTCAGGTTAGTGGCCCATTGATTGCCTTTAAAATCAAAAGACACCATTTCAAAAAAACCTTTTCTAGAAAAGTAATTTATATTAAAATCGCCATGTATTGAGAACCAATTTGTGGGCGCATATTTTCCGTTGGCCTCAAAACCCGTGGTGGTATTGGTGCCCACATTTTCTGGTTGGGAGAGGCTTACATTATTTTTAAATGTTGAAATACGTTCTACTACATCAACCGTATAGCGGTTATATAAACTAAAACTCAATGAGGCTTTACCAATTTTATGGATGCTGGTAACCTCATAAGAATCTGTGTATTCTGGCTGTAAATCTGGGTTACCGGTCGAGATACTAAAATTATTTCGAATGTTTGAAAACGGATTTAAATCCCTTAAACCGGGGCGTCTTATTCGTTTTGAATACCCAGCTTGTAATGAAAAATTATCATTCATTTTATACGACGTGTGAATACTAGGAAACAAGTTAGTGTAATCGCTTTCATTTCGTTCATTAGTGGTTTTTAATACCGTACTAAGATTTGTGTTTTCTAATCGAATCCCAAGTTTAAGTCCCCAAATATCACCTTCGTAAGCGGCAGTGGTATAAATGCCTAAAACCTTTTGATCAAAATCAAAAATATTGGTTAAATCTGGATTGTTGACCCAGTCGTTATTAATGAAGTCGCTGACTGCAAAATCGTTGGATACGCTATTTATAGCATATTGTGAGCCTGTTTCTATAGTGTATTTTTCTAAAAACGGATGCGTATAGTCTAATTTAAACGTGTAATCTTCTAAGGTGTAATCGGTGCGTGTTTTTTGTTGAAAATCGTCATCATCGCCAACAATAGTATTATTTTTAAAATCTGAAAATTGGTCTTTACGAAAAGAACTTCCTAAAGCGCTAAACAATAAACTTTGGTCTTCATGTCTTTTAAAATTCTTTTTATACTGTAATTCGTAACGTAATTTTGGGTTTTTAGCTTCTGTTCTTTCATTACGTAACCAGCTATCCGTCGTTGTGTTGGACCCATCACTTTTATTAAAATTAGTTATTGAACTTTGGTCTTCTACTTCATAAGCATAAGACCCCGAAAGGGTTATCACGTTATTATCGTTAATATGATAATCGGTTCCAATGAGTATGTTACTGAATTTCTCATCAAATTCACTTTCACCAAAGCTATTGATAGTGGTATTATTTAATAAATCTTGATTAATGGATTTACGCGTATCTGGATAGGTGCGAATCCCAAAACCCAATTGGCTAAACAGATTAAACTTTTCGGTACGTTTGTTTACGCTTAAACCAAAACTGTTGCTATTGGGAACTCCAAAATTTAAAGTAGCAGACCCGTTTAAACCTTTTTTTTCAGACTTTTTAAGAATGATGTTTATGATACCTGAAGTGCCTTCGGCATCATACTTTGCAGAGGGATTGGTAATAACCTCTATTTTATCAATCATATCTGCGGTAATACTTCCTAAGGCATTGCCATCTGCACTTGCGAGAACCGATGGCTTACCGTTGATAAGTATTTGCACACCTTGGCTACCTCTTAAACTTACTGTACCCTCGATATTTACGTTAACTGATGGGATACTATTTAAAACCTCTAGCGAACTGGCGCCCGATGAACTTAAATCGGTACCTACATTAAATACCCGTTTGTCCAATTTAAATTCCATTTGAGATTTTTCGGCACGAATAACAACTTCATCTAAAGATTGATTGTCTTCAGATAAAATGATTGTTTTTAAATCAACTGTATTTTTTATAATTTCGAAATTTTGAAAAGCCTTAGTTTTGTAGCCCATAAAACTAACTTCAATATAGAAGTTGGTGCCGTTTGTTTTAATAGAGAATGTACCATCTTGAGACGTTATGGTTCCTGTTAAAGGTTTTTTTGAATTGTTGTCTAATACTGATATTGTGGCATACTCTACAGGCAGGTTATTATTGCTTTCTAAAACTTTTCCAGTAATTAGAATCTGAGAATTTTGAGCAGAGGCAAAGCTAAATCCAAAGAATAAAAGTAAAACTATGATTAATTTATTGTGCATGAATTGGTAGAAAATAGATAACATATAAACAACAAAGATATGTTTAAAGACCGAATTATTTCTTAGTCGATCAAAACGCACGACGTAAATCTTATAAGGTCTCATGTTACTATTGTTGGTTATAAATAGTTTTGGCTCTAGTTTACTAGTGCGTTGATATTATTGGTATTTGCCACGAATTACACTAATGATCACTAATGTTTGAAAAATCTTTAGATTTTTCTATTCGTGATATCATTTTGTTCAATCACTCCACGAATTTTAAATGGGCTAAGCTCATTTATTCGTGCTAATTAGTGTAATTCGTGGCTTAATACTTTAATTTCTTATCTATTATCCTCAGATTTACGATCGTTCCTGCAAGTAGGTTTACTTTTAATTATCTAATGTGTCAAACATGTTTATGTTGAAGACATATTACTAAAACAACGCACTAGTAAACTAGAGCCATAGTTCTCGGGATTAGAATGAATTTTTGTAACCAGAAACCACTTTTACATTAATACAAGAACTTTAAGAGTAGGCGGGAATAAGCTATTTTTTAAGCTAAAATTATCTGTTTTTAAATTTTTAAAATATTATTGGTCTTATCAGCACCTGGATAATAATCATCAATTATTTTAATTTCCATCAAATTACCGATATCCAAAATATCAATGGCTGCGACATTTTTGTCATGTACTGCAATAACAGCAATCAATCAATTTTCTGCTAACCAATCAAAAAGTTTTTCAAAAGCTTTCGTTCTAACTTCTTTTGAAGATAGAAGAATATCATGCTGTGCATCTTCAATTTCTAAAAGTGTTACGTTTTCACCTAAGGTCATCCCTATACGTTTTATATCGTCAACATTGAGCACAATATCTTTTCGCATCGCTTCCTCAGAAAATGTTGATATTTTTGCAGATTTAGAGGCGTGCATAACCAGAATGGGAACTTCAATTTTTGACTGCTCCAATTTTTTCTGGCTTTCCATTACGGCAACAACCCATTTAAAATAAGTGGGGAATCCTTTTATGGGTTTCAAATCCAAGTTAAAATCCCATTCACCATAAAAATCTTGATGAATGCTTTTGGCATAAACGGAGGCGAGAGCACCATTGACTTTTGCATATGGAAATAATCTAGAAATACCCCGAGATACTATAGAACTCAATGATTTTAAAATTCTTGGCTGATTTAAGTTAAGAAAAGGGGAATTTAGAATAAGCCCAGAAACGAGATGCCTTTCCTCACCATTATTCATATAGTTACTCGCTATCAATCCTCCTGTAGAGTGCGCCAATATGTGTAAAGGCGCCTTATTTTCATTTTTTATTTTACGAAGCACGATAGACAGTTCTTCATAATATTCTTCAATAGTCTTGCAATAATTGGGATGTTGATGTTCTAAAAGAGACCTTCCATATTTCCGAAGATCAAGCGCATAAAAGTCTAACCCATTGGCATGGGATTGTTCACTTACATGAGGGTGAAAAAAATAATCGATATATCCATGAAGATATAACAGGCTACCTCGATTGCCTTTGTTATTTTTAGAAGAAATGAGCGTTGCTATCACGTCTCCTTCATAATCAGGCGTAAGCGTTATGGTTTCATTAGTAAAGTCATCTTGTAAATCCATAGTTATAGTGTTGGGGAAACTATCATTTGAGTTTTTAGGTTTTTAAAATTATGCGAAGTTAGTTTTTTACATAAATGAATAGTGGCTATTTGATCATAAATTATGAATTTCAAAGAAAAGTGAATTGATGTAAAGTTAATTGATATATTTATAGACTCATATAAACAAATGAGGATCATATGAATGAAATCGTAGAACAGTTTGCTGCATATGCATGGGGATTACCTTTGGTCATTTTGCTTATTGGTGGCGGTTTATACTTGTTAATATTATCACGATTCATTCCCTTTCGTTTTATAGGACATGCTGTTCAGGTGTTGCGTGGTAAATACGATGATCCAAATGATCCCGGACAAATCAGTCACTTCAAAGCTCTAACGACAGCACTATCCTCAACCATTGGCATGGGGAATATTGCTGGGGTTGCGGTGGCTATCTCCATTGGTGGTCCTGGAGCCATGTTTTGGATGTGGGTGAGCGCCGTAGTTGGCATGTCTACAAAGTTTTTTACATCAACCTTAGCCATTATGTATCGTGGGAAAGATAGCGCCGGCCAATTGCAAGGAGGCCCCATGTATTTTATTATGGAAGGTCTTGGCAAATCATGGAAACCCCTAGCTATTATGTTTAGCTTTTTTGGAATGATAGGCGCTTTGCCAGTAGTAAATGTTAATCAGCTAACGCAAGCCATCAACGATATTGTTTTAATCCCGAATGGTGTCGAAGTCGGTCTCGCTTCTAATGCAGTTATAGCATTTGTTTTAGTCACCTTAACGAGTTTTATTATTCTAGGCGGATTGGACCGCATAAGTAACGCAGCCTCTAAAATGGTACCATCTATGGTGATCTTGTATTTCGTTTTAGTCATTATTATATTGGTTATTAATTATGATGTTGTTCCAAAATATTTCTTGTTGATAATTACCGATGCATTTAGCGCCGATAACTTTAAAGGGGATCCATTTTTAGGAGGTGTTCTAGGGGCATTGATTTTATTGGGAATAAGGCGTGGTGCGTTTTCAAATGAGGCTGGTATTGGTACAGCGCCTATGGCACACGGTGCCGCAAAAACAGATGAACCTGTAAGAGAAGGTTTGGTCGCTATGTTAGGGCCTGCCATCGATACTTTGGTAGTATGTACACTTACGGCTTTGGCTATTTTAGTGACGGGTGTTTGGGAAACCACATCCAATAACGGCGTGAGTTTAACAGCTTCAGCATTTAATAACGCGATGCCCGGAATCGGGAATTATTTACTCATGCTCTGTGTCTTGATTTTTAGCGTGAGTTCTTTGTTTTCTTATTCTTATTACGGGACAAAATGCATGTCATTTTTAATTGGAGACGATAAGAAACACTATTATAATTACATCTATATTATCAGTATCATATTGGCGGTAACGACACCATTTAGCATGATGTTAAATTTAATTGATGGTGCATTTGCCCTAATGGCGATTCCCACGATGACCGCTACTTTAATCCTTGCCCCAAAAGTGGTTAAAGAATTTAAAGCGTACACAAAACGATTAAAAGAACATAAATCATTATGAAACAAACTCACGCCACAGCATATTGGAACGCCAATATTAAATATGTGCTGATATTGCTTGCCATTTGGTTTGCAGTATCCTACGGTGCAGGAATTATATTTAAAGACGCTCTTAACACCATTAAGGTTGGTGGCTTTAAATTAGGCTTTTGGTTTGCGCAACAGGGGTCTATGTATGTGTTTGTAATATTGATTTTTGTGTATGTGAGATTAATGAATAAACTCGATAAAAAATTCGGATATGATGAATAGTTTATTGGTCGCAGAATCACTAAGTATCCAAAACTGGACCTATATTTTAGTAGGGATCACCTTTACATTGTACATCGGGATTGCCATTTGGTCAAGAGCAGGCTCTACAAAAGAATTTTATGTTGCTGGTGGTGGTGTGTCCCCATTGGCTAATGGCATGGCCACTGCAGCAGATTGGATGAGCGCTGCCTCTTTTATTTCCATGGCAGGAATCATCTCATTTGCAGGCTATGATGGTGCTGTGTACCTCATGGGTTGGACAGGAGGCTACGTTTTGCTGGCCTTATTACTAGCGCCTTATTTACGTAAGTTTGGAAAATTCACCGTTCCAGATTTTATTGGGGATCGATACTATTCAAAAACGGCAAGAATTGTTGCCGTGTTTTGTGCGCTTTTAGTGTCCTTCACATATGTCGCCGGACAAATGCGAGGTGTGGGTATTGTGTTCTCTAGGTTCTTGGAGGTCGATATCAATACAGGGGTTATTATAGGCATGCTCATTGTTTTATTTTATGCTGTTTTGGGAGGAATGAAAGGCATTACATATACTCAGGTAGCTCAGTATTGTGTCCTTATTTTTGCTTTTATGGTGCCTGCCATCTTTATTTCGATTCAGATGACGGGAAATCCGATTCCGCAATTAGGTTTTGGAAGTGAGTTGGCAGATGGATCAGGAACTTATTTATTAGATAAATTAGACGGATTAAGTACTGAACTTGGTTTTGCCGAATATACCGAGGGTTCAAAGTCATTAATCGATGTCTTCGCCATTACATTAGCACTCATGGTAGGAACTGCCGGATTGCCACACGTTATTGTTCGATTTTTTACAGTGAAGCGCGTAAAGGACGCTCGTAAATCGGCAGGAATCGCGCTGTTGTTAATTGTGATTTTATATACTACAGCTCCTGCTGTTGCCGTTTTTGCAAGAACAAATATGATTGAAACGGTTTCCAATCAACCTTATAATGCAGTGCCACAATGGTTCAAGAAGTGGGAAACAACGGGATTGATAACCTTCAATGATAAAAATAAAGATGGTTTAATCCAATATGTTGCTGATGAAAGCAATAATGAATTAACTGTAGACCGTGATATTATGGTACTAGCCAATCCTGAAATCGCAAAATTACCAAATTGGGTTATTGCCTTAGTGGCAGCAGGAGGTTTAGCAGCAGCACTCTCCACCGCTGCAGGATTATTATTAGTGATTTCCTCATCAGTATCACATGATTTAATAAAGAAAATTATAAAGCCGTCAATCACAGAAAAAGGAGAACTCATTGCAGCCCGTTTGTCTGCTGTTGGTGCGGTATGTGTTGCAGGTTACTTCGGAATTAATCCACCGGGCTTTGTTGCAGCTGTAGTGGCATTGGCCTTTGGTTTGGCCGCAGCCTCATTTTTTCCAGCCATAATTTTAGGAATTTTTTATAAACGCATGAACAAAGAGGGAGCTATAGCAGGTATGATCGTCGGTATTATTGCAATGCTGCTCTATATGATTAAATACAAGTTAGGTTGGTTTGATGAAGTTTTACCAGATAAAAGTGAATGGTGGTTTGGAATTTCTCCAGAAGGTTTTGGAAGTGTGGCAATGATTCTTAATTTTATAGTGTCTATTAGTATTATGAAATTCACACCGCCACCGCCCCTAGAGGTTCAAGAGATTGTAGAAAATATTAGAATACCAAGTGGAGCAAGTGAAGCAACTGATCATTAAAAAATTGACAATTGGCAATTGATAATTAAGAGTTCAACGATTAAACCATTAACTGATTTATCAATGGAACAAATCAACGCATAAACAAATCAACAAGGAATAAAGATGAGTAATTACCACATCAAACATTTAGAAGAGTATTATCAAGTATACAGAAAGTCCATTCGTGAACCCGAAAATTTTTGGGAAGAAATTGCCGAAGAGCATTTTATGTGGCGTAAAAAATGGGATAAGGTACTCAGTTGGGATTTTTCAAAACCAGAAGTCAAATGGTTTGAGGGAGCAAAACTAAATATTACCGAAAACTGTATCGACAGACATTTAGCGACACGAGGTGATAAAACGGCTATTTTATTTGAACCCAACAATCCTTCAGAAGAAGCAGAACATATTACATACTATCAATTATATAAACGGGTCAATCAGTTTGCCAATGTTTTAAAAGAGCAAGGGATTAAAAAAGGAGACCGGGTGTGTATTTATTTACCTATGATTCCAGAATTGGCTATTTCAGTATTGGCCTGTGCAAGAATCGGTGCTATCCATTCCGTGGTATTTGCTGGTTTTTCCGCGATAGCCTTATCCACACGAATTAATGATTCAGATTGTAACATGGTAATAACCAGTGATGGTTCGTATCGAGGTACAAAAACTATTGATTTAAAAGGTATCGTGGATGAAGCACTAGAAAGTTGTGATGGTGTGCATACGGTTTTGGTTGCAAAGCGAACAAACTCTGATATTACTATGAAAGATGGTCGCGACCATTGGTTAACGCCACTATTAGATGCCGCCTCAGTAGACTGTAAAGCCGAAATTATGGATGCGGAAGATCCATTGTTCATCCTGTATACATCTGGTTCAACAGGAAAACCAAAGGGAATGGTGCATACCACGGCAGGTTATATGGTTTATACGGCCTACACCTTTAAAAACGTTTTCCAATACAAAGAAGATGACATCTATTGGTGCACCGCAGATATTGGCTGGATAACGGGCCACAGTTATATTGTTTACGGCCCTTTAGCTAATGGCTCTACGACGGTAATGTTTGAAGGCGTGCCGAGTTATCCGGATTTCGGGCGCTTTTGGGAAATTATAGATAAGCATAAGATCAATCAGTTCTATACGGCACCAACCGCCATTCGTGCATTAGCAAAAGAAGGTGTTGGACTTGTTGAAAAGCACGACCTATCATCATTAAAAGTGCTTGGGTCAGTAGGCGAACCTATTAATGAAGAGGCATGGCATTGGTATAATGATAATATAGGTAAAAAGAAAAGCCCCATTGTAGATACATGGTGGCAAACCGAAACAGGTGGGATTATGATAACACCGATTCCTTTTGTCACTCCGACAAAACCAACCTATGCCACCTTGCCGTTTCCTGGTATTCAACCCGCATTAATGGATGAAAACGGGCAGGAAATTACCGGCAATCAAGTGGATGGGCGTCTGTGTATTAAATTTCCATGGCCAAGTATGGCACGTACCATTTGGGGCAATCATCAGCGTTATAAAGACACCTATTTTTCAGCTTTTAAAAACCAATATTTTACGGGTGATGGTGCATTACGTGATGAGGTTGGTTATTACAGGATTACCGGTCGCGTGGATGATGTTATTATCGTATCAGGTCATAATTTAGGAACAGCGCCTATTGAAGATGCCGTGAATGAACACCCGGCTGTTGCAGAATCTGCTATCGTAGGCTTTCCGCATGATATTAAAGGCAATGCTTTGTATGGTTATGTTATTTTGAAAGAAACAGGTAAGGGCAGAGATCAAAATAATCTTAAAATGGAAATTAATCAGATTATCACAGAACAAATCGGCCCTATTGCTAAACTGGATAAAATTCAGTTTACAAGCGGTTTGCCAAAAACACGTTCCGGCAAAATCATGCGGCGTATTTTACGTAAGATTGCTTGTAAAGAGACCGATAATTTAGGAGATACGAGCACCTTATTAAATCCTGAAGTGGTACAGGAGATTATGGATCATAGTCTATAGGATTTTTTTATTTCCATGCTTGGGTGAGGTTTTGTCTTTCGTAATATTTTCAGAAAAAGGAGCAGGTATTGAATCCCAGTTCCATTCGTTATTGAAAATAAACTTTTGTGCTATAATGAAAATTCAAGCTAAATAACCATTGAATATTTTCAATGTGGCTTTTTATACAGTATCTTTAACACAATCAGAAAAATTGCTAAATAAAAAAATAAAATATGAAAGTAAATGCATATGCAGCCTCAGAGCTAGGAGGTAAGCTAGAAAATTTTCAATATGAATTACCGGAAACAGGAAATGAGCAAGTAGATATTAAAGTTCATTATTGTGGTGTGTGCCATTCAGATTTAAGCATGCTAAATAATGAGTGGGGCATGACGCAATATCCCTTTGTGCCAGGTCATGAAATTGTTGGTGAAGTTTCGGCGGTAGGCAGCGAAGTAAAAAGTTTAAAAGTTGGTGATAAAGTAGGCATGGGCTGGTACTCGGCATCCTGTATGCATTGCAACCAATGTGTTGATGGGAAACAGCATTTATGCGGCGACGCAGAAGGCACTATTATTGGACGACACGGTGGTTTTGCAGATGTGGTTAGAGGTCATTGGTCTTGGACAACTCTCTTACCAGAGGGGCTAGACATGGCAAAGGCTGGACCTTTATTTTGTGGAGGCATTACGGTTTTTAACCCCATTGTATTATCAGGAGTTCAACCTACAGATAAAGTGGGCGTTATTGGCATAGGTGGTTTAGGCCATTTGGCACTTAAGTTTTTAAAAGCTTGGGGATGTGAGGTCATCGCTTTTAGTTCTAACCCAGATAAAAAAGATCAGATTCTGAAAATGGGCGCACACCAAGTGATCAATTCCAGAGATCCAAAAGAACTAGAGGGTATAGCTGGTAGTTTAAACTTTATTTTAAATACGACCAATGTGAGTTTAGATTGGAATTCCTATTTAACGGCACTAGCCCCTCAAGGAAAGTTGCACACCGTAGGTGCCGTGTTAGAACCTATGGAAATCCCTGCATTTAGTTTGATCTCAGCAGAAAAATCTGTTGGAGGAAGTCCTTTGGGAAGCATTGCATTAACTAGAAAAATGTTGGAATTCTGCGTAAGACATGACATTTACCCTACGGTTGAAGAATTCAAAATGGATGAAGTTAATGAAGCATTAGCCCATCTTGAAGAAGGCAAAGCTAGATTTAGAGTTGTACTGAAAGCATAATATTTAAAAATTTTAATCCTAATATAAATTATAATGGCAAAATCACAAGACTCAAAAAAGAATGTAAAGAAAGAAGCCGCCTTAACTCCTAAAGAGAAGAAGGCTGCAAAACTTGCCAAAAAGGCAAAACGCATTTAACAAATCGTTGAAAAGCAACTATATTAAAATTGGAAGGCGACTCTTATCAAGGGCTTTATTTTTTCTAAGCATGCGACTTAAATAGGCACTGTTCTTAAGTTCGTCATTTACAGACTCCACCAAAGCCCTTTTTCTTAGCAGGATAGCATCCACATCAGACAGGTTTTGCTTTTTCATGTTCTTTCTCACTTTGGTGTCAAGCTGGATACCATCTTGAAACAAAAGCTCTGAAAGGGCTCTTGATATATAACCTTTATCCCCAAACAACTTACCGAAGACTTCTTTTGTCATGGCGGCCATAAGCTCAATATTCCTGTCACCTACATTGCCCTTGGTCAGGTAAAAGGATAAGAGCTCCCCTTTGCCATTAATGATCAAATGCAGTTTGAAGCCTAAGAACCAGCCCATTGTGGATTTTCCCTTTTCTGCCATACCCTTGAATACTTTGTTCTGTTTCTCTCTTTTGATATGGCATACCCTTAGAAGTGTGGAATCGATATAATTGATTCCTCTTGACTTGCCCAGACCTCTATATTTCAAATACAGCAGCACTCTTTCTTGACGTGCCGTAAAACGTTCATAGCTCACCAGATCAGGGAACAGGTCGTTTAAATGTTTACAAACATATTGCAGATAAAAATGTTTGAAGTTTGCAAACTGTCCAAAATGAAAAAGCAGATAGATGCCCATCATCTCGGAATCAGATAATTTGCCTTTTCGATTACGTCTTTTAACCTTGGTCTCTACTAATTTTGGATGATTTTCCATGTTTTGAGCAAATTCTTGCCCGAAATCATCTAATTTCACAAAGAATTCTGTAACTTTATCTCTAAGCATTTTGAGTGTTTCTATACTATTAATAGACTGAATATCAGATATTAATTCAAATTAAAAACACTCTTTTTCTTATCCATTATTCACGTTATTATAAGAAATTAACAGTTCTTATATTTATCGTTTAATCCAAGCCCTTGAAGTATCAAGGGTTTTATTTTTTCTAAGCGTGTTAGTTTTGTAGCGTCTCGTTTTGCAGTAGCAATGTATTCACAATACTCACGTTGCTTATATGGTGATAAGGCAGCAAAGCTTTTTTTTAATGAGCTGTTTGTATTTATAGCGGTTTTCAATAATTCTGGAATAGTAACCGTTTTGGTTTTACGGTCAGGTTTAATTTCCTTACCTAGTTTTTGATTTTCAATAGCTTCTTTTATATAAGCTAAAACCACGTTTTTATCAATAGCTTTAATAGATTCAAACCGCATCTGGCGCAAGGCTTTTGTCTTTTCTTCTTGAGTGTTCATTAACAGGTTGTGTTCATCTTTTAAAAACACGCCATTAAAAAACCAAATACCAAAGTGATTTTTAAAAGCCCCTAAACCTAAAACATTTTTATCATTTAGGGTATAAACGGGGCTGTTCCATTTTATGCTTTCAGACAATTCAGTTGCATTAATAATATCTCGTAGAAGAACTAAAGCATCAGAAAAATGAGCGTGATCTTCTATGTATTCTTCAACGGAATGGATTTTTTTCATATCGAGAATTTTTTGAGTTTCTTTTAATCTTTTACAAGATACTAATTCTTAGCAATAGCAGTCAGTTCCGCAATCTTACAAATAACCTCAGTAGCCTTTATCATGCTCTCTACAGGTACATATTCGTAACGCCCATGAAAGTTATGGCCACCTGCAAAAATATTAGGGCAGGGTAATCCCATATAACTTAATTGAGAACCATCCGTTCCACCTCTTATAGGTTTAATTAAGGGTCTAATACCTAGTTGTTTCATCGCCTCTTCGGCAATGTCAACAATATGCATGACGGGTTCTACTTTTTCTTTCATATTGAAATACTGGTCTGTAATAGTGATTTGAATCACTTCTCTACCATATTGAGCGTTTAATTCGTTCGTTAGCTTTTCCATCACCTCTTTACGTGCTTCAAAATGCCCCATATCATGGTCTCTAATAATATAGTGTAATACGGTTTCTTCTACCTTACCTTCAATAGAACTTAAGTGAAAAAAGCCTTCGTAATCTTGCGTATGTTCTGGAGTTTCTAAGCGTGGGAGGGAGTTTATAAATTCCTGAGCGATATACATAGAATTTACCATTTTTCCCTTGGCATATCCAGGATGCACTATTTTGCCTTCTACTTTTACGACAGCTCCTGCGGCATTAAAATTTTCATATTCTAATTCGCCAACTTGACTCCCATCCATGGTATAGGCCCAATCTGCACCAAATTTTTCCACATCGAATTTATGGGCGCCTCTGCCTATTTCTTCATCGGGGGTAAATCCAACACGAATCTTTCCGTGTTTAATCTCTGGATGCTGAAGTAGATATTCCATAGCACTAACAATTTCGCAAATACCCGCTTTATCATCAGCGCCTAATAGCGTGGTGCCATCGGTAGTGATTAAGGTTTGCCCTTTGTACAGCAATAAATCATCAAAATAACTGGGCGATAGCACAATATTTTTTTCTTCGTTTAACAGAATATCATTACCATCATAATTTTCAATAATCTGTGGTTTTACATTTTTTCCTGTAAAATCTGGCGACGTATCAAAATGCGACACAAAACCAATAGTAGGAACTTCATGCGCTACATTACTTGGTAGCGTGGCCATAATATATGCATTATCATCAATGGTCACATCGGTCATACCAATGCCTTTTAATTCCTCTACTAATTTGTTTGCCAAATCCCATTGTTTCATGGTGCTAGGCGTGGTATCAGAATTAGGGTCAGATTCGGTATCAATAGTAACGTAATTAACAAAGCGTTTTATAATGTGTTCTTTTGAAATCATAATGATGTAAAGTTTAGCAAATTTTGAGTAAAATAGAAGGAATTTTTCGGTCTATAAGAAAAGGTTCAATCTGCTATCAAAAATACAACTATTAATTTTTTTTGGTTTTGAATTGTTTGATTTTTTAATTAGAAGTATTTTTGCATAAATAATACTGATGTACAAAACCTTACTCCGTCCTTTATTTTTTTGTTTCGATCCTGAAAAAATTCATCACGTCACCTTTTCTTTAATTAAATTCTCATCGAAGATCCCTGGTTTCACGTCGCTTTTAAGAAGTCTTTTTGTGATTGAAGACAAAAGATTGGAGCGCCAGTTATTCGGTCTAAGCTTCAAAAATCCTGTAGGATTAGCGGCAGGATTTGATAAAAATGCGGTGTTGTACAATGAACTGGCTAATTTCGGATTTGGTTTTATAGAAATAGGAACCGTTACGCCTAAAGGACAATCAGGCAATCCAAAGAAAAGACTGTTTAGGCTTAAAGATGATAAAGGGATTATTAATCGTATGGGCTTTAATAATGAAGGATTGGAAGCCGCCATACATCAACTTAAAAAGAATAAAGGTAAATTAATCATAGGTGGAAATATTGGAAAAAACACGAATACAAAGCCAGAGCATTACACCGAAGATTACCTCACTTGTTTTAGAGCGCTGCACCCTTATGTGGATTATTTTGTGCTCAATGTAAGTTGCCCCAATGTAGGGAGTCATGCTAAATTAAATGACAAGGATTATTTAGAAGAATTAATTGGAGCGGTAAAAAAAGCAAATAATTTGTTTAAAATTCAAAAGCCAATTTTACTAAAAATAGCACCAGATTTAAACAATAACCAATTAGATGAAATTGTGGAACTTGTTGCGACCACCAAACTTGACGGTGTGATAGCTAGCAATACATCGGTTGACAGAAGGGGATTGAAGGCATCAGACGAACAACTGGCTTCCATTGGAAATGGTGGATTAAGCGGACAGCCTATTAAAGATAAGAGCACTCAGGTTATAAAATACCTTGCCGAAAAAAGTAAAAAGGCATTCCCCATTATTGGGGTTGGCGGCATTCACTCAGCAGAGGACGCTATAGAAAAGCTTGATGCTGGTGCCGATTTAATTCAAATTTACACAGGGTTTATTTATGAGGGACCGAGCTTAATCAAACGCATTAACAAAGCCATTCTTTTTAAAACCTGAGTGCGATAAATAATAAATTAAAATCCTTGAATTTTAAACACAAAATTTAGGCAAATAGCGTCTTGAGCATTACTGAAACGAAAGTGAGTTTTCATTGAAAGTAGCAGGTGAAACTTGTTGAAAGGTGCTTAAAACTTAAAGATTACTGAGGTTTCATCTGCACTCAACATGGCAATAAAAATAATGTGTAGAAAATATATCTTGGATTTTCCGAATGACTCGAACTTAGGTTTAAAGAAAAATAAATCTATTTTATTATCTTTTTTGTAATAGAAGTTTCCTTGTTTTTGATAGTCAACAAATACATTCCGGAAGATAGTAAACTAATATTAATAGGCTGATTTGTACCTGATAAAGTACCTGATGCAAATATTTGTCCTTCTAAATTGGAAATATTGTAGGTAGTAGATAACTCTTGGAAACTATTTGTTTTCACATAGACAACATCCCCTTTTATGGGGTTTGGGTACACTTTAACAGGATCATCGGAAATAGGAACTGAAATGATTTTAACAAAAATGTTGTCAAGGGCTATATCTCCATCCCAATTAACACCTCTTACAGCTCTAAAACGAATAGAGATAGTTTGGTTTGCATAGGATGATAAATCAATATCCTGGGTAAAAAAACCATCACTTTGATTATTTTGTTGACTTCCATATAATGGCTCAATAACATCATTGTAAATATAACCGTAATCTGTTTTTATATCTACGTGTAATTCGCCGACACCATTTCCAAACATGTGATATGCAAATTCGATGGCAGAGTTTTGATGGGCTACATATATGCAAGGGGAAATGAGTTCTGTTACGTCATTTGGTTTTACTCCAGTAGCTTCAGCATAAATATAAGTATTGACTTTATTTTCAGGGTTTTTCAAAAGAGGACCTGTATTTTCTGAATTTGTTTCGCCTTTTTTTAGTAACCAATTATAGCCGTTTCCCGACAGATCATTTGCTGTCCACCCACTTTCACCAATCATAGCAATATTTTCAAATTCCTCATTTAAAAAATCGGTTTGGACGCCTACTTTAATAAAATTAGAGAATGTTTTGGTAATGGTTTTTGATTTATTGGATGCAGTGAGTGTTACATCATAATTACCTGTAGAATATGTGTGTGCTGGGTTTTGAATATTGTAATCTATAATGCCGTCGCTATCAATATCCCATTGCCATTGTGTAATATCCGAGCAGTTATTCGTAAAATTTACGGTTAGTGATTCTTCACAAGTTTGTGAAATATCTGCACTAAAATTAGCATTAAATGAAGGGCAAGCTAAATAGCTTTTTGCTGTTTGATAAAAAGCATATATACGCGCCAATTGCTGTGGTGTAAACTGATTTCTGCAACCTTTTCTAGAATACGACATGATGTTATTGGTATCTGGGGCATATGTATCTCCATTGGCATCAGTTTTATCTCCTGTATATTGACAAAAATTGTTTACTGTAGTATGAGTTAGCAATGGGTCTGCAGGTGTATCACAAATACCGTCACCATCGGTGTCACAATTACTGCCATCAACGCGTTCTGTAGTCAATTCAATATCGTCAGGACCGTGTGTATGCATTAGTGAGAAGAAATGTCCCATTTCATGAGCCAGCGTCGAGTTGTTTTTGGCACAATCATTTTTTATTACTATAAAGTCATTTCTAGCTTCGTTATTTGTATAACCACAAATACTGGTGTCTGAATTGTTGGTAATGTGATTGGTGAAATAAATATTTATCAATCCATTCACATTATGGGTTTCTGTTAAATCACCTTCAGTAGATTTGTTAAAACTATAATAGGCGTCATCGTGAATATAGTTAATGCCATCACATAGAAAAAATTCCATATAAGCATCGGCATAAATACTATTCATGTGAGCTATGGCAGCATCTAAATCTGAATTATTAAATCCGCCAGTTCCATTCGACGTCCTAATAATATGTGCCTTTACAGGAATGGAATTTATAACCTCACGTTTTGAACTTGACTTTGCAGTTGCTAGTGTCATGAAATTTTGTTCGTGAACTTTTATTTGCGATTTTATGTGCTTAAAATATTCGAGAGATTGCTCAGTCGTTATTGTTCCGCAAGATGTATCTAATGTATTTTGTCCAGAAATTTGAAAGGATACCAATAGGAGTATAGGCATCAAGAAGACATAGGTTTTTGTGATAAAATTTTTCATTGGGGCGAAACATTTTAACAAATGTAAATCCATAAAGTACCCAATAAGAATAAAGACGTTTAAGCGCTGAATTTTTCGGCTAATTTCAATAAATCAAACTTTTCTACTATAGAATGAAGCGTTTTTATATTGAATTGTAAATTTTAGATATAAAGTAAATTGGATAAAGGTGCTTTAATAAATGAGGATTCAAATTGAATTTAGACAATAATCCCTCTTTAACGAAGGTTTTGAAACGGCTCAACGCATTCCAAATTTTTCTTTTACAGATAGAATATAAGAGGATAATTATTTCATATAAAATTTCATTAATATTAAGAGTATTTTATGTTGATTACAATGATGTCCTCTTACAAAATAAATAGTATTTTTATCGTTCTATATTGAAGATGCCATGCCAAAACCATTAAAAATTATTGAGTGCCCTAGAGATGCTATGCAAGGCATTAAGGCCTTTATACCTACCGAAAAAAAGGTTCAGTATATCCAATCGTTGCTTCGTGTGGGTTTTGATAGTATCGATTTTGGTAGCTTTGTGTCGCCTAAAGCCATTCCTCAAATGGTAGACACTGCTGAGGTTTTGGCACAATTGGATCTGTCAAAAACCAATAGTAAATTATTAGCTATTGTAGCCAATCAAAGAGGTGCTCAAGATGCTTGTCAATATAAAGAAATTGATTATTTAGGCTATCCGTTTTCTATTTCCGAAAACTTTCAAATGCGAAATACGCATAAAACCATTGCACAGTCTGTAGTGACACTTTCTGAAATTTTAGAAATTGCTAACAAGGTGAATAAGGAAGTTGTGGTTTATATTTCTATGGGATTTGGAAACCCCTACGGTGACCCGTGGAATGTTGAGATAGTAGGGCAATGGACCGAACGCTTGAGCAATATGGGCGTAAAGATACTATCCTTAAGTGATACCATAGGAAGTTCAGATCCAGAAAGTATTGGGTACCTGTTCTCCAGTCTAATACCGTCATATTCCAATATTGAATTTGGAGCACATTTACATACCACACCTAGCACTTGGTTCGAAAAGGTTGATGCTGCATACAAAGCAGGCTGCAATCGTTTTGATGGTGCCATTCAAGGCTTTGGTGGTTGCCCCATGGCTAAGGATGAACTAACAGGCAATATGCCTACAGAAAAATTACTGTCCTATTTTACTTCCAAAAAAAATAATACCCTCAATGCCCTTAGTTTTGAGAGTGCATATAATGAGGCGACAAAAATATTTAGTATATATCATTAATTTTTTTATTTTTTAATGTGCTGTATAATAAGTATTTATGTTTCTTATAAAAGTTTATTTAAATTTATTCTAAATAAACTTTGTGCAATTAATTATGTCTTTTATATTTGCAACTTTAAATCAAGTATTATTTATAATTAGTCTAAATAAAAATAACAAATCAATTTTAAAATGAGAAAATCAGTATTCCTTTTTTCTGTCCTGCTGGCATCTATAGCAAGTGCCCAAACTTTACAAGATTCCATAACATTTAACCCTCAGCAACAACTTAATGCAGCACAACGCCTTTTATCAGGTAATTATGGTAAGGCTGTGACGGTTGGTGCCTATGGAGAAGTTACATACAACCAACCAGAAGCTCTAAACGGTGAGTTAGATGTGCAACGTTTGGTGTTGTTATTTGGGTATAAGTTTAATGATAAAACGCAATTTGTAACTGAGGTAGAATTTGAACATGTAGAAGAGGTATTCATTGAACAGGCCTTTGTAAATTATGCTGTTGGCAATAGCGTGAGTTTGCGTGGTGGATTAATGCTTGTGCCTTTCGGTATTATTAATGAATTTCATGAACCTACAACGTTTAACGGAGTGGAACGTCCAGCTGTAGACAATGTAATTATACCAAGTACATGGCGTGAAATCGGGTTTGGTGTAGCGGGGAGATTCAATGAAATTTCTTTAGGCTATCAAGCTTATATTTTCAATGGTTTTAAATCCACATCTTTTGATGGCTCAGGAGGTGTTAATGGTTATTTAAAAGGATCTAACGGATTGCGCAGTGGTCGTCAAAAAGCCATTCAATCAACTATTGATAGTCCAACATTTTCTGCTAAGTTTGACTATTACGGAATTCCAGGATTGCGATTAGGGCTTTCAGGCTATTTTGGTGATACTCAAGCCGATGATGATGTCGAGGACATTGACGGTGCCAATATTGGTATTTCTATGGTAGGATTGGATGCGCGTTACGCATTCCAAAGGTTTACGGCAAGAGGTCAATACGTGTACGGCTCGCTTTCAGGAACTGAAGCGTATAATGATCTGACAGGAAAAGATTTAGGTAGTGCGCTTCAAGGTTGGTATCTAGAAGGTGCGTTTAATCTGTTATCTCAAGAAAAACAACAACGTTTGTTTGCCTTTGCCCGTTACGAGCAATATGACACCCATGCAAATACAGATGGCAGTTTACCACGAAATGATGCTTATAACAGAAATGATTTAACCACGGGTTTAAGCTATCACATTGCATCGGGGGTTGTTTTAAAAGGAGATTATCAGTTTAGAGATAATGCACAAGCTGGGGCAGATGTAGCGAACAGGCTTAATTTTGGGATTGGAGTTTGGTTCTAATCCAATCAGGAATTCAATTGCCATAACTAGAAGTATCAAAAATATGCAGTACAATGCCTCATTGGCATTGTACTTGCAATAATAATAAAAGTAATACTTTTGCAACATGAATTATAAATTGGCTTCTTTATTTTTTTTGGCTTTAATGATGCTCTCCTTTGGTCTTCCTAAGAATATTCAAAAGAAAGTAGATAAAGAAATAAGAAACGTATTTAGCATTGAAGATTTCAATTTAACGAACATCATTTTAGAGTCAGAAACCAACAAAGAACTTCCTTCAAAATTTGGAAAAGATAACTTATTCAAAATAGAGTCCAACGAGGCGCTTTTGGGGTATGCCTATATATCTAAAGCTGTAAGTAAAACAGCTCAGTTTGATTATTTGGTAATATTAGATAAAAACCTGATTGTGCTAAAAACCAAAGTACTCATATATCGAGAAGAATATGGAGGTGAGATAGGAAGTAAACGTTGGCTCAAGCAGTTTATAGGAAAAACCCAGAACGATATATTAAAATATGGTGATAATATTGTTGGTATTTCAGGAGCCACTATTTCGGTGCGATCTATGACCAATGCTATGAATAATTTATTACAATCTTTAAAAATACTTCACACCAAAAACATTTTGTAAATGCCATTAAACGGATTAATAGTAACGCTCCCCAAAGAGATTAAATTATTAATAGGGGCTTTTGTTGTGGTATTAAGTATTGGGTTCTACACAGGATTGCTTTTTGTAGAAGAAACATCCTCAGCAAACCCGAATGGTATTGAAGAGCATTATTTAGGAAATGAGGCAGATGAAAAAGCCGAGATACTGCGCTTTAAAAAGAGTGATCGAGAAATGCTAACCTTAGTGCATGGACACATTCTTTCTATGTCTATTATATTCTTTTTATTAGGAGGATTGGTCAGTATTACCAAGCTCAATGGAAAACTCAAATTATTTTTAATGATTGAACCTTTCTTCTCTGTCCTACTCACTTTTGGTGGCTTATACTTAATGTGGTCAGGATTTATTTGGATGAAATATATCGTCATGATTTCTGGTGTTTTAATGACACTTACATTTACTTTTTCTGTGGCAATCATTCTAAAACAACTACTGCGACCCACAAGTAAATAGCATCGCGGGTTTAGCGAATTCATTTAAATTTCAAGCACCCCTTATTTGGATATTGTTTTATAATTTCAAATGAAAAAAAATGCGTAGATTTGCATGCAATTATAACGTAATTGCAACATGAATTCACATCAAGATAAAATAGTCGGAGAAGGTTTAACCTATGATGACGTTCTTTTAGTTCCTGCCTTTTCAGAAGTGCTTCCTCGGGAAGTTAGTATTCAAACAAAATTCACGCGTAACATAACCATTAATGTGCCCATTGTTTCTGCGGCCATGGATACGGTTACAGAAAGCAAAATGGCTATTGCCATGGCGCAAGAGGGTGGTATAGGCGTGTTACATAAAAACATGTCTATCGAAGCTCAAGCGCTAAAGGTGAGACGTGTAAAACGTGCAGAAAGTGGGATGATTATCGATCCTGTGACCTTGCCATTAACAGCAAAAGTTAAGCATGCCAAACGTTATATGGCAGAATATGGCATTGGAGGTATTCCTATTGTTGATGACCATGGGACTTTAAAGGGTATCGTAACCAATCGTGATTTACGTTTTGAGCATGAAAACAAAAGACCCATTACCGAAGTTATGACCAGTGAAAATTTGGTTACCGCTGCAGTTGGCACCTCTTTGCATGATGCTGAAAAAATTCTTCAGGAACATAAAATCGAAAAATTATTAATTGTTGATGATGATTTTAAGTTATCAGGATTAATCACATTTAGAGATATCACAAAACTTAGTCAAAAACCAAATGCCAATAAAGACCAGTTTGGTCGATTACGGGTAGCTGCTGCCATAGGCGTTACAGCTGATGCAGTAGAAAGAGCAGAAGCTTTAGTTAACGCTGGTGTAGATGCAGTGGTTATTGATACCGCACATGGCCACACTAAAGGAGTGGTATCTGTATTAAAGGAAATAAAGGGAAAGTTCCCAAAACTTGATGTAATTGTTGGTAATATCGCAACAGGAGCAGCTGCGAAATATTTAGTCGAAGCGGGTGCCGATGCCGTTAAAGTGGGGATTGGTCCAGGTTCTATTTGTACAACACGAGTTGTTGCAGGCGTTGGTTTTCCACAATTCTCAGCCGTTTTAGACGTGGCTAGTGCCATTAAAGGTACTGGAGTTCCAGTTATCGCAGATGGTGGTATCCGTTACACAGGTGATATCCCCAAAGCTATAGCGGCAGGAGCAGATACCGTGATGCTAGGATCATTATTGGCAGGAACCAAGGAATCTCCTGGGGAAACTATTATTTATGAAGGGCGTAAATTTAAATCCTATCGAGGCATGGGTTCAGTAGAAGCCATGAAAGAAGGCAGTAAAGACCGTTATTTTCAAGACGTCGAAGACGATATAAAAAAACTGGTTCCAGAAGGTATTGTAGGGCGTGTGCCTTATAAAGGTGATTTATATGAAAGCATTCACCAATTTATTGGTGGTTTACGCGCAGGTATGGGTTATTGTGGTGCAAAAGATATTGAAATGTTAAAAGAAACAGGTCAGTTTGTGAAAATTACCGCTAGCGGAATTAATGAAAGCCATCCGCATGACGTGACTATTACTAAAGAGTCCCCTAATTATTCTAGGTAATTTCCTTAAAGTCTTAGAAAACTTGTCATAAAGTCCAAATACGGTGTGCTTTTTTAACAATTTAGAGACCAACAATTGCGAGTTAATCTACTAACGTGAGTTCAATATAACCATGTCTATAATTAATTATAAATAAGTAATTTATGTTTTAATGTCAGGTTGAGCACAGTCGAAACCTATAAAATTTATCGATTTTCAAGGCCTTTCGACTTACTTCGTAAGCTACCTTCGATCAAAATATATTTTGACCTCGTTAATGCTCAAGGGAACAATTACCAATATAATTAGCTTTTATCCTAAAACAGAACTGCTTTTACGTGGAACTCACATTACTACGAACTGGCTAAATAGACTTGACCTCTGTGCGGTTTTAAGGTATTTCTAATCGGTTTCATCATATCTTCATTAACAACCAGAAAAGCTATAGTATGTATATCGCTCAGGTTTTCAACGCCTGTAATGGTAATGTCTAATTTTTCTGAAATAATATATTCCTTGAGATGAATTTCATGGTGTTGTGCTATTTTATTTGCATCAGGACCACGAAAATCCCAGATAAGTTTTAATTGACGCATAGATTTTTTAATATCAGGTATTAATATAAATGACTTAAAACAAAAGCCGTATTATTAAAATGAAAGATACTAAATTAACATGAAAAGCGTTTGTTAATGCAACTTGTATTATAGGTTAATATTAGTATTTTTGTAACCATTAAAAAATCACCTACATGAAATTAAAATATATCATCACGTTATTACTAACGGTTGCTCTATTAAAAATAAATGCCCAATCAAGTCAGAAAAAAATCCTTTTTACTGTGGACGGAACCCCTGTTTATGTGTCAGAATTTATTCGGGTATATAACAAGAATTTAGACTTGGTTCAAGATGAATCTCAAAAAGATGTCAATGAATATTTAAAATTATTTACTAATTATAAATTAAAGCTAAAGGAAGCACAGGCTTTAAGTTTGAATGAAAAGGAGAGTTATAAAAGAGAATTGGCTAATTACAAAAAGCAATTGGCCAAAGGCTTTTTAACGAATACTGAGGTTACTGAAGAATTGGTAGCTGAAGCCTATGATAGAATTTCCAATGAGGTCAAAGCCAACCATATTTTGGTACGTGTTTTAGACAATGCCAGTCCAGCAGACACCTTAGTGGCTTACAATACTATTTCAAAGTTAAGGGAGCGCGCTTTAAATGGAGATTTTGAAAGCCTGAGAAAAGAGGTGCATAATGGCAAAACTATTTTTGGAGAAGAATTGGGCTATTTTTCTGGTTTTAAAATGGTGTATACATTTGAAACGGTAGCTTTTAATACAGAAGTTGGCGAAATCTCAGAAATATTTAGAACCCGGTTTGGGTATCATTTCCTAAAAGTTCTGGATAAACGAAAGTCTCGAGGAGAACGTACCGTTGCTCATATAATGAAAGTTAGTAAACCTAACGACAGCCTAAATGAAAGCCCGGAAGAAAAAATAAAAGAGATTTACAAAAGATTAAATCAAGGCGGAGATTTTGAAGCGTTAGCAAAGGAATTTTCAGACGATACCAATTCAGCAGGAAAGGGAGGAGTGTTAAATCCGTTTTCGGGAGGTGAATTAAGCGCTTCAAAATTTGAGGATGCTGCCTTTGCATTAGAGGATGTTGGTGATGTTTCGAAACCGTTTCAAAGTAAATTTGGATGGCATATTGTAAAGCTCCTAGCTAAAAAGCCAATAGGTATATTTGAGGAAATGAAATCTGAGCTAGAAGCTAAGGTAAAACGCGATGATCGTTCTAATTTAATTGACGATGCTTTGATAAGAAAGTTAAAAGCAAAATATGATATATCAGATAATCAACCAGCACTACCTTATTTTGAAGCTATTTTAAATGACGATTACTTTAAAAACACATGGCAATTGAATAGTGATTTCGAAGCGGACAAACCACTGGTAAAAATAGGAAATAAGCAGTTTTTGTTTCAGGATTTTGCAGATTACCTTTTAAAAACACAAGGTTCTATGCGTATTAATAAATCTATAGCAGACATGTTAGCATCAAAATATCAAGCATTTTTAAACAAGAATTTGGTTGATTATCAAGAGGCTAATCTGGAATATGAAAATAAAGAATTTGCCAATATCCTTGCAGAATATAGAGACGGCCTGTTGTTGTTTGATTTAATGGAAACCACCATTTGGAATACGTCTAAAACTGATTCAACAGAAATCAGGAATTTCTATGATACACATAAGAATGATTATACGTTCCCAAAACGTATAGAGGCGACTGTAGCGTCTTCCGCTCAACAAAAAACACTTAAAAAAGTTAGAAAGCTATTGGAAAAAGGTATGGCTATCGAACAAATTAAATCTCTTGTAAATAGTAATGAAGACATTAATGTTATCTTTACTACAGATACCATGGACGTTAGTCATCAAGCCATCCCCAAAGATTTTCAATTCAAAAAGGGCGTTTCCAAAATATACAATCACAACGATGGCTTTGTAGTTATCCAAGTAACAGCTATATTACCAAAATCTCAAAAATCTTTTGAAGAGGCTAGAGGTATGGTTATAGGGGATTACCAAACCTTTAAAGAAGCGCAGTGGATGGAAGAACTTCATAATAAATATAAGGTTGTCATTAATCAGGAAAGTTTGGATAAAGTAAAATCAATCATTAAAAATCAATAAGTGCGATTTAAAGGTCTCATTGTAATATTCGTATTAGTAGTCTTAACGTCTTGTGAGGTTTTTAAAACCGCGGACGAAAGAATACCAGTGGCACGTGTTAACGATACGTACTTGTACCAAGAAGATTTAAAAGATTTAGTTTCAGAAGATGCCACCGCAGAAGATAGTACACTGGTGGTTCAAAATTTTATCAATCGCTGGGCAACACAGCAATTATTTGTTGATGGCGCCATGCGTAATTTAAGCGATGAAAAACAAGAAGCCTTTGATAAATTGGTTGTTCAGTATAAGGACGATTTATATACGAAGGCCTATATTGAAGCTTTGGTAAGACGGAGCATGGACTCCTTAATTACCAAACAAGAAGCCGAAGATTACTATAATGCCAATAAAGCTGTATTTAAACTTAACGAAGAACTTTTGAAATTCAGATACATTCACGTTGAGGAAGATATTATAGATTTCAGGAATATTAAAAATAAGTTTCAGCGCTTCAATGAAACGGATAAAAGA
Source organism: Changchengzhania lutea (assembly GCF_006974145.1). Classification (NCBI taxonomy): domain Bacteria; kingdom Pseudomonadati; phylum Bacteroidota; class Flavobacteriia; order Flavobacteriales; family Flavobacteriaceae; genus Changchengzhania; species Changchengzhania lutea. Next base: position 75,297 of record NZ_CP039456.1, on the reverse strand, counting down.
GAATTGGATTCCATGTCCATTCAGTTTAAATCCTATTCATTAAATGATTCCATTTGGATTAAATTAAGTCAGGTTGTCGATAAAATTCCAGCGGTAACCCAAGAGAACAAAAAACAACTGTTAAAAAAATCTAATTTTGTACAACTCAAAGATTCATTAGGAGTATATTTGATGCAAATTAATGACGTTTTATTACGTAGTGATACAGCACCACTTGAATATGTAAGACCTACCATAAATCAAATTGTTATTAATAAAAGAAAGTTAGAACGTATTAGGGAATTAGAAAAAGATATAACAAAAGATGCTATTAAAAACAAAGAATTTGAAGTTTACGATTAATTTGAAGCACCTATTTATCTTAAGCATGGGGCTGTGTGTTATGAATGTAGCCCAAGCTCAAGAAATCATAAAAGATGAAACGGAAGTTGTCGAAGCGAGTCAGGAAGTAGATTCGTTAGTAGTGCCACAAACCGTAAAAGTAGACTCAGTAACTACCATGAAGCCGCGAAAAGTAGATGGTGTTGCGGCTGTTGTTGGCGATTTTATTGTTTTAGAATCAGACATAGATAAGGCATTTTTGCAATTAGAAGCCCAAGGTGTAAATACAAAAGAGATCGAACCATGTCAGTTGTTCGGAAAATTACTAGAGGATAAATTATATGCGCATCATGCCATTCAGGATAGTATTGTTGTCTCTGATGCCGAAATTCGTAAAAATGTAGATTATCAAATTGAACAATTTTTACCTCAATTTAATGGCTCTATGGAAAAACTTCTGGAATTCTATAAAAAGGATGATGAAAAGAGTTTTAAGGATGAGATGTTCGAAATCAACAAAAGCAACCAACTTGCTCAAAAAATGCAAGCTAAAATTGTTGAAGAGTTAGAAGTAACACCAGAAGAAGTTCGAATTTTCTTTAATAAAATACCAAAGGAAGAGCGTCCTACATTTGGAACCGAATTAAAAGTAGCACAAATTGTAGCAGAGCCAAAGGTTGCTGAAGATGAAAAACAAAAGGTTATCGATAGGCTTAAAGGCTTTAAAGCAGACGTATTGGAAAACGGAGCAAGTTTTCGTTCAAAAGTGGTGTTGTACACAGACGATAAGGCTTCTATAAGTACAGGTGGAAAATATGTATTAAACAGAAAACAGCCTAGAATGGTAAAGGAATTTAGGCAAGCGGCATTTTCACTTCAAGAGGGTGAAATTTCTGAGCCTGTTGAGACAGAGTATGGATATCATATTATTTATTTAGAAAAAATTAGAGGGCAGGAATATGATGTAAGTCACATTCTACTAATTCCTAAAGTATCAGATGATGCTGTTAAGGAAGCTCGAGAACGATTGAATAAAGTTCGAGAACGTATTGTTAAAGGTGATATTTCTTTTGCTGATGCCGCTCGTGAAGCTAGTGATGAGAAAGAAACACGTAATGATGGTGGGCAGCTTATTAATCCGCAAACACAAGATTATAATTTTGAATTGACCCGAATGGATCCGGAATTGTATTCTCAAATCCAAAATTTAAAAGACAATGAAGTTAGTCTTGTTTTAACAGAAGAAGACCGAACGGGTAACAAAAAATTCAAAATTTTAATGGTTACAGATAGAATTGATGAACATGAAGCTGATTATGCCCGTGATTATTTAAAAATCAAAGAATTGGCGCTTAATGAAAAGCGTGTTCAAACTATTGAGAAATGGCAAGAAGAGAAAATTTTAGACACTTATATTAAAATTGGCGATTCTCATAAAAATTGTGAGTTTTCTGGTAACTGGTTAAAACAATAACATTAAATGTCAGATGTTGCTGCTGTAGAACAATTTGTTAATCGATATAAAGATTTAAGAACTGAAATAGCCAAGGTTATCATTGGGCAAGACGACGTCGTAAATCAAATATTGATTTCAATTTTTTCTGGCGGACACTCATTGCTTATTGGTGTGCCAGGGTTGGCAAAAACACTCATGGTCAATACCATAGCTCAGGCTTTAGGTCTTGATTTTAAACGTATTCAATTCACGCCAGATTTAATGCCAAGTGATATTCTTGGAAGTGAAATACTCGATGAAGACCGGCACTTTAAATTCATTAAAGGACCTATTTTCGCTAATATCATTCTTGCTGATGAGATTAATAGAACTCCACCAAAAACTCAAGCCGCTTTATTAGAAGCCATGCAAGAACGGTCAGTTACCGTTGCCGGGCATCATTATCAATTAAGTTTGCCATATTTTGTGTTGGCTACACAAAACCCGATAGAGCAAGAAGGGACGTACCCATTGCCGGAGGCGCAGTTGGATCGATTCATGTTTGCAATCAATTTAGATTATCCATCTTATAAAGAAGAGGTAGAAGTCGTAAAAGCAACTACAACGGATAACATAGTACAAGTGAACCCGTTATTTTCTGCACAGGAAATAATTGATTTTCAACACTTGATTCGACGTATACCAGTGGCAGATAATGTTATTGAATATGCAGTAACCATAGTGTCTAAAACCAGACCAAATGGCGACTCACCTAGCGATTTAGTTAAAAATTATGTCGATTGGGGTGCAGGTCCTAGAGCTTCCCAAAATTTAATATTGGCAGCTAAAACGCATGCTGTGATTCATGGTAAATTTTCTCCGGACATCGAAAACGTACAAGCGGTGGCTCATAGTATTTTACGGCACAGAATTATTAAAAACTACAAAGCCGAAGCCGAAGGCGTTTCAGAAGGCCAGATTATTAAGAGCTTATTCTAATTAATCGAACATTGAGCTTTCTTCGATGTATATAAATTATAAAAATAGAATTTTCGGATTAGATGTTGTTAGAGCACTAGCTATTTTGATGGTTTTATGTTCACATTCCACACTGTTACTTTTTAAAAATGAAACCAACTTCTTATTAACAAGCATTCGTTTTTTTGGTGCCATTGGAGTCGATCTCTTTTTTGTGTTAAGTGGATTTTTGATTGGGAAAATTATTTTAAAACAAATAAATGAGGGTAGAACCTCATTTAAGGATTTTCTCCATTTCTGGATGAGACGATGGTTAAGGACTTTACCTAACTATTTATTAATTCTGATCTTAAATATAATTGTATTCTATTTTTTGTATAAAACTGTTGTTACTGGCGTTGCTAGTTTTTTTGCCTTTTTTCAGAACTTTTCACATCCACATCCAGACTTTTTTACAGAAGCTTGGAGCTTATCAGTTGAAGAATATGCCTATATTTTTGGTCCGCTATTATTATATGTTTTAATATTATTTTTTAAAAATCGTCACACGAGTGAGCTATTCATAAGTATGACATTAATTGTGATTTGTGCTAGTATTTGTTTTAGAATTTATTATCATATAAATTATGATGTAGTTTCTATGCAGGATTGGAGTCACAATATTAGAAAAGTAGTAATTTATAGAATCGACAGTATATATTATGGGTTTATTGGCGCATTTTTAGCAACTAATTATAACAGCATTTGGAAGGAAATTAAGAGACCTTTCTTCTATTTGGGTATCGCTTTATTTTTTGGAATGCATGGGCTTATTTTTAAATATGGTTTACAACCTGATAATGCACCATTGTTTTATAATGTATTTTATCTACCTCTAGTTTCAATTAGCTCGCTTATGTTTTTTCCGTTCTTTTCTCAATGGAAGGATAATGGAATATTCAAAAAGCAAATAACGACGATAAGTGTTTTGTCCTATGGTCTCTACCTTATAAATTATTCATTGGTATTGTTAACCATTCAACACTTTGTAAAAGTAGATGCATTGTCCCAAGGAATGAAATTATTAATATTATTGTTGTATTGGATGGGATCATTTTATGCTTCTTATCTATTGTATTTATATTTTGAAAAGCCTATTTTGAAGTGGAGAGATTCAAAATTTATAAAAAGCCTGTTTGTTAAAACTTAGATAGTCTATTCGATGATTCATGTGCTTGTATAGAGAATCATTATTCAATTATTTGATAATTCAATATTCATAAAATCAGTTTGATAGTTAATATTATTGACAATTCATCATTTAATTATAATAAAAATTATTAAAAGCTTTGTTTTTTGGAGTTAATGATGGTGAATATTCAATTATAGTCTAAATTTTCATGTATTCATTAGATATTTTAAAATAGAATCAATTATTTGTACTTTTGTTTTACTTAAAAAATAATTAATCAAAATACAGAATGGCATTTGACATAGATATGATTAAGGGTGTTTACACCAAAATGACAGAGCGTGTTGATAAAGCACGTGAGATAGTAGGAAAACCATTAACACTTTCAGAAAAGATTTTATATTCGCATCTCTGGGATGGTAATGCCACCAAGGCATTTGAAAGGGGAAAAGATTATGTAGACTTTGCTCCAGATAGAATAGCCTGTCAAGATGCCACAGCACAAATGGCATTATTGCAATTTATGCAAGCTGGAAAGCCTAAAGTCGCGGTACCCACTACAGTACATTGTGATCACCTTATACAGGCCAAAGATGGCGCAAAAACAGATTTAAAACACGCTAACGATGTGAGTAGCGAAGTTTTTGACTTTTTAGAATCGGTGTCTAATAAATATGGGATCGGTTTTTGGAAACCAGGAGCTGGAATTATTCATCAAGTCGTTCTCGAGAATTATGCATTTCCAGGTGGTATGATGATAGGTACAGACTCTCATACGGTGAACGCTGGGGGACTTGGTATGGTCGCTATTGGAGTTGGTGGTGCTGATGCTGTTGATGTCATGGCAGGTATGGCTTGGGAGCTGAAATTCCCAAAACTTATTGGTGTAAGATTAACAGGAAAACTTTCAGGTTGGACCGCACCTAAAGATGTGATTTTAAAAGTAGCTGAAATTCTAACCGTGAAAGGTGGAACGGGTGCTATTGTAGAATATTTTGGACCTGGAGCAACGTCTATGTCCTGTACAGGAAAAGGAACCATTTGTAATATGGGTGCCGAAATAGGGGCGACCACTTCTACCTTTGGGTATGATGACTCCATGGAACGTTATTTACGTGCTACAGATAGAGAAGATGTTGCTGATGAAGCGAATAAAATTAGAAAGTATTTAACGGCAGATGCTGAAGTATATTCAAATCCTGAGCAGTATTTTGATCAGGTTATTGATATTGATCTTTCTGAATTAGGGCCACTTTTAAACGGACCGTTTACACCAGATTTATCTACAGAAGTTGGCGATGCCATGTCTTTAAAAGCAAAGGCTAACGATTGGCCAATTAAAGTAGAATGGGGATTAATTGGGTCTTGTACCAATTCTTCTTATGAAGATTTATCGCGGGCATCATCTATAGCACAACAAGCGTTGGATAAAGGCTTGAAAATGAAATCTGAATTGGGGATTAACCCAGGTTCAGAACAAGTGCGGTATACAGCAGAACGTGATGGGATCCTTGATGTTTTTGAAAAACTAGATGCTAAAATATTCACGAATGCTTGTGGACCATGTATTGGACAATGGGCACGTTATAGTGATCCTAAAAATGCACCAAAAAATAGTATTGTGCATTCTTTTAATCGAAATTTTGCAAAGCGTGCGGATGGAAATCCGAACACACATGCTTTCGTGGCGTCTCCTGAATTAACTGCTGCTATTGCTGTAGCAGGTCGTTTAGATTTTAATCCACTCAAGGATACGTTGATAAATGAGAACGGCGAGGAAGTCATGTTTGATGAACCAACAGGATGGGAATTACCACCAAAAGGTTTTGAAGTAAAAGATAATGGCTATTTGGCTCCTGAAAAAGACGGTAGCGAGGTGGAAGTATTTGTAAAAGATGATTCTGAGCGCTTACAGCTTTTAACCCCTTTTGAACCTATTGGAGATTCTATAACAGGGGCTAAATTACTAATTAAAGCCTTTGGGAAATGTACTACAGATCATATTTCCATGGCAGGACCTTGGTTGCGTTATAGAGGTCATTTAGATAATATATCTAATAATACGTTAATTGGAGCGGTAAATGCATTCAATCAAAAGACGAATTTTGTAAAGAATCAACTTACTGGTGAATATGGAGGCGTACCAAATGTACAGCGCGAATATAAAAAAGCAGGTATTAAAACCATTGTTGTAGGTGATCACAATTATGGAGAAGGCTCTTCTCGTGAGCATGCAGCCATGCAACCAAGACACTTGGGAGTGGCGGCCGTGATTGTAAAATCATTTGCTCGTATTCATGAAACAAACCTTAAAAAACAAGGTATGTTGGGGCTAACTTTTGCGAAAGAAGATGATTACGATTTAATATTGGAAGATGACACATTCAACTTTATAGATCTAAATGAATTCGCACCAGGTAAGCCATTAACCTTAGAAGCCGTTCATGCCGATGGGTCTAAAGACCTTATCAAATTGAACCATACTTATAATGCTGCTCAAATAGGCTGGTATAATGATGGTTCTGCGTTGAATTTAATTAAGAAATTAAATGCATAATTTATAGAAATAGATTTTAAAAAAGTCCAGCTTCGAGCTGGATTTTTTGTTTTCTTGCTGTTCAAAAAAACTTTCATTATAATTGGTATTACCTAAACATTATAGAATGAATTCCAGAGAAAAACAATTACAGGCTTTTGATAGGTTGCTCACGATTATGGATGAATTGCGTGCACAGTGTCCGTGGGATAAAAAACAGACTATGGAAACCTTAAGGCATTTAACCATTGAAGAAACTTATGAATTAGGGGACGCCATTTTAGATAATGATCTAAATGAGATTAAAAAGGAATTAGGCGATGTGCTACTCCATATCGTCTTTTATTCTAAAATTGGAAGTGAAACCCATGATTTTGATATCGCCGATGTCTGCAATGGAATCTGTGAAAAGCTCATCAGTAGACATCCGCATATTTATGGAGATGTGAAAGTGGATAATGAAGCGGATGTAAAACGGAATTGGGAAAATTTAAAGTTAAAAGAAGGTAAAACAAGTGTGCTGGAGGGTGTGCCTAAAAGTCTTCCCGCATTAGTAAAGGCCAATAGAATTCAGGAAAAAGTGGCAGGTGTTGGATTTGACTGGGAAGAACCCAATCAGGTTTGGGAAAAAGTGGAAGAAGAACTTTATGAATTTAAGGACGAAGTGGATTTAGGCAATCGGGATGCTATGGAAAGCGAGTTTGGAGACGTATTATTTTCTATGGTTAATTATGCCAGATTTCTGGATATTAATCCAGAAAATGCCTTAGAACGTACCAATAAAAAGTTTCTAAAGCGCTTTCAATATCTAGAAGCTAAAGCAAAGGTGTTGAATAAACCATTAAAGGACATGACCTTGGCAGAAATGGACGTATTCTGGGAAGAAGCTAAAAAAATGAAATAACTAATCAGCCTTTATGTTTTTTAAACCCTTTTAAATTCATAACAAATAGCGTCATTAAAATAAGTGTGAAGGCATAAATAGTATCTTCAATAGGAATGGTAAATAACCGAAGGCCTAAATTTTCTGCATCATTATACCAAACCACTTCATCTTTAATAAAACTGCCTGTTAATACGCCATTCACTATAAAAAAGGGAATCAACATCACCAAATAAGTCAAATAAAAGGATTTGAGCAAGTTGAAATTCATCTTAATAACCACTACAATTAAAATACTTGCTAGGATGAAGTTTACAAAAGTGTACCATTTATCATAGTTATAAATTGCTAATGTCATGAATACAATGAAACATAAATAACTCATTTTTTTGGTTATGCTATTAGAAAGTTTCATATTCGGGAAGTAGTGCAAAAGGGCGTAATGCGTGAATATACAGGCATACGGGATACATATGAAAAACAACCATTCTTCAATAGGTAGATTAAAAAGGCTAATGCCCAAGAAGTAAGTTTCGTTAAAACCCCAAAATCCAGAATTGGTAAAAATAATATCCCAAGGAATAAAAATAAGCATCATGGTAAAGATGCCTAAAAACAACCCAGGCCACTTTTTGTAAAATTTTAATTTGGGATGAAAACTATAAAGAAATGGCACTGAAAGCGATCCTAAATTAAGCCAGAGATAAAGAAATTCCATCACTAAGGTTTCTTAAAATATTTAAATGGAACGAATAGCATACCGAAACACTCTCCGTCCGATTTTCCTAAGTGCTTATGGTGCATTTTGTGAGCTCTTCTCACACCTTTAGCGTACCAATTATTGGCATTTCTAAATAATTTAAACCGCTGGTGAATAAAGATGTCATGAACGATAAAATAAGACAGTCCGTAGGCAAATATGCCTAAACCAATGGGTAAGCCTTCCCAAAAGGTAGTATATTTCCAAAGCAGAAAAAAGCCGATACTTACCACAGCATAGAAAATAAAAAAGGCATCATTGCGTTCAAACCAACTGTCATGGTCCTTTTTATGGTGGTCTTTGTGAAGGCTCCATAAAAAACCATGCATGATGTACTTATGCGTAAACCACGCCATAAATTCCATAAAGGCATAGGTTGCTAAAAAAACCAATATCCAAAGTAGTGTTTGCATGACTCGATATTATATTAATTTTAATTGATATTTCACATAACTACGCATGAACAATTCAACTTTTTTAGGATTAGACACTCTAATTCTTGACTCTTTTATTTGTAATGCGGGAGTGTGTCTTAGCTTTTTTAATAGCTGTCTATAGTAGCGATATGCCATAAAAACCCCGAATTTAGCCTCGATAGGCAATTTTTTTATTCCGTTCAAGCCTTTTTCAAAATCACTTTCGATATCATCAATTATCGCTTTTTTTGAAATTTCATCTAGCTGGTTCAAATCGGTGTTAGGAAAATACGTTCGGTTTAAGGTCTCATGATCGGCTTTCAAATCCCGTAAAAAATTAACCTTCTGAAACGCAGAACCCAATGACATCGCCATATCTTTCAATTCTTCATATTTTTGAGCATCTCCTTTAACAAATACTTTCAAGCACATTAAACCAACCACATCTGCCGAACCATAAATATAATCTTTATATTCTTGTTCTGTTAGATAGGTCGTCTTATGCAAATCTAATCGCATACTTTTCATAAATGCATCTACTAGATTTTTATCTATTTGATATTTGTGGAATGTATGCTGAAACGAGTTTAATATAGGGTTTAGACTAATTTTATCTATCAAAGCCTTATCCAAATCTTGTGAGAACCGTTCAAAGAGTTCAGCCTTATTATAATCATGAAATGAATCAACAATTTCATCAGCAAAACGCACAAAGCCATAAATGTTATAAATATCACCTCGAATAGACTTATATAGCATTTTGGTAGCCAATGAAAACGAGGTACTGTAAGTGTTGGTAACCACTTTACTGCACTCATAAGATACGGTATCAAAAAGAGCTTTCATATTTAATTGCTACAGTGTTTAATTATTAAATTGGCGACTAATTTACCGGATATTAAAGATGGTGGAACACCAGGTCCAGGTACGGTTAGCTGTCCAGTAAAGAATAAATTTCTTACTTTTTTGCTTTTCAGTTTTGGTCTTAAAAAGGCAGTTTGCAAAAGTGTATTTGCCATACCATATGCATTTCCTTTATAAGAGTTGTAATCTTTAATAAAATCGTTTAGACAAAAGGACTCTTGAAATATAACGTGATTTTTTACATTTTGAGATGTTAAAGACTCAAACCGGGTCATAATCTTATCAAAATACAGCGTTCTTAATTCTTCTGAGTCTTCAATACCCGGAGCTAAAGGAATTAAAAATATACCTGCTTCTTTTCCATCGGGTGCTGCATTTTCATCGGTTATACTTGGGAAACTTGCGTAAAAAAGCGGATTGTCTGGCCATTTAGGATCGTCATAAATATCGGCTGCATGTACATCAAAGTCAACATCAAAAAATAAGGTATGATGGTTTACGTTGATTAACTTTTTATCAAAACCGACATAGAAAAGCAACGACGACGGTGCAAAGGTTTTTTTACTCCAGTAGGCTTCAGAATATTGTCTGTAAGTCTTATCAATAAGGGTTTCTGTATGATGATAGTCTGCACCACTCAACACGATATCTGATGGAAACGATTCACCGTTTGAAACTACACCATTTGCTACATCCCGTTCTATGCTAATAGAATCAATTGGTGCACTGGTTTTTATTTTTACCCCGAGAGATTTAGCTAAATGTTCCATGCCTAATATCACTTGGTACATGCCATTTTTAGGATGGAATGTGCCTAAGCCGAAATCGGCATAATTCATAAAACTGTAAAAGGATGGTGTGTCGCTTGGTTTTGCACCTAAAAAAAGTACAGGGAATTCAAGTATTTTGGCTAAGCGGTCATTTTTAAACTCTTTTCTAACGTCCTTTTTTATATTGCTAAAAAATTGATTGAGCTTTTTAATGGTGGCAGGAGTTACCAGTTCCATAGGACTTACACCTGGATTATAAACTAAATCTTTAATGGCAATATCATAATTATCTTTTGCATTGTCGATAAACTTTTTAAGTTTCAGTGAACTACCAGGTTCTTCTGCCTCAAAGGCTTTAGATATTTTGTCTAAAGTATCTTCAATAGTGATATAGTCATTTTTTCCAAAGTAAACGCTGTAGGCAGGATTTAGCTTTTCTAAAGTGTAATAATCGCTTGGAGATTTTCCAAAGTCAGAAAAGAAACGTTCGAAAACATCAGGCATCCAATACCATGTAGGCCCAATATCGAATGTGAATCCGTCACGCTTTAATTGCCTTGCACGACCTCCAATGGTGTTGTTTTTTTCAAAGATGGTAACGTCATGGCCTGCTTTTGCCAGATAGCAAGATGCCGCTAGTGATGAAAACCCAGAACCGATTATACTAATAGATCTTTCCATAATGTTTAACAAATATAATTAAAAGTTAAACAATATCAATAAAATTTCACAGTTCTTTCACTAAACTTTCAATTGAAGTGAAGGTATGGATTTGCTTTGGAATAGATTTTAAATTTAAAGAGGCCAATTTTGGCCCCATAAGGTAGAAGTTGGTGTTGGATTTTTGTAAAAGTAAATCATTAAATTCATTAATGTATTTTGGAATACTAGCTTCATCTGGTTGCACTGTAAAATAAGAAACAAATGTTACTTCTTTAAAAAACTCTAATAAGTCACAAAGGCTTTTCATGGGTACGCTTTCACCTAAAAATATGGTATGGTAGCCTTTACTGCGTAATTGATAATTAATAAACAACAAACCGATGTCATGTATTTCATTTTCTGGTAGAAATAAAATGAAAGTCCGAGTTGTAGGTTGAGGTTCTAAACTTTGAAGCCTTTCAATATTTAATAATATTTTTTGCTTAATATGAACGGAAATAAAATGTTCATGTGCCGGCGTAATGGTATTTGTTTGCCAAAGTAGACCAATTTCATTTAATAACGGTAGGAATACGGAATAAAAAATTTCACTGAAGGTTTTATTCTCAAGTAAGTTATTATACGTGCTGTAAAATAAAACCTGATCAAAATTAATCATGGCCATTTTTAAAGCATTAATAGCGTGATCCTCTACTTTGGCTCTAGATGCAATTTCTCTGACTTTTATAGGGATTTCTTCTTCTTTTAAATTTGCTATTTTAGAAATTTTTAAACCATTATTATTTAAATATGAAATATTAAGAAGCTTTTGGAAACTCTCTAAACTATAATTTCTAATATTCGTATCTGTTCTATTCGGACAAAGTAAATTGTATCGTTTTTCCCAAATTCTTATGGTATGGGCCTTAATGCCTGTAAGGTTTTCTAGGTCTTTAATACTGAAGCTAACCTGAATGTTGTTCATTTAAAATCCATTTTTATTAAACAAAAATAGGAATATTAGTTTAGAAATCAATGCGTGGCTTTAGAATTTATTTAAATTTAGTTGAAATTTATTCTAAAGGAGTGAGCGTTTATGATTGGTAGGAGTAAAATTGTTTAATTAACCAAGAACTTATTAATGTGCGCACGAGAAGATTCGAACTTCCACATCCTAAAACGGATACTGGCCCCTCAAGCCAGCGCGTCTACCAATTCCGCCACGTGCGCATTAATATAGTTGGTAAAAATAAAAAAAGTTAAGCAATAGTGCTTAACTTTTTTGTGACCGGGCTGGGGCTCGAATCATTATTTTAAACAACTGATATTCAAAAAGTTAGTATATGCTTAACAAATATAGGCACCGATTAACGCACCTGATTTTAACATTTAAATTAAATGAACTTAATTGAATGCAATTGCATTCAAAATTCAAATATAGTTAATCTTGATGTACTTATAAATATTTTTCTAATGCATATTCACGTTTTTACTCAAAAAAACATTAATAAGCAAATAGCTATAAGAGTCAAATTTGCTTTATAAACAACTTGCATTATAGTGGTCAGTATTATTAAAAATTTTTGTATTTCATTGAGTATAAAAAGATCTAAATTTTAAGTTGGGGTTGCAACAAAAAGTCGGACAAATTTTCTAGAGCCTATGCTACATTTTTTTGATAAAATTCTAATTACATTTCTTTAGGGGTTTTATAACCCAAATGGTTTCTTAATTCAAAAAAAAGTAGCATATAATTCCTCAATAGTGTTGATTTCCGTATTGGTCAATTCCTCAAATTCCTTCGCTCTTTTGTTCTTTGAAAGTTTCCCATTATTCTGGTTCAGAAACTTGATGAGCAAATCTACTTTGGTATCTGGTAATGTTACCAAGGCATTGATTTGGTGGGTCATCTGATCATATTTTTCAAGAAAATCAAGCTCTTCTGGAATTACTTTATCAATTGTTTCCTCGACACATTCGTAAAGAAATTCAGCTTGAAGTGTGGCATCAAAATAACGGTACAGGTCAATAGTGTCATTTGTGATTTCGACATTATGGTCGGGTGTAGCTTTCCATTCAATTAAATCAAGCCTCGGAGACGAAAATGCTTCCAGAATATCCTGATAATCTCCAATATTGTTTAATATTGCTGCCGAAACAGGAAAAATTATATCACGTTGCGTATATCCCATAAGTACCAAAATATGGTGTATCAAATAGCGATGGATACGCCCATTTCCGTCAGATAGTGGGTGGATAAAAACAAAGCCAAAAGCAATACTGGCTGCAGCCAGAACAGGATCGTAATTACTGTTCTGAAGAAGATTGTTGGTATCGATCAAACCTTTCATCAAAGATTTCAAATCCTTCACCTTTGCTGAGATATGATCGGGCATTGGGATAAAGGTTTCTCGGTCGTGCTCACCTATAAATCCTTCACTTGTTCGAATTCCCATATGCTTTAGTTTTTTAGCGCCTATGACAATTTCTTGTAAGCGTTCTATCTCAAGTATGGTCAATGGTTTTTTACCAGCCTGACCTATTGCTTTTCCCCAATTTCTGGCTCGTATATTTGGGGGGTATTCACCTTCTATGGCAAAAGAGGCCTTGGAGTCTTTTAACAAAAGAAACGCCGCCGTTCTGCGGATTAAACCTTTATTTCGTCCCTTAAGGTTTTTTTCTATGATTTCCGGAAATTTTATGGAGATATAGGTTTCCAGTTTCGTTGTCCTTCGGATCATCGGGCAAAATTCACGTGTTCCAGGTAGATTATTTTTTATACGATGTCTCGTACTGTTTTCTGCTGGGCCGGTAAATTGAAACTTGGGGCTTACAAGTTCTACGTAGGTTCCAACCTTTAAATCTGGAATGTCCAGATTTTCGCCCAATAGCCATTCGTATAAAAACCATACCCGCCTTGAATATTGGCTGGTGGGTTCATTCTTCATCATGGTCTTTACAAGGCCGTCGCCACTGTATAAAAAGAATTCCTTTAAAATCAGTAAATCAATACCCTCATATTTTAATGCAAAGGTTAAATGGGCGATTTCATTTTCCTTAGGCATATACCTGTTTGCAAATACCTGCCATTGGTTGGTATTGTAACGTTGTTGTTTATGGGTTACCAGTGCTAAAGTGTTAGGGAGTGGTAAACGCCTACCGGTTTCTTCTTCTAAAATATAAAGTAGCATGGCATAACCTGCTAAAGCGCCCTCTTCAGGTAGTGTTCTATCATGAAAAGTGATTACTTTGCGTGAAAATCGATTACTCATGGCTATTCTTTATGGAATATGGTTACAAATATAACATGAAAAATGGTTGTTTTTTTGTGAAAAACTATTATTTTTTTAACATTATCGTGAAAAACGATTATAAATAATAAACTTGCATATAGATAGGAACTAGTTAAAAAGTTCTGTCGCAGCTGTTATGAGCTCTATTTATATAATAATAACAACCTTCAGGAGAGTAAGTGGTTGAAAATCAATAAAAATAATTTTCTCATTTAAATCGAATTTGTATCAATATTGACAGCTGCGACAGAATCGCTCTATGCTTCTAAAGACAATTTAGATATTTTCGAAATCGTATTTTTAGATTGAAGCACAATAATTTATTGAGTTTCATTTCTAAGGTTTTGTTCCCAATTCCATGATGAGCTTACAATTTCATCCAGTCCTTTCTGTACTGTCCAACCTAGTTTTTCTTTGGTAAGATCAGTTGCGGCATAAAACTGAGGAACATCACCATCTCTTCTTCCTGTAATTTCATAATTGAGCTTAGAGTTAGTAACAGCCTCGAAAGCATTTATAACGTCTAGTACAGAATACCCAATACCAGTACCAAGATTAAAAAATTCTAAAGCTGTTTCTTGGTCTTTATTGAGTAAACGCTCTACGGCAATAACATGTGCTTTTGCTAAATCTACAATATGAATATAATCTCGTATTGGCGTTCCATCTTTGGTTGGATAGTCATTGACATAAATCATTAATTTTTCACGTATACCTACTGCGGTTTGTGTAATGTAAGGCATTAAATTGTTTGGGATACCGTTAGGCGGTTCGCCAATTTCTCCTGACTCATGAGCTCCGATAGAATTAAAATATCTTAACGAAATTGCAGAAAATGCTTTATTAGATCTTATAAGATCATCTAAGATTTCTTCAGCAACTTTTTTCGTGTTTCCATAAGGTGAAAATGGGCGTTGAGTTTCGTTTTTTTCAGTTATAAGCAAAATATCTGGTATTCCATATAATGTTGCAGAAGAAGAAGAAAATATAAAGTTATTTATACCATTCTTACTTTGGGCCTCTAAAGTGTTTAATAACGAATAGAAGTTGTTTTTATAATATTTAAGGGGTTGGTCCACAGCTTCTCCTACAGCTTTGTGAGCCACAAAATGTATAACACCACTTGCGTCCTTATGTTCATTAAAGACACTATGTGTTGCTAGTGTATCTTTTAAATCAATTTTTATGAATTTAGGATTTACGCCAGTTATTTTATTTATACGCACTAGCGTTTTTTTTAGTTGAATTTGATAAGTCATCCAGTATCACAACCTCAAAATCGTTTTCAATTAATTCTATGACTGTGTGCGATCCAATATAACCGCAACCGCGTGTTACTATAATTTTACTTCTCATCGTTATCCTATTAAATCCTAGATACAAATATATAATTTTTATTTAGTATTTAGCTACTAGTACCTACTAGTTTGGTTTTTTGTAGATTTTTTTATACTTTTGTTCCATGGGAATCGTAGCAATTAAAGAATCATCAGGTACTCCTAAGTACAAACAAATTGTTACTTCAGTTGAAGACGCTATAGTAAGTGGTGCTTTAAAAAAAGGCGATAAACTACCTTCGCTAAATAGTATAAAAGACCAAAATTCGCTCTCAAGAGATACTGTGCTTACTGCTTTTAATGAATTAAAGGCACGAGGAATAATCCAGTCCATAGTAGGCAAAGGTTATTACGTTTCAAGTGTGAATATAGACGTTGTACAAAAAATCTTTTTACTGTTTGATGAGTTAAATTCTTTTAAAGAAGATTTATATAATTCGTTTTTAGAAAATTTAGGAGATAATATTCAAGTGGAAATCTACTTTCATCATTTCAATGAAAATAGTTTCAGAAAATTAATAGAAGATAACTCAGGGAGTTACAACTATTATGTAATCATGCCCGCAAATATAAAAAGCGCAAATAATTTTGTGAAAATGTTGCCAAGTGACAGAGTATACATATTAGATCAAATTCATGAAGACCTGTCTGAATACCCTGCTATTTACCAAAATTTTGAAAATGCCATTTTTGATAACCTTAATAAGGCTTATCACTTGATAGAAAAATATAAGAAGCTTGTATTAGTCTTTGCTGAAGATAAACAACCTCAAGGCATGTTAAAAGGGTTTAATAGGTTTTGTCAAAAAAGCAAAATGTCTTTTGAGATTATAAACGCTTTACAAAATAAGGACATAGAAAAAGGTGAACTATATATTATTCCTGATGATAGGAGCTTACTGGAGGTCATCAAAAAAATGAAACAAAAATCATTTGTTCTTGCAAAAGATATAGGAGTGATATCATATAATGATACCCTACTTAAAGAAATTGTTGAAGGGGGTATTACAACCATCTCAACAGATTTTGATGCTATGGGGAAACGATTGGCAGAAATGATTTCAAACAATGAACATATTCAAATAGAAAACCCACACCATTTAATCATTAGAAATTCTTTATAAGTAATTAATCTTTATAAGTAATTAAAATGTTTAGAATTAAACACCATAGAGATTTAAACCATTTAGAAGTTAAAAATTCTGAAAATAACCTATATGCTAAAATTTATCTGAATGAGGGTGGAAGTCTGCAAGAGTTAGTTCTAAAGAATCATCATATAATAAAAAATTTAAGTCCTTTGACTTATGCCAACACCTATGCTTCCTCAATTTTATTTCCATTTGCGAATAGAATAAAGGATGGTATATATGAATTTAAAGGTAACACCTATCAATTTGATATTAATGAAAAGAAGCTAAACAATGCCCTACATGGCTTGGTTTATAATAAAACCTTTAAGCTTATTGATGAAAAGACTACTAAAGCATATGCCGCATTAAAGTTTGTATATCATGAAACACAAACGACCAATGGATTCCCTTTCACGTATTCCATTTATTTAGAGTATGTTTTGACAGAAAGCACGCTAGATTTAAATGTAGAAATAAAAAACACCGACTCTAAAGCATTTCCTTTTACATTAGGCTGGCATCCTTATTTTTTGAGCAGCGACCTGTATAACAGTTCATTTATTTTTGACTCTAATTTAAAACTAAAGCTAGATAAACGTAATATAACTGAAGGAATTATTCCTAACGGGTATGATGGTGGCCTTAAAATAAAAGACCGGTTCTTGGATGATTGTTTTATGTTAGACTCTAACCGTGTCTTATTTCAAACACCGGATTACAATCTAGCCATAACGTCCACTGAAAAAGATTGTTTTTTACAACTATATACGCCACCTCATAAAAATACTATAGCCATAGAGCCAACAACTGGCGTTTCAGATAGTTTTAATAATGGTATTGGTTTAAAAGTACTTCAGCCTGATGACACTTATCACATGAGTTGGAATCTGAAAATAGATAATAATTAAACCACAACCATGAATACCAATTTAATACATAAAATAAGAACAAGTTTTCAGGAGACTTTTAAGACAGAACCATTAATGATATTTTCTCCTGGAAGGATCAATATCATTGGTGAACATACCGATTATAATGATGGTTTTGTATTTCCTGCAGCTGTAAATAAGGGCATTGTTGCCGCCATTGGGAAGAGTGATTCAAAAAATTCATCAATAGCCTTAGCTGTTGATAAAAATGAAATCGTAAAGATTTGTTTAAACGATTTAAAGCCATCTGCCGAAGGAAGCTGGCAAAATTATGTGTTAGGCGTTGTTGCCGAAATTCAAAACAGAAGTAAAACCATTGGTAATTTCAATATTGCTTTTGGAGGTGATATTCCTGGAGGCGCTGGCATGTCCTCATCTGCCGCTTTAGAAAATAGTGTCGTGTTTGGACTTAACGAATTGTTTGATCTAGGCTTATCAAAAGAAGATATGATTTTAATCTCGCAAAAGGCAGAGCATAATTATGTAGGTGTAAAATGTGGTATTATGGATCAGTATGCCAGTATGTTTGGTATTGAAAACCATGCCTTATTACTGGATTGCAGAACCGTAAAATCAAAACCTTTTAAAATAGAATTTAAGGACCATGAACTTATCTTGATCAATACCAATGTCAAGCACAGTTTATCAGATAGTGCTTATAATGACAGACGTTCTGTTTGTGAATCCATTGCAAGTATGCTTAAGGTAAAAGCCTTAAGAGATGCCAGTGAATTTGATCTAGAGTCTATAAAGGATAAAGTAAGCCCGGAAAACTATCAAAAAGCCTTATATGTCATACAGGAAAATGAACGTGCCGTTAAAGCATCAAAGGCCATGGAAGCAGGCGATTTAAAAACTTTAGGAAAGCTAATCTACGCCTCACATAACGGACTTCAAAAACAATATAAAGTAAGTTGTAATGAACTGGATTTTTTAGTAGAGCAGGCCAAATTAAATGGTCATGTATTGGGAGCCAGAATGATGGGTGGTGGTTTTGGCGGATGCACCATTAACCTGATTGAAAAAACAGAAACAGCATCATTTAAAGCATTTGTTTCAGAAGCTTATAAAAATCAATTTAATAAAGAATGTTCTATATATTCCGTTAAGCTTTCAAACGGTACGGGCATTATTCAATAAAGAATCAAGCAAAACAGTATGAATACAGATTTACAAGATTACTCTCATAAACGCTTAAACATATTGACAGGAGAATGGGTGTTGGTGTCGCCACATCGTGCTAAACGACCTTGGCAAGGACAAAATGAAGCCGTTTCAAAAGAGGTAAGACCAAATTATGATGAAAGTTGCTATTTATGTGCAGGCAATACAAGAATTAATGGAGAACAAAATCCAAAATACGAGGACGTGTTTGTCTTTACCAATGATTTTGCAGCCTTGCAAAATGACTCAAAACAATTTGAAGTAAGGGAAGGTCTACTTGAAGCCCACAGTGAACAAGGAATTTGCAAAGTGATTTGCTTTAGCCCAGACCACTCCAAAAGTTTGGCTGATATGCACCCTAAAGATATTACCAAAGTGGTTGAAGCATGGCAAAGTGAGTACAGATCTCTTGGAGCTAACTCTAATATCAATTATGTTCAGATATTTGAAAATAAAGGCGCTGTTATGGGCTGCAGTAATCCCCATCCCCATGGACAAATATGGAGTCAATCAACTTTGCCTAATGAAGTAGATAAAAAGAATACACAGCAATTAAAATATTATATAAAAAATAAGCGTAGTCTTTTAGCTGATTATTTGTCTCAAGAATTAGAAAAACAAGAACGTATTATTTTTGAAAATGACGCCTTTGTTGTACTGGTCCCATTTTGGGCTATTTGGCCATTTGAGACTATGATTGTGCCAAAACGAACCCAAAAAAGCATTTTAGAAATGACCAATGCCGAGGTCGATCTTTTTGCTGAAGCCATTTCGGTCATAACCAAAGCGTATGATAAATTGTTCAATACATCATTTCCATATTCCAGTGGTATTCATCAAGCTCCCACTAATGGACAAGACAATAACCACTGGCATTGGCATATGAGTTTTTATCCACCATTGTTAAGAAGTGCTACCGTTAAAAAATTCATGGTCGGCTATGAAATGTTTGGCTCTCCACAACGTGATATCACAGCAGAGATTGCAACTAAGATGCTTAAGGAATTAATTTAATGAATTGATTAAAAAATAAGACAAATAACTAACTGAACTATTATGACATCAAATTTTGAATTTTGGGATTACTTTGTTTTTATTGCTTATGCGGTATTAATATTAGGTGTAGGGCTTTGGGTTTCCAGAGATAAAAAAGGTCATCAAAAAAATGCTGAAGATTACTTTTTAGCAAGTAAATCATTGCCATGGTGGGCCATAGGAGCATCCTTAATAGCTGCAAATATTTCCGCAGAACAATTTATAGGCATGTCCGGTTCAGGGTTTGCCTCGGGATTAGCTATCGCCTCTTATGAGTGGATGGCAGCTATTACATTAATAATTGTTGGAAAATATTTTTTACCTATTTTTATTGAGAAGGGCTTATATACCATTCCAGAATTTGTTGAAAAACGATTCTCTACCAATTTAAAAACCATATTGGCCGTATTTTGGATTGCTTTATATGTGTTTGTAAACCTTACCACGGTCTTGTACTTAGGAGCCTTAGCACTGGAAACTATCATGGGGATTCCTATGATGTATGGTATTTTAGGATTAGCATTGTTCGCAGCGGCATACTCGCTTTATGGAGGCTTGTCGGCAGTAGCATGGACAGATGTTATTCAAGTCATCTTTTTAGTTTTTGGAGGATTGATAACAACATATTTAGCATTAGATACATTGTCTGATGGAGCAGGTTTCATGGCTGGGTTAAATATTGTTTATGAAACTGTTCCAGAACGTTTTGCTATGATATTGGATAAGTCTAATCCAGAATTCAATAATCTTCCAGGTATTGGGGTTCTAGTAGGAGGTATGTGGGTAGCAAACCTTTATTATTGGGGTTTTAACCAATACATTATACAAAGAACCTTGGCTGCCAAATCATTAAAAGAAGCACAAAAAGGAATCTTGTTTGCAGCGTTTTTAAAATTAATTATTCCTTTAATTGTGGTAATACCGGGTATTGCTGCGTATGTCATGATTAACGACCCTGAGATTATGGCAAGATTAGGAGATGTAGCCTTAAACAATATCCCATCTTTAGAACAAGCAGATAAGGCATATCCTTGGTTGTTGCAATTTTTACCAGTTGGTTTAAAAGGCGTAGCTTTTGCAGCCTTAGCAGCAGCCATTGTGTCGTCTCTAGCGTCTATGTTAAATTCTACGTCAACCATTTTCACTATGGATATTTATAAACAATATATTAATAAAAATGCCAATGATAAGGCTACGGTAAATATGGGTCGAATATCGGCTAGTGTTGCTTTGCTAATAGCTTGTATTATGGCCCCTTTATTAGGCGGTATTGATCAAGCTTTTCAGTTTATACAAGAGTATACAGGAGTTGTAAGCCCGGGAATCTTGGCAGTCTTTTTGTTAGGTTTATTCTGGAAGAAAACAACAAACAAAGCGGCCATTGTAGGTGCTTTGGTATCAATACCAATAGCTATGTATTTTAAGGTTGCTCCAAAAGGATGGTCAACATCGTCATGGTTTGTAGATGTTCCTTTTATGGATCAAATGGGGTATACAGCGCTATTGACAATGATTGTTATAGCGGCCGTAAGTTATCTTCAACATAAAGGTGCTGATGACCAAAAAGGCATTGAAATAACCAAAGGCTTATTTAAAACAAGTCCATTGTTTAATATAGGAGCTTTCTCCGTTATGCTAATTTTGGTAGCTCTATATAGCGTTTTTTGGAATTAAATTTATTGTTATTTAAATTATTAATGGCAAAAGTGAACATAAAAAGGAGCATGATTTTCAATAATAACATAGGGAAACCCAATAAAAGCGTTTTAAAAAATGCCAGTACAGAGTCATAACCCGAAGGTCGCTGGTTCGAGTCCAGTTCCAACTACCAGCAAAAACAGGGCTTCACAGAAATGTGAGGCTTTATTTCAAGCGATACAACATAGGTAGAACATTTCGATGTTTTGCAAAGAGTCATAGTAATTAATATGAATTGACTTTATTTGATGATAAAACTTATTAATTTCAGTTAGACAACTTAGGTTTTGCTTTACTTCAGTTTATTTTGAGTCTATTATTTAGTTTGTCAATTTTTGTTATATCTCTCTTTAAAGACATCGCAGATGATTTTCACAATTACACTTTTTCGAACTGTAATTTATAATTGATGTAGAATATAGATGATTTTTTATTAGGGGTGTTTTATTTTACTGAATATTCTACTTTTTTTTATAAAAACTACTTTTTTACGTCAAACCAATGTTGCCTTGGTTTCATTAATGTTTGTTAAATTAGTCTGATGATAATTAATTTTTTAGCGATTAAGAAACCTATCAAATCAACTATGTATGAAGCTTAATTTAACATTTACCAATATTAATAAACTGATTGTTTGTTTTTTAATAATAACTTCTTTGTCATGCCAAAAGGAACAAAAGTATGAAGCGGTTTCGAACAATGGTGTTTTTGTGCCAACCAGTGAAATTCCCGACAGCCATTTTTTAGGAGTTTCAAAATGTGAAGCATGCCACAAAGAGCAATTTAAAGACTGGCAAGGGTCGCACCATGATAAGGCCATGCAGTTGGCCGATAGTACTTCTGTTCTAGGGGGTTTTAATGATGAAAAATTTATAAGTCAAGGGGTAACCTCACATTTTTACAAAAAGGAAGGTGGCTTTTATGTCAATACCGAAGGACCTGACGGAATAAATCACGATTATAAAATAGAGTATACTTTCGGAGTAACACCGTTACAGCAATATATTGTAAAATTTCCTGATGGGCATTATCAGTGTTTAAGAACTGCCTGGGATACTTTGAAAAATAAATGGTTCGATCTGTACCCCAATTTTAAAGTGGTGCATTCCGAGTGGCTGCATTGGTCCAGGGGCGGACTGAACTGGAATACCATGTGTTCCGATTGCCATTCCACAAATGTCAGGAAAAATTACGATTTCAATACGCATAGTTACGACACTAAATATGCCATAATCAATGTAAGCTGCGAAGCTTGCCATGGTCCGGGTAAACAGCACGTTGAAGATGTAAAAAGATTAGGAAATAAATATGCGTCTACGGGCACCCTGCACATGACCTTAAATACGGCACCCAAAGAGTTGGTTGACCAGTGTGCACGTTGCCATATGCGCAGGGAGCAATTTTCGGGAGCATTTAATTTTGAAGGCACCATGCTAGATCATTATTTTCCGCAATTAATTGAAGATCCACAGTATTATCCAGATGGGCAAATTCTAGATGAAGATTACGTTTATGGATCTTTTGTTCAAAGTAAAATGTACAAAAATGATGTGGCGTGTAACAATTGCCATAATTCACATTCTTTAAAGTTGAAATTTAAGGGCAATGCATTATGTACGCAATGTCACGTACCAGAAAAATTTAATGCCCCAAAGCATCATTTTCATGAAATGGGAACAGACGGTGCCCAATGCATCAATTGCCACATGCCCGGAAAATATTATATGGGCAATGATTTTAGACGTGACCATAGTTTTAGAGTGCCAAGACCAGACCTTAGTTTAAAATACAAAACGCCCAATGCTTGTGCTGGGTGTCATAAAAAAGATGATGAATGGGCATGGGAAGCGTTTCAAAAGTTATTTGGAACCGTTGATTCGATTCATTTTTCTGATAAATTGACCCCTGGAATTACGAGGCAACCAAATGCACATACAGGATTATTGGAACTTATAAATGATAAGGCACAAGTAGAAATAGCGAGAGCTTCAGCCGTAAAAGCGTTGTCCAATTACAATCCTGAAAATTTTATTGATGACTACTTAACTTGGCTGAACGACAAATCGACTTTGGTCAGGGGAGCCACTGTAGATGTTTTAAGTGATACTAACAATAAGGGTTATATGAACTCATTTTTACCACTCTTAAAAGATTCTAAAAGAAGTGTGCGCATTAAGGTGTTTTACGGGTTAAGTGGTTTAAGTGAAACTCAAGTTCCAGATCAGTATAAAGGAGTCTATCAAAAAGTAAAGAAAGAATTTTTCACGCACTTAAATACCAATTCAGATTTTGTAGGTGGCCGCATTAAAAGAGCTAACTACTATTTAAAACAAGGAAATATTGAAAAAGGTATTGAAGGCTATGAAAGTGCTTTGGCAATAGACAACATTAATAACAACGCAAGATTGACATTGGCTAATTTATATTACCAAAATAAAAACTATAAGAAAGCAGAGGAAGCCTTTAAAAAGGTAATCATACAAGAACCTGAATACGGACCAACGTACTATTCATTAGCTTTGCTATACGCCGAGTTGGATAGAACCGATGGTGCCATTGAACTATTAGAAAAAGCAGTAGAGAAAATGCCCGATAATATTAGGGTTTATTATAATTTAAGTCTACTCTATGATAAGAAAAAAGACCATAAAAATGCTGAAAGCAGCCTCGTTAAAGGCTTAAAAATTGATGTAAACAACGAAAGTATATTATATGCGCTAGCTTATCATTATTCTAAATATGACCAAGTAGAAAAGGCTAAGAATATAGTTATTAGGTTGGTTCAGTTGTACCCAAACAACAATCAATATGTTGGTTTTTTAAAGCAATTGAATTCAAAAGGTTAGTTTCATTGAATACTCAGCACATTCCCCTGCATTCCGCGAAAAGCTCCATTCCGAGAAATAAGCTTCTTTAAAATACGTCTTGGACACAATCACCACTTTTGACTTTTCATTCTGTTAACTCTTTCCGCTATGCTGGAAAGGAGCACTTCATTTTCCTGTAAAGCTTCAAGAGCAAGTTTTTGTACATGAAAACGGTCTGTTACCTGTATGGCTTTAGGGAAACATTTTTTGGCAATGAACTTCATGGAATTAGCCATATCTAAAGTAATTTCTTTGACCTTGTTTCTTTTAGATTTAGGAATTTTAAGAAGTTGCTCGACAATAGGTTCTACCTTAGTACCTGCCATAATAGCAACAATAGCACCTTTCTTGCCTTTCGCCTTTTTATTAGTGATAATAGTATAGAGTTCGCCTTTGGACAAGGCTGTCTCGTCAATAGATAAATGCTTGCCCATATTCTCTGGAAAAACTAGCCATTGTTTGGCATGAGATTTAGCTTTCCACTGTTTAAGCTCACTTAGATGATCTTTGTACTGACGTTGTAGTTTTTTGCCATTTACGCCATAAAAACCACCAATAGTATGGGAGTCATTAGCTTTGGTATTGACTAAGTACTTTTAAAAAAGCAGCGAACTCGATGGTCATCCGGGTTCCCTGTGCTACTAAATTCCAATCTCTTTGAGCTACCCTTTTAGTGGTTTCATCAAGCCAACGACGGCGTTTAATGTGGAGATAAACGTTCTTTCCTCTGAGTGGAAAATCTTGAATTGCAATCTCTTTATGGAAACCGTGTGCTATCAAAATACGCTCATTCTCTTCTTTGGGCGACTCCTTTTTCTCTTCAAAGTAAAAATGTAGAACACCATTTTCTACTTCGTGATTTGTAATATCGAAATGCGTAATTAATAATTCAGGTAAAATTAATTTCAGTAGGTCTATTGATATATCCAAGGCTAGTTTTTTTGCCAAAGATCAAATTATATTTTCAATTCACACACAACTTTTGAGATTGATCCATTTTCTTAACCGAATCATCTGCAAAGCCTTCTTTGGTGTTTTTTAAAACTAAATACACGCACCGATTAACGAACTTTTGCAATGCGTTTAATTGATATCAATTGAAAGTAATAAAAATGAAAAAGCCTAAAAACATTATGTTTTCAGGCTTTTTGAATAATCTTGAAGTAGTTCCAGTGACCGGGCTGGGGCTCGAACCCAGGACCCTCTCCTTAAAAGGGAGATGCTCTACCAACTGAGCTACCAGGTCATAAATTAAAAGGGCTAACAAATTGCGGTTAGCGGGTGCAAATATAAAATGTTTAATTAATAAAACCATACTTTTTTTAAATAAATTTTTGTTTTTTTGTGTCTTTCAAACGTATGTTTTTAATAATCAATTTATAGCAGAAAAATGATTGTAGTTTTAATTGGGTATATGGCATCGGGAAAGTCTACTATTGGGATAATATTAGCCAAAAAATTGGGCTATAACTTTATAGATCTCGATGAATATATAGAAGAAAAGGAAAAATTAAAGGTAAAAGACATTTTTACTTTAAAGGGTGAAATTTACTTTAGAAAAAAGGAAGCCCAATATCTCAATGAAATTCTGAATGAGGAGAATCGAATCGTTTTATCTTTGGGCGGGGGCACGCCATGTTACGGAAACAACTTAGACCATATTTTAAATCAGACTGGCGTTATAAGTATTTATTTAAAAGCCCAAATCCACACATTGGTAAATCGATTAAAAAACGAGAAAAGCAAACGTCCCTTGCTTGCTGAATTAGAGAATGGTGATGCGGTAACTGAATATATTGGGAAGCATCTTTTTGAAAGGTCTCATTTTTATAATCAAGCAAACATTACTATCTCAACCGATAATAAAGCCCAAAACGAAATAGTTGAAGAACTCGTTTTAGCATTATTCTAAAATGGCTTCATAACGTTTGCCATCTAAAAACACATTCACATGCTCATGAAGTGATGTAGACAGCGAAATGCCTTTGAAATCTGCTTTAACAGGGTATTTTTTATGATTTCTGTTCACTAAAACAGCGGTCTTAAATTGTTTTAATGGCACATTTAAAAAATGCTTGACACCATAGATTAAGGTGGTTCCAGAGTTTAAAACATCGTCAACTAAAACTAAGGATCTATTAGTGTATTCTTCTGGTGCCATGGATGTTCTTATATCCAGCGATGGATTCTTTTTATCAATAATAACTTTGCAGAGTATCGGATTAATATCAGAAATTTTTAACAATACCGACTTTAATTTTTTGGCTAAAATATAGCCGTTTGTCTCTATCCCAGCAAGAATAACTTCGTGTTCATCAACGTTATTCTCGTATATCTGAAAAGCAATACGACGTATTTTGTTTTGTATTTCCTCGTGGTTGAGTATGGTATTCTTATTCGCCTTCATATAAACTCAATATTACTAAAACATAAAATTACTCATTTTCATCAGTAAAATCATCAATATCACGCCTATCTTTTTTTGTAGGTCTACCCACGCCCTTTTTTCTATAATAGTCTTTTGAGTATTTTAAAAGCTCTTGTGCTTCAAATTGTTCTTTTGGAGTGGTATCGGTTCTATATAGATCAACCAGTTTGGCACTTATTCTACTTTCAGGAATATCGTTTACTTTAAGCGTATAGTTAATTTGGTTTTTTCTAAGTTCAATAATATCTGTAGCATAAACCTCTCTGCTTGGTTTCACCACATCATTATTAATTTTTACCTGTCCTTTTTTGCATGCGGTGGTAGCCAATGACCTTGTTTTGTAATATCGAACACACCATAAATACTTATCTATACGCATAATTTAATGTGAAAACTACGTTAATGTTATTGCACAAAATTACATTAAAATTGTATCTTGCGCGCTTAAAAAGAAACTTAAAGTCTTATCAATTTAACTTGATTTTTTATAATAATCAAAAAGGTCTAGACTTCATTGCTTTAAAATATAACAAATGAAATTAGGAAAATTTAGCATCTTTATAGCCTGTATATTAATCTGCCTGTCTGCTTGTAATAAAGATGATGATGGCAGTGGTGATTTTGTACCCGTGCCCGAAAGAGATAGAGGAGAGCAGCAAATAGAAGATAAAGCGGCATTAGTAGAATATTTGGAAGACCATTATTATAATTCGCAAGAGATTGCTGGTATAGAAGATCCTTCAATTAATGATTTAATCATTACAGAACTTCCTGAAGGAGAAAATGTACCAGATGGTCACACTTTATTAAAAACTGCAGTTGGTGATGCAAAAACAACTGTATATGCCGATACAGACTATGAGTTTTTTGTACTGGATTTAAACCCTAGGATAGATGAAAATGATGGTGGTGAATCACCAACATTTGCAGATAACGTATTTGTGACCTATGAAGGTTTCACCTTAGATAATGAAGTATTTGATAGTGCTGTCAACCCTGTTGAATTTGATTTAATCTCATTAATTCCTGCATGGAGAAAAGTCTTACCAAGCTTTAAGACTGCTGAAAATTATGTTGAAAACGGTGATGGAACAGTTGATTATATAAACCATGGTGTAGGTGTTATGTTTCTCCCCTCTGGTCTTGCTTATTTTTCAAGTCCTCCGCTTGGCTCAAATATTCCAACATATGCTCCATTGGTTTTTAAGTTCGATTTGCTGAAATATTTTGAGAATGATCATGATAACGATGGTATTCCTTCTCATGAAGAAGATATTAATGGAGATGGGGAGTTTACTTTGGCCGATGACGATACAGATGGTAATACAATCCCAGATTATGCAGATACTGATGATGATGGTGACGGAACACCCACTATTTTTGAAGATTTGGAAGACACCGATTTAAATGTAGACAGCGATGGTGATGGTGATAAAACCAATGATAAAAATGGCGATGGAGATCCTAGCAATGATGATACTGACGGAGATGGAATTCCAAATTATTTAGATACCGACGATTCAGAATCAAAATTATAAAAACAAAAAACCCGCAATTTAGCGGGTTTTTTGTTTTATTATGACATGTCGTTATTATAATAAAAGCGATAAACTTAATATTAATTGATCTGGACGCGTATCCAATCTACCGCTCCCAATCCCGTTGTTATTAAGAAAAGTTGCTTCATTATCGCTAAAGCCACGTTCGTATCTTAAATCAACGCCAACTTTATCAAAGTTTAAGCCGATACCGAAATTCAGTCCAACAGAAAAATCATTTTCAACATCATCAATAGCAACTCCATCAAATTCAGTATCTAAAATGTATTGCAGTGAAGGGCCACCAAAAACACTAATAGGCCCTAAAACCTTCAACCCAACTAATAGTGGTGCATCAATTTTTTGCATTTTAAAACTATCATCGTCATAATCACTCTTGGTAGTTGTGTAAACAATTTCAGGCTTAAAATAAATTTGATTTCCAAATTTCCCGAAAAGGCCTAAATGATAGCCTACATTCCTATCTGGGTTTTTTGCATTGGCACCAACAGAATTAAAATAATCGCCATTGGCGTTATAGTTTAAACCACCTTTGATACCGAATCCAGTTCCTGATTGCGCAAAAGATGCTATTGGAAATATACTAATAGCGAATAAAATAAAAATTAATTTTTTCATAATTGTTGTTTTTAAGATTTCATGTATACAATCAAAAACGCTGCCAAAACATAATTATTTTCCAAAGTTTAAAAAATTATGTTGAACTGAATTGAATTTGATTTACTTCAAAATTATTAGAAACAATCATTTTAAAAGGTGTTTGATATTGATTTAAAATTAAAAAAGTACGTAGTTTTGCCAATTATTGATTTTAGATCATGTCTAAAATAATAGCAATTATAAATAGCAACATATGGTATTTGATTTATTAGCAAAAGATGAGCAGAGTAAGGCGAGAGCAGGAAAAATAACCACAGATCACGGTGTTATTGAAACACCAATATTTATGCCTGTAGGAACTGTCGCATCTGTTAAAGGTGTGCATCAAAGAGAGCTTAAAAATGACATTAACCCCGATATCATTTTAGGAAACACGTATCATTTATATTTAAGACCACAAACTGCTATTTTAGAAAAGGCAGGTGGGTTGCATAAATTCATGAATTGGGATCGGAATATCCTAACAGACTCAGGAGGTTACCAAGTGTATTCACTATCGGCAAACAGAAAAATAAAGGAGGAAGGCGTAAAGTTTAAGTCGCATATAGACGGAAGTTATCACGTTTTTACCCCAGAAAATGTTATGGAAATCCAGCGTACAATTGGCGCCGATATTATCATGGCTTTTGACGAGTGTACACCATATCCTTGTGATTATAACTATGCCAAAAGGTCTATGCACATGACCCACCGTTGGTTAGATAGATGCATCAATCATTTAGAAAAAACACCATTAAAATATGGGTATGAACAAGCGTTCTTCCCTATTGTTCAGGGAAGTACCTACAAGGATTTGAGAATGCAATCGGCAGAATATATTGCCAATGCCGGTGCTGTGGGAAATGCCATAGGTGGATTATCTGTAGGAGAACCTGCCGAGGAAATGTATGCTATGACAGATGTTGTTTGCAGTATTTTACCAGAAGAAAAACCCAGATACCTTATGGGTGTAGGAACGCCAATCAATATATTGGAAAATATTGCGTTAGGAGTAGATATGTTTGATTGTGTGATGCCAACACGAAACGCTAGAAACGGCATGTTGTTTACAGCTCACGGTACTATTAATATTAAAAACAAGAAATGGGCGGATGATTTTTCGCCTGTGGACGAGATGGGTATGACTTTCGTAGATACCGAATATTCAAAGGCCTATTTACGCCATCTATTTACAGTGAATGAATTGCTAGGGAAACAAATTGCGACCATTCATAATCTAGGCTTTTATTTATGGTTGGTTAGAGAAGCAAGAAAACATATCTTAGCAGGAGATTTTAGAACCTGGAAGGATAAAATGGTTAAACAGATGGATAATCGTTTGTAAAAGTTGAAAGCTAAAAAAAATAGAATAGAAAACTTAAACACACACAACAGTTCCCTCTCCAAAGGAGAGGGGTAGGGAGAGGAATGAAGATTTTAGATTGGTATATATTAAAACGCTATTTGTTCACATTTTTTATGATGTTGTTACTGTTTATTCCTATTGGGATAACCGTGCATCTAGCAGAGAAAATCGGAAAAATTCTTGAAAACGAGGTACCTTTTGATGAAGTACTCCTGTACTTGTTAGATTTCACCATTTATTTTGCACATCTACTTTTTCCTTTATTCTTATTCCTTTCGGTCATTTGGTTTACGTCAAAATTGGCTAATAACACTGAAGTTATTGCCTTTTTGAGTTCCGGTGTGTCTTTCTCTCGGTTTTTAAGGCCATACCTGATTGGAGCAACCATTGTTGGTGCTATAGCGATTGTATTAGGTTTGTATCTAGCCCCTAAGGCCAGTGAAGGCTTTAATAATTTTAGCTATAAATATTTTAAAAAGGGTAAGAGTGCGGTTCAAAACACAAATGTGTTTAGGCAAATTAATGATAATGAAATCATTTACGTGAGCAACTTTGATGTTAAGAACAAGAATGGTTACAATTTCACATTAGAACATTTTAATAGCAACGAACTTGAATATAAAATTACTGCCTCGGCAATAAAGTACATCGAAGAAGATACCCTATATTCACTAACCAACTACGTAAAAAGAACTATTGGAGAGCGCGAAGATGAGTTGGAAATATTAACAAGGAAAGACACGCTGTTTGCTTTCGATGTGGATGATCTTATCCCAGTGATATATGCAGCGGAAACAAAAAAGTATGGTGATTTAAAACGTTTTATAGCAAAGGAAGAAGCACGCGGTTCTTCTAATATTGGACGTTTTCAATTGGTACTTTACCGAAAATGGAGTCTGCCAGTATCTGTTTTTATTCTTACAATTATTGCAGTGGCCGTATCTTCTAAAAAGCGACGCGGTGGCATGGGCGTGAATCTGGCAGTAGGTATTTGTATCGCTATGGTATTCGTTTTTTTTGATAAAATTTTTGGTGTTATGGCAGAACAGTCTGATTTCCCGCCGTTAATTGCAGTCTGGTTTCCTAATGTCATTTTTGGTATTTTAGCCGCTTATCTATTGTATAATGCCAAACGCTAAACTTCAAAATTATTTACACCTTCATCTTTTAGTTTTTATAGCAGGCTTTACAGCTATTTTAGGAGAAATTATTACAATCACGGCTATTCCGCTAGTGTGGTACAGGATGGTTATGGCGACAATCTTGATGGGGATCTATGTGAAAGTTGCGAAGGTGAAATTGAAAATACCGTTAAAATCAATTTTTAAACTATCCTTGGCAGGTATTGTAATTGCGCTGCACTGGATAACGTTTTTTGGCGCCATTGATGAAGCCAATATTTCAATTGCATTAGCCATGTTTTCAACAGGTGCTTTTTTTGCATCTTTTATAGAGCCGCTTATTTACAAACGCAGCATTATTTGGTATGAAATTTTTTTCGGAGTTATCGTTATTATTGGTGTTTTTATTATAACACAAAGTGAAATTAAATATTTAAATGGTATAATTTTAGGTATAGCATCAGCATTTCTTTCCTCCTTATTTGCTGTATTAAATGGAAGTTTTTTAAAGCAGCATACGGCAACGGTAATTTCGTTCTATGAATTTTTGAGCGGGGTTTTATTTATATCATTTTTTCTGCTTTTCTCTTCTAACGGCTTTTCATTAGAGTTTTTCAATATAAGTTTATCAGACTTGGGGTATCTCTTTATTTTAGCATCTATATGTACAGCTTATGCTTTTATTGCTTCAGTATATGTTATGCGACATATTAGCCCTTACACTGTTGTCTTAACCTATAATTTAGAGCCAATTTACGGGATTACCTTGGCCATAATTTTGTTTCCAGAAAAAGAAATAATGAGCTCTAATTTTTACTATGGGGCAATCATTATAATTACTACAGTGATATTAAATGGGATACTCAAAAACATTAGAATCCTAAAAAGAAAACAATCTTAGATGCTCATCACATTTAAAGTTTTTATATTTGTAGACTAACTAAAAACGAAACCGTCATAAATTAAAATTCTCATGGAATATTTAGAATTTGAACTCCCTATAAAAGAACTTGAAGATCAACTCCAAAAGTGTAAATTAATTGGAGAAGAAAGTGATGTTGATGTCACAGAAACCTGTGCTCAAATCCAAGAAAAACTTAAAGTAGCCCAAAAGGATATATATAAAAACTTAACAGCGTGGCAGCGTGTACAAATGTCCCGCCATCCAGATAGACCTTATACCTTGGATTATATAAGAGCCATTTGCGGAGATACTTTCTTGGAATTGCATGGCGATAGAGGTTTTAAAGATGATAAGGCTATGATTGGTGGTTTAGGTAAAATAGGCGACCAGAGTTATATGTTTATCGGTCAGCAAAAAGGGTTTAATACAAAGACCAGACAATACAGGAATTTTGGAATGGCTAATCCTGAGGGTTATCGAAAAGCGTTACGCTTAATGAAGTCTGCTGAAAAGTTTGGGATTCCTGTAGTGACATTGTTAGATACGCCAGGAGCTTATCCCGGTCTAGAAGCTGAAGAGCGCGGTCAAGGCGAAGCTATTGCTAGAAATATTCTTGAAATGACACGTTTAAAAGTGCCTATTATTACAGTTGTAATTGGGGAAGGTGCTTCCGGAGGTGCTTTAGGCATTGGTGTTGGTGATACGGTCATGATGCTTGAAAATACTTGGTACTCTGTGATTTCACCAGAATCTTGCTCGTCTATATTATGGCGCAGTTGGGAATATAAAGAACGTGCTGCCGAAGCCTTAAAATTAACGGCTGTGGATATGAAAAAACTCAAATTGGTTGATGAAATTATTAAAGAGCCTTTAGGAGGCGCACACAGAGATAGAGCAAAAACCTTTAAATCGGTGAGTAATGCCATTGCTAAATCTTATGAGCTGCTTAAAAACTTATCACCAGTCGATTTGGTATCCCAACGCATGGAAAAATATGCTCAAATGGGAGTCTATAAAGGCTAAGCCTTTTAATACCATAACATAGTAAAATCTGAAGGATGTCACTTCAGATTTTTTTATGGTTATCCACAATATCTGTAAGTTATTAACAGTTACATTGTTAACGGATGGTTAACAATCAGAATTCTATTTGTCTATATAAACACCAACAAAATACTTACTTTCGTAGTTATGAAACAACCAAGCACCGTTCAGGGTTATAAAGTCGATAAAAGTACTATTATTAGTCTGGAGAAAGGAAAAATACCACCTCAAGCACTTGATTTAGAGGAGGTTGTTTTGGGTGCCATGATGATTGATAAGAAGGGTGTTGACGAAGTAATTGATATTTTAAGTCCTGACGCCTTCTATAAAGAGTCACATCAACATATTTTTGAGGCTATTTTTCAGCTCTTTGAAAACAGCGAACCTATTGACTTATTAACCGTTTCAACGCAATTAAAGAAAAATTCAAGATTGGAATTAGCAGGCGGTGATTTTTACCTGATTTCATTAACACAAAAAGTCTCATCTTCAGCACATATTGAGTTTCACGCACGTATTATTTTGCAGAAATTTATTCAGAGAAGTTTAATCAAAATTTCGAATGAAATTATAGAGGATTCATACGACGAGACGAAAGATGTATTTGATTTATTGGATAAAGCGGAGTCTAAATTATATGAAGTTACTCAAGGGAACATCAAAAAATCTAGTGAGACCGCTCAGGATTTAGTAATCCAAGCGAAAAAGAAGATTGAAGAGATTTCCAATAAAGAAGGACTCAGTGGTATTCCAACTGGATTTACTAAATTAGATAAATTAACCTCTGGTTGGCAGCCTTCCGATTTAATTATCGTGGCCGCACGTCCAGGGATGGGTAAAACGGCTTTAACTTTGTCTATGGCACGAAATATTGCTGTAGACCAAAATATACCAGTTGCTTTTTTCTCCTTAGAAATGGCATCGGTGCAATTAATTACACGTCTAATTTCTAGTGAAACTGGTCTGTCTTCTGAAAAATTACGTACTGGAAAATTAGAAAAACACGAGTGGGAACAACTTAATGTAAAAGTAAAAGGACTTGAGAAAGCCCCTTTATTTATAGATGATACACCATCACTTTCTATTTTTGATTTAAGAGCTAAGGCACGAAGATTGTCATCGCAACACGGCATTAAATTAATAATGATTGATTATTTGCAATTGATGACCGGAGGAAGTAGCCATAACGGCAACCGTGAACAAGAAATTTCGATGATTTCTAGAAACCTAAAAGCCTTAGCCAAAGAACTCAATGTGCCAGTCATTGCATTATCACAATTATCACGTGCTGTTGAAACCCGTGGCGGAAGTAAACGCCCCTTGTTATCAGATTTGCGTGAATCGGGAGCCATCGAGCAAGATGCCGATATCGTATCGTTTATTTACAGACCGGAATATTATAAAATTGATGAGTGGGATGATGATGACAGATCGCCTACTGAAGGCCAAGCAGAATTTATCATAGCAAAACACAGAAATGGTGGTTTGGACAATATTCGCCTGAAGTTTATTGGCCATTTAGGTAAGTTTGACAATTTAGATGATTTTGATTCGCCTTTCGAGTTTCATTCTAAAATGAATGCCGCCGCAAATGACGATACTTTTAAAACAGATGGTTTTAAAGCCAGCCCAGACCAAGCTTTTGGTAGCTCGTTTAATGATGATGAGGATGATGTGCCGTTCTAATGCGCAGACTCTAATAATTCCTTAAAGGACTTTAACTCGAAACAATTTTTGTTTACCTTTCGGTCTATGAAGACGACTATCTTGGTTATTCTATTTTTAAGCCTATCGCTCAATAGCTTTGCATCCTATATTCTTATTCCTATGGATGTAGAAAGTCAGCGAAACCATTTAAAAGCCTACGGAATCACGTATTGGACGCTTAACAAAGATTTGAAAGTAAAATGGTTGTTAAATTATAGAGGGGGTTCTTTTTTATTACCAGACACAGAATCCATTCAGCAAGAATGTCAGATTCGTGGTGTTTCGTTTGAAATCATTTCCAATGCCAAAGCTGAAACTATTCTAGAAACTATAAACAGCCCCAGCCAAAATATGGAGGCAGTGGTTTTAGAAAAAGCACCAAAAATTGCGGTATATACCCCTTACGGAAAACAACCTTGGGATGATGCGGTAACAATGGTACTTCAATATGCAGAAATTCCTTATGAAACGGTTTATGATGAGGAAGTTCTAAATGATGGTTTACTGCTATTTGATTGGTTGCATTTACATCATGAGGACTTTACAGGTCAATATGGGAAATTTTATGGCGCCTATAGAGCAACCTCTTGGTATATTGAAGAAAAGAAAAGTGCTGAAGCATTAGCTGAAAAGCTAGGATATGATAAAGTGTCTGAAGAAAAACGGGATGTCGCTTTAAAAATTCGAGATTATGTCGTTGGTGGTGGTTTTATGTTTGCCATGTGTAGCGCGACCGATAGTTTTGATATTGCATTATCTGCTGAAGGCATTGATATCTGTGAACCTATGTTCGATGGTGATGGGAGTGATCCTGGTTACCAAAATAGAATAGATTATAGCAAAACCTTCGCTTTTAAAAATTATATATTGGAACGAAGTCCTATGGTTTATGAGTTTTCGTCTATAGATATGACAAGAAAACGGATGGTCTCTAGAACAACTGATTACTTTTCACTCATGGAATTTTCTGCAAAATGGGACCCCATTCCAACCATGTTATGCCAAAACCATACAGCTTTGGTAAAAGGATTTATGGGACAGACAACCGCGTTTATAAGAGATGAGATCAAATCTAATGTGCTGGTGATGGGTGAGAATAAAACCAATGGGGAAGCAAAATACATTCACGGGATTAAAGGAAAAGGCTTTTTTACATTTTATGGCGGTCATGACCCTGAAGATTACCAACATCGCGTTGGCGACGCTAAAACTGAATTGGATTTGCATCCAACATCACCAGGTTATCGTCTAATTTTAAATAATGTTTTATTCCCTGCCGCTAGAAAGAAAAAACAGAAAACCTAATTTTTTAAGAACTAGCGTTTAATTAACAGGGACGAGTTGGAGCTGAAACGTATATATAAATCCATCTGCACCAACACCTGTAGACAATTTGTTGCCGTCAATTATCATCCCAGTTTGAGAAAAAATGAGTTCGCCTAATTCATTCCCATCAATCAATAGATAAGATTTACCATCAGTCTCCAGAATAGAAAAATCGTAAGTGTCAGAATCTAAGCCATCCTCAAGACTATCATCTTGATTGTTATTATTTACGGTTAGTTTTAGCGTAGCGTCATCAAAGGACCAAATAATGGTCTCTACAGCATAGTCTTCATCAACACCAGATATGCCACCACTTACATTGGTGAGATGCCAAAGACTATCATATTGTTGTGGAGGCGTACTTGAGTCATCATTTAAAGAACAATTTGTTAGAATGAAAAAACAAGAGATTGTAATAAAAAATAGGCGTTTCATGGTTTTTATAAATTGATTTATATCTGTTAGATAACAAAAACCCAAATGGGTTGCGTGAATAATAGAGATTTTTTTATTTTTAGAATTCTTTATTTCCCTTATTTTAGAAATATTAAATGCATCCATGTTATAATGAAATGTTATCAAAAAGAACTGAAATTACGACCTTATAAAAGAGGATTCCATTTAATTACCAATGACATTTTAAAGCTTGTTCCTGAAATTAAAGAGATACATGTTGGACAACTACAAGTGTTTATAAAACATACCTCAGCAAGTTTAACCATTAATGAAAATGCAGATAGCACGGTGAGGGACGATTTTGAAAGTCATTTTAACAAGATGGTTCCTGAAGAGGCACCTTATTATAAACATACTTACGAAGGGTCTGACGATATGCCAGCACATATAAAAGCATCATTACTTGGAGCTTCAGTACAGATCCCTATTACTAACGGGAAACTAAATTCAGGAACTTGGCAAGGGATTTATCTCTGCGAACATCGAGATTATGGTAGCTCTAGGAGTATAGTGGTCACTGCTTTTGGGGAATGATTAAGTGAACTATACGGATTGTTTTTTTTACTTTTGGTAACTGTACTTTGAAGGCAGGGAACGCTCAAAATATTAAATAAAAAAAAAATCCGACTCTTTCGAATCGGATTTTTTAATTAAGCGAATAATATATTTTACAATAGGCGAAACGCCTTATTTTACTTTGTTTACTACAGCGGCAAAAGCCTCAGGGTTGTTCATTGCTAAATCTGCTAAAACCTTACGATTTAACTCAATGTCATTAGCTTTTAACGCACCCATAAACTGTGAGTATGATAAACCATGTTCTCTGGCACCTGCATTAATACGGGTAATCCATAAAGCACGGAATGTTCTCTTTTTGTTTCTACGGTCTCTGTACGAATATTGCATCGCTTTGTCAACCGCATTTTTTGCTACTGTCCAAACGTTTTTACGTCTTCCAAAGTAGCCTTTAGCTTGTTTTATAACTTTTTTTCTTCTGGCTCTTTTGGCTACAGAATTTACTGATCTTGGCATAATTTTAATTGTTTTTTGTAGTAGGCGGTCGATAATCGACACTTTTTTATTTTTTTAAATTGTAAATCAAAAATCTACAATCGTCAATCAATAAGCCTAACTCCAGGGTTTATAATTTGTTTTAACCGATTAAAACGAATATTACTTTAAACGTAACATGGTTTTAATGTTATTCTCATCTGCTTTATGTACCAAAGCATCATGAGTAAGAGCTAGCTTACGCTTTTTGGACTTTTTTGTTAAGATGTGACTCTTAAAAGCGTGCTTTCTTTTTATTTTACCAGTACCAGTTAACTTGAAACGTTTTTTGGCACTAGACTTTGTTTTCATTTTAGGCATTTTCCTCTTCTAGTTTTAATTATTTCGCTTAATTATCTTCAATCCTATCCAGATTATTATCCGGATGGGTTTTATTTCTTTGGTGTGATAAACATAGTCATACGCTTACCTTCTAGCCTTGGCATTTGTTCTACTTTGCCAAGTTCTTCAAGATCTTGTGCTAAACGCAACAATAATATCTGACCCTGTTCTTTAAATATGATAGAACGTCCTTTAAAAAACACAAATGCTTTCAGCTTTGCGCCTTCTTTTAAGAACTTTTCTGCATGCTTCTTTTTAAATTCGTAATCGTGATCATCAGTTTGAGGTCCGAAACGAATTTCTTTCACTATAACCTTAGTCGCTTTCGATTTTATGGCTTTGTCACGTTTCTTTTGTTCATAAAGAAACTTCTTATAATCCATAACCTTACAAACAGGCGGATCAGCTTTAGGTGAAATCTCAACAAGATCAAATCCTTGTTCATCTGCTATTTTAAGAGCATCTCTTGTATCGTAAATCCCTATTTCAACGTTGTCTCCTACCAAACGTATTTTTGGCGAGGTGATTTTAGAGTTAATTCTATGCTTATCCTCTTGTATTACCCTTCTATTGGGTTGTCTTCTTCTTCGAATTGCTATGGCCTTATATTTTTTTTGTTAAACTTATTTAAAACGTTTTTAACGTTTTGCTAATTTCTAATTTTATTAATTCTGAAAATTCTAATACACTAATCATGCCTAAATCTTCACCACCGTGTTTTCTTACCGTTATCTTGCCTTCTTGTTCCTCCTGCTCCCCAATGATAATCATATACGGGTGTTTTTGCATTTCAGATTCTCTAATCTTCTTACCAATAGTTTCATTTCTATGGTCTACAAGGGCGCGAATTTCGTCATTTTCTAGCAAATTTAAAACTTTTTCAGAGT
The DNA here is from genome assembly GCF_006974145.1 of Changchengzhania lutea. Classification (NCBI taxonomy): domain Bacteria; kingdom Pseudomonadati; phylum Bacteroidota; class Flavobacteriia; order Flavobacteriales; family Flavobacteriaceae; genus Changchengzhania; species Changchengzhania lutea. The sequence continues at coordinate 36,236 of NZ_CP039456.1, read as the reverse complement.
ATTTTTCATATTTCTCACTAATTGAGAGAATAATGGCCTGTGTTGGCATAAGCCAAAGTGGGAAATTACCGCCTGTATGTTCTAATAATAATGCTACAAAACGTTCCATACTTCCAAAAGGAGCACGGTGTATCATCACCGGTCTGTGCAACTCATTGTCACTACCTTTATAGGTTAAGTCGAAACGCTCTGGCAAGTTGTAATCTACTTGAATGGTACCCAATTGCCAACGTCTACCTAAGGCGTCTTTTACCATAAAATCCAATTTCGGACCATAAAAAGCGGCTTCGCCAGTTTCTATAACAAAATCTAATCCTTTATCGGTGGCCGCATTAATTATTGCTTGCTCCGCTTTTTCCCAGTTTGCAACATCTCCTATATATTTATCAGGATTTTCAGGATCCCTTACCGAAACTTGAGCAGTAAAGTTTTCGAATCCTAAGGATCCAAATACGTAAAGTACTAGATCGATAACATCTTTAAACTCTTTATCGAGTTGCTCAGGCATACAAAACAAATGCGCATCATCTTGAGTAAAGCCTCTTACACGCGTTAAGCCATGTAATTCGCCACTCTGCTCGTAACGGTAAACGGTACCAAATTCGGCATAGCGCTTTGGTAAATCCTTATAACTCCATTGAGCACTGTTGTATATCTCGCAGTGATGTGGGCAGTTCATTGGTTTTAATAAAAACTCTTCTCCTTCTTTTGGAGTATGAATGGGTTGAAAACTATCTTCACCATATTTAGCATAATGTCCAGAAGTAACATAAAGTTCTTTTTGACCGATGTGTGGAGTAATTACCATTTCATAACCCGCTTTCTTTTGGGCAGCCTTTAAGAAGTTTTCTAATCGTTCGCGCAAAGCAGCACCTTTAGGCAGCCACAGTGGCAAACCTTGACCTACTTTTTGAGAAAATGTAAACAGCTCTAATTCTTTACCCAGTTTTCTATGGTCGCGTTTTTTTGCTTCTTCTAACAATTGTAAATATTCCGTTAAGTCCTTTTGCTTAGGGAATGAAATACCGTAAACTCTAGTCAGTTGAGGCTTATTTTCATCGCCTCTCCAGTAGGCACCAGCAACCGATAGTACCTTTACGGCTTTTATAATGCCCGTGTTTGGGATATGGCCACCACGGCATAAATCGGTAAATGTAGAATGATCACAAAATGTTATAGTACCATCCTCAAGGCTTTCAATCAATTCCGTCTTAAAAGGATTATCCTTATATAATGATAGCGCATCTGCTTTCGAAATAGCCCTCATATTAAAGTCATGTTTACCACGGGCAATCTCTATCATTTTATTTTCAATAGACTTGAAATCCTTTTCAGAAATGGTATCTGCTCCAAAATCAACATCATAATAAAACCCATTTTCTATAGCAGGGCCAATAGTGAGTTTGGCATTAGGATACAATTCCTCAATCGCCTGTGCTAAAACATGCGCAGAAGAATGCCAGAATGCTGTTTTACCTTCATCGTTATTCCATGTGTACAAAATTAGGGACCCATCCGTGGTTAAAGGTGTAGCAGTTTCAATAGTGGTGCCATTAAATTTTGCCGAAATCACGTTGCGTGCAAATCCTTCACTAATACTTTTAGCAACCTCCATTGGAGTAACGTTTTCTTCAAACGTTTTAACAGTCCCATCTGGTAACGTTATATCTATCATTAAATCAATTTAAATTCTGGGTGCAAAGATAATAGTATATACAAACACATACAATATATATATCCTTATAATTTCACTTGTGCGTTTCCCCTAAAAAAAGGTTTGGGGGGTCGGACCTTTATTGGTGCGCTTCTATTTTGAATTATTGAACTGATGAACATAAATGTTTCGCCATATCTTTTTTGTGTGCACTGGTTTGGGTATTATATAAGGAGTCTTCGCTATATAATAAGGTAAGTATTTAAACCAAACAAGGGGTCAATTCCAAACAGGGATGCCGCTTCAATCCCTAATGTGATATGCTGGCATTGTTTGTTATGGCATCATCAGGGTTTAGGTTTTTTTTCTAGAAGCAGTTTTGTAAAGGGCCGTTTTGTGCCCTGGCAGGGTGAGGGTGCTCGCCACCATGCCCCAAAGTCCAAAGCCAACGGACAAAGGCCAAAGGCAAATAACAAAAAAGGAATCGGCTATAAATAACAGATACCAAGGGTGTTAAAGTGTGTTAGAAAAATAATCAAAAAAAAGCATAAAAAAGTCATTGTGAAATAGAAAAAGGGTCGTATGTTTGCACCCGCTAAAAACAGCAGTATGCTTTTAGTGGGATCCTCACCCTTCGGGGGAGATGTCCGAAAGGACAGAGGGGGATAAAGTTCATATAGATACAGGTTTGATTTGGTTGAAAAGGTTAAAAAAACTTTTTCAAAAAAAGATTAAAAAAGTATTGTGGGAATAAAAAAAGGGTTTTATATTTGCACCCGCTTAGCAAGGAAACGAGCTAAGGGAAGATAAAAAAAGTTCATAGACATATTGAATTGACAGCGTAAGATTCTTACTGGAAACGGTAAGGGTCAACAAAGAGAATAGATTATTTTGAGCATTAGAAATTCCTATTAGTTGTTAAAAGTTGATACCTTAATTTATTAAGCGTGTCACACACAAATTAACGATGAAGAGTTTGATCCTGGCTCAGGATGAACGCTAGCGGCAGGCCTAACACATGCAAGTCGAGGGGTAACATTGTAGCTTGCTACAGATGACGACCGGCGCACGGGTGAGTAACGCGTATACAATCTACCTTTTGCTGAGGAATAGCCCAGAGAAATTTGGATTAATGCCTCATGGTATGTGGACTTCGCATGGAGGCCACATTAAAGGTTACGGCAGAAGATGAGTATGCGTTCTATTAGCTGGATGGTAAGGTAACGGCTTACCATGGCAACGATAGATAGGGGCCCTGAGAGGGGGATCCCCCACACTGGTACTGAGACACGGACCAGACTCCTACGGGAGGCAGCAGTGAGGAATATTGGACAATGGGGGCAACCCTGATCCAGCCATGCCGCGTGCAGGAAGACTGCCCTATGGGTTGTAAACTGCTTTTGTACGGGAAGAAACACTGCTACGTGTAGCAGCTTGACGGTACCGTAAGAATAAGGATCGGCTAACTCCGTGCCAGCAGCCGCGGTAATACGGAGGATCCAAGCGTTATCCGGAATCATTGGGTTTAAAGGGTCCGTAGGTGGATGATTAAGTCAGGGGTGAAAGTCTGCAGCTCAACTGTAGAATTGCCTTTGATACTGGTTATCTTGAATTATTATGAAGTAGTTAGAATATGTAGTGTAGCGGTGAAATGCATAGATATTACATAGAATACCGATTGCGAAGGCAGATTACTAATAATATATTGACACTGATGGACGAAAGCGTGGGGAGCGAACAGGATTAGATACCCTGGTAGTCCACGCCGTAAACGATGGATACTAGCTGTCCGGCCTTCGGGCTGGGTGGCTAAGCGAAAGTGATAAGTATCCCACCTGGGGAGTACGTTCGCAAGAATGAAACTCAAAGGAATTGACGGGGGCCCGCACAAGCGGTGGAGCATGTGGTTTAATTCGATGATACGCGAGGAACCTTACCAGGGCTTAAATGTAGATTGACAGGTTTAGAGATAGACTTTCCTTCGGGCAATCTACAAGGTGCTGCATGGTTGTCGTCAGCTCGTGCCGTGAGGTGTCAGGTTAAGTCCTATAACGAGCGCAACCCCTGTTGTTAGTTGCCAGCGAGTCAAGTCGGGAACTCTAACAAGACTGCCAGTGCAAACTGTGAGGAAGGTGGGGATGACGTCAAATCATCACGGCCCTTACGTCCTGGGCTACACACGTGCTACAATGGTAGGGACAGAGAGCAGCCACTGGGCGACCAGGAGCGAATCTATAAACCCTATCACAGTTCGGATCGGAGTCTGCAACTCGACTCCGTGAAGCTGGAATCGCTAGTAATCGCATATCAGCCATGATGCGGTGAATACGTTCCCGGGCCTTGTACACACCGCCCGTCAAGCCATGGAAGCTGGGAGTGCCTGAAGTCCGTCACCGTAAGGAGCGGCCTAGGGTAAAATTGGTAACTAGGGCTAAGTCGTAACAAGGTAGCCGTACCGGAAGGTGCGGCTGGAACACCTCCTTTCTAGAGAAAGACGGCCAATAGGAAGCACAAAAAACCAAGACGATAAATAGTCTGTTCTCATTGCTGTTAATTTAACAAAATAAGTCGCCAGTATACGGTGCTCAGTATTCGGTATAAAACTGAAGGCTGAAAACTGAACGCTGAAGACTAAAAACAGTCTCATAGCTCAGCTGGTTAGAGCGCTACACTGATAATGTAGAGGTCGGCAGTTCGAGTCTGCCTGAGACTACAATCATCCCCCAACCCCCGAAGGGGGCTAAAAACAGGGGAACGTTCATTAGATATTGAAAAGGAAATTCTAGAAGTGGTTATCCACCCAATTAGTCGGCTAACGACTGCAGACTGAAAACTGTGGACTGCCAACTGGAAAACGGGGGATTAGCTCAGCTGGCTAGAGCGCCTGCCTTGCACGCAGGAGGTCATCGGTTCGACTCCGATATTCTCCACGAATTGCGCAAGCAATTAAAGTTCATTGACATATTGAAAAAGATACATGAAAAGTAAAATTAGATTTATCTAATTTTATAATAATAATTGTATAATTAATTACACTCACAACGAGCGATGTGTAATTAATTAAGATTTATTTGTTTTAATAACAAGTAAATCGAAACTCATTAAAAAAGCAAAAAGTACAATAAGCTAAATAAGGGCGTATGGGGAATGCCTAGGCTCTCAGAGGCGATGAAGGACGTGATAAGCTGCGAAAAGCTGCGGGGATCAGCACACATGAATTGATCCGCAGATATCCGAATGGGGCAACCCGGCATGTTGAAGACATGTCATGCCGTAAGGCAAGCAAACCCGGAGAACTGAAACATCTAAGTACCCGGAGGAGAAGAAAACAAAAGTGATTCCGATAGTAGCGGCGAGCGAAATTGGATTAGCCCAAACCGGTATTGTTACGGCAATACCGGGGTTGTAGGACCACGATATTCGAAGCAGGATGAATTAGAACCCTTTGGAAAGAGGGGCCATAGACGGTGATAGCCCGGTATAAGCAAAGAATGTCTAGATAGTGGTATCCTGAGTAGTGCGGGACACGAGTAATCCTGTATGAATCTGTCGGGACCATCCGATAAGGCTAAATACTCCTGAGAGACCGATAGAGAACCAGTACCGTGAGGGAAAGGTGAAAAGAACCCTGAATAAGGGAGTGAAATAGAACCTGAAACCATACGCTTACAAGCGGTCGGAGCGGACTTAGGTCTGTGACGGCGTGCCTTTTGCATAATGAGCCTACGAGTTACCGTTGCTAGCAAGGTTAAGGACTTCAGGTCCGGATCCGTAGCGAAAGCGAGTCTGAACAGGGCGCTTTAGTTAGTAGTGGTAGACGCGAAACCGTGTGATCTACCCATGGGCAGGGTGAAGCTGTAGTAACATACAGTGGAGGCCCGAACCGATATACGTTGAAAAGTGTTCGGATGACCTGTGGGTAGGGGTGAAAGGCCAATCAAACTCGGAAATAGCTCGTACTCCCCGAAATGCATTTAGGTGCAGCGTTGATTTATAGTTTTATAGAGGTAGAGCTACTGATTGGATGCGGGGGCTTCACCGCCTACCAATTCCTGACAAACTCCGAATGCTATAAAATGTTGATCAGCAGTGAGGGCATGGGTGCTAAGGTCCATGTCCGAGAGGGAAAGAACCCAGACCATCAGCTAAGGTCCCAAAATATATGTTAAGTTGAAATAACGAGGTCGGACTGCTTAGACAGCTAGGATGTTGGCTTGGAAGCAGCCATTCATTTAAAGAGTGCGTAACAGCTCACTAGTCGAGCGGTTCGGCATGGATAATAATCGGGCATAAACATATTACCGAAGCTATGGGATAGAAATATCGGTAGGGGAGCATTGTAGTGTCGTCGAAGGTGTGCCGTGAGGCATGCTGGAGAAGCTACAAAAGAAAATGTAGGCATAAGTAACGATAATGCGGGCGAGAAACCCGCACACCGAAAGACTAAGGTTTCCTCAGCTATGCTAATCAGCTGAGGGTTAGTCGGGGCCTAACGCGAACCCGAAAGGGGTAGTGGATGGACAACAGGTTAATATTCCTGTACCTGCTCACGTTAAAAGTGACGGAGGCGAAAAGTTGGTGCGTACTGACGGAATAGTACGTTGAAGCGAGTGGTAACACCGCGATAGTACACTGAGGCTTCGGTCAAGGTGATAATCCAGCAGATCGACTTCCAAGAAAAGCAAGTGAAGCAGCCCGTACCCTAAACCGACACAGGTAGTTGGGATGAGAATTCTAAGGTGCTCGAGAGATTCATGGCTAAGGAACTAGGCAAAATAGACTCGTAACTTCGGGAGAAGAGTCGCCACCCCTCGGGGTGGCCGCAGTGAAAAGGTCCAGGCGACTGTTTATCAAAAACACAGGGCTATGCTAAATCGAAAGATGACGTATATGGCCTGACACCTGCCCGGTGCTGGAAGGTTAAGTGGAGGGTTTAGCTTCGGCGAAGATCTCAAATGAAGCCCCAGTAAACGGCGGCCGTAACTATAACGGTCCTAAGGTAGCGAAATTCCTTGTCGGGTAAGTTCCGACCTGCACGAATGGTGCAACGATCTGGACACTGTCTCAGCCATGAGCTCGGTGAAATTGTAGTATCGGTGAAGATGCCGATTACCCGCTGTGGGACGAAAAGACCCCGTGCACCTTTACTATAGCTTAGTATTGGTTTTGGATAAGTAATGTGTAGGATAGGTGGGAGACTTTGAAGTGGCGTCGCCAGGCGCTGTGGAGTCATTGTTGAAATACCACCCTTTGCTTATCTAGAGTCTAACCCTTTTTTAAGGGGACAGTGCTTGGTGGGTAGTTTGACTGGGGTGGTCGCCTCCAAAAGAGTAACGGAGGCTTCTAAAGGTTCCCTCAGCACGCTTGGTAACCGTGCGCAGAGTGCAATGGCATAAGGGAGCTTGACTGAGAGACCTACAAGTCGATCAGGTACGAAAGTAGAGCATAGTGATCCGGTGGTTCCGCATGGAAGGGCCATCGCTCAAAGGATAAAAGGTACGCCGGGGATAACAGGCTGATCTCCCCCAAGAGCTCATATCGACGGGGGGGTTTGGCACCTCGATGTCGGCTCGTCACATCCTGGGGCTGGAGAAGGTCCCAAGGGTTGGGCTGTTCGCCCATTAAAGTGGCACGCGAGCTGGGTTCAGAACGTCGTGAGACAGTTCGGTCTCTATCTACAGTGGGCGTTAGAAATTTGAGTGGATCTGACTCTAGTACGAGAGGACCGAGTTGGACAAACCTCTGGTGTATCTGTTGTTCCGCCAGGAGCATTGCAGAGTAGCTACGTTTGGAAGGGATAAGCGCTGAAAGCATATAAGCGCGAAACCCACCACAAGATGAGATTTCTTTAAAGGGTCGTGGGAGATGACCACGTCGATAGGCTATAGGTGTAAGGGCAGTAATGTCATAGCCGAGTAGTACTAATAACCCATAGGCTTATTGTATGGCCCCCTCTAACTCCCCCAAAGGGGGAGGACACTTACTCGAAAGGGTAATGAGGGGACGTTGTTTTTTTATAGGTATATTATTATAGTTCATGTAATTTTTTCAATATGTTAAGATATCTGTTTATCCAAGTGGTAAACGCTGTATGCTAAAGGCGATAGGCCAATAGCGAGCAGCTATGACTTAAGGTGGTTATAGCGACGGGGCTCACCTCTTACCATTCCGAACAGAGAAGTTAAGCCCGTTAGCGCCGATGGTACTGCATTTGTGGGAGAGTAGGTCGTTGCCTTTTTTGGTCCCCAACATTTATTTGTTGGGGACTTTTTTTTGGAATAAACTCAAGTTGAAAACAGGGCCATGGGGAATACACTAAATCTGGCCATCACAGGTGGAGTGATAACATCCCTTCGTCTGTGCTTTGGATTAATTGCTAGTGGAGCTTTATTTTTTATTAAAAAGCCGTCCAATTAAACTTCATAAATTATTATCTTCAAAACATAATATAAAAATGCTTAATGGCTATAAATAAAGAACTGGAATTGGCATGGGAGTTTGTGAATAATACAAACCGATCTATTTTTTTAACGGGTAAGGCAGGGACTGGAAAAACCACGTTCTTGCACCGATTGAAAATGAATAGTTTGAAACGTTTGGTGGTGGTTGCACCTACGGGTGTTGCAGCTATTAATGCGAAAGGTGTGACCATACATTCTTTTTTCCAGATGCCTTTTGGACCTATTTTACCTGACTCAGATTTAAATGTTTCCAAAGGGTTTAATAGGAAATTCAGTAAGACGAAAATCAATATCATTAAATCGATGGATTTATTGGTTATCGATGAAATTAGTATGGTACGCGCCGATTTACTAGATGGGATTGATAGAACCTTACGCCGGTTTAGAAATAGGACGAAAGTGTTTGGTGGGGTACAGGTTTTGATGATTGGCGATTTACAACAATTATCACCTGTTATTAAGGAGCAGGAATGGGAGTTGTTGAAACACATTTATAAGAACGGGTTCTTTTTTAGTAGTCATGCCTACCAACAATGTGATGCGGTAACTATTGAGTTGAAACATATTTACAGACAGGACAACCCTAAGTTTATTGAGATCCTTAACGAAATTAGAAATAATGTACTATCAGAGGTGGCTGCTACGGAATTGAATAAACGGTACATTCCAGATTTTACACCAGAGCCCAATACGGGGTATATCTCCTTAACTACACATAATAACAAAGCAGAAGCTACTAATAATACTGAGTTGGATAAATTAGATACTAAAAAGTATATATATCAAGCTGAAGTGGAAGGGAAATTTCCGGAGTATGCGTATCCGAACAAGGCGTCTTTAGTGTTGAAAGTGGGTGCACAAGTGATGTTTGTTAAAAATGATAGCAATCCTGATAAACGATACTTTAATGGGAAAATAGGGAAGGTCATTCTGTTAGATAAAGAGGAAGTAGTTGTGCACTGCCCCGACGATGATTTTAATATTAATGTCACACCAGAAATTTGGGAGAATATCAATTATACAGTTAATGCCGAAACTAAGGCTATCTCTGAAGAAAGAATAGGGTCTTATAAGCAGATGCCATTACGTTTAGCCTGGAGTATTACCATTCATAAGAGCCAAGGTTTAACTTTTGAAAAGGCCATTATTGATGCCCAGGGAGCTTTCGCTCACGGACAAACGTATGTCGCTTTAAGTAGATGTAAATCTTTGGAAGGATTGGTTTTAAAAAGTAAAATTCACTCTAGCCAGATTATTAGCGATAGTCATGTGCTTTCATTCAATAAAGGCACTGAGCAGAATCAACCTGATGAAACCGTTTTAGCATTATCGCAGAAAAAATTTCAATTGGATTTGATATTCGAGGTTTTCGATTTTTACTCATTATTATATCCTGCAAATCGAGTTTTGGATATTTACTATAAAAATAGAACTATTATAGAAGGCCCTGTTGAACTTGTTTTTTTAAATATTAAAACGGTTCTAACTAACTTATTAAAAGTGAGTAATAGTTTTATGACACAGTTAAGACAATTATCTGAAGATGAAGGATTACCTGAACATAGTGCTAAAATTCAGGAGCGCTTTAAAAAGGCTATCGGTTATTTTAAATCAGAAACTGACACACATATAGTGACACCTCTAAAAACCTTCGCTTTTACGACCGATAATCAGACCGTGGGAGGGGACATTACTAAGAATCTAGATGCTTTTGAAGAATTATTGGGTGCCAAAATGTTGTATTTTAATAGTTTAACAAAGGGTTTTAGAGCACAAGAGTTCCTAGAATTGCGGGCTAAATCTGTGTTTTTGGGTAAAGAAAAACCTAAAAAGCTTAGAAAAACAATTATTGATGGCACGAGCAATATAGAATTGTTTGAATTGTTGAGGGTGCTTAGAAATGAGATTGCCCAAGAAAAAGATTTAGTACACTTTCAAATTTTTACACAAAAATCTTTATATGAAATGTGTGAAACCTTACCTACTAACAAAACTGAGCTGCTTCAAGTTAATGGCATGGGAAAAACCCGAGTCGAAAAATATGGTCATGCTATTTTGAAAGTGATTAACAATTTTTGTAATGAAAACGATATTGAAACATTAGGTAAGCACGAGTTTTTTGAAGAAGTAAAACCGAAGAAAAAAAAGGGGGTTACCAAGACAATATCTTTAGAGTTGTTTAAATCTGGTAAGTCTGTTGAAGCCATTGCCAAAAAACGGGAACTCAATGAGAATACGATTTTTGGTCATTTAGCCAGTTTTATAGATACAGGCGAAGTCAAAATCACAGATTTAATTTCAGAACAACATTATAAAGAATTGAAAAAAACGATTCCAGAGAAAACCTTTGAAACCTTATCAGATTTAAAACATCAATTGGACGAAAAATATTCTTATGGTGAGTTGCGTTTGGTTATTGAAGCATTAAAGGCTTCTGATTGAAAAATGGCTAAGTATTAATATGAATTTTGTAAGGATGCGAATGCTATAAGACTAACAGCGAAATGAATGCGTTTAATTTTATATATCTATTTTAGTATCCATGAATATTATTATTGAATCTACACTTAAAACCCTTCGGAAATCACAATTGTTATTAGATGCTTTATCAGATGAAACGTTGTGTAATACTTCGGTTTCTCCATATTATTCAAGCATAGGCACGCATATAAGGCATATTTTGGATTTTTATGATTGCATTTTGAATGAACGTGAAAACGGTTCAATCGATTTAACAGTTCGAAGCAGAAATAAGGACGTTGAGACTAAATGTTGCTATGCACAATCGTATTTAAAAGTCATTATTGAAAAGCTTGAGCATTTTAGTAATGATATTGACGATGTCGTCATAGTGGTGGATGACCTAGGTTTAGGTAAAATCGAGATGAAGTATACCTATGCGGCTGCATTATCACAAGCTAATAGTCATGCGATACATCACTACGCCATCATCAATTATATTCTTGATAGATTAGGGGTGAAAATTACCGATGAGGATTTTGGCTTTAATCCAACGACACCTAAAGAAAGCCTTTTAAATTAAGGGGTGCTCTTTTTGAAAATACTATCCATTATCGTATTTATTCCCTTAAAAATTAGAAAAATAGCCATGGCACACACTAAGCAACCAACTATTAATAAGGGAATATATAGTGGCTTTTCAAGATTACTAAAGGCCATATGAATTAGTGTTGGACCCATAAATAGGCTTAGGAGTGCAAATACCATGGTCTTTATACCTTTAAAGAGTAAATCCCTATCTGTTTTTTTGGTTGTCATCTCTGTAGTTTTGAATAGCGTGTCTTACACTATGGTGTTGGTTTAATAGTTTTTGGGCTTCGGTCTCAGCAATGTTCAGCTCCCTCATAATCATTTTCACACCTCTATCTAACAGCTTATTATTGCTCAATTGCATATCTACCATTTTATTATCCTTAATACGGCCTAATTGAATCATACTGGTTGTGGTAATCATATTCAGTACTAGTTTTTGAGCGGTACCTGCTTTCATCCTTGAGCTTCCTGTAACAAACTCTGGACCTACTATAACTTCAATAGGGAATTTTGACACTTGTGACAGCGGACTATTATAATTACAAGTTATACAGCCTGTACTTATATCATTTTCATTACAGGTCTCTAGGGCTGCAATAACATAAGGTGTTGTTCCTGATGCAGCGATACCTATAACCATATCCTTATCTGAAACATCATAGGCTTTTAAATCTTCCCAACCTTGGGTAAGTGAATCTTCTGCAAATTCAACGGCTTTTCTTATTGCCTTATCACCACCAGCTAGCAGGCCAATAACCAAATTATGGGAGACGCCAAATGTTGGTGGACATTCAGAAGCATCTAAAATACCCAAACGACCGCTAGTTCCGGCACCTATATAAAATAAACGACCCCCGTTTTTGAGTTTTAAAACCGTTTCATTCACTAAGGCTTCTATTTGAGGTAGCGCTTTCTTAACTGCCATGGGTACGGTTTGATCTTCACTATTAATATGTTTTAACAGCTCTGTAATGTTCATAGCCTCAAGATGATTGTAATGAGAATCTTGTTCGGTAGTTTTTGTATAGCTCATGACTCAAAAATACATATTTTAATTAGTATCTATATTGGGATGTGTAAGAGAATTTATTCAACTGTATAAAGAAACTCTGAAACCTCAGATGTTCTAAAATAGCCATATGGAAAATTATCGGGGTTGGTTTGATTAATGCAGTTCCCCCGCACGGCGACCGGTTGAGCCTCAAAAGGATCTCCATTTTCATTATCAGTTTGTTGTAACAATATATTCATAAACTCATAATTACGACTTGAAATTCCGTAACTTCTAATATTCATGATGTTGCCAGCCTCCAAATTTTCATCAGTATGAAATCCAAATATCTCATTGCCATCTGTAAATTCATCGTCATAAACCTCTAAACTTAATGTGCCATGGCTTGTATTGAAATATTCAAATAGGTAAAAATTCTCAATCCCCTGTGGGTCTTTATAAAAGGCTTTAATTTCTATTTCTTCTCCTGAGAATCCACCATCATTTTTCTGTTCTACATAATCGATATTGCTCACCGGTAGCATAGTTTCTGTGGCCAAATACGTTTCATTATTATATACAATGCTAAGGTTGTAAGTTTCATTTATAGCTGGAATAAATGAATTATTTACATACAAGCCCGTATCAGTTTCTTCAATAAAACTAAAGATATTATCATTTGAATCTTTTACCATAACAGTAGCGCCGTTGGCAGGTATAATAGTATCACTGTAGAAAGGCGCACTTAATGAGAGTTTAATTATTTGTTGATCTCCCGCAGTACCCTTAACCCAATCTAAAGAGGCATCTATAACGAGTCTTGGCGTTTCGTTTTGTAAATCGACATCTATCACATCTTCACAAGTGAAAAAGATCATACAGAAGGGTAATAGGTATATAAGTTTTCTCATGTTCTTAAAATTTGAAGTTATAGGAAATAGAAGGCACGATGCCAAATATGGATAACCTTCTTGCTTCATTAACGTTAGTATCACTATTTTGACCAAATGATATGGATGCGGCATTTCTACGATTATAGACATTATAGATTCCAAACACCCAGTAACTTTTCCATCCCTTGACTTTGTCTGGTTTTGGTGTATATGTTGCCGAAAGATCCAAACGGTTATATGATGGCAATCTATCTGCATTTCTGTTGCTGTAACTTGGAATTATAACACCATTATATTGATATTGGCCGTTTGGAAATGTAGCAGGCTGTCCTGTTTGAAATATAAAATTAGCATTTAATTTCCATTTGTTATTCCAGTCATAACTTCCAGTAAAGGACACATCGTGTGTTTTATCATAAGGGGTGTTGTACCAATTTCCGTTATTTATCCCCAATTCATTTTTATCTCGTCCTTTGGTTTGCTGCTCAGATTTAGAAAGGGTATAGGCTAACCAACCTTTAAATTTACCTTCGGTTTTTTTTAATAAAAACTCTAAACCATAGGCTCTGGCTCTACCATTTAAAATGACCTGCTCAATAGCATTATTGGCAATTAAATCAGCTCCATCAATATAATCGATTCTATTTTTTACTGTCTTATAAAAACTTTCCACTTCTAAAGAGTAGGTGTTGTCACTGAAATTTTTAAAATAACCAATGGCATATTGATCGAGTAGTTGTGGTTTGATGTATTTTCCGCTTGGAGCCCAAACATCTAAAGGCGTGGGGGAGCTTGTATTGGAAAGTAAATGCAGGTATTGTGCCATTCGATTGTAACTGGCTTTAACAGAAGATTGTTGGGTCAATTGATACGCTAATGATGCCCGAGGTTCTAGATTGTGAAATTGCTCAATAGCCTCACTACGGTTAAAAGTTTTCGTCGCTATGGGGTCTGCCTTTTCATAAATTTGAAAATCTTCGTTAAATAACACGGGCTTGTTATCTTCGTAAAGATTAAGTCCATCCTGTCCCAATCGCCAAAAAGAACTAAAGCGTAGACCATAAGACAAGGCCAGTGTATTGGAAAGTTTGTGCTCAACATCTAAATATACGGCATTTTCAAAAGCATATTTATCGGTTAGTTTAAAAGGATTGATTCCTGAAGAGGACACCGTAGGTTTTATTTCACCTGGATTGAATTTGTAGTATATGGAATTTATGCCATATTGAAGTTTAAGGTTATTGTTAAGGTAATGCTTAAAATCGTACTTTAAATTGAAATTTTGAATTCCAGAAACCCAATCAAATTCAACAAAGTTAAGTTTTAAATCATAATAATAATCAGAATAGATTAGGGATAAGTTAGAGAATAATTTATCTGAAAATAAGTGATTCCACCGAAAGTTCAACACAGAATTTCCATAAGTATTTTCAAACGTATCTTCAATCCTGAAAACATCACGCCCAAAATACCCAGAGAGATAGATGTTATTATTGTTGTTCAAGTTATAACTTAACTTGGTATTCAGGTCATAAAAATAGGCAATATTATCAATGTCGAAAAGCGGTAAAAATAAATGGGCATAACTGGATCTGCCACCAAACAAAAAGGAGCCTTGGTCTTTTTTTAATGGACCCTCAAGAAGCAATCGACTTGATATGATGCCCACACCACCATTACCATGAAATTCTTTACTGTTCCCTTCTTTTTGATAAATATCCAAAACAGACGACACCCTGCCTCCATAACGCGCAGGAATACCACCTTTATAAAGTCTTAAATCTTTGATGGCATCTGGATTAAAAACAGAGAAAAATCCAAATAAATGTGAGGAGTTATAAATGATGGTTTCATCTAAAAGAATGAGGTTTTGATCTGCTGAACCACCTCTAACGTTGAATCCAGAGGAACCCTCACCAGCATTGGTAACACCAGGTAACAGGGTAATGGCTTTTATTATATCGGCTTCTCCAAGTACCACGGGAATCTCCTTTATGGTACTGGATGTTAAGCGGTTTACACTCATTTGCGGTGCCTTGATATTAATTTTTTCAATATTTTCAGTGATGACTACTTCGTCTAAGTCCTCAACCGCATCTGTTAAGCTAAAACTTTTGGTAATATCTTGTGAAAGGATTAGAGTTTCACGTATGGTATTAAATCCTAAGTAGCTAATAGTCATGTTATATGTGCCTTCTGGTAGGGTTATGGAATAAAAACCATATTCATTAGTTGTTGTTCCAGATTGGATTTCAGGAAAAATAATATTGACACCAATGAGGGTTTCATTACTTTCTGCTTCTGATATGGTACCACTCAAAGTGAATTTTTGCTGCGCATTTAAGGACACATTATATAAGCTGAACGCACACAAAAGCAACAGCATGATTTTTTTCATTTAGCAATTTTTTATAAAAATATAAAAAAAGCCCCGAGCAGGGGCCTATTAAAAATTTTAAACAATTGTATTAATTTATAATAGAATTGAATGATTCGATAGGTCGCATAACCTGATTAATCAAAGATTCTACAGGTTCATAATAACCACCAATATCAACAGGCTTCCCTTGAACAGCGTTTAGTGCTTCAATGATTACAGTTTCATTATTAGCCAGTTTTTCAGCCATTCTTGAAAATTCTTCTTTTAATTCAGAATCTTTAGATTGCTTTGCCAATTCCTGCGCCCAGTACAAGGCTAAATAAAAATGGCTTCCTCTGTTATCTAGTTCCCCAACATTTCTTGAAGGCCCTTTTCTATTTTCTAATAATGTATCGGTGGCATCATCTAGCGCTTCTCCTAAAATTTTAGCTTTTGGGTTGTTATTCACTTCGCTATAATGCTCTAGAGACACAGCTAGGGCTAAAAATTCACCCAAAGAATCCCAACGTAAATGATTTTCTTCCAGAAGTTGTTGCACGTGCTTTGGTGCAGAACCACCAGCACCAGTTTCAAATAAACCACCACCATTCATTAAAGGGACAATAGACAGCATTTTTGCACTGGTTCCTACTTCTAAAATAGGGAACAAATCTGTTAAATAATCACGCAATACATTCCCCGAAACCGAAATGGTATCTTTCCCATCCTTTAATCGCTCACATGTAAAAATAGTAGCATCAATAGGTGATAAAATCCTTAAATCCAATCCGTTGGTATCGTGATCTTTTAAATAGGTATTTACTTTTTTAATAATTTCAGCATCATGCGCTCGTTTTTCATCTAGCCAAAACACCGCTGGTGTTTGAGAAGCACGTGCACGAGTCACTGCTAATTTAACCCAGTCTTGAATGGGTACGTCCTTGGTCTGGCACATTCTCCAAATATCACCTGTTTCCACATGATGCTCTAATAACGTCTTTCTTTCGGCATTAATAATGCGCACAATCCCATCTGAAGCTATTTCGAATGTTTTATCATGTGAGCCATACTCTTCAGCTTTTTGGGCCATTAAACCAACATTGGGAACCGTCCCCATAGTGGTTGGGTCAAAAGCGCCATGTTTTTTGCAAAAGTTAATAGTTGCCGCATAGATTCCTGCATAACTACTATCTGGAATAATCGCTTTTGTGTCTTGAAGTTGGCCTTCTGCATTCCACATTTTTCCAGAAGTACGTATCATAGCAGGCATAGAAGCATCTATAATAACATCACTAGGCACATGTAAATTGGTAATTCCTTTATCGCTATTTACCATAGCTATAGAAGGCCCATTTTTAAAAGCGGAATCAATATCAGCTAGAATCTTATCCTGTTTTGCTTGTGGTAATTTCTGAATATTTTCTAATAGGTTTCCAAAACCGTTGTTTACATCAACACCAATTTCTTCAAAAGTATCTGCATATTTTTCAAAGACGTCCTTAAAATAAGTACGTACGGCATGACCGAAAATGATAGGATCGCTCACCTTCATCATCGTGCCTTTCATATGCAACGACAATAGCAATCCTTTTTCGTTTGCATCTTCAATTTCATTTTCAAAAAAGGCTAGTAATGCTTTTTTGCTCATGATTGTAGCATCAATAATTTCACTATCTAACAAGTTAAAACTATCCTTTAAAATGGTCAGATTTCCATTGTTATCGGTATGTTGAATACTTATTGAAGTGGCTTCCGTTAGTGTAACCGATTTTTCATTATGCGCAAAGTCGCCTTCGGTCATGGTGGCAACATGCGTTTTAGAATCACTAGACCAAGCACCCATAGAATGCGGGTTCTTTTTGGCGTAATTCTTAATGGCTTTAGGGGCTCGTCTATCTGAATTCCCTTCACGAATCACTGGGTTTACAGCACTACCTTTTATCTTATCGTAACGTAGTTGAATATCTTTTTCATCATTAGAAGGCTCATTAGGATAATCGGGTATCGCAAATCCTTTAGACTGCAATTCTTTTATAGCTGCTTTTAATTGCGGTAAAGACGCACTAATATTAGGTAATTTTATAATATTGGCCTCTGGTTTTTTTGCTAATTCTCCCAAAAATGCGAGGTCATCAGATACGCGTTGATCGTCATTTAAAAAATCTGGAAAAGCAGATAATATACGTGCTGCCAATGAAATATCCTTAGTTTCAATTTGTATTCCGGAAGATTTTAAAAAGGAGGTCACAATGGGTAAAAATGATCGTGTTGCTAAAGCCGGAGCCTCATCGGTTTTGGTGTAAATTATTTTTGACATGCGGTCGTTTTATTTAATGTTATAACCTTTACAAAGAACTATGTGATAAAGGCGGTTTTTTCGCGTTGCGAATATACAAAAAATGACACTTAAAAATGTTCAATCTCTACAGGAAAAGCGTTTAAAATATGGCGTTTTAAAAGAATACTAAAATTAGATTGGTCTCTTAAGTATTTAGCAAAAAGGGATTAAAGTCTTTAATAAATAACAAAAGCCATATCACTGCGCATCTTAAACTTAAATATGCATCCTTTTGTCGAGATTAAAATTAGAGTAGTTTTCCTATAATTATATTTGACTCAGTTTTTAAAATTTTTTAATGAATGGTAAAAAAATACTATCCTTACATCTTCCTCTTTTTTTTACTCATTGCAGTTGGAACTTTTTATAAAGTAATGCATTTGGATAGAGAAAAAATCACCAACGAAAATAAAATAGTTTATCTAAAAAAAACAGATAGTGGTTATCAACTTTTTAGAAACGGCAGTCCTTTTCATATACAAGGAGCCGCAGGGGACAGTCATCTTAAAGACTTGCATGATGCAGGAGGAAACACGATTAGGGTCTATGATACTATCAATTTGGCATCTACACTAGATGAAGTGCATAAAAACAATTTGGCCGCTATTGTCGATATTCCAATTCCAAAATTCCGAAAGGATCATAGTGCATACATTAATGAAGATCATAATCAAGCCTTGATTAAAACGGTTGAAGGTTTAGTTAACACCTATAAAAACCATCCGGCCCTTTTAGTTTGGAATTTAGGTAATGAATTGGATTACCCTTTAGTTCTTAAAAAAAATAATTTTATAAAAGTCTTTAATAATTTAATTGAATTAATACATAAACTAGATCCAAATCACCCAGTTAGTACTAGCTTGATACCTTCTAGAACCCAGACGCTCAGTTTACATTTGCACTCTTTTAAAATTGATATGATTGGATTTAACGCTTTTGGAAATTTAAAAACCATAAAGCCTCTTATATCTAAAATATCTTATATAACGCCAGCATTACCTTACTATGTAAGCGAATGGGGTAATAGTGGTCCTTGGGAAAAAGAGACCACCAATTGGCGAGCGCCTATTGAGCCTACAAGCACAAAAAAAGCAGAACAATATTTAGACCAGTATCATGGTTTTATCTCTAACAATCCTCAAAGTCTTGGCAATTTAGTTTTTTATTGGGGGCAAAAACAAGAAACAACCCATACATGGTTTAGTATTTTTGATGAAATTGGAAGAAAATCACAAATTTATTATGATATTGAATCTATATGGAAATTCAATTCAAATTATACTTTTAGAACTCCACAAATAAATTATATGCTTGTCGATAAGAAAGGAGCTCAGAGCAACTTGATTTTTAAACCTGGGGTAATTAAAAAAGCCGAAATATTATTATTGGAAGCACCAAATCCTTCATACGAATATAAATGGGAAATCTATGTGGAAGGCTGGAACTACAATCAAACGGAGAAGGAAAATAAACCAAAACAAGTATTTAGTTCTAATCAAAATAGTAAGGATAGCACCATCACATTCAAAGTCCCATCAATTGAGGGACCTTATAGGATATATGTATATGTCTATGATAGCAAAGGAAATTTTTCAACAGCGAATACGCCATTTTATGTCTTAAATGCAGATGAATGAAAAACATGTAATCCAACCTCCTACAAATAGAGAGCAAAGGGTGCTTAGAGTAATGATTATTATTGGATTGCTGAGTCAGTTCAATTTTTTCTATTGGTTCTTACAGCCTGAACTTATTGAAGATTATGTGCTTTTTTGCTTATTGGCGGCAGTTATTGCATTTGACAGTTTAAGAATCATCTATATCTGGTATCATTACTGGCATATAAGTATTCCTGAAAAACCGACACTTACAAAGAAAATTTCGGTTGATGTATTAACTACGTATTTTCCAGGAGAACCTTATGAGATGGTGAAGGAAACACTTATAGCTATAACGCGAATGAATTACCCACATACAGCGTATTTATGTGATGAGGCTAACGACCCAATTTTAGAGTCATTTTGTAAAAAACACGGTATTGTACATGTAACAAGAGATAATAGGAAAGATGCTAAAGCGGGCAATATTAATAATGCTCTGTTGCAAGCTACTGGCGATGTGTGTTTAATTCTAGATCCAGATCATGTACCTATGGTTAATTTCTTGGACGAAGTAGTGCCCTATTTTCAAAATGAAAATATTGGTTTCGTACAAACTGTGCAAAGCTATTATAATATTAAAGAGTCATATGTGTCCAATGGGGCTGCACAGCAAACATTTCTTTTTTACGGGCCTATAATGATGTGTATGAACTCCTATGGTACCGTTAACGCTATTGGCGCCAATTGCGTTTTTAGGCGTGAAGCTTTGAACTCAATTGGAGGTCACGCAGCCGGACTATCTGAAGATATGCATACTACAATGCAATTGTATGCCAAAGGATGGGAGTCCGTTTACGTTCCAAGGGTATTAACAAAAGGTTTGGCTCCTTCTTCACTAACGGCATACTATAAGCAACAGCTAAAATGGTCAAGGGGAACGTTAGATTTGCTCACAACCGTATATCCAAAACTATTCAAAAATTTCACGGTTAGGCAAAAGATACATTTTGGAATACTACCATTATTTTATATGTCGGGTATTTTCCTTCTTATAGGGTTTTTAATCCCAATTATTTCTTTATGCACCGCCACACTGCCGTGGAAAGGCAATATGGTTAATTTTGGTTTAATTTATTTGCCGGTATTTATTTCAATATTAGGAATACGTGTCTATATACAACGATGGGTGATGAACAAGGAAGAACGTGGTATATATTTAATAGGTGGTGTATTAATGATTTGTACTTGGTGGATTCATTTAACAGGCTTTATATATACACTAATTAGAAAAAAAGTGCCTTATCTGCCAACACCTAAAGAAGATAAAGAAGCAACCGATTGGAAGGTCCTAATTCCCAATATAGTTATAGCTGTCATATCTTTATTTGCAATTATATATGGTTTGTCCATTGATTTGACACCTTTCTCAATTTTTATGGCTGGTTTTGCACTGCTAAATATATGTTTTATGGGCAGTACATTTATTTTGGCTTATCAAAAACGAACGCCTGTAAAATTAGATGCATTTAAGAATAAGGGAGACTACTCAAAAACATATCGAAATACATCCTTTAAAATATCACGTAAATTGGCATTGCCGATAATGATATCTGTAATATTATTTTGTGGGACACTTCAATATTATAGTGACTATTCGGCATGGGATGGTGTAATGTCTCATGTAGAAGATAAAAACACCATTAATTATATGGGTATTTTTGCACCTGAATTTGATAATGGTATTACAAGCTTAAAAAATGTAGAGGAGGTGTCACAACATTTAGATGAAGATTTTGATATAATCTCTCTATATGTCCCATGGAAAAAAGATAAGGATTCTATTATTCCATTACAGCTATTAGATTCCATATACCAGCGTGAATACCTTCCAATGATTACTTGGGAACCTTGGTTGAACTCATTTCAGAACGATAAAGGAGTTGATGATAACCATGTATACGACCTTATAGGAAATGGTTATTTTGACGACTATATATCGGGTTTTGCAGATACTGTTAAAAAATTTCAAAAACCAATCTTTTTAAGGTTTGCCCATGAGTTTGATAATCCATTTTATCCATGGTACGTTAAGGAAGGGAATACGGCATTGAAATTTAAAAAAGCTTGGATTCATACTTACGAAATTTTCAAAAAGCGTAACGCTCATAATGTTATTTGGATATGGAATCCTTGGAAACCGGAGCACGTAAGTTCTTTTTACCCAGGCGAAGAATACGTGGATTGGATTGGTGTGAACATATTAAATTACGGCATTTTAAATCAAGATGGACAATGGCATGAGTTTGAAGATATATACAAACCCTTTCATGAAGAATTTAAAAAACTTCCCAAAACGCCTATTATTATATCAGAATTTGGATCATTAAAAAATAAAGGTCATAGCCAAACTAAATGGTTAAATAACGCCTTTACAGCAATACAAGATAAATTTAAAGATATAAAATCTGTCATTTATTTCAATAGTGATTTGGATAATAATCTTCCACTGTATGTTCAAAATAATCAAAATTTAGATTGGTCAATATCATCAAAATCAACCTTGAGATCTGCTTTTGTGAACAAAGAGGTTCCAGACTATGTTTTTAAAGACCTTCCAGCTACCAATCAAAAAATTCTAAAGGAACAGAAGCAAGGGTTACAACTACTCAATATTTGTGGTATTAATATTAAGAAAGGTCATAACTGGAAAAAAGACTATCATGTACTAAATAGAAATAACCTCAGTTTTGATTTTACAAACCTTAATAGTCTAGGAATTAATACAATAAAATTTCAAGAGAATAATACATATGATTATAATGTTCTAAATATCAGTAAGGAGTTTAATTTAAATGTCGCTTACAGTTTCTGGGTTCCAGAAAATTTAGATTTTGTAAAGGATTCATTAAATACAAAATTACTAGCATCAGAAATTTTAGAAAAAATTAGGGCTCATAAAAATAGCAGTAACATCATATCGTGGCATATAGAAAATGATGTGCAGTACAATCAAAAAAACTTCTATCACAAACCCGAACTTTTTTACCAGAACTCAGCCTATATAAAATGGTTAGCCGATTTGGTTAGAGATATTAAAAAAATAGATACCCTAAGACCTATAGTTGTAGATGTTGAAATTAATAAGCTCTCCATTTACAATTTAAAACGAATTATCAGCAATGTTGATGGATTGGACGCTCTAGGGTTGGTAGTCAAGGATGATACTTATTTAGATTCTGTTACATCCTATTTACAAGGACACGACATAATGTTCATATTTAGTGAAATAGATGTGGAGACCTTTGTAAATTATGGATTATCAGATGCAAACATACCTTACTTCATAGCATCGTGGCAAGATCAACATGAGAGTAATAAATTGGTTTTTAACGGGTTGGTAGATAGAAAAGGTAGGTATAAAAAAAGGTATTATCAGTTATGGAATGAATTAAAAGATAATCAGAAAAAGGAACTTCCGCCCGTCGTCAAAATATTGAAACCCTCTAAGCTTGTTCATGACCATCAGAATTTTCGCTATTATGCTATGATATATGACGATAAGAAGAATTGGACGTTTGCGTCAGACACAGACGGCTATACTTTTGAATGGGCCTTGATTAAATGCGATGCCTATGGAAATCATCTAGCTATAAAAGAAATAGGTAATAATGCGCATTTAGATTTAGAAATACCAGAAAATAATAAGCTTTACAGATTGCAGCTCACAATAATTAAAGATGAGGCCATCTCAACAACCATGACTATATTAACGACACCTTTAGACTTGCCTTAGGTTTAACTAATTAAATCTATAAATTATATAAATAACAAAAGCCATATCACTGCAGAACTTAATCTCCTTTGATATGGCTTTCTTTGAAATAACTTTCCGTGATCTCATCAGTATTGCTACTAAGCAGGTTTAAATTTTCATCAAACCGTTTCGATTCAAGTGCTGTTATTTCAAGTGAAACATTTTAATGTGTAATTTTCAAAATGTATTGACCTATTACTAAAATGTTTCAGTTATGTTTTTCTTGATGCTACTAATTCAACCTTTCACTTGCGCGTCACGTTTTCTTAAAGCATTGTTTGCATTGCACAACATATCCTTTCGTTTATGCTGTCTTTAAAACTTTTAGCTATACCAGTTGCTGTCTAACTGAATATACAGGACTTTTTATAGCGTCATGGTTTTCTGTTTGTACACGCATACACGTGATGTCATAAAAACCTCAAAAAACAATTTATTAAAGAACGTTACTTCAATTAGAAATAAAATAAATTCACCTTTTACAATGAAACCAACCGAGGTTGTTATTATTTCTTCTGCTAAAATATAACAAGAATCGAATAAAACAAATTTTTTAGAGCCTTAGATATCAACGGGTTATGAACCGTACTTATTAACAAAAGTTAATAAAAAAAGCCTTGAGATGTCTCAAGGCTTTTAAGTCACTGTTTATACAGTATGTTGTATTAACGTCTACGCTCAGTAATTCTGGCTTTTTTACCAGTAAGACCTCTAAAGTAGAAGATACGAGCTCTACGTACTTTACCACGTTTGTTAACTTCTATTTTTTGTAATGCAGGTAAATTTACAGGGAAGATACGCTCTACACCAATAGTACCAGACATTTTTCTGATTGTGAAAGTTTCCGAAGATCCAGATCCTCTTCTTTGAATAACAACACCTCTAAAAAACTGAGTACGGGTTTTACTGCCCTCACTAATTTCGTAGTAAACCGTTATTGTGTCTCCAGCTGCAAATACTGGAAATTCCTTTTTTGTTACAAATTCGTCTTGAACAAATTTTACTAAAGATTCCATATCTTTAAATTTATATAATTGTTAATCCAGAACAACATTCACGATTCTCGCCAGAGGTTAACCCGAAATTGGCTGCAAAAATAAGTATTAATTCATTATCTACAATAGTTTATTTATTTTTTTTTAGTGTTCCCATTCAGGTCAGGCTATCCGCTATATCGTTTGTTCCTAAAAGCGGAAACAAAAGGATGCCGCTGCTATCCTTAACACGGGTTTACTTGCTGCGCTCGTTTTAATTCCAATTTTGCTGTTATTCTGAAGTGGCACGACTTGAAAATACTTAAATAAAACCGTCATTGCGAGAAACGTCGTGGTAATCTACTTTATTCTTTAAACTTCCTGTCATTGTGAGGACGTAGGACGAAGCAATCTTTTTAAATTGGAGTTCATTTTAAGAGATTGCTTCGTGCCTCGCAATGACGCTACTCCTCCAACAAATCAGGACGGCGTGCTTTGGTTCTCAAATACGCCTGCTCTTCGCGCCACTTTTCTATTTTTGGGAAGTTGCCACCAAACAACAATTCGGGGACTTTCCAACCTTTATAGTCTCGGGGTTTGGTGTAAATAGGTGGTGCCAATAAACCATCTTGAAAGGAGTCGGTTAGGGCAGAGGTTTCATTGCCCAAAACGCCAGGTATCAATCGGATTACGGCATCGCATAACACAGCAGCGCCCAATTCGCCACCAGACAGGACATAATCGCCAATAGAAATCTCTCGCGTTATAAAATGGTCCCGCACCCTTTGGTCCACCCCTTTATAATGGCCACATAAAATAATAATGTTTTCCTTTAAGGATAATTGGTTCGCCATGCCTTGTTTTAAGGTGTCGCCATCTGGGGTCATATAGATCACCTCGTCGTAATCACGTTCCGTTTTTAAGGCGGAAATACATTTATCAATAGGCTCCACCATCATCACCATGCCGGCACCACCACCAAATTGGGTGTCGTCAATAGATTTATAGTTATCTGTAGTATAATCGCGAAGGTTATGAAAATGGACCTCTACCAAACCAGCATCGATAGCACGTTTTAAAATAGAGGCTTCAAACGGACTTTTAAGTAATTCCGGTAATACGGTAATGATATCGATGCGCATGGCTATAGATTATATTGGCAAAGATAATTTAATTGTTGGTTATTTTGAGGAAGGATTTTTATGGATCTTTGGATGTGTTTATCAATACATTTGTCCAGAAAAAAGATAAATTGGTGTTTTTTACAAAGCCTTCACGCTTATATAAATGCTATGCTGGATTGGTCGCCTCGGTTTGAATAATCAAACCTTTATAGTTTTTTGCTCGACATTGTGCTTTTGCTTGATTAATTAGAGTGGTGCCTATTTGATTTCCGCGGTAATCGGGATGTGTATATAAATCGTTCAAAACATATATGGGCGACAAACTTACAGAAGAGAATAACACATACAGCTGTGTAAACCCAACGGCTACATTATTTTGATAGGTGATAAAAATTACGGAATCTTGTTTGGTAAGCCGTTCTTTTAAAAAGTCACGAATAGCACCATGGTTAGAGGTTTACCTGTAAAACACACGATACCCATCAAAGAGCGGTACTACATCTTCCAAGTGTGTTATGGTGGCCAGAATTAGGATCATATAAAAAAATCTGTAAGGTGAAATTACAGATTTTTTTAGGGATTTTAAATGGATTAATTAAAGGCCTTTTTGCTTGTTGATTTCGTCTTGCAACTGGCGCCTTACTTTTTGCTCACGTTCTAAAGCTGTTTTTCGGTGTTCTTCAAACTCTTCTTCTATTTCAGAAAGAGCATGTTTGGCATCTTTGGTCACCGCGTTACTATTGTTATATTTATATATAAAGAATATTAATAAGGCCAATAATGCCGCAATAATAGTCCACATTAAAACATTATAATTGGTCTTGCTCATCTGCATACCAAATAGTGCCATGTTGTTCTTTTCTGTATTGGTTTGATCTAAACTGGTTTGGGTATTGGTAAGATTCGATTTTAAATCTGAGATTTCCTTAGCTTGATTTTCGATCACCAATTGCGTATCGGTAAGGTCTTTATGAACTGCTTTTAAGGAGTCTAACGTATGTGCTTTAAGCATATAAAGCCAGTTCTTTTTTACAACCTTGTAATCTTGATAGTTATTGGAGCGTCTGATAACAAATTCAAATTGATTGTCTATTGTGCCACTGTTTAGGGATAAGTTATCTTTTTCAGCTTTGGTTTGTGCAGAAGCACTAAAAATGCTTAAAAATAGTAGGGTTAGAACAAAGAGGTTTTTAATAATTTTCATCTAGGATTCGTTTAAAAAAGGTTGTCTTAGGTTTTACGAAGTTATAAAATATTGTGTATTAATAAAGTAATATTTAAGAAAAAGCCTCACAAAGTGAGGCTAGGGTATATACGTTCAATATTTTACTTTAGATTTTTAAATTTTAATAATACGTAAAGCGTCTTACTTTTGCAATATATTTTGCTAATCTAATCACTTGATGGCTATAGCCATACTCATTATCATACCATATATATAAGATGGCATTTTTCCCATCGGCTCTTACAATGGTGGCTTTACTATCATAAATAGATGGTGCAGAACTCCCGACGATATCACTCGATACAAGTTCGTCGCTGAGTTCATATTTAATCTGCTCTACCAGATTGCCTTCTAAGGCATATTTTTTCAAAATGGTGTTGATGCCATTCAGCGAGGTCTTTTTTTCTAAATTCAAATTTAAAATGGCTAAAGATCCATTGGGTACAGGCACCCGAATGGCGTTAGACGTTAATTTCCCTTCTAAACTTGGCAGCGCTTTTGCAACTGCGCTACCAGCTCCTGTTTCGGTAATGACCATATTTAAAGCTGCTGCACGACCACGACGGTATTTACTATGGAAATTATCAACCAAATTTTGATCGTTGGTATAGGCGTGAATGGTTTCTAAATGCCCACTTACCACACCAAAAGTATCTTCAACAGCTTTTAAAACTGGTGTAATGGCATTGGTAGTACAAGAGGCTGCTGAGAAAATATCGACCGTGTCTGGATTGTGTTCAGCGTGATTGACACCATGCACAATATTAGGAACTCCCTTGCCTGGAGCCGTTAATAATACTTTATCAACGCCTTTAGATTTTAAATGTCTGCTTAATGCCTCATGGTCTCTATAAGCGCCCGTATTATCTATAACTAAGGCGTTATTGATGCTGTACTTCGTATAATCTATATCTTCTGGAGCGTTGGCAGAAATGATACTCACTGTCGTCCCATTGACTATCAATGCACTTTTTTTAACATCGATAGATACCGTTCCTGGAAAATCACCATGTACAGAATCATAGCGTAACAAGGAGGCTCTTTTTTCAAGAATTTTTTCATCGATAGCACCTCTGGTCACAATAGCTCTTAAGCGTAGCTGACTGCCCTTTCCGGTACGAGTCATAAGTTCACGCGCTACTAATCGGCCTATTCTTCCAAAGCCATAAAGTATGACGTCTTTAGGTTCGATTTCGCCATTTTTGCTGGCATCTTTTAGTTTTGATGATACAAAAGCTGTGGCGTTATTATGTTTGTTATCTTCTAAATGATATTCAAAAGTAAGTTTACCAATATCTAATTTGGCCGGTGGAACATCAAGCGTTTTAATGGCTTGAGCAATTTCTACAGAATCAAAAATAGATATGGGTTTTTGTACAAATTTGCCAGCATATTCATGGAGGCTTAAAATCTGACTCACGTTCCGGTCAATCAATTGATTTCTGAAAATAACCAATTCAATAGATTTGTCGTACCATAAATCGCTTACAATTTTAATAAACTCTACGGTTGCTCTTCGACGATCGGCTTGAAAGGCTAATTCTTTTTCATAAGTAGCATTGGAACTCATTGTTAAAATAGTTTAGTTGTTGTGAAAATTTTGGCAAAAATACTATATTTCAAACGTTTTCGTAGCGTATTTGAATAAAAAAATAACCCCTCAAAAAAGTTAAAATTTTGAGGGGTTATCAGCAAGGGATTTATTCACTATTTAAAATTATAACGCTCTTTTTCACCATTGGCATTAATCAATTCAATGCGTAAGCTTTCTGAAGCCGATTGTTTTTTAATAATGTTTTGCACATCGTCGATATTATTCACTTTTTCGTCATTAATGGCGGTAATGATACTGCCTTCTTTAATGCCATTACGATTCCAGTATTCAGCATATTTCTTGTTTAGCTGATATATTTTTACACCGTTGGCCGTTTTGTATTTTTTAAGCTCTTTAGGTTTGGCATTTTTTATGGTGCCCACTAAAGGCATACTAAAGGTTTCGTTTTTTTCTAAAGTTACCGGAATGGTTTTTATGGCACCATTGCGAGACACGGTGACATAGACCACATCTTTAGGGCGTTTTGCATTTAAATGTCCTGTTAAATCTGAGAATTTGGATACTTTAATATCATCAATCTCCTTAATAATATCTCCTTTCTTGATACCCGCTTTTTCGGCGCCCGAATCTTCAATCACCGTATCTACATATACTCCCTCGGTATCACTAATGCCAATTTCTTCGGCAGCAGCACTATTTAATGTGCCTCCATTAATACCCAGAATCCCATTTTGCACATTGCCGTATTCCATGATATCTTCAATGACCTTCCTAGCAATATTACTTGGTACAGCAAAAGAATAGCCCACGTAAGAACCCGTTTGAGAAGAAATAGCGGTATTGATTCCAATTAGTTCACCATTCGTATTTACCAAGGCACCACCCGAATTACCTGGATTAACGGCCGCATCCGTTTGGATAAAAGATTGCGAAAACGTTCCGGATAAATCTCTGGATTTGGCGCTGATGATACCTGCAGTAACGGTAGAGGTTAAATTAAAGGGGTTGCCTACGGCAAGCACCCATTCTCCAATTTTTGCATCATCTGAATCTCCAAACGTAGCAAATGGTAAGTCTTCATCTGGCTCAATCTTTAAAAGTGCGATATCTGTTTTTGGATCTGCACCTATAATTTTAGCTTCATAGGTTTTGTTATTATTTAAGGTTACCGATAATTCTTGGGAATTATTGATAACATGATTGTTGGTAATAATATAGCCATCTGGAGTTATGATAACCCCAGAGCCTGTGCCTAACTGCGCACGTTGGGATCGACGGCCAAAAAACAAATCTTCTATAGTCATTTGTCCAGAACTAAGTGTTAGGTTTTTAACGTGCACCACGGTATTGATGCTATTTTCGGCTGCCAATGTAAAATCCGGATTCTCAATAGATCCAAATACAGCATTCACATTACTTGTTGGTAAAAAGGTGGAGCTAGGAGTAGTTTGGGTGACCACCAATTGATTGTCATTTTCTAAGAATAGTTTGTAAGCGCCAAGTGTTAAAACTCCACCCAATGCCGAAACCAATACCAGTGTTAAAATCTTCTTCATAATTTTTCAGTTTAAGTATAATTTAAATAACGATTAAAATTAATTAATTATTGAATTTTAAATTCAACTTTAACGACGATTTAACAACCTGTAAAACGCTTTAATATTTATATATTTGTCATAAGTTATGATGCAAAGTTTTTATAAATATCAAGGAACGGGAAATGATTTTGTGATGATTGATAATCGTCAACAAAATTTCAACAAAAATAATACCAAACGGATTGCGCACTTGTGCGACAGACGTTTTGGCATAGGCGCAGACGGTCTTATTCTATTGGAAAATCACAGTAGCTTAGATTTTAAAATGGTGTATTATAATGCAGATGGCAACGAAAGTTCCATGTGTGGCAATGGCGGTAGGTGTTTGGTGGCATTTGCCAAACAAATGGGTATTATAACAGATCATGCCGTTTTTGAAGCCATTGATGGTCTGCACCATGCGAAGATTTCAGATGACATAGTGAGTTTGCAAATGAAGGATGTGGATGCAGTCGATAGATTCGAAAACCATGTATTTTTAGATACAGGCTCGCCACATCACGTACAGTTTGAAAACGATTTGGAAAATTTCGATGTTAAAGAAGCAGGTTCTAAAATTAGATATGGCGCACCATATCATGATGCGGGAAGTAATGTGAACTTTGTTAAAAAAATAGCAGCGGCCACTTTTGCAGTAAGAACCTACGAACGCGGTGTTGAAGATGAAACCTTGTCATGTGGCACAGGTGTTACTGCCGTGGCATTGGCCATGCATACATTGGATGAAACTGAGGCTAATGAGATCACGCTTAATACTCAAGGCGGTGCACTTAAAGTGTCGTTTGATTTTGAGAATGGAACCTATAAAAACATATGGCTTATTGGTCCGGCGCAATTGGTGTATACAGGCACAATATGATAACACTAAAAGGAAAACATATCTACTTACGTGCTTTAGAACCTGAAGATTTAGACTTTATCCATACTATTGAAAATGATGAGTCTATCTGGGAAATTAGCAGTACGCAAACCCCATATTCCAAATACCTTATAAAGCAGTATCTCGAACATGCTCATAAAGATATTTTTGAGGTAAAACAATTGCGTTTGGTGATTTCAAATTATAGTGAAGAACCTTTGGGGATGATTGATATTTTTGATTTTGATTTTAAGAACGGTCGTGCTGGTATTGGCATCCTTATTAAGGACCAAAGCAATCGCGAACGTGGGAATGGCAGTGAAGCCCTAAAACTTTTAATCGATTATAGTTTTGCCCATTTAGGTTTGCACCAATTGTATTGTAATATTTCTGAAGAAAACGAAGCGAGTTTAAAACTGTTCAAAAATCAGGGCTTTGAAAAGATAGGCCTTAAAAAACAATGGAATTATGTGAATGGTTCCTATAAAAATGAATATTTATTTCAATTAATTAATAATTAAATGTACATCAAAAAAATTTTAATTGGCATTGCATTACTTGGTTTAGTGGTTGCTGCGTATTTTTCCTATTTTGTTTATACTACCATGTTTGTATCCAACACCGCTTTTAATAATGAGCGTGCTTATATTTATGTAAGTTCTAATGATACGTATGATAGTGTTCGCGAACAATTGGAGCCCTTACTTAAAGATATCGATAAATTTGATGCTTTAGCAAAACAGAAAAAGTATGTCAGTAATATTAAGGCGGGTAGATTCGAGATTACAAAAGGCATGAACAATAACGCTATTATAAATTCTATTAGAAGTAGAAACTTGCCATTAACCATATCGTTTAACAATCAAGAATCTCTTGAGAAATTAGCGGGTCGTGTCGCGCAACAAATTGAAGCAGATAGTCTGTCATTGCTAACTGCTATGACTGATTCCGGTTTTTTATCTCAGAATAATTTCAGCGAAGCGACAGCCCTAGGGATGTATATACCTAATAGTTATGAGTTTTTCTGGAATAGTTCTGCAGAGACTTTTAGAAGCAGAATGTTAAAAGAATACAACCGGTTCTGGTCCGATTCAAGAAAACGCAAAGCTAAAGCCATTGGTTTCTCACAAGATGAAGTCATTGCACTGGCATCTATTGTGTACGAAGAATCAAAACAGGCTAGTGAACAACCTAGAATAGCAGGCGTTTACATGAACAGACTCAAAATCGGGATGCCTTTGCAAGCAGATCCTACCTTAAAGTTTGCTGCCTATAAATTACCACAGTATAAAAACACGATTATTAAACGGGTTTTAAATAGCCATAAATCTATAAATTCACCATACAATACATATACAAATAGAGGGTTGCCACCGGGACTTATTGCTATGCCGGACATTTCTGCTATAGATGCGGTTCTCAATTATGAAAAGCATAATTATTTATATTTTGTAGCAGATGCGCAACGTTTAGGCTATCATAAATTTTCTAAAACATTATCAGAACATAATGTGAAAGCTAGGGAATACCATGCGTATTTAAATTCTCAAGGCATTAATAAATAGTGACTAAACTTGATATTAAATATACACTCTTAATTGGTTTAATATCCTTAGTATCCTTTTCGCAATCAAAATTAGGTGCCTTTTTAAAACCTAGTGATACGCTACACATGCCGCGTCAAAATGCCGTTTTTATTTCGGAAGCCGTTTTGGCAACTACCGCACTAATTGGGTTAAATGAGCTGTGGTATACCGATTTTGAACGCTCTAGTTTTCAGACAGTAAATGACAATGATGAGTGGCTTCAAATGGATAAAGCAGGTCATGTTTTTGCAGCTTATCAAGTCGGTCGATTTGGTGCGCAATTATTAAACTGGAGCGGTTCAAGCCATAAAAATCAACTTATTTACGGAGCTACTTTAGGATTTGGGTTTTTAACTGCTGTAGAAGTGTTGGATGGTTACTCAAAGGAATGGGGGTTCTCGTGGTGTGATGTTGTTGCTAATGCTTCTGGAACGGGATTGTATATTGGACAAGAACTTCTTTGGAAAGAACAGCGCATCGTTCTAAAATATTCTTTTCATCAAACCAAATATGCAGATTTAAGACCTGATAAATTGGGGGATGGGTTGCTTGAAGAACTGCTTAAAGACTATAACGGTCAAACCTATTGGCTGAGTGTTAATTTACATGCTTTTTTTAAAAATAGTAAAATTCCCAGATGGTTAAACGTAGCCCTAGGCTATGGTGCAGAAGGCATGCTGGCGGGCAGGAAAGATGTTGACAATCAGGTGTTAACAAGTTATGCCAGATATCGTCAGTTTTATTTAAGTTTAGACGTAGATTTGACAAAAGTTAAAACAAAATCACGTTTATTGAAGTCGGTTTTTAATATTTTCAACATGATTAAAGTGCCTTTTCCAACCCTCGAAATCGGTGAAAAGGGCAGTGTTGTTCATCTATTCTACTATTAAAATAAGCACATAAACGATTAATTTTGAATTAATTAAAAAAAAGCCTAATTTTGCACGCTCAAATTTTAAAGCATTTATGGCATGCCATTTGCTTAAAGAATTTAAAAAAATTATGATAAAAAATATTGGAGGTTACGTAATTACAGCGCTTACAATATGTGTATTATTATATGCATCGCTTTCATCTAATGAAACTTTAGATTTAAGTAAATATTCAACACAAGGTTTAGAACTTAATTATACGGTAAGTGATGAGTCCGATTATAGTGACGCGCTTTTAGCATCTAACGATACAGAAGAGTTGTTTTCACCGTATTTAGGCAAAACATTTGTTGGTTTTAAAGAGGCCTTGGCTTTTAAAGAATCTAGAGGTAATTATTTTACAGTTAATAATTTCGGGTATCTTGGTAAATATCAATTTGGAAAGGAAACCCTTAAAATGATTGGTATCCATAATCCTAAAAACTTCTTAAATAATCCTGCGCTTCAAGAAAAGGCGTTTATTGCCAATGCCGAACGGAATAAATGGATTTTACGCAGGGATATCAAAAATTTTGTTGGAAAGCGAATTAATGGTATTGTTATCACCGAGTCTGGTATTTTAGCTGCGGCTCATTTAGCTGGTCCAGGGAGTGTGAAAAAGTACTTGAGAAGTTACGGCATTGATAACTTTGCAGATGGCTTTGGAACTACCGTTCACTATTATATGAAACGATTTTCTGGTTACGACACGTCGTTTGTAAAACCAAATAGAAAAGCGAAGGCAGTCTAGTCCGCTCTAACTTTTATAAATAATAAATATAGTAGGCCTTTTATGAAGGTCTACTTTTGTTTGTTTCCATGCCTTAGCAGTTTGTGTTTTAATATATTCTGTGGCTAATGTGATATCGCAGGCCACACATAAGTCTGTATTATTGTCTAGAACATTACTTAAATCTTCAAGCATTTTATTATTTCTGTACGGGGTTTCAATAAAAATTTGAGATTGTTTTTTTTCAAAAGATAAACGTTCTAAATTTTTTATCTCACGCTTTCTTTCATCTTTATCAATAGGCAGGTAGCCGTTAAAAGCAAAGTTTTGACCATTCATTCCAGAACTCATCATAGCCATTAGAATAGAGGAGGGGCCAACTAAGGGAATTACCTTAATATTTTTTTGATGTGCTAATTTTACAATATCGGCACCAGGATCTGCAATTCCAGGACAACCCGCTTCCGATAATAGACCTACATTGTATCCGTTTAAACAGGTTTCTAAAAAAGTAGGCAGTTCAGATTCTTCAGTGAATTTATTTAAGACATGAAGTGTTAAAGTAGATTGTTGCTTTTTTTTGCTCACTTTTTTAATAAACTTTCTAGCCGTTTTTTCATTTTCAACAATATAAACATTAACGTCCTCAATCACCTTTTTAACTGAAAGCGGCAACACTTCTAATGGTTCATTGTCGCCTAATGTGGTTGGAATAAGAAATAATTTTCCTGAAACAGAATTCATAAACTCTAATTACTGATTTATTTTGAAAGATAAAAATACTAATATAATTTTGAAATATGGGTGCTAGCTTAATTGGTTCGCAATTTTAGCACAAGCTTCATCTAGTAATTTGTAAATATTCTCAAAACCTTCATCACCTCCATGATAAGGATCGGGTAAACTATGATTTTGATTGGGATAGGTGGCATTAAGAATAAACTTGACTTTGTTTTTATCATCTTCATTTCTAGCTAACGACACCACATTATTGTAGTTTGATTGATCCATCACATATATAATGTCGAAAGCATCAAAATCCAATGTATTGAACTGGCGTCCTTTTAATGTTGAAATATCGATACCGTACTTTTTGGCGACGGCTATGGAGCGTTTGTCTGGAGCATTCCCAGTATGATAATTAGCTGTACCAGCTGAGTCAATTATAAATTTTTCTTGTGAAAGTTTGGATTTTAATATGCCTTCAGCTAATGGTGATCGGCAAATATTGCCTAAACAAACCATAAGAATCTTAGTCATTATAATAGGATATTAAACAGATAATTTTTTTGTAAGATCTTCAACGTACTTTCTAAATTGCTTATCTGTAGAAGACAGATTGTCCACTGTTTTACAAGCGTGCAATACCGTAGCATGATCTCTTTTACCAATTTGAGAACCAATACTTGCTAAGGATGCTTTTGTGAATTTTTTAGCAAAAAACATAGCGAGTTGTCGCGCCTGTACAATATGTCGTTTTCTGGTTTTAGATTGTAATGTATCAACATCCATTTGAAAATAGTCTGATACCACTTTTTGAATATAATCTATAGAAACTTCACGCTTGGTATTCTTAACAAACTTCTCTACAATGATGCGTGCTAAATCAATGGTGATTTCTTTTTTATTGAAAGATGATTGCGCAATTAATGAAATGATAGCGCCTTCTAATTCGCGAACATTGGTTTTTATATGTTTTGCAACGTATTCAATAATATCTTCTTCCATTTCAACACCATCACGATATAGTTTGTTTTTTAAGATGGATACTCTGGTTTCAAAATCGGGTGTTTGTAATTCTGCCGACAGCCCCCATTTAAAGCGCGATAATAAGCGCTGCTCAATATCTTGCATGTCTACAGGTGCTTTATCACTTGTTAAAATAACCTGTTTTCCATTTTGGTGTAAATGGTTAAAAATATGGAAGAACACATCTTGAGTTCCAGTCTTTCCCGAAAGGAACTGAACGTCGTCAATAATTAAAACGTCAATAATTTGATAGAAATGGATAAAATCATTTCTGTTATTTTTCTTTACCGAGTCAATATACTGCTGTGTAAATTTTTCAGCTGAAATATAAAGCACTGTTTTTTCTGGATACTTGTCTTTTATATCGACACCAATAGCATGTGCTAAATGTGTTTTTCCCAAACCAACACCGCCAAAAATAAGTAATGGATTAAAAGAAGTTCCTCCAGGTTTGGCTGCTACTGCTAAACCAGCACTTCTTGCCAATCGGTTTGAATCACCTTCTAGAAAGTTTTCAAAACTATAATTAGGATTTAGCTGAGATTCAATTTTAACATTTCTAATGCCAGGGATTACAAACGGGTTGCGTAATTCAGGATTTTTATTGTTTAATGGAATATCGACATCTTGAGATTTTACGGCACTTCTGTTCGTGCTTGGAATACGCTCTGTAAAAGGTTGTTTGTTACCATATGTGTTTTCCATTTTAATAATGTAAACCAATTTGGCTTTCTCTCCCAATTCCTTTGTAAGTGAAACC